>JAUXYP010000017.1 GCA_030694265.1 Sulfuricurvum sp.
AGCCTTAAATGTAATCAGCGGTGAAGAAGAAAAATTGCATGATAAACTTCGTAAGCTCAACCCGCCATCAAGCGGTATTTACTAAAGCAATCGGAAGTGCGGGAGTCTGCGTGTTTTCTTTTCGTTCATAAACTACTAGAATAAACACTCATTAAAATGGGGAATGAAATGATTGATTACTGCCAGCGATTCCATATCGTCAAAGACATGAACGGCGACTTGTTGTTTAGCATTTCTGATGTGTGGCTGATTATCAAGTTTATTTGGTTGTTGCCAGCAAAGGCGGTTGTGAGTTTGATTGAAAACAACTCGAAGTGGGCGGCATTCTTCGAAATTGACTGTTCAACAGGCGAATCTTGGGGCGGGGGTATGTTTTCTCTGGTTGGGTGGATTGTGATTTTTGTTGGAATTGTTGCAGTGCTGGCAGAAATAGCGGAAAGCAAATAATGGCTGTCAATATTTTTGAAGGTGCGCGCCGAATTGCAAAATTGGTAGCTGCCCTGTGGGTAATAGGATACATTGTAGCGGCATTTGATTTAACATCTTCTGTTTATGTTACATACCAGATTGATGACCCTGAAAAAGTGCCTATGCGAGCGGAAAGTGATTGCAACCATTCCGTTGATGTAACCAAGAGCTTGGATCTAACAACAAGCAAAGGAACAGACGTTTCGCTAACCCTTTGCTTTAAACACAGGGTTTTTGATAATGGCGCAAAGTTAATTCCTTATCTCTACGATAAAGACAAAACATTGTGGGGAGGCGAAGAATATTCTACCGAAGTTTTAAGCTACACCCAATCGGTAGCAAGTAATTTCAAGTTATCAAAATCTGATGAAGAGTGGATAGATGCTCAATGGTGGTTTGTACGGCTAAAAGAACTGGGATTGCTCGTGCTTATTGTAATTGGCGGATTGCTATTTCTATGGACGTTTACTTGGGTCGTTGGATGGATTGTGCGTGGCTTTAAGGGCATTCCGCAAGGACAAGACCAAAGAGAAAATAAAGTCGATACTTCACCCAGCCCATAAAAGCAGATATATATTGCTAGTGCATGGTTAAGAAACATCTTAGGAAGTTTGTTTTACATATTTAGATAGAGGAAATCATGACAAATGAAGTGAAGTTGCGCCTTTACATTACGGCGATTGTGATTGTTATGTTAATTCTCTATATCGGCCCACCAGCCATGAATTCTCACTTAATGACACTTCGAGAGGAATTGCGGTTAAGTTGTTATCTGGCGGGGCAAAGAATGGATTGGGATTACTGCCAACAGGAGGCTACCAAGAAGGCGGCATTATCCCTATGGCAATATCTGCTCCCCTACCTACCCGCAACTGCTATTCTCTGGTTCAGTTGGTTACTCAAACCAGAGCTACGGTTGTCGGATGATTCATACCCAAAACGGACAATGAACGCTCTATTGTGGCTTGGTCTGCTTGTTGCCGCATTTGGCATATGGAATGCCATTTGGCCTATCGTTAGCACGAGCGATGCTGAACTCTACAAAGTCTCAGCTCGAGATTTTCTAGCGGTGACTTGGGTGGCATCTGCATGGCTGATTGCCCCACTTTTGTTTCATCACTTGGTTGCACCAGTTTCATTGTCAACGAGCATGAGAAAAGGGAAGATTGCTTTATTGTTGCTCACGGTTGCTCCTATTGTCGCAGGTATCATTTATATCGTGCGAGATTTCATGATTATAAAGGGCTAACCGACTTCGATTAACCGCAGTCGGCACATAAACCCATTCATACGTAAATGTCTAGCCGATGGATACGTAGTATGTAGCTAATGGGAGACCTCATAGCCGACCCTTGCCGCCGAATAGACCCCCATGGGGTACTTGCAGCCAATGAAAGTAGCTAAACAAAAGTTAATTTAGCGATATTAATGTCTGTTTTCAATATTTTTTAGACACTAGCAGAACATCTACCATTTTGTATTAAACGGCTGAGTTTAGTCGTGTATAATTCAATTTAAGCCGTCAAATGCAATCGCGATTAAAAATAGTCACAATTTGTATTTGCGGTATTTTTTACGGCATATGCCTTTTTTAATTATCATAATAACCTATATAAACAATATGTTATGCATTTAATTAGGATTAGGTACTGCCTACCAGTAACTAGTTTAAAGAAGTCCTAAGTAGTCCAATTAACCAGCCTAAGTGCTGGTTTTTTTATTGTCTTTTTTTTATAGCGTCTAATATAATCCTATGTAATCCTGAATTACTGGGGGGTATTAATAGGGGTGTTTCAAAACACTCCCAAACAAGATACCCCCAAATTGACTATAAGGGCGTAAAAAATGGCACTGACTGACTTAACTGTGAGAAGCGCAAAGGCTAAAGATAAGGACTACAAGCTTAGGGAACCACTGATTTATTCAACCCCTCCACCCTAGCTGGAGTTCGGCATGGTAAGATTACATCTTATTGATTTAATTGGATAATACAATGCAAGCGAGCTTTTCTGAATTGGAATATGCGGCCAAAAAGAAGCAAACA
>JAUXYP010000023.1 GCA_030694265.1 Sulfuricurvum sp.
ATCGGCAAAATCGTAAACATCAGAGATAACATCTTGAAACTCATCAATTCCAACCTTAGTTGTTGCCTGATACCAATCGAAAACACAGGAAACATCAGGGATTGAAGCTGTTTGTATACTCATAAATTAACCCCTAAAATCTTGGTTTATAGGGGGGGGTGAAAGTGTACCTACCCCCGTTGTTACTAGACGGGGTTTTTGTGTTTCTGAAATTTGCTCAAATTTAGTCAAAAACATGTCCGCTTGGTCTATGACGTCTTTCAAAAATGGTTCCATATCTTGAGCAACCTGTTTAAAAGAACTACTCATGCCCTCGTGGACTTCTTTGGTTGAAATATTTATACCCTCCATCATCACACAAAGCCTTTCCAAAGGTTCTAAAGCAGGTTCCACAAGCTCGCGTATCACTTTAGACATTGGAGAGCCTGACAGCTTCGCAAAACGCTTTAAAAGCTCATATTCATGATTTTCAAATGTAATGATAATTCTAGGTTTTTGAGTTGCCATGTTTTACCCCTTAGGTGTAACTATTTGGAAAAGTGTAACACCCTTTCACAATATTGGAAACACATAAAAAAACACCCAATGCGCACATGCGCGCGCACAGGGTGTTTATTTCAAGTACTTTCAAATTGTAAGTATCTGCAAGCCCTCGCAGTACGTACTCTAAGCATAAGCCATTACAAGCTAAAATCAGCCTGCATAAATTGATTAGGTGGATTTACGCCAATAGCGCATCAATTTAACCACTGGGTAGGAGTTTAAATTACTTTGTCAAAGAGCTTAAATCTTGATAAATCTGCATACCTACCGCACTCGCAGAACCATGATTAGCCAACAAGTTTGCAAAAACGTTTTTATATTGTTTTAACATAGCAGAGTAAGCCTTTTCAGGTTCCGTTTTACTCCATGCCCTTAATGCTTGAGATGGAGCAATTACGCCCGTCGTACTTTGTAACAATGAATTAGTCCATTGAGAGCAACCAAAGAGCTCTATTGGTTGAAGCCTAGAAGCGACAATTCTCGGCTCCTCTTGACCCCTGCCAAATTCCTCTTTAGTTAATCTAGGCGGTTTAACTTTTACCTCGACCCTAACCCAATCCGGATTTTCGCCAAGCTGTTTGCCTTTCTCGTAAATGGTTGTCCTAACATAAGCTGAAGTACCGCCCATATTGAGAGTACGCCCGTCTAACTTATTATGAAAATCGCCAAAATGCTGGACTTTTATCCTATGCTTATCAGCGACATTGAGAGCCATTTTCTCTATACAATCCCAAGCATCAGACTCAATAAAATCTAACGCTCCATCAGCCCTGGTGACTGCGTGTTTAGGTAAACGCTCACGCAAAACAGAAGAAAATTTTCGAGCCTCATACCCAGTTGAAAAAGCGTGGACATTCGAACCATTTGGACCACCCCAAAGAGCAGTGAAAACAACCCTCTCATTTGAAATTAGTTGCGCCC
>JAUXYP010000011.1 GCA_030694265.1 Sulfuricurvum sp.
ATTCCCATTCTTTATATTCTCTATTTAATAATTTGTCTAATTTATCTTTTTGTATTTCTTCAAATTCTTTTAATTCTTTTGTCGTTATGTAATTTTTTTTCAAGTTTAGAATTGGGTCAATAGTTGAAGTGTGAAAAATAATAATTTTGTCTTGTTGGACTTGATTGATTGAATTGATTTCGTTTTGAATGACAGACTTTTTAATAATCTGCTGTTTTTTGAAAATGTCTTTTAGACTTAGAAAGGTGTTGTTTTCTTTATGAGTAAAAATTTGTCTATGAGCATTATTTAAGATTTCATATTCTTTCAAATAGAATTCTTTTTGTAATTCAGTTAAATAATTTTCTATAAATTTCTTTGACAAATTCTATCCTTTTTTCTTTCTTTTCCGTTTTCCAACGGACAGAAAGAATTATATATATTCTTAAAAAAACAAGGAGGGAAGAACCACGAAAAACCCGAAAGGTTTTTCGGAACCATTCCCTAATCAGTATGAAAAAATTATTGTAAAAAAATGAAAATATTATGAAAATTTTTTGGTGATTTGTTTAGTTTTCTAAACATTCATATTTTACAAATGAAACGATTTCCTTGTTTTCATTCCGTTTCTTCTTGAAAGAATAATGACCATATCTTTCCAAGTGTAATTTGTCTTCTTTTGATAATGAGTGTCCTGAAATTTTCATTCTGTCAATTTTGTCCGAATTCTTATTTTCCGATATTCTTTCAATGAAGTTATGACGGGTTGAGTGAAAAGTCTTTCTATTGTCCCCAACGATTTTTTTAATATTCCGATTGACCCGTTTTGTGATTGCATTGATTTCAGCATTGAAAATAAGGTAATCATTTTCACTGTTTTTCAAATAATATTCGACCAAATCTTTTATTTGTTCGTGTATATAGACTTCACGAATGGAATTTTTTGTTTTCCCTTCTTGAATACTAAAATAATTTCCGTCTATAATATTGGTCTTTTTCATTAGTAGAATTTCAGAAATTCTAAGACCTGAATATAGAGCAATTTTAAAGAGGTGTTTGAGTCCTTCTTCTTCTATTTCATTCATAATTTTGACAATGTCTTCGTCATCAAATGAGAGTTTGATTGTTTCATTTTTTGCCAAACTATCCAATCGAACAGGATTGCTATCAATGTAATTTTGCTTCCAAAAATAATCGAACATATTTGAATAATTTTTACAATGATTGTTAATCGTGTCGTTGG
>JAUXYP010000014.1 GCA_030694265.1 Sulfuricurvum sp.
TCAAATACCATCCCTTACGAAATAAATAATGAAGAAGTTGTTCTTAACTTGTGGGCATATTCAGATGAATATGGAAACATTCAGCGAATTGCCGGGAAGGCATATGTTTTGGATGGTGAAGATGTAGATAAGTTGAATATCCTAAGACAACTATCCAGAACCGATTTCTTATCTGCAAAATGGTACCCCGTTCCGAAGAACTTTAATTTGAAGGGATACAATGGAGATGAGCTTAAAGGCGTGGCTCAAGCTTTCCAAGTCAGTGATCCATATATTAATGGAATTTTATTTGACGAGGTAATGAGTGCGCTGGCAAAAGAGTTGCCAGAACATCTACGTTTATTTGGTGATGATTATCAACGCTTCACCATTAAATTGCCCGAGTCGCCGCTATGTATAACAACTATTGTGGTTGAGTACAGTGACGGAAGTTTAGTACCAATGGTGGAAGCTAATAGATAAGTCTAATCGGAGGCGTCAAAAATATAGATCAAAACTTTGCAGCTAAACTATAGGATTTTTTAGCAACAGCAACATATCAAAAAAGTTTTTCCGTATGAGTTAGCAGTTTCGATAAGTTGTTGGAAATTGTAAAAGTTAAATGATTTATAGTAGGGAATAGTTTCACATTGATCAACGATATGGAACTGACCCTATTTCATTATTGTTGAAATTTAAGGTTATTCATGAACTATTTATCAATAGAACCTAAAGTCATCTTTTTAACTGAAGAAGAAATTAACAAACCACTCTATAAAGGAGAAGATATTGTAAAAACAGTCTTTACTGCTGATAAAGAAAACAGTTCATTTCTTCAGCAAAGAATATTTGATGCATTTTTAAAGGTAAGCCTTGGGGTTTCAATAAAATATAGATCAAATCTATTTATCTATATAAAAACACTAAAAAGAATTATCAAACAAAAATCAAAAGACAATATAAATACTATAAATGCCGCTTGCAGTTTAAATAAGCTGACATTTGTCTTTAATGAAAACGGTAAAGATGAGGTTTTTAACCCTATTCAAGTTACATATGACAATTCTGGCTTCACTTTCCGTTTTGACGAAAGAGTGTTTTTATTACATGAAAATAGTGTCAAGTTTATCTTGATAGATTTTGATTTAATAAAAAGCTTTAACTTTGCTACTTATAAGATTTATGAAATTATTTTATTAAATAAAGATAAAAAATACACAGATGTTTATGATCTCAATGAATTATATAATATATTAAATATAAACAAAGACCTAAATTCATACAATGATTACAGATATGCGTACAGAGACATCATTAAGAAATCAATAGCCAAAATATCTGAAGTTACAAATTTCGAAGTTTCGGTTCAAAAGTATTCTGGGGTAAGGAATAAAGTTACTGCAATCTCATTCGTAATTAATAAGAAGGCACCAACTAACAATTACCACAGTTTTGAATCAATATCCTTAGAAACAAAATTGCTCGAAGCTGGATTATTCATTGAAAGTATTAGAGAATTGATAAATAAATTCTCTGAGCGTAGGATTCTTGCAAACTATAATCATATTTTGAATCTTAATCAGAAAAAGCCTGTAGATAATTTGCCTAATTATATTTTTGTAGCCATAACACAAAACTATGCGAATGTTATTGAACCTATATATGATAATTTAGTTAAGTCAATTAATAGTAATGTTGATGCTAATATTCAATACGAAATTAACTTAATTGACGTGATGAAGTTAAGCTCAGAATTTTCAAATATTAGTATTCAAGATAATGACATTAACATAAAAAAGTTTGAAAATTTTTTAATTAATTATTTTCCGATGCTATTACCTTTATACGAAAAAAATAAATTTAGGCCATTCGTTGTTTGTCTAGCTTTTAGAATTTTTGAGAATCAAAAACTATATAGTTAGTTGAAATTTATATTCAAGTGACGGATTTTTAATCCAGAAATTAAATATTTGTCGACCACTTAAATCTAACAAATTATCAAAATCTGAGTTTATTTTTTTTGCAATAAAATTATCTATAGCACTTGGAGAATGTTTAAAAGTAAGGTTTTCCTTGTGAAATTCTAGTTTGATACTGCTAAAATAGTTAAGCCTAGATATAAATCGTTTACTCAAGAATTTGTATACTTCGGTGTTTTTTTCTTTCAAATCAGCTGCTACAGATCTACAAGCAACTTTTATAATACATTCAAAATATCTTAATGATTCAGTCCACAAAATTTCCCTCATTTTGCCTTCAAGCATAGGGGTTATTTTAAAGTTTAGACCATATTTTTTCATATTTTTTTCTAATATTAACAACCCTTTTTCTAACAAATACTTTTTAAAGATTAACTCCAAACTTTTTAAATCATCGTAATTTAATTGAAAATATTTTTCTAGTTTTCTGAAAACAGACTTTTGTAAATCCTCATAAGTTATTTGATGTTCATTAATAAAAACTAGACCGCCAGTTAGACTTTTTATTACATTAAAAAAATGTCTTTGGAAACTATTAAATGAGTGAGATTCATTATCAAAAAAACTTACAAAGCTATCGTTATTCATAGAAAAGTGAATCAAGAAATTTTTTTCTAAAAGTCCATCTATTACACTCTGTTCCAAAAAATTTGGAAAATCTTTTTCGTTAAGGCTAAATTGACCATAGCCATTGTTGGATTCAAGTATGAAATGTAAAAATAACAACTCAGAGTAATTAAGATCATCAATATTGCCTGGTGGTTTCCAAACAAGATTATCAACTGATTTAAAAAAATTCTGAAGTTCGGTATAGTCTCTGTTCATAATAGTATGTTTAAGATAGTATCGTACTTTTTTTAATATTCTGAATTATATATGTAATTTACATAATAGTATATAAATTGAGGTTATTTGTAAAAATCGCCATTTTCGCTTCTATCGCCATT
>JAUXYP010000015.1 GCA_030694265.1 Sulfuricurvum sp.
ATCCGTGTCTATGAACTGACCAAAAAATTAAATATCCATTGTCATAAGACCGACCTTTTAAAAAGTGAAAATGATTTCATCCGTTATTTAGAAGCAATTATTTTAAGTCGTAAAAACAACAATATAGGTCGTGTTGAATTAGTAGTCAATGCTGGTTTTTTTGAAGCGATACAAAAACTATTCAAAAACAAAGAAATAAAAATCCGTGTCAATAATAAATATGAAATTCTTTCCCTTATGAAAAGGTCAACCAAATTTCAAGGTGAAAAACAAAGTATCTACATTATCAAGGAAACTAAAAAAGGGGAAGGAAACTTTATCTATTTTAGAACGATTGAAGATAGCAAAGGAACAGGACAGCACCTAACGGACTATATGTTTAAATATATGTTGAAAAGTTTTGACTTCAATGAAGAAAATAAACTATTAGAACCCCGTTCCAAAGTCTCAAAAGAAACATTGATTTTTTCAAAGCTAAAACTTCGACAGAAAATTTATTCCATTAATTTCTTCACTGATAAATTGCAAAAAGACTATTTGGAAAAATTGAACGGACGATTTTTCACCTTCTTCAAACAACTGGAAAGAAATAAAATAAATGTCCTTTCCTATTTCAATAAAAACGATTTTGATTTTATCAATAACGGACGAAGACATTTATTTTATACCCTTTCACAAATGCTAGAAGACAAAAGAATTTTCATTGTCGAAGAAGAAAATATTTTGATTACCGAATATAAGAAAATTAAAACGATTATCCGTTCCAATATAGACTTATACGACATAAGTAAAAAAGAAGATTTTTTTGAATTTGTTAAAGAAAGATACATAGACCCAAAGTATTTAACCGGATCCGAATTCGATGAAAAGTTTTTCAAAGAAGTTAACGACTATCTTGACCATAAAAAGACTTTAAAGGGGTTTCTACGGGCTTATAACGATATATTTGGTAAAGATACACCCGACGAAGAAGAAACAGCAGAAGAAGTCTTAATGGAAGACAATAAAGACGATAAGCTTATTATTGATTTAACAATGGAAATATTCCCCTATTTCGTCAAGGAATACAATTACAAAAACACCGATAAGGAAGTCTATTATTTTGATAATGAAACGAATAAAGATTATTTAATACATTCTTTTAGCAGTGATTACACCTATGAAAAATACTCCA
>JAUXYP010000019.1 GCA_030694265.1 Sulfuricurvum sp.
GCAAAATGGTGTTGTTACTCATGGTTTTTTTAGGGTCGTGCTGGTGGGGGAATAAAAACTTACTCCAGCCTGTTTGTTCTTTTAGTGTTGTTAGCAATTCAAGCGCTTGGCTTGCCAATGGCACAATGTGGGGCGATTTCATTTTCATGCGCTCGGCTGTAATGCGCCATTGTTTAGCTTCCAAGTCTATCTCTTGCCATTCTGCGCCTATTAGCTCGCTAGTACGTACAAAGGTTAAAGCCATTAGCTTAATGGCAATGCGCGTAACCGCCCTAGTTTCACTGGTATCAATCGCCCGCAATAACACTGGCAAGTCTTTAATATCGACACGGGCTTGATTCACCACAGGGCGCGATTGAATAATATCGCTTGGCTTAATATCAGTTGCGGGGTTGCGGGTGATACGCGCCGTTTTATCGTTAGCAATGGCATAGCGGAATATTTGGCTAATGGTTTGATAAGCACTAGTAGCAACATCTAAAGCCCCACGCCCTGCAATACCGCGCATGACGTTAGCAATATCAACCGCTGTAATATTCAATATCGGCATCGCCCCTAAAACAGGCAGCACATTGGTTGCTAATCGCTTGCTAATAATATCAACATGACGCGTAGCTTTATCTACCCGCCAATGCCCTAGCCATTGATTAGCCCACAGCTCAAAAGTATTTGCGTTATTTACTTCACTATCGGCTTTGGCTTGCTTTTTTAAATTGCTAGGATCAATACCAGCCGCTATATTTTTACGGGCTTGCAAGTGCGCTTCACGTGCCTCTAGCAAGGTCATTAATGGATATTTGCCAAGCGCGAGCGTTTTTCGTGTTTTATTAATGGCGAAGTCATACCGCCACAATTTACCACCCGCAGGGCTAATGAATAGATACAAGCCGTTACTATCACTTAGCTTGTACGCTTTTTGTTTAGGCTTGCTACTTTTGACTGCAATATCGGTTAAAGCCATAATCAACCTCAAAATTAAGCAATTTACGGTATTTATAAATGCGGTATTTTTAAATAACGCAAATAATACTGTAAATTATTTAGGCTGTAATAGCAAGGCTTAGGACACTACAAGACAAAAAGACATTAAAAAACCAGCACTTAGGCTGGCTTAGTGGACTGCTTAGGACTTCTTAAAACATGTTACTGGTAGGCAGTAGCAGACTCGAACTGCTGACCTCTTGGATGTCGACCAAGCGCTCTAACCAACTGAGCTAACCGC
>JAUXYP010000009.1 GCA_030694265.1 Sulfuricurvum sp.
GGTCCATTGCTGCAGCTACACGAGCTTTCATTGCTTGAAGGTCTGTGTTAATATAGTTTTTGGTATATTTAAGACCAATAGTAGCCAACGCTGCGAATAAAATAATCGCGATCATCATCTCTACGAGAGAGATACCTTTTCTCATTCCTGTGTAATTCTGTGTCATTGTATATCCTTTGTTTTTATCTTGACGCTGCAAGATTTGTTTTTTATTTTGGTACATTTAATACATATGGATGGATCGTGATTGAAAATCCAAATTCATCCGCAGTGCACCCTTTCCCGATGCAACTGCTAACCAATTCTACGTCGTCATGTTTGACAACATCCAAGAGCCGTTTCAGTAGTAAGTATGAATAGGTTTCATGAATGCCTCCTTGGATAATTAATTTTTCTTTCTCGATCTTTACCATGGCATCCATGTTTAACTCTTGGATGAGCGCATCGTATTGATCGTTCTTGGCGCGCATGACTTCGTCTTGCGCGTACACAGCAACTGGCTGCTCCACGGCAGTTTTTAAAGCACTAAAGGTCTTCACCTCTTCGGCTACCGTTTTATCTTCGTACACGATGTCGAGAAAATAAAAGTACGTTGACACGAGAATTGTCATCAAGATAACAATAAAAAGAGCAACGAGACTATACTTTTTCATTACAAAACTGCACGATGCCTTGAGCAGCATCTTCCTTCATTATTTTAGCTTCCGGTGGTAACAGCCCGACAAAAGCGTTGAGGTTTGGTGTCACCACCTCAGCACATAAGCTATCATTTTGATAGCTTATCTGCTGAAGGGTGGACCCAGATGCCTGTGTAATTTTTTCGATTTTTTCCAATTCACCAACCATATCCACTTTTTTGGTCATGGCTAAAGAGACTTTACAGTTCTGTGTTACCAGCTGTTTGTACTCTGTTACGAGGGTGTCACGATTGGTGAGATTGAGCTGCGTAGAGTTCAAATAATCGTAACCCGCGTAAAAGAGTACAGAGGTGATAATAACGGTACAGGCCAATAGAAAACTTCCGGTCCAGGTGTCTTTTCGATCCTTATCAAGATTGAGGGATACAAGTTTGTCTCCTTTGGTATTATCTGCATAAATAGTTTCATACCCGCGTTCTTTGGCAAACTCTTCTGGTTTATCAAGGATGTAATCAACGATTTTGTGATCTTCGAGTACGACACCTACTTGCTTATAATCCAATTCGAAAATGATGATACTTTTACCAGTGTTCTTGGAGGCGAGTAAAAGGATGTTTTCATACACCAATTTCTCCTTTGGTAAGAATGCGATGTAGTTTATTCCCTCGGCGTGTTTACGTAAGGAAACTTTGATCGCAGTCGAATCAAGATCTGAGCGCGCATAACGATATACTTGCGCGCGGATCTTATCGATGTCGCTGGTAAGATTGAGGCACCCTGCTGTAAATATTGCCATGGTTACTTCATCACGTACTTGATGACGCGAGGGGTAACAATAATTACCATTTCGCTTTTGGTGTTTGCAGAGCTGCGTGCTCCGCCAACGACAGCCGCTGATGTATCACCAAGACCTGGAATTCCATTCCACCCCTTGTCACTTTTGTTGCGGAAGAGGCCTGAGATAACAATAGGAACCCCTGGCTGTACACGCATCGTGTTGTTAATCGCTTTGGTAACGGTTTGTGGTTGAGAGAATTTTGTATTTCCTACTTCAAAATTGGTAAATCCTACTACATCGTTGATTTTAAGGCCGATATCGGTGATGACTGTGCCATCGAGCATGTTGGATTTAAGATTGATTTCAAGACCGCTGAGTGCCGTTGCGCTGGTTGTGGAGAGTTGTGCGGTTCCATTAGCCACAGAGGTGCTTTGAATTCCACTTATATAAGGTGTTTCAATCCCATCGGTCAGTTTTACATTCGTTCCTGCAAGGCCGAGAAGCTTTGGACGTTGAACGCTCTCTACTTTTCCAAAGTTTTCAAGTGCATTGACAAGCGCTTGCCCATTGTATTTGTCATTTTTCATGAGCATACCAAATGTCAGTGGAGCAGCGGTTGTTCCTGCAGCACCGAGAGAGGCTGCCGAGGAAGCGATAAACCCGATTCCATTTTCTGCCATAGAGGGGATGAGGCTCCAGTTGATACCCAGCGCAAAATTATCTTTAAGTTCAACATTGTAAATGGAAATTTCATACTCGATAACGTACAGATTGTTACGGAGAATCTGCAGATAATTCATAATGTCACCGTACTCTTTTTCTTTTGCCGAAAAACTCATAGAGGAGGTGATCGAATCAAAGGCAATGTTTGTAGCGCCCATAGAGCTTAAGCTCGCTTGCATGGCTGCTGAGAGCCCATTGACAGAAGGAATTTTGAGTGTGGTCGTATGGACATGACCTAGGTAGAAAGTGTCATCGTAATACTGAATACCCAGTTTGTCGCCCATGGTTTTTTGAAGCAAACTTCCAAAGGCGATATTGGAGGCAGAGAGGTTGATTCTGGTATCGGTGAGTAAATAGTCATTGTCTAAGTTGTATTGGCCATTATTGGCGCCAGCTCCAGTTGTTTGTGTTCTTAGTAAATTTTGTGAATTTGTAGAAGCAATGGATTCAGATTGGAGCTGAAAAACAATATTTTCATTGGTGGCTTCTGTCAAAAGGGCAATTACATCGTTTAAGCTAGCTCCCATGATTTTGGCACGCTTGATGATCTCTTTGTCTGGAATGGTTTGCGTTTCAATGTGAAACGTATCCGCATTGACTTCAACGATTTGAATGGCCGGTTCGCTACGCTGGATCTGGGTAGTATTGTTGTCCAGTTCTTTTAAAGACATTTCGGGCTTAAACATATCTTTTTTAGTAACGACGCTGCAACCGGTAAGTCCAAGAAGAGCGATAGCAAGGATAATCGAACGCATTATTGATTTCCTCCCGCTGTAAAGTAGATAGTTTGTGTTCTTCCGGCATCATCAACAGTGATGAAGTTACTGGTTATGTTGCGAATGAAGTATTTATTATTATTGGCATAAAAAGGATCACCCTCTTTTAATACCACATTGTTCTCACCAATTTTAAGTAAGATAAATTTCCCTTTTGCTGTTTCTAGAAAACAGTTATAGGTTAACTGTGAAAGATCAAATGGTGCTTTCGGTGCCGCTAAAGTGGGTTCAAATGCCGGTTTTAAAAGCGGAGGAAGAGGCATAGGGCGTGATGCCGGTGCCAATTCCGGAGCTTTTTTCGGTTTTGCAACAGAGTGAAAAAATGGGTTATAGGCCGCATTCACCGAGGCTGCAATGAAAAGAAATGACCAAAAATAGTTCATGACTCCGCTTTCTTGAGGTTAAGATAGAACTCTTAAAGCAAAATGTGTGCCAATTTTATTTTTATTATGGACTGTAATTTGCTTTATATGCAGTTAGTAATGAGATAAAATTTAAAAAGCGTAATGGATTTATGAACGATAATAACAAAGATTCTCTTTTTTATAATAATGAACGAAGATTGTTTCTCAAGAAAAGTGTACTCCTCGCGGCTTCTGTTCCGCTCTGTGCAAGCGGCTTGAGAAACGAGGAAACCTTGCTTCATATTATCCGCAATGGTAATACCTATAAAATACCTTTTATGTGCAATGGTAAGATGGAAGAGAACGGCTATTATGATTTATGTAAGATTTTTGCGGATACGCATGATCAAATTGCCGTTCAAATGGATCCCAATTTGTTTTCTGTTTTGGCAAAAGCACAGCAGTGGCTGGCAAGCAATCACGTTGATCGACCGATTATCCTCACCTCTGGGTACCGTACGCAACATACGAATAGTATGACGGAAGGCGCTGCTATAAACTCAATGCACCTCTACGGAAAAGCAGCCGATATTCACATGCAGGGGATTCCAATTGAGTATTTGGCGCGTTTAATGCGATTGTGCGGTGGTGCAGGAATTGGGATTTATTCAGGTTTTGTGCATGTAGATACGTGGAAAGAGAGAACCTGGAGAGGCTAAGGGGACGTTAGTGTCTTCTTTTTTTCTTTTTGAGATTCTTAGGCGTAGTTGCCTTTTTGTGTTCTAGGAAGTTCCAAAGGGCGGTAAGGTTCATAGAGAGGTCCTGTGCTTTGTAAAGCTCCTCCTCGGTCATTTCTGAGAGAAGATAGTTACGATTGTATCGTGCCCAATCATCGCCTTTGGCGGCCACATAATTCCATAGCGCATACGCAATGATCTTATTTTCAGTGACACCAACGCCGTATTTATAAATCCAGCCAAGAATTGCTTGGGCATCTCGGTTGTCTTGTTTGGCTGCTAGCGTTAATAAAACGGCAGCACGTTTGAAGTTCTGCGGAACACCAATTCCCTCAATGAGAAGAACCCCCAGTGCAATTTGGGCACCGGCATGCTTTTTTTGTGCACCGAGCATAAAAAGGCGAGCGGCTTCTTGGTAGTTGATTGGAACACCATACCCATTGAGGTACATGATTCCCAAATAGTACTGAGCGTTTGGATCTCCGGCTTCGGAGGCTTTAGAGAGAAATTTTTTGGCTTCCAGATAATTTTCATGGTAAAAAGAGATAGACCCTTCTTGGGCATTTTCGGCACAAGTCAGTTCGGCATGCAGGGTGTTAAACATAAAGGCAAGTGACAACAGGGTCAGTAGCAGCTTCTGATTTAACATTATTTCCCTCAATTAGTTGTAAAAGTAATGCGAATATTTTAGCATAATTTCTTTTGTAACAAGCACAAAAAGAATCCATCAATGGTATCGGTGGGGAGAATACGCACCGCATTTTGGATTCGGATATCAAAGACTTCTTTTCCCCAACGCTCTAAAGGTTTTTGTATATTGTCAAAAGGTAAGGAAAGGGGAAGCGTTGTCAAGTGTTCACCGTGACGTTGGAGTAAATGCTGGAGTGGCCCTTCATTTTCCTCCGGAGAAAAGGAGCAGGTGCAGTAGAGCAGCTTTCCTCCCGGCTTGAGCGCATCGTAGGCGGAAAGGAGAAGCCGTTTCTGCAGTTTTGAAGTCTCTTTGGCTTTGTGAATGCTCCAAAACGACATCGATTTTGGCTCATGCGTTTTGAAACGGGCTTCGGAGGAACATGGGGCATCGAGCATGATACGATCAAACATTTCAGGACATTTCTTTCCGACACTGCGCCCATCGGTCATGTAGGTATGGGCGTTGGTGACCCCCTGGGTTTCCAAATTGGCTCTGAGACGAAAAAAACGTTCACGTGAGGGTTCCACGGCAGAGAGCCACCCCGTATTTTGCATCATACCCGCCAACATCAGTGTCTTGCCTCCGGGTGCAGCGGCGAGATCGAGTATAGTCTCTTCAGGCTGTGGAGCCAAAATCATAGGAGCAACCATCGAGGCGAGGTTCTGGATGTAGAGTCTGCCTTGATAAAAGGCATCGATTTGGGTAAGTCGTAGTTTGTCATCAGGGGAGATACGATATGCCCCTTCTAGCCATTGGATACGTTGATAGGGGATATTAGCGGCTGTCAACTCTGTTTCGAGGCCCTGAGGCGTTGATTTAAGGGTATTGACACGAAAGGTCACTTGTTTAGGGGTATCAAAGGTTTTGAGAATGGCTTTAATGTGGTCACGTGGAACAATTTGGTGTAGGCGGTCAACAAAAGCTTCGGGTAGACTCATCGTTTTTGCACTTTTAGACGCACTACAGAAGCTTCACCGTTGTGCCCCGTTCCTTCGTGCAATTGCGTCTCTATTTCACACAGTTCGAGAATCTCACATGGTAAGACTGCTAAAATAGAGGAGAGTTGATCGGCGGTGTAGAGTAAATCAAGATCTTTGGGTCCGCCGGTATTTTTCGGGAGCTGATGAATTGAGAAAAATTCTCCGACGAATACCCCTCCTGTATTGAGGTGTGCTAAAGATTTGGCAAACACCTCACTGCGTAAAGGTTCGATAAGGTGGAGAAAAGAGCACATAATTGCATCGTAGTGTTGTGTCGGATTCCAAAATTCAAGATCGGTGTGAATCAGTGAAAGTTCAAGCCCTTTGGATTGTGCGAGCATGGCGGTTTTGGCAAGGCCGATCTCGGCAGCATCCAGTGCCGTCACAGTATGTCCGCGCTCAAGCGCATACACCGCATTTCTCCCCTCACCCTCGCCTAGGAATAAAACAGTTTGATGTGGGGGGAGTGCATCAATATGGGATGCGAGATAACGGTTGGGCGTTGTTCCGTAAAAGTAGCCTTCACGGCCAAAGCGCTCGTTCCAAAACTCACGTTGATCATTCATCGTACTACTCCATCACAAATGGGGACAAAATCACACACTTCGAGGGCATCTTCAATGATCTTTTTTCCTTGTTTGGTAAAGCGGGTAATGATTTGCTCACGTCCGCGATCCATGGGAGCGATCAAGATACCACCCTCTTTGAGTTGGTCAAACAGTTTTTGTGGGATAGAGCGTGCGGATGCGGAGAATAAGATACGATCAAACGGGGCATATTGCTCCCAGCCGTTTTGCCCATCATCGGTGCGAGTATGGATGTTACCGTGTTTGAGCTGGCGAAAACGTTCTTTGGCTTCCAGTAGGAGTGATTCAATACGCTCAATCGTAAAGACCCGGCGAAAAACACGGGAGAGGACAGCTGCTTGATAGCCGCTGCCGCAACCGATCTCTAAAACGTTGTCACACCCTTCGGGACTCAAGTACTGTGTCATTTTGGCGACAGTGAGGGGGGATGAGATGTATTGCTGTGCACCGATAGGCAGAGCATCGAGGCGGTAGGCATTGTGTCGCATTGACAAGGGGACAAAAGCCTCACGATTGGTTTGTATAATGGCGTTTTTGATGGTGTCGCGAAGGGGAAACTTTTTTGCGATCTCTTCGGCCATGCGGGTAGTCTTGATAATGGTTACTTTATCGGTCACAGGAAATTCCTACATTTAAATAACGGCGCATAGAGGTGACGGTACGCTCTTCATAATTAGAAGTGAGGACCTCTTCGCCATTATTGCGTATCTCTGCGCCAAAGGGAGTAATGATACCGCTCATTGCACTGGTGTCTTCGTTGAGACCATCAGCAGCTGCCACGTAGCATTGGTTCATGAGGCTCAAGGCGTTGGTGAGGGTGACGAAATGATCGCTTCGAAGTTTCCCCCATTGGGCAGGAATGGCGATGATATCACACCCCTCTAACATTTGCCAGAGGGTTTTAAAACGCAGCTCAAAGCAAATCAATATCCCGATTTTTATGCCTTGAAACTCAAAAGGCTTGATAGCACTTTCAATTCCTGCGGTGAAATAGTCCGTCTCTCCTCCCAGTGCAAAGAGTTTTGCTTTGGTCTGGGTATGGAGAATAGCACCCTTATGAAGTGCGTAAGCTGTGTTGTAAAACTTGCCGTCCTCGTGAGTAATGGCGGTGAAAATAAGCAGCCGATCCGCTAAGCATTTGAGGAGTTGTTTAAGAGCGATGGGGGTAAAGGCCGCCGCTTCATCAAATCGATCATAAGCAAAACCGCTCAAGCAAACTTCCGGTGCAACGACGATAGCATCATGAGGTGTTAGAGCTATAAGGCCCATGAGATGGGACAGGTTTTTTTCAAAAAAATGATTGGTTGAGAAGCAAAGGACGCTAAGCGGGCGCGTTTTAGAAGTCGTCAAAACTGAGGCTTCCTTTGGAATAGTTGGTGACGGTACCTTCAAAAAAGTTTGTTTTTTGATCGTTAAACTTACTAAAGTCATCGACCCATTTGATAGGATTGGCGACGTTGTAAAGGGGTTTAAGCCCTACCGCATGGAGGCGCACATCGGCCAAATATTGGATGTATTGCTCTACGATTTCATTGGTCAGACCTAAAATTTGACCTTGAGTAATGTATTTTCCCCAAGCACATTCGAGTTCTACCGCTTTTCGGAACATGTCGTACACCTCTTCGGTGAGTGCTTCAGTAAAGAGATCAGGACGCTCGCGGCGAAGGGTGTTGATAATGTTCTGGAACAAGACGAGATGGGTCACTTCATCGCGCTGGATGAAGCGGATCATTTGTGCGCTTCCCAGCATCTTTCCTGAACGGGCAAGAGTATAGAGATAGGTGAAACCACTGTAAAAATAGATCCCCTCTAAAATTTGATTGGCAAAACAGGCTTTTACAAAAGCACTTTCGCTCGGATCGTTTGCCAGTTCGTCATAGCGTGCGGCGATGGAATCATTTTTAGTTTTGAGCATCATATCTGTGCGCCACAACTGATAAATCTCTTCACTGTTTTGACTGATCGAATCGACCATAACGGCATAGCTTTGAGAGTGGAGTGCCTCTTCAAAACTTTGACGTACTAAAATGAGGTTGATCTCAGGGGCAGTAACGTAAGGGTTGATGTTGTCCATGAGATTGTTGGTTTGCAAGCTGTCCATAAAAATCAGCTGCGACAGCGCTTTATCGTACGCTGTTTTTTCCATCTCGGTGAGGTATTTATAGTCAACCGCATCGCGGGTCATATCGACCTCTTTTGGAAACCACGTGTTGTTGAGCATCATTTCCCACAGATTATAGGCCCATTGATATTTGATGTTGTTGAGCTCGAAGATACCGGTAGGATTGCCGCCGAAAATACGCCGATCATTGACATGCTCAGTTGATGATGGATTGTAAATTTTCTTGCGTTGCATAGGGGCTCCAGAAGCTCTTTTAATATTAAGTTATTCTACAATAGATATAATTAATACATCGCACTAAAAAGAGGGATTATGAAAAAATTATGGCTACTCAAAGCAGTTGCAGGAATATTCGTAACATATGGAATTATTGGTTTTTTTGGAGTCCCTTACGTACTCAAGAACATTGCCCCACAAAAGGTATTGAATGTAACAAAAGGGGGTGTTTTTTCTGTTGAGTCGGCCTCTTTTAATCCGTTTACGTTTTATCTTCAGCTGCATGATATGGCGTTTAAAACACCTCAAAAAAGTGATTTCATTCGGATTGATTCTGTGGCGATCAACTTCAATCCGTTGGAGTACCTGTGGAAATTCACATGGGTGATCAAGGACATTCGTATTGAAAAACCTCAGATCATACTCCATAAAAGTGCTCAGGGCGAGATGAATTTTGGATGGCTGAGTACTCTTGGTTCAGATGAGAACAAAACAACTGATGAGTCTAAGCCTTTGGCGCTTTTACTGAGTAATTTTACCCTCAAGGAAGGGAATATTGATTTCACGGATGAGAGCGAGGGGAAACATTTCCATCAAGGAATTGATTCGATTGGATTTCATCTGGAAAATATTGATTTGAGGGATGTTTCGAACACAAAAGGGATGATGCGGTTGTACGCAACCATCAATGAGGGAGGATTTGTCGATCTGCGAGGCAAAATTGACCGTCTAAAACCATTTGAGATCAAGGGAAGCGTGGTGTTTAATTCGGGGAAACTCTATACCCCATGGCGTTATTTTAAAGATAAATTACCGATTGAAGTCGCCGATGGTACGGCGAGTTTCGGATTTAATTATGAGATGAATACGGATGATATCAATACAACCAAGCTGACGCAACTCCATGCGCAGTTGAATCGTTTACGCGTTATCCCAAAAGGTCAGCAGCAGAAATTATTGGACGTTGAGAATCTTAAACTTTCTAACGCCACTGTATGGCCGATGCGTAAAGTATTAGAAGCAAATGCAGTGAAGCTTGATGGGCTTACTGTTAATGCCTCACGCAGCAAAGAGGGAGTGATTGACTGGGTTGATTACCTTGATCAAATCAAGAAAGCCTTTCCTGAAGAGGAGAACGAAACCAAAATTCCGTGGACGGTGATGATCAAAGAAGTTGGATTGGAAAATATAGCAATGGGGTGGACCGATTATGCTCCGATTGCCCCCTATAGGGCCAGTATCGGAGGTATAAACATTCATAGTCAGAATTTCAGCAGCGATCCTAAAAAGCGTATAAATGTTGCACTGCATTGCGGAACTTTAGAAATTAATCGACTGGGAGAGAGCAGAATAATCGGCGGTTTTGAAAGTTTTGATGCAGATGGTATTGTTGTAAGTCTTGATGCAAAACGCGCCAATATTCAGACGCTGGCCATTGCCGGAATGAACGCTTCGCTTAAACGGCTAAAAAATGGGACGATGGATGTTGGGCAACTGCTGTATGCTTCTGGGAAAAAAGCTGAAGAAACACAAAACATACCTTGGTCTTATACAGTTGATCAGATTGAATTGAGTAAAACCAAAGCAGATTTTATTGATGAAGTACCAGAGCATAGGGTGCAGGCAGAGATTGATGATCTTTGGCTGAGCATCAATGGATTTTCAAGTGACCAGCAAAAAAGCATAAATATCGAAAGTACCGGAAGAATCAATCAAAAATCGACGATAAAATTTCACGGGCAACTGACGCGTAAAGCACTTAAAAGCAAAGGGGAATTTGAGGTTAATCATTTCTCTTTGCCCCTCATTGATCCGTATATTGAGTCGAGCACGTATGCGGCATTGCGCCGAGGGGATTTAACGCTGAGGGGAGAGTATTCTTATACTCCATTAAAGACCTCGGTACGGGGAACGATAGGGTTGAGCGATTGGGTAGTTGAAGATCGAAGAGACAGTTCGGTATTGCTGGGATGGAGTCGTATCGGCGTAACCCCATTTGTTTATACCTATCCTGATAATCGGCTCAAGATCAATCAGCTGAGCGTGAACGGACTCTACACGAATGCGCTCGTCGATCGCAATAAAATATTAAATTATTCGACATTGAGTAAGGCACAAAAGAGGGATGGAAATGCTACCAAAAGCAATCCGCATCCTTTTGGTATTGATGTTGTTAAGCTCGCCATTGCAAACAGCAGCGCGACGTTTAGTGATCTCTCTTTACCCCTGCCGTTTAAAACGTATATCCATGATCTGAAAGGAGAAGTGTTAGGGATATCAACTACCAAGGATGTTACGACATTTGTCCGTTTAAAGGGGGGCGTGGATCAGTACGGATTGGCCAAAATCGATGGCTCGCTTAACACTAATGCGCCCAAATCATTTACGGATATGAGGGTGGTTTTTGAGAATCTGGAATTGAAACAATACACTCCTTATTCACTTCAGTTTTTAGGATACAAAATAGCCAATGGAAAGCTGTTCTTGGATTTGGGTTACAAGATCAATGCGGGTAAGCTGGATGGGAAAAACCAAGTCATCATCAAGCAAATCGAACTGGGTGAAGAGAAAGCAGGAGGGTCACCGTGGCCGATGCGGCTTGTAGTCGCATTGCTTGAAGACGGTGAGGGAATTATCGACATCGATCTGCCAGTGCAGGGGGATGTGAACAGCCCTGACTTCAAATACGGAAAAGTGGTATGGCAGGTGATTGGAAACTTATTGACGAAAGCGGTAACCGCTCCGTTCAAACTTTTGGGCTCTTTGATGGGGATATCATCGGATGACGATTCTCTTTCGAGTGTTTTATTTGAACCGGGTGAAGATGAATTATCTCCTCCAATGCAAGAGCAACTGGATAAATTGGCGGCTGTTATGGTGAAGCGTCCAAAGCTTATATTAAAAGTGCATGGTACCTGGGCGGCAAAAGAGGATGATAAAGCGTTGAGAATCAAAAAACTCATACGTATGGTGGTTGGAGAAGGTATAAAAGAGAAAATTGACTCAACGGATGCAATGAGTCTGGAAATGCTTGAAAAAACAGCAAAAAAATCTATGGGTTCATCTGAGGTGAAAAGCATACGCTCTGCAATGGAAGAACAATATCCACAGGAAGCCCAATTTGTTCGGCACTATACGGCAGCGCTTATAGATCGCCTCATAGCGTTGCAAGTGATTACTTCCTCTGAACTTGGGGCAC
Organism: Sulfuricurvum sp.; assembly: GCA_030694265.1. Classification (GTDB taxonomy): domain Bacteria; phylum Campylobacterota; class Campylobacteria; order Campylobacterales; family Sulfurimonadaceae; genus Sulfuricurvum. The sequence goes on from JAUXYP010000009.1 coordinate 11,792, forward strand.
TGGCCAGTGCCCGCGCCAATACAGTGGTTGAGTACCTGCGAAAGAACCCTGCCCTGGGCAATCGGGTCAGTGTATCGCAAAGCGAAAAAGCAAGTTCGGATTCCAAAGAAAACGTTCCTTCTCGCTTGGAAGTAACGGTGAAATAGGCTGTTAATAAATTTTCACTATAATGCAATTTTAATTCATTATAAGAAGGGTTAGTATGCCATTTTCACCTCAAAAGCGTGCGGGAACCTTAAATGGAATCCTGTTTGTCGCTATTTTTGCCGCTGCGGCAACGATGATTGCCGATTTAGCGGTCATTAAAAACCTAGGAATCTCACCATTGGTTGTGGGGATTGTGCTGGGTATTTTTTATGCCAATACACTGCATAATAAGTTTCCTTCAGCTTGGGAGAGCGGTATTACCTTTTCAGGTAAAAAGATTTTACGTTTTGCGATCGTCTTTTACGGTTTCCGTATCACTTTTCAGCAAATTGCTGAGGTTGGAATGCAAGGATTTATGGTTTCCCTTTTGGTTCTCTCTTCAACAATGATTATTGGTATTTGGTTGGGAACAAAGGTCTTTAAAATGGATCGTGATACGTCGATTTTGACAGCTTCGGGTGCATCTGTGTGTGGTGCTGCAGCAGTTCTAGCGACTGAGCCCGTATTAAAAGCGGAAGAGCATAAAACGGCTGTAGCGGTTTCGATGGTTGTTTTATTTGGTACGATTTCGATGTTTTTATATCCGGTCCTTTATGCTACGATCATTGAACCCTCTTCGGGATTTTTGCATATGAGCCCTTCAACATTTGGGATGTATGTAGGTGGTACGATACATGAAGTAGCGCAAGTGGTTGCAGTACCTGCATCGATACCTGGGGCTGGTGTAGATATGGCTAATACAGCCGTTATTGTTAAAATGACACGCGTTATTATGATTGCACCAATGCTCATTGTTTTGGGTCTTGTTTTAAGTGCACTGGCAAAAAGTTCAGGGGGGGAGGGTTCAAAAGTCAAATTGGTCATCCCTTGGTTTGCCGTGTACTTTATAGGTATGGCAGGGGTTAATTCACTTATTCATAATTACACAACAACGGCGCCAGAAGATATGGCAACGATTATTACCGGAGTAATTGGGAACATCAATATGATTGATACCTTTTTATTGACAATGGCCATGACAGCATTGGGTATGGGAACACGTTTTGCAAAGTTTAAAGGACTGGGCCTTGCACCTCTTTATACGGCGGGCTCTATGTTTATTTGGCTCGTTGTCGGTGGCTTTGTCATCACGCAATGGGTGGTAGCAACTTTTTAACTACCGTTTTCGATAACTGAGCGCCTCTAGGAGGTGCTCTTTTTCAATAGCTTCTTCTCCTTCTATATCAGCGACAGTACGGGCTACTTTCAGAACTCTTGAGACCGCGCGAAACGAGAGGGAAAAGCGTCCGATTGCCTGATCCATTGTTTTTTTGCCTTCATCATTGAGTACACAATATTTTTCCAATTCGCTATCGCTCAAGGATCCGTTAAGTGTTTTTTGTCCCCGTTTTTTTTGGCGTGAGAAAGCCTCTCGCACTTTTACATGAAATTGGTACGAGGTATAGGAACTTTTATCTTCCGCAGAGGTAGGATGCATTTGAACGTACAAATCAATTCGATCGAGAAAAGGATCAGAGAGACGTGAACGATAGCGGTTCATTTCCAAGTCGGTACAGCGACAAGCGATGTTTTTACTGAAAAGATTACCGCAGGGACACGGATTCATCGCGGCAACAAAGAGAAAATTGGCATCATAAGTGACTTTGGCATTTACGCGTGAGATGCGAATATGTCTGTCTTCCATTGGTTCTCGTAACGCTTCAAGGATATTTTTAGAAAAATGGGGAAGTTCATCGAAAAATAAAATACCATTATGAGCCAATCCTACTTCTCCAATTTGGGCCTTGTGGCTTCCGCCACCGAAGATACTCGCCCCGGTACTGGTATGGTGGGGTGATCGAAAAGGGCGTAGAGGGGTAAAAGAGGGCTCTTTACCTTCTAATATTTCCAACTTGGCACAATCCAGCATCTCATTGTTATTGAGAGGAGGGAGGATATGTTGCAAGCGCTTTGCTATCATTGATTTTCCTGATCCGGGGGAACCTTCCAGCAGGAGGTTATGCATCCCTGCCGCACTGATAAGTGCAGCCCGTTTGGCATGCTCTTGCCCTTTAATGTCTTTGAAATCCAAAGGATAGTCTTCATGGTGGTAATAGGGCTGTTCATTATGCATGGTTGAAGGAAATTCAAAAGAGGTGGATTGTGCATGAGGGATCGTTTCTTTGGTCTGCAGCAGCTGTAAGGTCTCGGTCAGGGTGGATACGCCGTAAAAAGAGATGTTGGGTATCTTTGAGAGCTTATTGAGGCTTTTATGGGGGACAATCGCTTTGGTAATCGCCCCTTTGTTGGCGAGGGAGAGGATGATAGGGTAGAGAAGCGTGTTTTCGGTTACGGAACCATCCAATCCAAGTTCCCCAAAGACGTGCCATTCATCAAGTTGAATATCATTATTCCCTAAGGCAATGAGAACGGCAATGGCAAGATCAAAATGGGACCCTTCTTTACGCAAATCACTGGGGGCCAGATTGACGGTCAGCCGTTTTGGCGGAAAGGTGAATTCGTTGCTTAAAAGGGCCGATTTTACCCGTTCTTTTGATTCTGTAATAGCGGTATTGACCATTCCGACAATGCTAAACGCCGGAAGTCCCTTGGTAGCCGTAAACTGAACTTCTACGGTTTTGGCGTCAATCCCCTCTAGCGTTGCGCATAGTAGTTGTTTCATTTTGTGCTACCCTGTTTTTTAGGATAATTGTAGCTTAGGGAAGAGGTAGAGGATTAAATATTGCAGCTTGCAATATTTTTGTGAAGGTTACTTTTTTTCTTTGAGTACTTTTTTGTGTTCTTTTTCAAACTTTTTACGCCGACTGTAGGAAAGGTGATCAATGAAAAGTTTCCCATCCAAATGGTCCATCTCATGCTGTATGGCAATAGAGAGAAGGTCATCTGCTTGTAGGGTACACTCCACTCCATGACGGTCATGGTAATGCAAGGTAAGCGATTCATAGCGTTCAATGTCTTCGTAAAATCCAGGCACACTTAGGCACCCTTCTTGATAGGTTGCTTTACCGCTTGTGTTCACAATACGCGGATTAATAATTTCTAATATATTGGTTGGCGATTGATTGCCCTCTTCGTCAGGAATACACAAGATGAGTGCTCTGATGGGCATTGCTACTTGAATGGCTGCTAATCCTATTCCATTATTGTTCATCATAGTTTCATACATATTATCAAGAAACGTATGTAATTGTTCATCAAACATTGCAACATCAGCAGAAAGGGTCTTGAGAAGTTTATTGGGGTAAGTAATAATTGGAAGCAGCATGAAAACTCTTATTAATCGTTACAAACAACATAATGAAGTTTCTTTTCATCGTTGGATGAGTGCATAGCATCGAGAGTTCCTACGAGAATTTCTTCCGTAGAGCGGGATGGATTTAATTCCGAAATACCGATAGCTATTTTCAATTGTATTTCTTGATCCCCGAGAAAAAAGTTCGTGGAAGAGACCAATTCATAAAGACGATCTGCTGCCCGTTTGGCACTCTCTGTATCGGTATGTTTAAGAAGCATGGAAAATATTCCCTCACCGTAATGCGCGACAATATCACTTCTTCGAGAAGTTTTGAGCAGTAAACGTGCAACGGTACGAACCATAAGTCCTTTAGCCTTTTCGCTGTTGATAAGGGCAATAGTCGCGGTTGAAAGCTGTACCATTATGAGTGAGCTTTTATGGTGAAACTCTTCGATGAGATTGGATTCTTGTGTTAATTTATTGAGAAGATGGCGTTTATTGTACACTCCATATTGGTTGTCAAAAATTGTTTCATTTTCTACTTGTTTGACAATCGTTGCCGTTTCACTATAGAGACCTTTCATATGCGTAACTTGCTTATTGAGAATGCCGCTTAATTTACTTACATCATTCGTGAGGGAAGCCAATACGTGCTCTGCCGCGCCAGTGGAAGGAATATTCTTGATTTCTTCTTGCCGTTTCTCGAGAATTTTTTCCATAAGGGTCATATTTTTATAGAGGGTCGCACTTAATTGCAAGATACTTTTGACGGATGAAAAGCCTTGCTTGAGCGTTTTTTCCAGTTCAAGATTTTGTTCATCTTCATTGTTATCTTCCAGTTCTAAAATTGAACCAATCTGGCGACGAAGGCTTTCGCTTTTTTCTTCCAAAATACGATCAAAATAGAGGGAGAAATTATTGGGCGTAGGGGGAAGATTATCGGAGATAAGCGCATTTAAAACTTCTTTGGAAAAAATTTCCAAATCACTAGTAGGATCGCTTAGCGAACCGACATGGAGTGCTCCCGCTTGGATCGATTGACCACCTGCAACACGTGATGCTGCGTTACGAGGATATGATTCTACTGGGGTAGCTTCCATGTTTTTCTACCTTCTTATTTTTCTTCTTTTTCTTTTTGAAGAAGCACTTCGTCAATGATACCATATTCGACGCCTTCTGCGGCTGACATAAAGTTATCACGATCGGTGTCTTTTTCAAGTTTTTTAACGCTTTGTCCACAGTTTTTTGCTAAAATCTCATTGAGCTCGGCTTTCATGCGCAAAATTTCTTTGGCTTGAATCTCGATATCAGTAGCTTGCCCTTGTGCACCGCCTAGAGGCTGGTGTATCATGATACGTGCATGTGGCAGAGCATAACGTTTGCCCTTCGCGCCAGAACTTAACAAAAATGCTCCCATGGATGCCGCTTGACCGATACAGATGGTACAAACATCGGGACGAATGTAGTTCATCGTATCGTAAATCGCCATTCCAGAGGTAATCACACCACCCGGAGAGTTGATGTAGAAATAGATGTCTTTTTGTGGATCTTCGGCTTCTAAAAAGAGAAGCTGTGCTACGATTGATGATGCTACGGGGTCATTTACCTCGCCGCTTAGCATGATGATACGGTCTTTTAAGAGACGTGAATAAATATCATACGAGCGCTCACCGCGACCCGTTTTTTCAATAACGTAAGGAATGTAGCTCATCGTGTTTACTTGATTTTATCGTTAAGCAATTTGCTTAATACGCGATCTTCGATCATTGCCATTTGAATTGCCGGGAGATAGCCAGACTCTTGGTAGTTTTTATAAACAGCGGCAGGATCTTGACCCATTTGCATTGCTTCGTAATAGATGGTTTGCATAAGTTCTTGCTCGTTAACAGAGATGCTTTCTGCTTTTGCTAATGCGTCTACGATGAAGGTTGCTTTAACCGCACGGGATGCATCCTCACGGAATGTTTCACGCATTTCTTTTACTTTGTCAGCGTTGTCACGAAGCTCAGCAATTTGCTCTTCGGTCATTTCACGTGCTTTTTTATTGAGAGCCATATCGATCTCTTGCTCAACGATGAACTCTGGAAGATCGATTGTGAAGGTTGCTACAAAATGCTCCATAAGCTTTGGTTTGAGTTCGTCATTGTACAACTTACTCATCTCTTCATTTTCAAGCTGCTCTTTTACTTTTTCTTTTAACATAGCAAGATTTGCATCGTCGAAACCAGGAAGCATCTTTTTCGCTAATTCGTCATCAAGAACAACCGGTTCTTTTGCCTGAATTGCGTGAACTTTTACTTTGAAGCTTGCAGGTTTGCCTGCCAGTTTTTCTCCGCCGTAGTTTTCAGGGAAAGTGACGTCGATTGTTTTTTCGTCGCCTTTGCTAAGTCCAATCATTTGCTCTTCAAAGCCTGGGATAAACTGCCCGCTGCCAAGATGCAGTGAAAAGTTTTCAGCTTTTCCGCCTTCGAATGCAACGCCATCAACAAAGCCTTCAAAATCCATTAGTACAGTATCGCCATCAATTAGGGGACGGTTTTTATCAATGTTTACCAATGGTGCTTGAGCGCTTGCCAATTCCTCGATACGTGCTGTAATAGCTTCATCAGACACTGCAGGTTTTGCAAAGTCAGGAATCATAGCAACATAGTCACCCAATTCGATTGCAGGACGTGTTGCAATGGTTACTTCTACTTCAATACCGTTATCGTTTTTTTCAAATTTAGTAATCTGAGGCTCGCCGATGAGAGTGTCGGCAGCGATGTCCATGAGCTTAAGTCCTTCGTTGAGTAAATCGCGAAGCGCTTGTGCTTCAGCGTCTTGTACCAAACGCTCACCGTATTGTTTTTTGACAGCATCCATTGGAACTTTTCCTTTACGGAAACCAGGGACTTTTGCGTCTTTGCTGAGTTGTTTAGCAATTTTTTCGATATTAGTATCGAGTGTATTGCGTGTGATGGCTGCGTTTATTTTTGCGTTAGCAGAATTAATTTTATTGGTTGTGATTTGCATTGAATCCCTTTATGGCTGTTTATCGTCTTTTGTGATGACTAAATGGCAAAAATAATATCCAAAAAGGGTTAAACTATGGCTGAACAAAATCAAAATAAAAGCAAATCAGTGTTAGAGTCACGAAATAATCTTTAGTAAGAGTAGGTGCATATGGCTTCAAGTAATCAAGAACACTTTGAAGAAGCGGTACGAACGATGATCGGTTCAGTGGGTGAGGATGTGACGCGAGAAGGATTGCTTAAAACGCCTGAACGTGTTTTTAAAGCCTATGAATTTATGTTTGGTGGGTATCAGGAAGATCCTCAGGCCATTTTGAATTCAGCCATGTTTACCAGTAGTAATGATGAAATGGTACTGATCAAAGACATCGAATTCTACTCTACATGCGAGCATCATCTTCTCCCGATTATCGGTCGAGCCCATATTGCCTATATTCCTGATGGAAAAGTGGTCGGGCTCTCAAAAATCCCTAGAGTAGTGGATGTTTTTGCACGAAGGATGCAAATTCAAGAACAGCTCACTGAACAGATTGCCGATGCCCTGATGCGTTCAATTAATCCAAAAGGGGTTGCCGTGGTGATTCAGGCACGCCATATGTGTATGGAAATGCGCGGAGTACAGAAAATCAGTTCAACCACAACGTCCAGCGCGTTACGCGGTCTTTTTAAGCGGGATGAAAAAACACGTATGGAGTTTTTTAGTCTGATCAACTCCAATTCGGGCAACCGATACTAATGTTTCGATGCCTTTAAAAGCCCTTCGCGAGCGTCTTGGGAAAGAGAAGCTTCATACCATTTTCGGAACCATTATTAAAATCAGTCCTACCGTCATAGTGGCAGAAGGGCTACACGTTAGCATTGGCGATACGGTTAGCATCGTCTCTGATGTAAGCGGTGCAGAGGCAATGGGAATGGTTAGCGAAGTAGAGCGAAATCGTTTTTTTATTACCCCTTTTCGATTTGTAGAGGGGTTCCGTGCCGGGGATAAAGTTTTCTCCAATCAAACAGGAATGGCCATAGAAGTTGGCGATGGGTTACTGGGACGGGTTGTTGATCCTTTTATGAAACCTATCGATGGGAAAGGTCCTGTTTGGGGGTCTCATATGGAGCCGATAATCAAAGCCCCAATTGCTGCTATGAAGCGTGGAATGATTGATGAACCTTTTATGGTAGGGGTAAAAACCATTGATGGCCTCCTTAGTTGCGGGAAAGGGCAAAAGCTCGGTATTTTTGCCGGAAGCGGTGTCGGAAAATCGACACTGATGGGGATGATTGTTCGCGGGAGCCAAGCACCGATCAAAGTTGTAGCCCTTATCGGCGAGCGGGGACGCGAGGTGCCAGAATTTATCGAAAAATCACTCGGCGGAAATCTGGAAAACACCGTATTGGTAGTTGCAACGAGTGATGATTCACCGCTGATGCGTAAATATGGAGCATTCAGCGCGATGAGTGTTGCGGAGTATTTTAAATCCCAAGGGCATGATGTCCTTTTTATGATGGATTCCGTGACCCGTTTTGCAATGGCTCAGCGCGAAATCGGTCTGGCGTTGGGTGAACCCCCTACTTCCAAAGGGTATCCGCCATCTTCTCTTACTCTCCTGCCACAGCTCATGGAGCGCGCGGGAAAAGAAGAAGGGCATGGGTCGATCACCGCTTTTTTCACCGTTCTCGTAGAGGGGGATGATATGAGCGATCCTATTGCCGATCAGTCACGTTCTATTTTAGACGGACACATCGTCCTCTCGCGCGAACTTACCGATTTTGGGATTTATCCCCCGATACATATTCTCAATTCCGCATCACGCGTCATGAATGATATTATCACTCCTGAACACTTGGCTGCGGCACGTCGATTTAGACGCCTGTATACACTGCTAAAAGAGAATGAGATGCTTATCCGTATTGGTGCGTATATCAAAGGTTCTGACAAAGAACTGGATGAAGCGATTGCTAAAAAAGAGCAAATGGAAGCCTTTTTATCGCAAGAAGCCACGGTGATTACCGATTTTCAGGAGAGTATAGATTCGATGATTGCATTAATGAGTTAAACGTTTATTTAGAGATACTGGGGATATTGGTATCGAGCTCGCCTGCTTCGAGTTCTTCTCGCGCTTTTCGGGCAAGCATTTCATATTCTTCCCTAAACATATCTATTTCATCTTCTTCCAGTTCTTCTAAATCCAAGAGGGCATTATGGGCCCCTTGTGTAGCCCGTATCAATTCATCGAGTTTTACTTGCATGGCTTCTGTGTCTCTGTTTTGAGTATTTTGAATGACAAAAACCATGATAAAGGTAATAATAGTAGTGGTTGTATTGATGACAAGCTGCCATGTATTGCTGAAGTCAAAATAAGGACCACTGATAAGCCAGACAATGATCATGATGATAGCCAAGATAAAAGTAAGCGATTTTCCCGTTAGTTTGGCGAAGCTTTTGGTAAAATGGGCATACCACGTTTGAGAATTCATTGTTTATCCTGTGGTTATTGAATGCATTATTCTAGCAACCTTAAACCATGCTAAATATAAAAAACCCTTAAGGTGGCTATAACACAGGATGTATTATCATCCCAAAAGTTAAACAAGATAAAAATTGTCTTATATTAAAAAGCACCTCACATAGGAGAGTCACATGAATGTCTATTTAGACAATAACGCTACCACAATGGTTGATCCTGCTGTTGTTGAAGAGATGATGCCGTTTTTTAGCGAAATCTACGGTAACCCTAGCTCGCTTCACCGTTATGGCACTGCATCGCATCCGGCGATCACGAAAGCGATCAATCAGATGTACAAAGGGATCAATGCGTCGGACAAAGACGATATTATCTTCACCTCATGCGCAACCGAAGCGAACAACTGGGTTTTGAAGTCGGTATGGTTCGATAAAATTATGCATGGCGAAAAGAATCACATCGTGACCACGGAGATTGAACATCCATCGGTTTTATCTGCATGTAAATTCTTGGAAGATCAAGGTGTTAAGGTCACGTATTTGCCAGTCAATGATCAAGGTATCGTTGAAGCACACACCGTTCGCAGTTTTATCACCGAAAAAACGGCATTGGTTTCTATTATGTGGGCGAATAATGAAACAGGGATGATTTTTCCGATCAAAGAGATCGGTGAAATCTGTAAAGAAAAAGGGGTTCTTTTTCATACAGACGGTGTTCAAGCAGTGGGTAAAATTCCAGTTGATATGCAAGACGTTCATGTTGACTTTATGTCGATGTCAGCGCATAAGTTCCATGGCCCAAAAGGGGTAGGTGCATTGTATATTCGCAATTCACAGCACTTGACACCATTGTTGCATGGGGGTGAACATATGGGCGGTCGCCGTTCGGGTACCTTGAATGTTCCCTACATTGTAGGAATGGGCAAAGCGCTTGAACTCGCAACAGAAAATATTCAAGAGAAGATGGCATCTATCGCTGCGAAGCGTGATCGCCTCGAAGATGCGTTATTGTCAGGTTTGACGGATGTCTTTACGGTTGGTGATAGAGCTAACCGTACTCCTAACACTATTTTGATCTCGATTCGCGGGGTTGAGGGTGAAGGGATGCTGTGGGATTTGAACAATGCCCTTATCGGTGCTTCTACAGGATCAGCATGTGCTTCTGAAGATTTGGAAGCAAACTCCGTTATGTTAGCCATCGGTGCGGACAATGAATTGGCACACACGGGTATTCGTTTGAGTTTGAGCCGTTTTACAACCGATGCAGAGATCGATTACGTCATCGAGCGTTTTGAATCAGCGGTTAAAAGACTACGTGCAATCTCAAGTTCGTATGCAATCGTACAACCAACAGCAGGTGGCGAATCAGCTGCTTGCGCAATTCACCACTAAAGGATTCTATTATGGCAAAAAATGATTTATTAGGCGGATCTCTTTGGGATCAGTACTCAAATAAAGTTACAACGTTGATGAACAACCCAACCAATCAGGGTGAAATTACGCAAGAGGAATGTGACACAGCTGGACACAAGCTGATCGTTGCCGATTTCGGTGCAGAGAGCTGCGGCGATGCGGTTCGTTTGTATTGGGAAGTTGATCCAGCTAACGACACCATCGTTAATTCAAAATTCAAAAGTTTTGGATGCGGTACGGCAATTGCAAGTTCGGATATGATGGCAGAGCTTTGTATCGGTAAAACAGTTCAGCAAGCAGTCAAAATTACTAACATTGATGTTGAAATGTCACTACGTGATGATCCAGAAACACCTGCTGTTCCACCACAAAAAATGCACTGTTCGGTTATGGCGTATGATGTTATCAAAAAAGCGGCTGGATTGTATCTTGGCGTTGATGAGTCAAGCTTTGAATCAGAAATCATCGTGTGCGAATGTGCCCGTATTAGTTTGGGAACATTACGTGAAGTGATCAAGCTCAACGATCTAAAAAGCATCGAGCAAATCACAGATTACACTAAGGCAGGCGGCTTTTGTAAATCGTGTATCAAGCCGGGCGGTCATGAGGCACGTGAATATTACCTTGTCGATATTTTGGCAGATGTTCGTCGTGAGATGGATGTTGAAAAAATGCAAGCTGCAGCTGATGCAGGTGCAAGCGGTGATTTTGAAACGATGACTTTGGTTCAAAAGATCAAAGCGATTGATGCAGTGATCGATGAAAGTGTTCGCCAATTTCTCATCATGGACGGCGGAAACGTTGAGGTTATCGATGTCAAAGATTCACCTGACTATATCGATATCTACATCCGCTATTTGGGTGCATGTAATGGGTGTGCGAGTTCAAGTACGGGTACATTGTACGCGATTGAATCAACACTTAAAGAAAAGCTTTCAACTAAAATCCGCGTTCTCCCGATTTAATACACCAAATATATTTTGCAAAAGCGCGGTTTCCGCGCATGAGCTTTCTGCTGAAGAAAACTCAGCGTTAGCGTAGCCAATCGGGACGTGTTCCGATGGCGTGTTAATTAAAAATTCTTATCAAACCAGTCAGCAACATTACTGCGTATCGTGTGTCGAAGTTGTATACCCGCAATAAAATCACTGTGTTGAGCTTTGTTGAGCAGGCTTACGAGCGCATTGCGGCGTTTAGAGAGAAACGGATGATCGATTTGCCCAGGGTCTCCCATAATGACCAATCGTGTTTCTTCCCCCATACGTGTACCGATGAGTTTTAGGGTTGCGTTGGTCATGTTTTGGGCCTCATCGATAATAACGAATTTACGTGAGATGGTTGTTCCCCTCATATGGGCAATGTCCATGGCTTCGATGTTGTATTTTTTCATAAACAACTCGGTAGCATTTTCCCGTTTTGCGGAATTGGTGGTTCCTGTAAATTCGACACGGGCGTCAATGGAGTGTTTATTTTGATGCTCTATGGTAAAGTTGACGGCTGCATAGAGGGGGTACATAAAGTAGCCAAGTTTCTGCTCTTCATCCCCTTTTCTAAAGCCAAGTTCTGATTGTTGATCATTGGAGGTGACGGTATTTCGTGCATAGATTATCCCCTCAACAATCCCCTCTTCCACCAGCTCAAGTCCTGCTTGCAGTGCAACAAGCGTTTTTCCCGATCCGGTTGAACCCGCGACTACGGTGACAAAGTTTTGGGGATGGGTCATCATGGAAAAATAAAACTTTTGTTCAATGTTCATAGGACGAACCAAGTTTTCATCGAAATGCTCACCGAAACGGCGATCAAAATCACACCACTCTAGTTGATTATTAGAGCTAAGTGCGTAGCGCTGTATCCCTGTTGCATAGGTCTCAGAGGTACTGCTTATGGCTTGTTCTATAAAGGTAAATTGCTCAAAATTATGATGCTCTCCATCGGTTGGAAATTCGGGAGTTCCTGTATACGTATAGGTTGAGGAAAAATCGATATCTTCCGGAGCTTCAACACTGCTGTTACGAATGTTTTGTGTCGGTATTCCTCGGATTTCAGCGGCAATACGAAACGACATGTCGTTCGTAACGAGAGTTAGATCATAGTCATCAGCGATTTCTCCTATCTTGGCATCGTTCATCCCTTTTAGTTCAGAGAAAGAAGTTGCAACGCGATAGTGTTCTCGATGAATGATGTAAAAGTCTATTAATACATCTTCCCCGCCATGCAAAGAACGGTCAAATTTGAGGGCAAGTCGATAGTAGCGGTCGTTGACACACTGCGTAGGGTCTATTCTTTCCAATACTATGGCCGGGAGCTCAACGGCTGCAATAGGCTCACCGACCGCAACATCGGCAAGACGGAAAAACTCTCGCGCTTGAAAACCGGCTTCAGAGCGCATGTCATCTTTTTTACTGTTGAGTTCAGATAAAACAATGTTGGTGATGATTACGGCATTCTGATTTTCTTGGCTTATACGCAAGATATTAGTATGGTCATCCAAGATGACCGAAGTGTCTAGAAGGTACGCTTTTTCTTGTTCGCTCACGTTGAAACCTTATGGAATAAAGATTATCAATAGTAGTGAAATAATTCTTAACAGAAGATAATAAAGTTACTGATAGTAGCCTTGAATTCCTTTCATGGTGCGGCCCATATTCAATAATGTCATGTCAGCGATGACCAAGGCTGCCATCGATTCAACCACAATAGAACCGCGAATAGCCACACATGGGTCATGACGCCCTTTGAGAGAGACATGAACGTTCTCCCCTGAGGTGTTGATGCTCTCTTGGTCGATGAAGATGGAAGGGGTAGGTTTAAAATGAACTTTGCAAATAATATCATCCCCGTTGCTCATCCCTCCTAGAATTCCGCCGGAATGATTCGTTTTAAATCCATTCGCAGTGATGGGATCATTGTTTTGAGATGCCAAGAGTTCGGCACTGTGAATGCCATCACCAATTTCGACGGCTTTGACGGCATTGATCCCCATCATAGCGCTTGCAAGAATGGCATCAAGTTTGTAATAAAGTCCCTCTCCCAGTCCTATTGGAAGGCCTGAGATTTTGAGAGTAGCTACCCCGCCAACAGAGTCATGGCGATTTTTAGCCTCTAAAATGGCTGATTTTTGTGCCTCTTCTACACTAGCATCTAATGCATAAATGGGGCTATTGGACGGATAGGTAAAATCGAGCACATTTGCCTCAATCCCGTGAATAGCACTAATACCGCTGTGAAAAGTGATACCGAGTTTAGAGAGCATGAGTTTTGCAACCGCACCTCCGGCAACACGGGCTGCGGTTTCACGTGCGCTTGAGCGTCCGCCGCCGCGATAGTCTCGCAGTCCAAATTTATGAAAATAGGTAAAATCGGCATGACCGGGGCGAAAAATATCTTTGACATTAGAGTAATCACCGCTTTTTTGGTCGGTGTTATAGATGACCATCATGATAGGCGTACCCGTACTAAGCCCCTCAAATACACCGCTTAAAATTTCAACCGTATCAGATTCCTTGCGCGCTGTGGCAAACTCATTTTGTCCCGGGCGGCGACGGTCGAGTTCTCTTTGGATATAGGCTTCATCGATTTCAAGTCCCGCAGGAACACCATCGAGGACACAGCCGATTGCTTTTCCATGAGATTCACCGTAGGTCGTCATCGTGAAGCGTTCGCCAAAACGGTTCATTTGAGCTCCTTTGTCAAAATGTCCAATGCAATTTTTGCGGCTTCTTGCTGGGCTTGTTTCTTGCTTTTACCTACGGCACTTGCATATCGTTTTCCATCGATGAAGGCAGCAATCTCAAACTCTTTTTTATGATCCGGTCCGTGGGCGGCTACGAGCTGATAATCGGGAGTGATCCCATAATGGGCCTGCGTTAGTTCTTGAAGCGATGTTTTGTAATCTTTAAAGAGCGAGTCCAAAGAGATGTCGGGATGAACTTTTTCGAGAAGTTCGATGGTAATTCTGCGCACCGTGTCCAACCCTGTCTCGAGATAGATAGCTCCCATAAGCGCTTCAAATGCATTCGAGAGAAGCGAGCTTTTGGTGCGTCCGCTGTTGTTTTCTTCGGCATTGGACAAATAAATATACTCACCCAGATTCAAATAAATGGCCAGACGGGTAAATCCCCCCTCGTTAACCAAAGAAGCACGCATCTTGGAGAGATTTCCCTCTTCAAAATGGGTAAACTTTTTATAAAGATATTCACCGACGATGAGGTCGAGAACGGCGTCTCCTAGAAATTCCAGTCGCTCATTATTGTAGGGCTGTTTGTAGCTTTTATGCGTCAGCGCTTCAATAAGGAGCTCTTTGTTTTGAAATTGATACCCTAATTGTTTTTGTAGGGTTTGTAAATCATCCATTGGTGTTCAATCCTTGTTTAAATTTTTCTGCCTCTTCACGGGCTATTTGATCGCATCGTTCATTTTCGGGATGGCCATTGTGCCCTCGTACCCATTCTCCGTAAATTTGATGCGAGGTTGAGACTTCTATATACGCTTGCCAAAGGTCCGGATTTTTAACTTTGGCAAAATTGCGCTTTATCCATCCTTCCAGCCATTCGTTAATCCCTTTGATGACGTAACTCGAGTCCGATATGACGGTGACGTGGCAAGGCTCTTTGAGCGCGCGTAATCCCTCGATTACCCCCAACAGCTCCATACGGTTATTGGTAGTATGGCTCTCGCCGCCGCACACAATTTTTTCCGTATCACCATACCGCAAGATGGCTCCATAACCGCCAGGTCCTGGATTGCCAAGCGCTGAGCCGTCACTGAAAAGAGTTATTTTCTTCAAAATGTTCCTTGGAGAGGATTAAGATTGGACTGACGGTATCAATCGTATGACAATGCGGGCATCGGTGAAACGGGATAAAAGAAATCTGTTTGCACTCACTGCACGCGTATTCAAACTGCAAAGTGGCTTTACTGCTGCCACACTTTCGTAATGCTATGAGGGTATCAAGCTCGAATACCGAACTGTTCTGAGCCAGCTCAACCGCACCACGGGCTGTAAATAATTCGCACAGGTAGACATTACGTGAAATTATAGCTAAATCGAGTTTCTCTTCACCCAATCTCCATAAGACATCACTGAGTCGGTGTGCCAAGCCATGATCGAAGATCTCCCATGCCAAAGCGCTACGATGGGTAAATAGATAGTCGAAAATCAAATAACCCAAACTAAGTGTTTCACGATAAACAGCAGCAAGCTGTTCACATCGTTCATCAATGCTTAGTTTTGGATTGACGAGGATAAATCGGCATTGGAGATAGGTTTGGATAGAGTGCGATTGCGGCTGAAGTTCCAGAAGAGATTCACTCACTTCCAGTGCCTTATCAAATTGTTGGAGCTGTTCATAGAGTAAAATAAGATAGTGCAGTGCCACGGGTGTGCGGGGATGATTTTCGAGTACTTGGACAAAGCTTACCCTCGATCTTTCTAAAAAACCTGCTTTAAAATAGGTCTTTCCTAAGAGTAAAAGTACTTCTTTTTGAAAGAGGGGATCACTGTATTTGGAGAGGATAGCGAGATAAATTTCAACACTCTTTTCATAGTTCCCTTGAAGTTCAAAACTCTGAGCCAGTAAAAGCCATGATTCATTATTGAGCGTGTTATTGTGAATTTGGGAGGCAATGGGGGTTGGGTCACTACTCTCGTCAAATTTTCCCAAGAAGGACTCGAGAGAACGATGTGCTCTAGAAGCTTTATAGCGTCCTCCCCAATAGCTTAAAAACGAGATAAGAAACAGCAAAAGGAAGAAGAGAATGATTCCAAAGAGCGGATCCCGAAAGGCGATGTAAAAAGTATTCATTAAAATAACCTCTCTAGCATTAATTGCATGGAAACTTTTCCGTTGAACTCATTCTTATTGACGGTATAACTGCAGCTTAGCTGTTTGTTTTCGGGACACTCCAACACACGCCGAAAAGCGATCAGTTCAATAGTTTTAGTGATTGTAGACACGGGTCGAAGTTCGAGGCGGCTATGAGATTTGTCGCTTCCGAAAAGTTTGATCTGGACAACGTGTGCGTCGCGCAGTAAAAACCGTGGACGCGGATTTCCCTCACCGTAAGGCTCAAACTTTTGAAGCAGTTCCAAGAGCTCGAAATTGATGGATTCTGACTCAAGTTCTCCCAATATATCGCTTTGAGGGATGAAATCATCGGGATGAATATCCTGAGCTGCTTCGTTTATAAGCGTACGGAATTGCTCAACGTTCGCCAAATCCATAGAGAGCCCTGCGGCCATTTTATGCCCACCGAATTTTGCCAATAGGTGCTCTTGAGATTTAATTAGAGTATAGAGGTCAACATTGCCGATACTTCGTCCGGACCCCTTTGCAATACCGTTATGGATGCTCAATACGATTGCGGGTTTTTGAAAATGGTTTACGAGTCTAGAAGCAACAATCCCGACAACCCCTTCATTCCAATTTTCTCCTGCGACGACGATCACTTTATCGCTGGAGCTTACTTCACACATAGCAGAGGTTGTTGTATGCGCTTCGATTTCTTTACGAAGCGCGTTAAGAGAAGTTAGAAGGTCAAATTGATGGTATGCTTTTTCGGTTGTTTTAGCGGTTAAAAAATCCAGTGCAATAGAAGCATCTTCGAGACGTCCTGCTGAGTTGATACGCGGTGCGATTTGAAAACCGATATCTTCCGAAGAGATAGTAGAACGATTGAGAATATCTCGGATGATAATAAAGGGAGGTAGAGAAGAGGTATTCATCATCTCTAAACCCGTTTTGACAATCGCACGATTGATTCCAACCAAAGGCATTACATCGGCAATGACCGCCAGTGCCAGAAAAGGAAAAAATTGTCGCATATCAATACTAAGACCAAGCTCTTGCTTGATAAGACCCATTAGAAGCCAGCCCACTTGCGCTCCGCAAATGTCTTTAAACGGATAGGGGCAATCGCGCTGTTTTGGGTTGACGATGGCATAAACATCAGGGAGGATATTTGAGGGAGTATGATGATCGGTGATGATGAGGTCGATACCTCTTGTCTTACATACTTCGGCGGCTTCAATGGCGTTGATTCCATTGTCCACCGTAAATACCACATTCGCATCAATACGTTCCAGTACTCCTTTGGAAACGCCGTACCCGTCAGTAAAACGATTGGGGATTGTGGCAGTCAATGGATAAGGGATGAGGTCGAAAAAACGTTTTACAATGGCGGTAGAGGTAACCCCATCTACATCATAATCTCCGACGAGGGCGATTTTTTCACCGTTGCGGATCGCATCGGCAATGCGTTTGGCAGCTTTTTGAGCGTCTTTGAGTTTGCTTGGGTGGGGAATATCGGAGAGTTTTTCACTTTGAGCGTTGAAACGCTCGGATAGAAGGGTACTTAATGTCTCATGGCTGAGCTGTGGTACCTCAAGCAGGATTGGTTTGCTCAAAGGTCGCCTTCACAAATGCAAGGATTGTAGCATTGGGTGTTTGTAAACGTGAGGTAAACTCTGGGTGAAACTGTACACCCAAAAACCATGGATGTCCCGGTATCTCGACTGCTTCGATCAGGCCGTCAGATTCACCCGTGACAACCATACCTGCACGCTCTAAGTCATCGCGATAGGTAGGATTGGCTTCGTAGCGGTGGCGGTGACGTTCAAAAATCATCTTTGCTCCGTTATAGGCAGCACGTAAATGGGATCCTTCTTTCGTTTCACACGGGTATTCGCCCAAGCGCATTGTCCCGCCCATAGGGGAACGGTGGGTTCTCAGCTGTTTTTGACCTGATTGGTCGATAAAATTATCGATCAAATAGATCATAGGATGGGTTGTTTGAGGGTTAAATTCGATGGAGTTGGCATCTTCAAATCCCAAAACATTACGTGCGTACTCGACAAGTGAGAGTTGCATTCCCAAACAAATACCGAGATACGGAACGCGATTTTCTCTCGCGTAACGGATGGCTTTGATTTTTCCTTCAACACCACGGTTTCCAAATCCTCCGGCAACAAGAACAGAATCACAATCGCGCAAGAAAACTTCAGCTCCTTGTTCTTCGATCTTTTCGCTGTCGATCCAGTTGATATTCACGCGGGTATCGAGGTGAGCACCTGAATGGATGAGTGCTTCTATCAAAGATTTGTACGACTCTTTGAGCTCCAAGTATTTTCCGACAAAACCGATGGTAACGCGGTATTTAGGAGAAACAATCTTTTTAACCAAAGTGTCCCATTGTTCCATATCCGGTTTGAGTTCGCCCAATCCAAGCTCTTTAGCAATGGGTGCTAGAATATTTTGGTGTAGGAAAGTGAGCGGTATTGCATAAATGGTTGCTGCGTCCAGTGCTTCGATGATGCTGTCAGAAGAAACATCACAGCTAAGCGCCAATTTTTTCTTGAACGTTTTTGGCAGTTGCTCTTCACTTCGAGCGATAATCATCTGCGGAGTGATACCGATACGGCGTAGCTCTTGGACGGAGTGCTGTGTTGGTTTGCTTTTGTGCTCACCGGCTGCTTTGATAAACGGGATAAGCGTTACGTGGATGAAAAAAGTTCCCTCCACCTCGTCATCATGCTTCATCATACGGATCGCTTCCATAAATGGTAACCCTTCGATGTCTCCGACGGTACCGCCCAACTCGACAACGAGAATCTCATGCCCCTCGCCCGCTTTTTTGATACGATCGACGATTTCACCCACGATGTGCGGTACAACTTGAATGGTTTGACCTAAGTATCCGCCGGCACGCTCACGCTCGATAACGCTGCTGTAGACTTGTCCGGTGGTAAAATTGCTCGTACGCAAAAAGGAAACGTCCAAAAACCGTTCGTAATTCCCTACGTCCAAATCGGTTTCTGCACCGTCTTTGGTGACAAATACTTCACCATGCTCTAGCGGACTCATTGTTCCTGGATCGACGTTGATGTACGGATCAATTTTGAGCATCCCGACTTTTTTACCGGAATGAGTGAGCAATGCGCCGATACTTGCAGCAGTGATCCCTTTTCCAAGAGAACTCAGTACGCCGCCGGTTACAAAAATATACTTGGTCATGAGGTATTCCTTCGGGTTATGGATCAAAATTTTGGGTGAAAATAGGCCAACGGGCCACACGTAACGACTTTGAGAAGCCGTATTTTAAGTAGGCCATTATATACTGTTAAGGCTTATAAAAAGGAAAACATTAATGGAATCGGCTCTTTATTATCTTACGATTGCACTGGGAATTTCGATTGTCGTCAATCTTATTTTAAAACGATTAGGCGTTTCTCAGATTATCGGCTACATTATGACGGGTACCGTGGTAGCGTATAGTTTTGATCTGCGTCATATGGCAGATTCACATACGCTTGCTACGATTGCTGAGTTTGGTGTGGTCTTTTTGATGTTTACCATCGGACTGGAAGTCTCGCTACGCCGACTGGCCACGATGAAAACCGATGTGTTTTTTAATGGATTTTTACAGACTACCCTAACTGCAATCGTCATTTTTGGGGCGTGTTATGGTCTGTTCCATTTTGATTTTGCAACATCGATGATAGTATCCATGTCTCTTTCGCTCTCCTCTACGGCAGTAGTCTTAAGTTATTTAAAACAGAGCAAGGAGATATCACGTCCTTACGGACAGCGTTCTATGGGAATTCTAATCTATCAGGATTTAGCGGTTATCCCTATCTTGATTTTGATTGGATTCTTGAGCGCCGGGACCGATAATATCGGACAAGTCTTGCTGCAAACAACCTTTAGTGCCATTGTGGTTGTCAGCTTGCTGTTTGTTGTGGGAAAGAAGGTGATGACGTGGTTGCTGCATTTCTCATCCAGCAGCAATGTTGAAGAGCTGTTTATGGGCTCCGTCCTTTTGATAGTTGTCGGAGCGTCGTTGAGTGCGCATGCTTTTGGCTTTACCTATTCACTGGGGGCCTTTATCGCGGGTATGATTATTGCCGAGACGCATTATCATAACAAAGTAGAGTCGGATATTGCCCCTTTTAAAGATTTGCTTCTAGGAACGTTTTTTGTTACGGTAGGGATGAAAATTGATGTCGCTTTTTTTGTAGCGCATATTGGAGAAATTCTCGGGTTGCTGATTATTATTTTACTGATAAAAGCGGCCATTATTTTTGGAGTAGTCCGTATTTATTCCAAAGGAAAAACAGCATTCAAGACGGCCATTGCCCTTTCTCAGGTTGGGGAGTTTTCGTTTGCTATTTTTGCCCTTGCCGGGAATAATAAGATTTTGGAACCCCAATTAGTTCAGATGCTGGTTTTGATTACAGTACTCTCCATTGTGGCAACACCCTTTATTCTTTCAAAAGTGAGCGTGATTGCAGGATTCTTTTTTAAAGAGACGAGCATGACGGAAGATTTTGACTCTCTTTCGGTATACAGTAACCATGTTATTGTGTGCGGATACGGCATAGTGGGAAAGTTTGTGGTCAAAGCTTTACGATTGGAAAAGGTTAAATACATCATTGTGGACAACAGTTATAAGCACGTTCAAGAGGCCCTTGCCGACGGTGAAAAAGCCTATTATGGAGATATGTCTAAAATTTCGATCTTAGACAAACTGCACATTCAAGATGCGATCAGTGTTATTGTGACGCTCGATAACTTGGCAAAAAAACGGCTGATCTGTGAGAGTATACTAAACTACGCTCCTCAGGTTAAGGTCGTTGTCAAAGTAGTGAGTATAGAAGAAAAGAGAGAACTTAGAGGACTTCCGATCACAGTAACGGTGGATGGAAAAAAAGAAGTCGCAAGTAGACTGGTATCTGAAGCGTTGCATTGTGATTTATAATTGAGGGTACGTTGCACTTTTTACAAGTGCTCCATACAATAAGTTAGTTTCCTCTTGACCCTGGTTTGATCGCTTCTGATCCGCCTTGACACAACGGACAGTTATCGGGTGCATACATTTCAAAATCAAAATCAGCAAGTGCGAAAAGTGGTTGATTCTCTGGTAGAGAACAGCTTTCCTTACGATTCAGAGTACTCCCGCCACGTTTGCAAAATCCGCGGTTGGCCAATGCGGCAAAGGCGACTACTTCTCCGCCAAGCGCTTCGATAGCACGTGCCGCTTCCAGCGCTGAACCACCGGTAGTAATAATGTCTTCACACACAAGGACACGCTCACCCGGCTTGATTTCAAATCCACGACGTATTTGCATCTCGCCGTTAACACGTTCAGCAAAAATAGAGCGTTTATCCAATGCGGTTGCGAGGGCAAATCCGGCGATAAGACCGCCCAGTGCAGGGGCACATACGGTATCGATTTGCAGTCCGCTTGCGTTGATCTGTACCGCAAGAGCATCCGCCAACAGCTTGGCTGTTTTAGGATCCTCAAGGACTTTTGCTGATTGAAGATAATATTGTGAGTGGTTGCCGGAACTGAGCTTAAAATGCCCCTCTAGAAGAGCATTGGCATTCATATAAATTGATTTGACGTCCATGACTATACCGTTAGGATTTCTTGCTCTTTATTTTTGAGCAATTCATCCATCTTTGTGATGTATTTATCGGTAATTTTTTGCACTTTGTCTTGAGCAGCTTTGGACTCATCGGCCGTAATTGCTTTGTCTTTTTCGAGCACTTTGATTTTATCATTGGCTTTTTTACGGTCATTACGAACAGCAACTTTGGCATTTTCTGCCATTGTTTTCGCTTTTTTAGCCGTATCTTGACGCTGATCCACGGTCATCGGAGGAAAGAAAAGTTTGATTTCTGCTCCGTTATTATTTGGATTTACGCCGATATCCGCTTTCATAATCGCTTTTTCAATAACCGACAACATTGATTTTTCCCATGGGGAAATGGTAATCGTTGTTGCATCGGTTGCCAAGACGCTTCCTGCTTGCTCGATTGGAATCATCGAGCCGTAGCTTTCTACACGAATATTGTCGAGCATTTTAGTGGTTACTCGTCCGGTACGGAGTGTGCGAAAATCACTGAGTAAGTGATCTGCCCCTCCTTGCATTTGTTCTTCACAAAATTGATAGATTTCGTTTAGCATAAATGTCCCTTTCGTTTATTTGGTAGTATTAGCGTCATTGACGACATTGATTGTCGGTGCGCTGATGTCTGTTTTGTCCAACATGGAGTCAACAACAGAGGCGTTTTTTTGCTGAGCGTAGAAATAGCCCAAAGCAACAGTGTTAACCACAAACGTAAATCCGAGAAAAAAAGTGACCTTAGCTAAAAAGCTGGCAGGTCCTTTTGCTCCAAATACCGATTCATTTGAACCGCTGTAGGCACCAAGACCGATGCTTGAGCTTTTTTGTAAAAGTACGGCGATGACGATCATCACCACGAGTACGATTTGCACGATGAGCAGAATGCCTGTCATTATGAGTCCTTATATAGTGTAAAAGTTCGCGATTATAGCACAGTGTACATGAGGCCCTTATGAAAGGAGAAGCAAAAGACCCACGATGAGCATTATGCTCACCCCTAAAATATCGATGTATCGCAGGAGGTTCTCCCCTTTTGTAGAACTTTTTTTGCGTAATGCAGTACCCAGTGCGGCGGTGATCGCAATCGTCAGCCCCATCCCCAGACTCATCACAACAGCACTCAGTGCCCCAAGCCAAAACATCCCCATGGAGATGGCGAACAAAAAGACAACTACCGTTCCGGGGCATGGAACAATCCCTGCCCCCAAAATCAGTATTAAGTCAGTGGAGTTGCTGGTTGTTTTACAGCTATGACATCCGCAGCTGCTTAGATGAGGGGCTGTTGCACTGAAGTTCATCACAGGTTTTTTTGGACGGTAAAATTGCCATTTTTGACGAGAGAGATACAATGCTATACCCAAAATCACCAATCCGCTAAATTTGGTCATATACAGCGATACGTCACTGATGGTTTGCGAAAACATCGTATGAACAAACCAATACAAAATCATCGTAAGGGCAAAAGCGCTGATTACATGTGTGGCGGCGATCATGAGCGCGACCGCCATACCGCGCGTGTAACTGCGTTCATTGGTGCTAAAATAAGTAGCGACCAGCGTTTTACCGTGTCCCGGCCCCGCAGCATGAGCGATGCCGTACAGCAGTGAGAAGAGTAAAATCGCACCGATGGTTTCCAGGCTTGGGTGTTCTTGAGCTTCTACCAATGCTCCATGTATCTTTTCGGTGATGGTACGCAGGCTTTGGCTAAATCCATCTTGATTGGCTCTGTTTTGAACATTACCTCCCAGTGGAGAGGCTAGTGCGATGGCTTTGGGACGGATGAAGATGTCCAGGAGTTTTTGGGCAGGTTGCGTATTTTTGAGTGCGAGCAGTTTGACGTTCATTTGTGCCGATTGGGGAGGATTGAGGTAGACCCTTTTTTCATTTAGGTGATAGATAATTCCATTATTGTACGCGGCATTAGTATCGTAAGCGATACGTAAATGAGCCGCTTGCTTGAGGGGTTCGTTCATGGGGATGGTGAATTGGTAAATGACAAGTCCCTTTTCTTGTCGAACGGTAAAGTTTTTGAGTTCTTTGAGCCATATATCTCGGTTATTGATTTGTGTGCGGATAAAAAATCCCACCTCTTTCATCGCATAGATTGCCTTGTATACTTCGTATTTTTCGCCAGTTTCAAATTGACCGTTGCGATTGAGGTCAAAATCCCCTAGTACCATTTGAGAGAACATGGGGTCAAGTGTCCATTCTATATCGACTGAGGTGAGGGTGTTTTTTGAGATATTGAGATGCACATCGGTGAGAACTTTGATATCACCGTAACTGCACGCCAAGCATCCCCAGCTAAGGGTTACCCAAGAAGAAAGTAAAATTATAAATCGAAGCATTGGGGGCATTGTCCTTTATAGGTGATAGAATTAATACGATAGCCACTAAGCTTTGGAATGGGCGCCTCATCCAGACAGGTTATAGTGTGGCATTGTTGGCAAATAAAATGAGGATGTTGTTTTTCGCTAAGCTCAAAATAGCGTTTCCCCTCATCGGATTCGATTCCTTGGATGATATCAGCCGCCTCAAACGTTTGCATGTTTCGATAAAACGTACTTTTGTCAATCGTAGTGTCAAGTAATGCGTATTCTTCAAAGCTTATCGGATGTCCTTGGGAGGAGAAAATCGACAGTATTTTTTTTCGGGGTGTTGTGAGCCGTAATCCATTGGTGGTTATTTTTTCATTGGGCGTCATTATAAATCAACTCCTTGGATTTAAGCTTATCTGCAACTTAGTTGCATTAGAATGTTACCAAAGTTATTCTTGAGGAAACTGAAATGATGAATACAAAGCGTTTGATAATGGTTGGATGTGTTATTGCCGCAGCGATAGTCACAGCCGTTTTTATGGGGACAAAAGCACAGCCGATGAAAAAAGAAAGCACTAATCCAATGGTCATTGTAAGTACATTTTCTCTTTATGAAGCAGCTCATGAAGTCGGTGGAGATTTGATTGATGTAGAAGCAATCGTTCCGCTTGGAAGTGATCCGCATATGTTTTCCCCTAATCCAAAGCAGGTAGCTGAGATTTCAACATCGTCTCTTTTTGTTTACAATGGGGCAGGATTTGAAACATGGGCAGAAAACATGAAAAAAACATTGCCCTCAACAACACACGTTATTGATATGAGTCAGTATGTAACGTTACGCGTAAGCCAAGAGGATGCTCACGAGAATCACGAAGAACATGCGCACCATCATGGTGCAAACGATCCCCATTATTGGCTCGATATAGATAATATGATAAAAATGGTCAAAACGCTGGAAGTAGAATTTTCTAAATTAGTCCCTGTAAAAGAGTCACAATTTCATAAAAACGCGACCGCATATCTCTCTAAATTAGAAGCGTTAAAAATAGACTATACGATGGGACTTTCTGAGTGCAAAAATCGTACGCTGATAACCAATCACGATGCGTTTGGGTATTTGGCGCATGCAAATAATTTGAAAAATATTTCGATCATCGGACTTTCCTCGGACGAGCAGCCCAGTGCAAAAATAATTTCAGAGGTGATTGCTTTGGTCAAAGAGCATGGGATTAAAACGATTTTTTTTGAAGAGATGATCAATGACAATGTCGCTCACACTATTGCTCGTGAGACAGGGGCAACAGCACAGCCCCTTCAACCTCTTGAGAATATTAGCGAAGATGAGTTAAAATCGCATCAAACATACGAGTCTATAATGCGCGCTAATTTAGCAAAATTGACCGAAGCGATGGAGTGTCATTGAAATTTTTCCCGAGCCTTTTTGAGTTTCACAATGTCAGCTTTTCCGTAAGAGGCAATGAAATTTTGAAATCAGTTAATTGTACGGTATTAAAGGGAGAGTACTGCGCCATAATCGGACCAAATGGCGGCGGGAAAACAACACTTATCCGATTGTTGATGGGACTCGATAAGCCGACCGCAGGAACAATCAAGCTGTTTGGCGTAGAACAGAATAAATTTAAAGCATGGCATAAAATCGGCTATGTCCCTCAGCGCTCAGCTCTTGTAGATGCCAACTTTCCCGCAACCGTGAGAGAAGTAGTTGCCATGGGACGTTATGCGCTTCGGGGGGTATTTAGTTTTGAATCCGCAGAGGATCGCCATATCATTGAAGAGTCCATGGAACAAATGGGGGTAAGTGACCTATGTGATCGATTGATCGGTCATCTCTCAGGAGGGCAGCGTCAGCGGGTCATGATCGCACGTGCATTGGCCTCTCATCCCGAAGTTTTGATTGTCGATGAACCCAATACAGGAGTTGATGTAGAATCTCAGCACCGCTTTTACGAATTACTTCGTTCATTGCACAAAACCAGAGGGATCAGTATTTTGTTTATTACCCATGACGTCGGTGTTATTGCCGAGGATATCTCCAAACTCTTTTTTGTAAACCAGACGCTGTTGGTTTCCCAAACACCTCAAGAGATGGTACGATGTGAGGAGATCAGCCGATTGTACGGCAACCCTTCTCACGTTGTATGCCACAACCATTAGGGGCTTTGATGATAGAGATGCTCAGCTACCCCTTTATGCAGCGTGCTTTTGCGGCGGGACTTATTATCGCGATTTTAGCCGCTATTAGCGGTTCTTTTATTGTATTACGCCGTTATTCCCTTTTGAGTGAAACGCTTGCTCACGTCTCATTGGTGGGTGTTTCGGTGGGACTTTTGATCGGAAGCAACCCGTTATGGATGGCGATTGTCGCCTCATTAATTGCCTCATGGATGATCGAATATCTGCGTAGCGTCCACCACCTCTATTCGGACTCGATATTGGCGATCTTTTTGTCGGGTTCTTTGGCGCTGGCGATTATTATCGTTTCACTGGCAGGCTCTTTTAATGCATCGCTGTTTAGTTACCTCTTTGGTTCTATTCTCTCGGTGACGAATGAAGATTTAGCCGTTATGGGTATCGCAGGGACAGCGGGTATGGCGCTGTTGCTTCTGTTCTTCAAAGAGCTCTATTTTATCGCGTTTGACGAAGAGGTCGCCCGTGCCAGCGGTATTCGTGTGGCACTCCTCAACTTTATGCTGGTTAGTGTTATCGCCGTTATCATTGCCCTCTCGATACGGGTTGTGGGAACACTGCTGATTGGTGCATTGATGGTTATCCCGCCGGTTGCGGCTATTCGGTTTGGATTGGGCTTTTTCAAAACGATGCTCCTATCTATAATTATCGCCCTTATTAGTGTTATTGTCGGATTGAGCGCCTCTTTCTTTTTCTCTCTCCCCAGCGGTGCCGCAATCGTGTTGTGCCTCTTGCTCTTTTTTATAGTAGCGTTGGTAATTAATCTTCCATGAGGGTACATGAGGAGTTCTCCCGTTACGCAGCCCAATACGGAGTGCATAACGTTATTCAAGCCAAAGTAGCGCAGAAGCTGGCGGCAGATACCCAAGATAAGCCTCGTAAGATTCTCGATCTTGGCTGCGGTAACGGCACCCTTTTTTCTCATATTGATTGGGAGATGGATACTTTTACAGGAGTCGATTTTTCCGAATCGATGCTCTCTCACCATCCGCACGCATCAAACGTCACCTTGATGTTAGGAAATTTCAACGATCCGAACCTCTTTGAAAAACTTTCCTCTATGAAATTTGACCGCATCTATTCTGCTTCAGCATTGCAGTGGGCAGATGACCTGGACACCGTGTTTAAAGCCCTTCAATCATTAAACAGCCCTATGTCCCTTGCGATTTTCACTTCCGGCACGTTTAAAACCCTCTATGAGACAGCAGGACTCTCTCCGATTCTAAAATCTTCCGATGAGGTGATCGAGATCGCAAATAGCCATTTTGATGCGCAGTTTGAGATTGTTCGGTATGTGCTGGAGTTTGATACGGTACGAGAGATGTTTCGTTATATCAAGCGCAGTGGAGTGAGTGGAGGGCGGCGCGTCCTTGATTTTGCTCAGATGAAAGCGCTAATGCAAAACTATCCATTAAATTATTTGGAGTTTGAGGTTGTATTTATAACGTCTTAGAGTGTTATCTCAGAAAATAGCGGTCTTCTATTTCTATCCTCATGCATACATCTAACTCTTATTTCCTCAAGAATTGCATACTTTTCTCCCTCTTTGACGGGACACAGTGAGAGCATATCTTCCAGCAAACACCCGAACGCCCGTACCTCAATTTTTTCAAACTCTTTTTGATGAGGTTCATAAAAGCTAGCTGCTCCGAAATCTCCTAGATAGCAGTGATCTTCCTTATTAATCAGGATATTATGGGCATACAGATCACCGTGCATCACTCCGCGCGAATGCAGATGTGCTGCAGCTGAGGCGATGGCTTTGGCCACTTCTCGGATCGTTTCTATACTAAAGGTACTTCCCTCATGAAAAGTATCACGTGTGCAAGTGTCAAAATCAGGTGGCAGTCCGAGGTTTCGGTAGATGTCGGGGATATACTCCAGCAGCAGCCCCAGTTTTTCGTCCCCCTCCAGTTTCGCCAGCACCTTGATGAGATTTGGATGCTCACTCGTGCTCATGCAGGCATTCATCTCATCATGGGCATAGCCGTCACTTGTAATCGCTCCCTTGAAGAGCTTGAGGGCAACATCTTTCTTGTGTATGTCGCAATAAGCTTTAAAAATCTCACCCGAAGCTCCTGCACCCAATAGCTCTTTGACTTCTAGCGCTTCATAGGCTATTTCTTCAAGTGCAAACTTCTGTTTCCCGCTACACGGATTCCCAGAAAAGGCGAGCCATGAGAGCTTAGGAAGTGTAAGTAGCCATGAGGGTATCTCTTGAAGCTGATTTGCCGAGAGGCGCAGCAGTTCCAAATTTCGACATTGGGCCATCTCGTCAGGCAATCTTTCTATTTGATTACCCGCTAGAGGAAATTTTTGAAGCTTGTGTAATTTTCCTATTGATCGTGGCAATTGGGTGAGTTTATTATCGGTCAGTATTAGCCAACTGATACTAAGAGGGAGAACGTCTTCGTCAAATTTTTCAATTTGATTTGCTTTAAATCCCAGCATAGTGAGGTTTTCACACCCAATAAAAGAGGGAATGTGAGTAAAGTGATTATAGGAAAAAAATGCGATTTTTAGTTTTGCAAGGTTGCTGAATTCTTCTGGTAGAGAGGTGAGGGCATTATGGCTCAAGTCCAAGACTTCCAAAGTATCAGCCAATTCAAAAATTTCTTGGGGAAATACAGTCAAATTTTCACTTAGTGTTAGCCGTTTAATCCCTTTTAGTTTTCCTGCTCGCAGTTGTGCTAACGTTTGCATAATGCCCTTTTTCCTGAGATTTTACCCAATTATTACTTGTGCCATTTTTTTGCTCATCACTCTTTTATCAAATTCATTCCATATGCGTTATACTATACGCAATAAAAGTGGGAGGTGTATGATGCACAACATTGAAAAATATGACAATTTAAAAGATGTAATGCCAAAATTGCAGCCTGTTCTCGTAGAAGCGATTCAATCAGAATTTTTAGAGATCAAAAAAATCAATAAAGAGTGTGAAAAATACATTGCTTCGTGCGCACAGATGCCAGAACTAAAAAATGCCGAGTATGTTATTTTCTCACACCATATTAAAAAGAACGAGCACAAAAACGAAATTTTTGTCTTTATTGATGCGCAGGGCGGTATTGTCCGTCACGTCACAGGACGAGAGATGGAGCTTTATGGATTATTGGGCTCGTGTTCAAATCTGCATGTTTCGGATGAGTTTGTTGAGTCTAAGAGTCATTGTGACACGGATGAATGTCGTCGTTAAGTAAGTTTTTCAGAATTCCATTTGCCGCAAATCGTCCGCTGGCAAAAGCGGCAGTTAGTAGATAACCGCCTGTTGGGGCATCCCAATCGAGCATTTCCCCTGCGCAATACACATTGGACAGATTACATATCATTAAATCTTCAGTGAGTGCCTCACGTTTCACCCCGCCTGCCGTGCTAATGGCTTCTTCCATAGGCTGCATTCCTATGAGTTTAATCGGATATTTTTTAACGATAGCAGCTACACAATAAGGATCAGACCATTTGTCTTTAGGCAATAGTTCACGAATGAGGGCAGTTTTAACACTGTCAAGCCCTGCTTTGCGCCAAATATTGTTGATGGATTGTTTTCCTGAGGGCGCTAGCAGAGCAGTCAATTTACTGATTGTTACATAAGGGAGCAGGTCTAAATAGAGAGTAGCCTCCCCATGAGCGATTATTTCTTCCCTAAGAGGACGGGATAGCGCATAGACTAAACCTCCCTCTATGCCATAGGTTGTCAAAATGGCTTCCGAAGAGCTCTTTTGCATTTCGCCAGAGTCACTTTTAACCCAGCCCAATACATTTTTGAGTGGTTTACCCAAATGGGAATCCATGTGGGGTGACCATTGGGCTTTAAATCCACAGTTGGATGGTAATAGAGGATTGATGGCTATACCCTTCTGCGCCAAAATACGCACCCATGCCCCATCTGAACCTAGGCTTGGCCAGCTGGCACCGCCCAAAGCCAAAATAGTCGCATCCGATACTATAACCTTTTCACCCTCAGCCGTTGCAAAACGCAAACTTCCCTCATTGGTAAAGCCCTCCCAATAATGCTTGCAATGGACTCTGACGCCACGTTTTTTTAAATCAGACAACCAGTGACGCAGTAAAGGAGCAGCCTTCATCTCTGTGGGAAATATTCGCCCTGACGTGCCGATAAAGGAAGAGACGCCGAGACTTTCCATCCACAATACGATTTTTTGAGCATCAAACTCTTCCAGCATGGGTTTGAGCCAATCGCTTTGATCGTAACGAGCGATAAAATCAGACAGTGGTTCACTGTGGGTAATGTTTAATCCTCCCTTACCTGCCATGAGAAACTTTCTTCCAACAGAAGCCTTTGCTTCAAAAACATCGACGTGTACTCCGTGCCCTGACAAAACATCCGCGGCCATCAATCCCGCAGGACCTGCCCCAATAATGACAATGCGCTTAGATTTCAATGACTCTCGTTATTGGGATTTAAAAGGTTTTCTTTTTCTAATGTATAGAGTTCGTAGCGGATCTGCTTAAACCGTTCGCTTAAAGTGGGTTCGACGATCTTATAAAGCTCTTCCAAAACCCTTGAGGACTCTTGCCCTCTTTTGTAATTGGCTATCAAGATACTTCTTAGATCGGTTCGATTCATTTCGCTGGGCATCGTAGGGCGTAAAACATCATTAACACTGTCGCGTGAGGCAAGCAATGCTTCAAGAGGTTCAATACGGCATTGGTGACGGAGTGTTTTGAGCGCAGTGGAGAGAGACTTGTCATTGTGAACATAGCGCGCTATATCCTCAATCACACGTATCCCCTCTTTGAGACGGTTGAGATTCGCATCCACCACTCGGAAGAGTTCCGAGGGCAGAGTGTTACTCGTCACGACCACCGAAAATTCCGAAGATTTGCAATAGAGTGATAAAGAGATTAAAGAAATCCAAATACAGGGCAATAGCACCATCCATTGGAGTTTCATAGGCACCACGGATAACGTTTTGTGTATCGACCAAAACCATAATACTAATAACGATCAAGAAAACACCTTGAATCGCTACATACAATAAGGGACTTTTGAAAACAAATACATTAATAAGAGAGACAACCATTATAATAAGAAAAGCGATCATAAGAGGCTTTGTCCAAGTAGTAAAGTCTTTCGCACTTTTAATAGCGAAGAAACTTAATCCCCCGAACAATGCAGCCGTCATAAAAAACGCATTCCCTACAATAGTAGCTCCACCCGACATACCAAGGATATGGCTTAAGAGTGGTGTAATGATAACACCACTTGCGAATGTAAATCCAAACAATCCAATCATATTAACGCCCGGTTTGTTTTTGATCATTTGAAGACCAAACATACCGAACAGCATCCATGGAATAGCAATCCACCAGTAATTCGCCGCAACGATACCGGCAAATGGCATCCCTACATACGCCCCCACACCGCCTGCAAGCATTGATGCTGCAAACAACTTGTAAGTCTCTTTAACAAACGAAACGATCTGCGCTTCGCTTTTTGAAGCGCTCTCGTAACCAAACGCACGTTGTTGTGCATAATCACGATCATATAAACCCATAGCTTTTTCCTTATAGAGGTAAATTTTAGATATGAAAAGAATTATACAGCATTTTTATTAACCATGCATTTGCAAATAGAGCTAATAGAGAGAGTAAAAGGAGCAAAAACGGGTAAAAATGTTACAAATAATTACATATGAGGATAAGAAGGAAATCTTTCTCTACTTTCTCAGTAATTCCCTCCAAAACCTCTTGACTTCTAAGTTCTTTTTCCCTATAATTCTCCTCCACAAACGATGAGACGCCTTGAGTTAAGGCATTGAGTTTGAGTTTGCGATCATTGAAAACTAAGCAGGTTAAACGGTTTGAGACTTTCTCAAATACGTTGACCTCTAAAATATGTCAACACAATACAACAACCGTCTATTTACTTTGGTTAGGAAACTAACC
>JAUXYP010000018.1 GCA_030694265.1 Sulfuricurvum sp.
ATATCGCTGCCTATCCAAAGGCCGGTTTAGAATCACTGGGAGAAAGTCAGTCATAAAGTAGGTGTACACTTAATTTAGGTGGACACCTATCTTACGAGATTTAAGGAAGATGGCTAGATGGTGCTGGGCGGGTGCTTACCTCTAAGTTAACCTGTAGTTATAACAAAATTAAGTTTTTACATGACACCTTGATCAATCATTGCATCTGCTACTTTGCGGAACCCTGCAATATTTGCACCAAAAACTAAATTATCTGGCTGACCAAACTCTTTGGCAGTCTCACTAGCGTTCGTGAAGATATTGCGCATGATATTGAACAGCTTGCCATCGACTTCTTCAAATGTCCATTGTTGCATGCTTGAGTTTTGGGCCATTTCTAGCTGACTTGTCGCAACACCACCAGCATTAGCGGCTTTACCGGGGCCATAAGCAATCTTAGCCTTAAGAAATTTCTCTACAGCTTCCGGAGTCGATGGCATGTTAGCGCCTTCTGATATACAAATACAACCGTTATTCAGCAAGGTTTCTGCATCATCGCCATTCAGCTCATTCTGAGTCGCAGATGGAAACGCTGCTTGGCATGGCACTGACCATACATGATTTCTACCTGCTGGATAATCAGCGACTGATATATATTTAGCATCAGGATGCTGCTGTATATATTTTGATAAAGATGCAGACTCAATCTCTTTCAGTTGTTTAAGCGTCGCAAGATCAATGCCTTTTTCATGATAGATCATGCCACGCGAGTCACTACATGTAACCGGTTTTGCACCAAGCAGATATAGCTTTTCAATCGTATAAATTGCAACGTTGCCAGCACCAGATACTACACAGATCTTTCCTTCTAGATGATCTCCGCGTCCTTCAAGCATATTCTGCGCAAAATATACTGCGCCATAGCCTGTAGCTTGTGTACGCCCGAGCGAGCCGCCCCAGGGGATTTTTTTACCCGTCAGCACGCCATCAAAATTCCCAGTTAGGCGCTTGTACTGGCCGTACATATAACCAATTTCACGAGCACCCACGCCTATGTCGCCTGCTGGTACATCGGTTGTTGGACCAATATGGCGGTAGAGTTCTGACATGAAAGCCTGACAGAAACGCATAATTTCATTGTCAGATTTACCTTTAGGATCAAAATCACTGCCACCCTTGCCGCCGCCAATAGCCAAGCCGGTGAGAGAGTTCTTGAAAATCTGCTCAAATCCTAAAAATTTGATAATGCCGCCATAAACGCTTGGGTGAAAACGGATACCGCCTTTATATGGACCAAGCGCAGAGTTAAACTGGATTCGATAGCCTTTATTCACTTGCACTTGGCCATGATCATCCACCCAGGCGATACGGAACATAATTTGACGTTCTGGCTCCACGATGCGCTCGATGATGCCATTTTTTCTATATTTTGGATATTTATCCAATAAAGGGCGTAACGAAGTTAATACCTCATCGACAGCCTGATAAAATTCAAATTCAGCAGGGCCTGACTTTTTCAATCTGGCAATTGCTTCTGCTACATACGGCATTTATTGCTCCTAAAATCTAAAATTGCACCAAATTGGGGCTATATAATATTGTGCACCAAAATCGAACAAAATAACTTAATAGAGTATTTTTAGAAGGAGGCGAGTAGTGGATTTTGAACAAAAGCTTCCATATTTGAAGTAATAAAATCAGATGTACAATCACTCAACGCAAGTTTTACGTCCCGCACCCGGTCTGCATAGTCGGTAAATGCCGTGTAGAACTTGCGTTTTTTCTATCAGCTTAAAATTAAGCACTCCATCCAAAAAATCCACTAATCCATATCTCAGCTAGTCCTGATGATTGTTCTTTATAAGAAATAAGATTCGACTCAAATGTCCTGTAAGCCGGACATGGCTGCCGTCCACCTTAGATTTTTTTGACTTCAGCTATCGGCCCAAAGCGGTCGTTCAAAAATCATTCAATTTCCATTCTTAGCAACTTCGTCTAGTATGTTTAAGGTCTTGAAAGACGGTAAATACTGCGAAAATAAGTGATTTTTTCTTTATTAAATTAAATTTTGAAAATAACAGTTAATATTGGGATACTAAACCAATTATTTTGGGAGTGAAAATTGAATGAATCATTTCCATACATGCTGCCTACCGAAGGTCAACTTCAAGAGCCTCAAGTTTTAAAGTTATGCAATGTACTAAAAAAGTATGATCAAAAATTAGCAATTGCTGCAGTAGCAGGAATGCTAACAATTCCAAAATTTCAAGCAAACTGCTATAGACTCGAAATCCTTGCACATCTAATTGTTGCATCGTGTTCAGGTAACGCAAAATTAACTAGTAAACACATATCCAATTGGCTTAATAGACAGCTTGGAGATTATCCTATTTCTACAATGGAAGACCCTGCTGAGGATGTCTTCGTCTCAAATATATTGACAAATCAAGGTGATTTCTTAGTGCTGGGAGGTCTGTGGGAGTCACCTGATGCCTCGACAAGTTTGCTCATTAAGACCATCGAAACATATAGCAGTGAATATGAGCTTAAATCTTTGGCTCCAGCAATAGCTTTATTAAAGATTTCGGATTTTATTCTTAAGCGCGCAGGCCTTAAAAGATGGCAGATAGAGCCATCTACACCAAAACTTTCTATTTTAATAAAGCCTTCAGACCCATGGGATAAATGGTGCACACATGCCAAATTAACCATTTCTGACCTTGAATCTTTAGGTATTTCTTTAGAATTGCTTCATCCTTTTATCTTTAACTTATCAGAGTCTGTAACATTGCTTGAGCAGAGCAACCAAGAGTCAGAGTTGCATGTAAAGCCTTTAATTCAATATGACAATGAATACATACTCTCACTGCCTACTTCAGTTACATATGCTGTAAAACGATTTCTATTAAAACAAGCAAAAAATCACACTTGGCTTGATAAGCTTGAAGGCGGGTTGATGAGCGAAGTAATGCTGCAGGCAGTCAAAATGGTTGAATCTACAAGTCGCCACCAAGTTGAGTATGTTACTACCCCTCACGAACTGTCACAAATTCCTGAATTTTGTCAAAGTCATTTATTTAGAGTAGGAAAGCGAAGATACATACATCTGATGTTTTTGTCAGATTCTCTAGCTCAATTCGCTGAGGTCGGGCTATTACAACCAACTGAATATGGCGAAGAAGAACAGACGAAACTAGATGTACATGTTGAGAATTTCCGTTTATATATTGATACGAATTATCAAGTTGACTCAGCTCACACTTTGCTGCTTTTGGGGCACCTTGGCCAACCCTTCTTAATAACATTTCCAGAAGCTCGTGACCGTTGGAGCTTCGATTTATGCCGAATTCATGATTTGATATTTATATTAAAGGATTCGGATGGCCCATTAGACAAGCTTATTTGTATGCTTGAGCAGCGCAAATCGATGCTCACAGAAGGACTAGAGTTTTTCAACATGAATGGCTTGATAAATCTGTATGCATATTGGATAGAACAAAGTTGCTGTTTGCGTTTGCCAGATATTCCTCATGCTGGTTCAGGATTTATCCAGCTTGCCACTGACCATGTCACATCATTTAGAATTCGGCGGAGAAAATCTCTAGATGAACATTGTGAGTTATCAGTATATGGTGCCACTGAACGTGTACTTAAAGCAGATTCGGATTCTATTTATTCTTCAATAAGAGATCTCCCCATTTATATAAGTCTTACAAGAATCGAACGCCAAGCTTTAGGTTTTTGTATTCTTTTTAAAACGACGACTGTATGGGTTACTGCATTAACAAATTCGAGTGACAAATCAGTGCTACATGCTTGTTTCAAGCTTTGGGAAGGCTTGCAGCTACTGGTGTATAAATTTCTTAAACAATCAGAGGGGTCAATATCTTTTTCTCAGCCAGCAGTTGAGTTGCTTATTGACTTTAGGGGATTGCTTTCTGCCCAAGAGGCGCGAGACAGCTCAACACTTTCAGATAGCTTAGAATTACAGCTACATAGAACACTACCAGTAGCTAGACTGGTTGCTGGCCCCGCATTTCTTCGTCATTTCGTAGGTGTAAAAAATACAGGGGAAGTCAGGCTACTTGGCCGAGTCATAGCTGCATTTCACATGCTAGCTGAAACCTCGAATCCTGCAATATTTAGTCATGATGCAGAGGCACTTAATATACTTGGTGGGTCAGATGCAAAAATTCTCCACACATTTGAAAGCGAAAGGGCCATCGAGCATCTTCTTAGCACTCATGCTAGACCTATTTTTAGACGTCCTGCAGAACATATTGGCTTTAACATGCGTTCGGCCTTTTCTTGGCTACCCCCATGCAAAGAGATACGTTCTCTTAGCCCTGAAGAAAGTTGCCAAGAATTGAATAATGCAGTGACACACTTACTTCATAATATCGCTCAAAAGCTCAAACTTTATAATAGAAAACATGTTGTTAGTCATCTTTTGTTTTTACATGAAACGCTTATTAATGATAGACATCGTT
This sequence comes from Sulfuricurvum sp., assembly GCA_030694265.1. Taxonomy (GTDB): domain Bacteria; phylum Campylobacterota; class Campylobacteria; order Campylobacterales; family Sulfurimonadaceae; genus Sulfuricurvum. Next base: position 4,470 of record JAUXYP010000018.1, read on the forward strand.
GGCGCTCAACAGCAAGAGCCGTTAGAGCATTATATGGTAATGATAGTGGTACCTCGGCAGCACAAAAGGTTGAGCGGGAACGCTCGGAAGGAACCCTGACTCTAAGGGTGCTTATTGAAGCTGCAGTTTGTGAATGCTCTGAGGAAAGTAGTTTGACTCTAGACGAATATGGTACTGATGAGCTATTTGGATCAATGTGCGCCTTGATCAATCTTGGTCGAGACTCAGAGACTATTTATCACGGCCTAGCCTCCGAAGGGATCAGTATATACCCTAGCGGGGCATATGCTTTTACCGCAGATATTCTTTCTGAGATTGGCAATCCATATACCCAAGCAGGCTTCAATGCAAAATATGTGGCTGCAGCAGAAGATTATGAAAGCTGGGTTTTACCAAGTGAAAAACGAGATCATCCAGAAAAAGAAGGGGAATTTGGTGCAGAGGAATTTCTTTCCGCATTCCGTGCTGAATACGGATTTGGCTTTCCAGAATTAATTGAAATTGTGGGATGTTTGATGGACTTGTGTCTCGATAAAGATACCGTCGTGATATCACAGACACGCGACGAAATTGTTAATCTATGCGAAGGTCGTCCAGTCAATCCCGAAGATATTGATGCCTTTTTGAATTCATTTTCTTTGAAAGCACGCAACACTTGGGCTCCACAGTCACCGGTCAAGCCTAGCGATGTAGAGCCTTGGAGGTTTGAGCGTAAGCTGTCAGTTATTTTACGGCCATTAATTGAGTGTAAAAACTTAGACGAAACTACATATGTTTTTGGTGTAGGCACCATGCGAGAGTCTTTCGCATACATCATAGATTCTATTTCTAATGGTAAATTCGATAAAGACGTATTCGTATCACGTAACATGAGATCTTATATTGGGAAACGTGTAGACGAAGCTGGTAGATTATTTACACATGAAGTAGCTGATCTATTAAGAAAGTTAGGATGGCAAGCACTTGAAGAAGTGAAAATGACACAATTAGGAGCTGGAAAATCTCCCAATCTAGGCGATATTGATGTCCTTGCTTGGTCTGAAAAAGGCTACGTTTTAGCGATCGAATGTAAACGCTTAAAAGGAGCACGTACTATTTCCGAAATTGCACAAACCTGCTCAAGATTTCAAGGTAATGTAGGAGATCACCTTCATAAACATATAAGGCGTAGTACATGGCTAGATCAGAACCGTCCAAAACTTGAGAAGTTTTTAAATATCCCATCACTAAATTTGAAGCTTTTCAATCCACTAGTTACTAATACTATAGTGCCTTTTAAATATAGGAAAGAACTACCACTAAGTACTGATGACATAATACCCCTTGACTCATTGTCGGATTACTTGTCAGAAATAACGTTAAGATAGCCTAGAATATCTTACGTTTTATTCCAGTTAAAACATAATAAAAAAATGATAGGGAAGAGACAAATGAAGGGTAAGACAGAAATCAACATAATTGAATATTTTAAGAGTGCTCAATTAGAAACTGATGTCGGTGAATTTTCTTATGTAGAAATGCTTGGTCAAGGTGGCAACACGAAGGTATTATCTTTTAAAAAAGGTGAAGATAATTTCGCAGTAAAATTCATACCCCACACAGATACGGGCAAACTCAATAGGTTTAAGGACGAATATTTTTGCGCAATACAAATTAATACGCATGAAAATATTGCACATCTTTATCACTTTGATTCAATAAAAATTGAAGAAGAAGATTTTTCTATTATCATCATGAAGCAATATGCTTCAAGCCTCAAAAAGTTGGGCACAATTTCCAAAGCAACCGATGACGAAAAAGCGCTTCTAGGTTGGAAGTTGATGAACGCCTTAGTAACTGGCCTAAACCATTTACATCAAAATGCAATAATCCACCGAGATATCAAACCAGAAAATATTTTTTTTGATAGCGATAAAGATACTTTTGTTATCGGCGATTTAGGTATTGCGAATTTCTCCAAGGACTTTCCTAAAGAAGCCTTAACTGTAGTGGGTGAAAGGCTCTCTAATTATTTGTATAGTCCACCAGATCAAGTTAGCCCTAAGGACAAACCAAATCCGACATGGGATATATATGCATTAGGACAAGTTTTAAGCTGGTATCTATATGATCTTACGATTCGAGGGGATGGTCGAGAAACCTATTCGGGTGGAAATGCGGACCTTAAAATTTTAGATAAAATTATTCATCGATGCGTTCAAAATGACCCTTTAAGACGGTTCTCGACAATTATTGAATTAAAAGAAGCCGAAAAATCACTAAGAAATCCTAGAAGAGACATATTTGAGAGACTGTATGATTTGGATCATGCCTTCATAAGCTCGATTCCTAAAATTGAAGAGCTTTATGAAACTGATTCACAAGTCGAGATTAATAGATTTTTAGAGAATTTTAGTAAAAATTGCGATTTAGAAGAGTTTTGGTGGATTGACTCTGATGGGGGAGATAATACGCTAGAGGCAATAGCTAGAATAGAAAATGGTCGTTGGTTGCTTCATCATTACCGCGAAGTTCGGATTCGCAAGATGATTTGTTATAAGCATACGGGTATGTGGAAGAGCTTTTTTATATTGCTAACTGAAAAAGATGATCTTTTTGAATTTGTCGATTTTGATGAAAAACCAGTTCAACATCCTGATGCAACTGAATGGTCTACAGATTATGCCATCATGTTTAATGACAAATACATGCTTCCAGGCGAGTTTAGGAATGGTCACTATGAACACAATGGTGTGGTTTTTCCGGTATTAAATGGACAAACTAGTGAAAGACAAAGAATGCTTCAAAAGGATGCTTTTATGATCGTTCCAAGAGGAACAGGACCTGACCGTGTGTCTTGGCATGAAAATAAAGCTTTCTTGAAGCCAATTCTTGAACAAGAAAGTCTCACACTGAAGGAGTTGCACCAATTTCATAACTTGTCCACAAAATATACAAGCGACGAAATTTTACACATGCTGTAAGTATGTTTTCAGTAACCACTTAGGTTGAACTTTAAGGGAGTCATATGGGGTTATTAAACTTTCTCTTTGGTAGTAATAAAACTAATAAAGCAACACAATCTACTCCACACAGGGCTTCGGAAGATGAGATTTCCTACATTGGAGATTTCATCACAATTCCGTCAATAGGTTTCTTCGGCCCGTCCAAAAAGTCGTGTTCTGGGGAGTGGGTTATATGTTGGGCTGATAGTGATGAAACTGGGCACAGAGGTGGGCATCGAGACAAGGGCCATGGTCGGTATATCTTGTATAACGTCTGGCAAAAGAAGGTTGTATTGCAAGGTAAATTGGAGCGTCCAAATTCAGGCAGCGTCAGTAATAATGGCATTTTGTCCATTGAAGACTGGCATTTTGGAAGTGAGTTATCTGGAACATTGCATGTATTTTCTTCATCAGGGGTAGAGCTCACCAATAGGAGGTTTAGCGCCAATATATACAACAGTGATCTATCTGTTAATGGGCGTTATGCAATTTGCCAGACGGCGAATGCCCCTGCAGGTGAAGATGGGAATCGACTAACTGTATTGGATGTTGATAAGGGTGCTGAGTTATTTTCTATAGAGCCTGCTACAGGATGGGCAGATCAATATGAATTCAACGAGGATTTACCGCAATTCGGGGTGGTAATCAAAGATATCGGAACCTTCAACTATGATGCAGAAGGCAATTTGATCGATGCTGAGAAGTTTAAAACTGCATGATTAGAATGCGATAAATATAACGTAGTTCTTTTTGCCGCAGAAGAAATCCTAAAGAATCCAGAACTAAATAATCAACTAGCGCAAATAGCACTTAAAGCAGCTACAAGAGCACGCACAATTGGCGCAGATGAAGATCAGCATTGGAAGGCATTGGCTTTAAAATTACAGGGTTTGGCACATGAGTATTTACTAAATAATGAAAAAGCTTTGACTGCCTTTGATGAGGCATTAAAGATAAATCCGAAAATTGGACTAAAGCGTAAAGCTGACTTACTACGAAAGAAAATCGCAGTTAATGGCAAAGCAGATATTACAGGTAGTGAGACGAGCATTCAGATAAAAGTGTGTAATGAAGGCTAATTAATCCATTGAACGGGACATATTAAAGCTCACCTATGTGTCACATTGAATGTCAGATTTGGGCCGATCACAGTCGGTTAGCTTCTATAGTTGACCGTCAGCTTTGCGGATGTTCTAGTCGATCGATGAAGTTATATGAAAGTCTCTGATGCGGGACTAGTGTTGGCTTTTGCGACTGTTTTAGATGGCATTTTTGAGGCTATTATGAGCGGCACTTTCAGTTAAAAATACACATTTTCTCATAAGGAAATGTTATGTACGCGTCGGATTCACAGTAAATTTTTGGGATCGACTAACGCAATTTGGCGAACGGGTTGTTCTTTTTGTTGCGTCGATTGAACCATGTATTTATTACGCCTACAACTCGGAAGTCATCAAATTCAGTAATGGTGACTGTGGGGAAGTCCTCTGTTGAATGTGGGATTAATTGGTAGTAACCATCTTTTGTTTTACCCAAATACTTAACAGTTTCTTTGCCGTTTAATTCAGCCATCACAATATCGCCAGGCTGAGCTTCTTTAGATCGATCAACTACGGCGACAGTGCCGGGTGCTAACCCAGCAAGTATCATAGATAA
>JAUXYP010000001.1 GCA_030694265.1 Sulfuricurvum sp.
TGGCTATAGAGAGGGGGAAACGCCCGGTCCCATTCCGAACCCGGAAGCTAAGACCCTCTTCGCTCATAATACTGCATCTTTCAGGTGTGGAAACGTAGGTCGCCGCCTGGCCTCAGATTACATTTACAACTCTTCTTTTACAAATCCTCTTTTTAATCAATCAAAATTATCTTTTTATTTACAAATTCATTGACTCTTTTTTTCTTTCAAGCTACAATCATCGTATCTTAATTAAAAAGGTTATTTATGATTAAATTACTGCTTATTTTTTTATTCATAACAACGGTGCTTTTTTCTGCGGTTAATGTGAATCGTGCGAACTCTGCACAACTTCAAACGCTTAATGGTATTGGACCTACTAAGGCAGAAGAGATTATAAGGTACAGAAAATCTCATGGCGGCTTTAAAACTGTTGATGAGTTAGTGAATGTAAAAGGGATAGGGCCAAAAACACTTCTGAAAATGAAATCACAGGTGGCAATACGCTAGGGGATGTAAATTTTGTCGAGCAGCTCTTGATATTCACTTTGAGGAGTACTGTCTACTGTGATACCCCCTCCGCTTTTATACATCAGTCCATTCACTGTTTGTTCAACATAGCGGATTGAAACCGCACTGTAAAGATTGTCTCCATCAAAATATCCGAATATTCCGCTAAAGTATCCTCTTTCATAACCTTCAATGGCTTCGATAAGTTCAACACTCTTTTTTTTCGGTGTACCGCTGATACTGCCAGCAGGGAGAAGGGCTTGAAGGATATTTCCAATATTGTGTTTCCAACTATCATCAAGTTTACCGCTTATGTGTGAGCTGACTTGGTGTAGTTTTTTATTGCCTGCTTCTATAGTCGTTAGATATCTAAATTTTTCAACCATGATATCTGTACTGACGATACCTAAGTCATTACGCAACAAATCAACAATCATTGTATGTTCTGCTAGCTCTTTTGGATCGTTTAATATATTGTCAACTGCATTAGGCATATCGGCATCAATTGTCCCTTTCATTGGATACGTATTAATACGATTTCCTTCTATCGTTATAAATGCTTCTGGAGAAAAGCAGACGAATTTTTCACCTACTCGCAATTTATAGGGAGCATTTGCCATAGTGTAAATTTCACGTAATGTGTAGTCTGAGACAATGGGAGTTGGTTGTGTCAGGTTTAAGAGGTAGGTATTACCCGCGCGTATATGTTGTTGGACTCGGTTAAACTTTTCGTTGTACTCTTCAAAACTAAGAGGGTTGTATTTTGGTGTATGCGGAAGATGAGTGCTGCTTGGCTTATCATTAAAAGAAAATTCTATATCATGCTCATTGAGTGTATCAAGCGCATATGAGTGGAGGTTTTCCCCTTTAAAATCGGTATAGAAAAAAGTTGGAATCCCCTGGGCAACGAGTTGACTCAGCCGCGCATACATTACGCTATAAGCGCCTTGAGGACTGCCATACGGATTGATACCCCGTTCTTCACCTGCTCAAGGACTTTGCATCTTGGATCGCCCAGCATTGCATCGTCAATGTCGATATTGCGGTGAACGGGCCCCGGATGCATAATAATGAGATCTCTGTTTTGAATCATTTTTTTGGTGATGCAAAAGTCACTTGCATAATCTTTGAGAGACCCATAGGTTTGATGCGAGTGGCGCTCTGTTTGGGTACGCAAGCTCATGATGGCATCTACTGTATCGAGTACATCGTGGATATTATGGGTTCTTTTGAGTGTTGTTGTCGGTAAAAAATGCGGTGGAGCCACGAGGGTAATGTCCATACCAAAGCGTGTTAAGAGTTCTATATTGCTATTGGCTACACGGGAGTTTTTGATGTCTCCAACGATAGCGATTTTTTTACCGTTTACATCACCAAAGTGTTGTTTTAGGGTAAAGAGATCTAGTAATGCTTGTGTCGGGTGCGCGTGTGCACCGTCACCTGCATTGATGATAGAGGCATTCGTGTGTTGTGCAAGCGTATGTGGAACCCCTGCGTGTGCATGACGAACGATCATCGCGTGCGGGCCCATTGCATCAAGATTGGCAGCCGTGTCGATGAGGCTTTCCCCTTTTTGTGTGGAGCTTTTTTGGACATCGAGATGGATCACTTCGGCACCTAAACGTTTAGCGGCAATTTCAAATGAACTTTTGGTTCGGGTAGAGTTTTCAAAAAAGAGGGTGATGATAATTTTCTCACGCAGTATAGGATCAAAACGTCCATCACTAAAAAGAGAAGCATCCTTTAAAACAGCGTTGATTTGATCTATAGTGAAATCGTCGGTGCGGATTAGATGACGCATTCATTCTCCTTGCGAGTTTTCTTGGTTTATTTTATCCAATAATGCTTGAGCCAGTGCTGTATTGTCATGTCCGATGGAGAAAAGCGGATCAAATTTATTTTTAAAATAGGGAAGGGACACTTGGGTAAAATTTTCATCTCCCAAACGGCAGTTTAATGCCCATAAATGAGGTATTTTAGCATGCTCAAGGGCAGAAAGACTGAGCAAGGTATCATTGATGCAGCCGAGTTTGCAATGAGTTACGAGAAGTGTGAGCGCGTTAAAATGACGCGGAAGATCAAGCATCATTAGTTCATCATCGATGGGGACCATCAGACCGCCAGCACCTTCGATGAGGACGATATCACAAAGCGATTCTATTTTTTTCAATGCACGATCAAAATGTGTTAAGTCTATTTTTTTCGCTTTATTGGCGACATAGGGGGCTGCTGGAAGCGGCAAGGAGAGAGTGACAATGTCATTGATTCGCAAGGCTCTAAGTTCTGGATTGATGTTTTGTGCATATTTGAAAAGTAAGCTTCCATCAGCGGGAAGACCATTGACCCCTGTTTCGATGGGTTTGTATACACCCACGCGCAGTCCCATTTTACTGAAAGCTTCCATGAGCTTGATGGTCGTGTAGGTTTTTCCGACATTGGTATTGGTTGCGGTGATGAAAATTCGTTTAGACAAGGATTTGCCCTTTTGGCTATAATTAGCGCAATTTTAATACATGTTTCGTAAAGATAAGGCAATGCCGAAAAGGACTAGTAATGCGTTTTGAAGAGTTTAGCACAAAATTTGTTCAGCAAGTGGGGAAAAAAGAGGGTGCTATCAGCCCTGTGATGATTAATTCGGCATCGTTTGGTTATGGTGACAGTGAAACGGGTGAAGGTATTTTTGACGGCTCGGTCAAAAAACCGTTGTATTCACGCATGGGAAATCCAACCTCTGGACAGTTGGAACAAATTTTAGCTCAAATGGACGGCGGTATCGGTGCGGTTGCCGCTTCGTCGGGAATGGGTGCAACGGCGATGGCAACGATTAGTTTGCTTAAAAGCGGTGATGAAATTGTCAGTGTCGGAGGATTATTTGGCGGGACCTATTCTTATTTTTCTGAAACCTTAACCCGCTTCGGAATCTCTACCCATTTTTTTGATGTGGATGAACTCGAAGCAATCGAAGCGGCTATCACCGATAAAACAAAAATACTTTTTTTAGAGAGTGTCGGTAATCCGAATATGCGTCTTCCAGATATTGGAGCGATCGCTGCTATTGCCAATAAATGCGGTGTTGTCTTAATGGTGGATAATACCTGTACCCCCCTCAGTATTGCCCCCATAGCGTTAGGCGCTGATATCGTTGTCTATTCTACGACGAAGATTATTACGGGGAATGCATCATCGTTGGGTGGAGCAGTAGTGTTTCGTGCTATTAATGAAGGTGACGATAAATTTAAAACACAGCGTTACGCAGAAGTCCATCCTTTTATCAAAAAAATGGGGTCAATGGCACTGATCGCCAACGCAAAGAAAAGAGCACTCCGTGATTTCGGGATGTCTGCGAATGGCTTTGGGAGTTATTTGACGCTCCTTGGGCTTGAAACACTTCCTTTGCGAATGGATCGTATTGTGGACAGTGTTGAAAAAGTAGCGCAAAAACTTAGTACAGCCGGATTTACGATCAATCACCCTTGTCTGAGCGAACACCCACATCATGAACGTTATTTAAGCCAATTTTCTCAAGGATGTGGAACATTGCTCACGATTGATATGGGGAGCAAAGAAGCTGCTTTCGCATTTCTAAATGCGTCAAAACTCATTACCATTACTGCCAATATTGGAGACAGTCGTACGCTTGGTCTTCATATGGCATCGACAATTTATCGTGATTTTGATGATGCCACGAAAGAATTTTTGGGAATTACCCCTGGACTCATCCGTATTTCGATTGGATTGGAAAACCCAGAACACATTATCCAGGATTTTATCGCTGCTCGGGGGTGATAAAGCCCCTCTTTTACTATAATCTTCTCCTTTAAGCCAAAAAACACGAAATCCTTGTTACATTATTTCTTTTAAATCAGACGGGAATTATTTTTGAGTACAAAGACCACACATCAGACCCAAGGTTCCCTTAGTATAAGTGAGCCTAAACAATATCACGTTTATTTATTAAATGACGATTACACGTCGATGGATTTTGTCATCGATATTTTAATACGAATTTTTCACAAAAGTTACGCAGATGCACAGCGCATTATGATGCAGGTGCATCAAGTGCAGCGGGGCTTGTGCGGCACGTATTCGTATGAAATTGCAGAAACAAAGGTTCATCAGGTAAGCTCACTTGCCAGAGAGAGTGGATTTCCGCTGAAAGCGGTCATGGAGGAAGCGTAATGATTAGCACGGAGCTCAATGTGATTTTTCAAAAAGCTGTCGCGTTTGCACGGCATCAGCGTCATGAGTATTTAACGATTGAGCACGTCATGCTTGCATTGCTAAATACCACCGAGGGTGCAGGTATCATTGAATCGTGCGGTGGTGATGTTCAGATGATACGAGAATCGTTGGGGCAGTATTTGGTGCAAACCATTGAGCCTTTACCGGATGACGTAACTCAAGAACCTTTTGAAACGGTAGCACTAGCTCGGATGATCGATGAGATGATGCGTCATGTCAGCAGTGCTCAAAAACAGCATGCAGATATCGGTGATTTTATCGCTGCTATCTATGAAGAAAATCATACGTATGCGTGTTTGCTGCTGCAAGAGTATGGGATAAGCCGTGTAGATTTGCTCGAAGCGATTTCTCATCGAGATACAGCAATGCCGCAAGCCCCTGTACAAAATGAAGGGGCTTTGGAGCAGTATGCCATTAATCTCAATGAGCAAGCGAAGCTTGGAAAAATCGATCCGGTAATCGGACGCTCTGCAGAGATTGAGCGCACCATTCAGACCCTTTGCCGTCGCAAGAAAAACAATCCTCTTCTCATTGGTGAACCGGGTGTGGGTAAAACTGCGATTGCGGAGGGATTGGCACTGCGTATCGTTTCCGGTGATGTTCCTAACATGCTTCAAGATGCAGAGTTGTTTGCCCTTGATTTGGGCGCAATGCTCGCAGGTACAAAATATCGGGGTGATTTTGAAAAGCGGCTCAAATCGGTTATTGATGAGGTAGAAAGTCATCATAATGCAATTTTGTTTATTGATGAAATACATACTATTGTGGGTGCAGGTGCAGTAGGCGGCGGAAGTATGGATGCTTCCAACCAACTCAAACCTGCACTTGCTTCTGGGGCGCTCAAATGTATGGGGGCGACGACTCATGCTGAATATCGGAGTGTTTTTGAAAAAGATCGAGCGCTGAGCCGTCGCTTTGCGCGGATCGATGTCAATGAGCCTTCTTTGGAAGACAGCTTTTTAATCCTCAAAGGGTTGCGTGCACGCTATGAAAAGCATCACGGAGTTAAATATACCGATAAAACGCTCCGAAGCGCGGTAGAACTTTCCAAAAAATTCATTACAGACCGTTTTCTGCCGGATGTGGCGATTGATCTGATCGATGAAGCGGGAGCATCGTTTCATCTGCACAATCACAAGAGAACAACAGTAACTCCTCATGACATTGAGATGGTGATTTCCAAGATCACAGGAGTTCCTACGTCTAAAATTGGGAATGATGCGCGTGAACAGCTTGCAGGACTCGAAGACGAGCTTAAAACGCTCGTAATCGGGCAAGATCATGCCATCACCCAAGTGGTTCGCTCTATCAAGCGCTCTTATGCCGGGATGAGTGCTCCTAATAAGCCTATAGCCTCCTTTTTGTTTTCAGGTCCTACGGGTGTAGGGAAAACAGAGCTTGCCAAATCGCTGGCTGAGTCTATGGGGATCTATTTTGAGCGTTTTGATATGTCAGAATACATGGAAAAACATGCCGTCAGCCGTTTAATCGGTGCACCTCCTGGGTATGTCGGATTTGAACAGGGTGGATTGCTTAGCGAAGCCGTGCGGAAGCACCCGTATATGGTTTTATTACTCGATGAGATTGAAAAAGCACATCCGGACTTGGTCAATATTTTATTGCAGGTGATGGACAGTGCGACATTGACGGATAATAACGGGTATAAGGCAAATTTTGCAAATGTTGTTTTGATTATGACTTCGAATGTCGGAGCAACGGAGCGTACTGTTATGGGCTTCAACGCCGATGCGTCGATTTCCCGTAATGAAGCACTGAAAGCATTTTTTACTCCTGAGTTTAGAAATCGTCTGGATGCTGTGGTTGAGTTTGCTGCATTGCCTTCGAGCGTGGTCAAGGGGATTGTTGATAAATTCATCCGTGAGCTCAATGCTCAGCTTAAACCGAAAAAAGTGGTGATTACCCTTACCGAAAAAGCAAAAGAGTATTTGGCGAAAGTTGGATACGACAAAGCGATGGGGGCACGACCTCTGGGACGTGTGATCCAAGAAAAAATCAAAGATCCTCTGGTCGATGAGATGCTCTTTGGTAAGCTAGTGCAAGGCGGCACAGTAGCCGTCGATTTTGATGAGACGCTTGTGTTTGAATACCGCTAATTTCACAATATGATACCAAAGCTTACCTACCACCTCGCATTTCCTGATCCCCGTACAGCAACGGAAGGGATGGTAGCTTACGGCGGCGATCTTACTGCTTCTCGTATTATGATGGCCTATCGTATGGGTATTTTTCCTTGGTACAGTGCCAATGACCCGATTCTTTGGTGGTCTCCTGATCCCCGTCTGATACTGGAGTTCGACGAGTTCAAACTCCATAAATCATTGCGTAAAAAAATACCCCATTTTGAGATCCGATTTGACACAGCCTTTGCCGAAGTCATTCGTGAGTGCAGTACGATGAATCGACACGGACAAAAGGGGAGCTGGATTGTCCCTGAGATGATCGAAGCGTATGAAATATTACATGGTATGGGGTATGCTCACAGTGTCGAGGCATATCAAGAAGATGTTTTAGTAGGCGGCTTATACGGCGTGAGCGTTGGACGGGTATTTTGCGGCGAATCGATGTTCGCTAAAGTATCCGATGCCTCTAAAGTAGCGCTTGCTGTTTTGATAGAGCGTTTGCGAGAGTGGGGATACGATTTCATCGACTGTCAGGTGCCGACCGATCATTTGAAAAGCTTGGGGGCTAAAGAGGTCTCAAGGGATTATTTTTTAGAGCGATTGGCAATGTCTCAAAATGAAGATTTGTCGTTTGATACATGGAATTGAAAAATTATTTAATAATTTGCTGACACTTTTCTTTAAATACGGGTAATCCATTTCGTATTATCCATTCTATGATCGCAAGGTTTACTCCTTCGTAATCATGTGCAATATAGGTACGAACATCGTAAAGTCCTTTGAGATCATCACCGTCAAAAATATCAAGTATATGGGTTGCATTCTCTTGTTTAAGTTTATTGAATTGTTCTGCAATTGCCGTTAAATGCATTAGTATGGCTGGACGCATAGTAATTGCATCTTCTAACGCATTTGTGACACTTCCTGCATTGGCAACAATATTCTCGATGTACTCAATTTTTTCAAGAACCAAGTAAATCTTACTAATCGATTCTTTAGACATATAAAGCTCGATCAATAATGAATTTTTTAGCAGTTTTCCCCATTCCGGTACGATCAGCTAAATCGACTTGAACGCCCAGTGCATTGCTGAGTTCCGTTTGTATTTGTCGAATTCGCTCAAATGATTTAAATCCATACTTAGTAGCAAATGCAGGGGTTGCTTCTACGAGGATATCAATATCACTTTTTTCGTTCGCATCATCTCTTGAATACGATCCAAAAAGCGCTTGTATCAAAAAGCCTTCTTGCTCATATTTTGCTTTGACATTTCTAAGATAATCTAATATTTGTTCTTTATTCATAAAATCATTATAGCAAAATTGTTGCTATGTGTACTTGATTTTTGCCAACAAATTAACAATTCATCAAACAAGAACTTAGTATAAAATAATCGGCTTGTTTACAAAATTATAGAAGATTTGATTGTGGTTGCTCAATGCAGGTATCATTATTGAGGTAATTTTATCATTCAAAGCAGAATTATTCTTTTCTTTTGATCTCTTTTCACATAATTCAATAAATATCACACAAAAATTTCATTATTTAGATAAAATCACACATATTTTATTTAAAAAGGTTAAAAATGAAAAAAGTAATCGTTGCATCATTGATTTTAGCAGGTGCGTTGATGACGAGCGGGTGTACTCATCGGCTTGGACAATTTACGGCAGCTAGTTCAAAAACCATTGAAAACTTTCACTACAAAGCAGATACAAAAAGTTATATTGAAGGTGAAGAGTGTAATAAAATTTACGTTATTATTCCTACTGGTAGTAGTGATGATATGATCCAGAGAGCAATGGATAATACTTTAGAAAAAGGCCGAAAGCAAGGATTGAAAGGCAATATGCTAATTGATGTGCGATTGGATAGTCATGCTTGGTATATTCCATATATTTATGGAGAAAGCTGTGTGACGGTGAAAGGGTATCTTGTAGAGATGGAAAATAATCAACCTTTGAGTTTACATTAAGTTTCATTCCTTTATACTCTGTTTATTCTTATGAAAAAGGGGTATTTAATGAAAAAAATTCTTATCAGTATGGTTGCTGTTGCAGCGCTCACTACAGCGGGTTTCGCAACGGTGAATAACCAAACAGGTTGTGGGCTTGGTTCTCAAATCATCCATGATGACAGTTCAGCGGTTATGTTGGCTCTTCAAGCTACTCTTAATGGAACAACAGGTAGTCAAACATTTGGTGTTACTTCAGGGACTTCTGGTTGTAAAAAATCACGTTTTGTTATGAACGAGCGTGCAGCAGAGTTTGTAGCGGCAAACATGGATCAGCTTTCACGTGAGATCGCTATTGGTCAGGGCGAAAGTGTTGAGACATTGGCAGAGCTGTTGAATATTGAAAATAAAGCAGCATTTGCTGTAGCATTGCAAGCAAATTATAATGCTATCTATACGAATGAAAAAGCAGATATGGCAAACGTGCTCGATAACGTTGTCACTATCGCTGGGTAAGTAATTATCTGTTTGAACGCCAAAGGAATTCATCCCTTTGGCTACGCTCGCCGCTAAGGCACTAAAGCTTGCCTCTTTCGAGGCAGAAAAAAAGGTATTTGTTGCCGATTCTTTTTTTACTGTGCGTACTGAGTTTATCGATCTGGTCTGCTACGACCGATGAGCTGATTACGCAAGCCCGCTGGCTCAAACTCTCCGAATGTCGTTACTGGCATTTATTGATGCATGCTCCTAAACATGAGAGTGAAATTGATGACGACGCTTTTTTTCTAGCGCAAGACGGGAAATACAATGTAGCCTCTGAGCTGGAAGCCACAGTTCTTCATTTTAATGAGGATACTAACCAAAGTGACGAGAGTCTATTCTGCCGTTTTCCTGCCAGGCGTGCTTGGCTGGAGCGCGAGCTTAATGTTTCGTTTGGTGCAGGTGAATGTCATACCTATAATGCGCTTGTCGAAAAGATGGACCCTCAAAAAGTAACACTCGTTTTCCCTACGGCACATATCAACTCTCCCGCCTCGATGTTTGGCCATACGTTTTTACGAATCGATTCATCGATGCAGAGTAAGCTCATGTCGTACGCAATCAATTATGCGGCGCAAACGGACGAAACAAACGGGGTTACCTTTGCGTATAAAGGGCTTTTTGGAGGATATTACGGATTTTATTCGATGCTGCCGTATTACGAAAAGCTCAAAGAATACCGTGACAGTGAATCACGAGATGTATGGGAATATGATCTGAATTTGACTCATGATGAGGTCATGGCAATGGTACGTCATATCTGGGAGTTACAGCGGATCAATTCATGGTATTTCTTTTTTGATGAAAACTGCTCGTACCATATGTTATGGTTGACAGAAATAGCCCGTCCGAGTGCCCACTTAAGAGATCATTTTACCTATTACGTAGCGCCTTTGGAAACGGTACGCGCCATGGAAGAAGAGGGATTGGTGAGTACTAAACAGTTTCGTCCTTCAAAACGCACCAAGCTGCTGGCATATGAAAAACAGCTCACTGGTGAATCGGTGAAAATGGTGAAATTACTTGCATCAGGTGAAATGCAACCTCAGGATATGGCAGCGACAGATGGCTCAGATACCCAGCATCGTTATGTACTCGAAGCGGCGGCTGAACTGGTTGAACATGACTACATTGGGGGAAAGCTGACCAAAGAGGTGTATGCAAAGCATTATCATGAGTTGTTACGTCAACGTTCTATGTTGGGGCAGGGTGAAGCGTTGGAAATTGCCGAGAAATCTAATCCTGATACTGCTCATCATGCAGCACGAATCTCTGTTGGAAAAGGGTGGTTTGATAAGCGTTCACCGTTATTGATTGGTTGGAGACCTGTTTTTCATGATTTATATGAGGACGATACCGGGCATTTGAGTGGGGCACAGATCGAGTTTTTAGATGTGCAGGCTGGGGTTGAAGACGACAAGTTCTCGCTTGAAAAATTGACGCTCCTCTCTCTGGCATCGATTACTCCTGTGAGCCATTTCTTTAAACCTTTTTCGTGGAGAATGAAAAGCGGATGGGATCGTGATTATGGTAATGACAATTTGAGTTTTGTTACACGGGTTGGAGCAGGCGCATCGATCGGTGACGATAAATTGTTTGGATATTTGCTGACTGAGCCTGAGGTACGGTTGGGATTTAATCCTGATGTCGGAGTTGGTCTGAGTATCGGGGGAAGTATGAGTTGGGGTAATCGAATGAAAAGCCTGATTGAAGCAGGAAAGATAATCTATATCGATGCCTCCTCAAGAGAACATGCAACCATTTCACACCAGTGGCAATGGGGACCCTCTGGTAATGTGTTCGGTCGTTGGGATATTGCAGATCAAGAGATATATGAGAGCCGAATATCTGCAGGAATCAACCTCTATTTTTAATATTTTTTTGGCATAATCGTTGTAACTAATTGTTTTGGAGTTAAAATTTATGATTATTCCTGAGTCACGTTTTTCGTTATGGGCAGATTTTATTGAACGGTCATTTTTAGATGAGGAGTTTAAAGAGCTCATTGCAAAAGGGATTATCAACGGGGCAACTTCCAATCCTGCTATTTTTAAAAATGCTATTTTGACCTCCAGTGCGTATAAAGAACAGCTTGCAACTCTGGGTGATTTAACTCCGAAAGAAAAATATGAAGCGTTGGCTATATTTGATATACAAAAAGCGGCGGATATTTTACGCCCTTTGTTTGATGCTGGCGATGATGGATATGTAAGTATTGAAGTGGATCCATTTTTATGCGATGATACTCAAGCTACGATTGCAGAAGGTGTTCGTTTGCATCAAACGATCGGACGCCCGAATGTAATGATAAAAGTTCCCGCGACAGAAGCCGGATACGCTGCAATGGAGGCCTTGGCAGCACAGGGAATTGCTGTGAATGCCACGTTGATTTTTTCTGTGTATCAAGCGCTTAAATGTGCGAAAGCATTTGAAAAAGCGGCTGCTAAAAGTACAAAAATCGTTGATACGGTCATTAGTGTTTTCGTGAGTCGTATTGATCGCGCTATTGATGAGACATTGCGAGCTCAGGGTGTGAAAACAGGACAGATGGGGATACTTAACGCGGCAGAAATTTACAATGAAGTTCAAGCCCTTAAAGTACCACAATGCCGTATTCTTTTTGCCAGTACGGGGATGAAGGGGGATGAGCTCAGAGCTTCTTACTATATTGATGAGTTGCTGGCCTTCAACAGCGTTAATACTGCACCAATTGATACAATTAAAGCGTATGTAACAAGAGGAGACCAACGGCTAAGACTTCCAATCCCATCTCAAGTTATTGATGCGCATCGTATCCATGTGGCAGAGGCGGGTGTAAATATGAGTCGGGTGATTGAGGATCAGATAACCCAAGGACTAGAAGCGTTTAAAATCGCTTTTGGTGAAATTTTGAGTACATTGGAGTAAAAGATGGAGCAAGAAGGACAATTTCACGTCAACGTAGACGATCTTAATTTTGATGTATTAAAAAAAATACGAGGCTATTTACGTCGTATGGTGGATGCAGGTGGGAGTGACTTGCACATCAAAGCCAATGGCGTTGTACGTGCGCGTATCAATGGGGATATTATCCCTTTATCAGGAGAAATCCTCTCAAAAGAGGATGCACTGACCTTTGCCAAAGAGTTGTTACGTACACGGTTTCACGAGCTGGTAGAGAAAAAAGAGCTTGACCTTGTTTACCCGTTTGATGAGTTGACTCGTTTCCGCATCAATATCTTTTTTCAGATGGAAGGAATATCGGCTGTTTTTCGTCTTATTCCGGTTAAGATTCTGACGATTGATGAGCTTAATTTACCTGAGGTTGTTCACAGCTTTGCTGAGATGGAGCGTGGACTTGTTTTGGTAACGGGTGTAACGGGAAGCGGAAAATCGACGACGCTTGCGGCGATTATCAACGAAATAAATTGGAATAAGCGTAAGCATATTATTACCATTGAAGATCCGATTGAGTTTGTCCATAAAGATCGAAAATGTATTGTTAATCAGCGCAGTGTCGGTCAAGATACGATTAGTTTTGGTAATGCGTTACGTGCGGCACTGCGTGAAGACCCAGATATTATTCTTGTTGGGGAAATGCGGGATATGGAGACGATAGAGATTGCTTTACATGCGGCAGATACGGGGCATCTTGTTTTTTCAACGCTGCATACGCTGGATGCTAAAGAAACGATTAACCGTATTGTTTCGGTATTTCCATCGGTAGAGCAAAATCGTGTTCGTATGACGCTTGCCGCGGTTATCAAAGGGGTTGTTTCTCAACGTCTGATCCAAACCGTTGATGGTAAACGGGCAGCAGCATTGGAAATTTTGGTTCGAACGGCACGTATTGAACAGCTGATTGCGGAGAATCGTGATTTTGAAATTCCGGATACCATTGCTGAGGGTAAAGAACTGTATAAGTCTCAAACGTTTGATCAGGGAATTTTAGACCTTTATCTTGCAGGGCGAATCAGTCGTGAGGATGCGCTGAACAATGCTACCTCGGCATCGGATTTGAAACTAAAAATGGAAGGTCTTGGCGGAACAGTGGACAGAGATCAAATTGGAAAAGCCAATGAGCCCAGAGAATTTGATGAGAGTGAGCTTATTGGCTTAAAGCATTAGGGATAAATTTTATAATAATTTAACGTATTCTTAAGTATAATTCGTCCCATTTTATTTTGAAGGACACACTATGCTAGAAGGCATCGTTAGAGAGAGTATTGGCAAACCCGCTACAAAAGCGCTACGCCGTGATGGTTATCTTATTGCCAACATCTACGGAAAAGGAATCGAGAATGTACACGCTGCATTCAAAATGAATGACTTTATCCGTACGGTACGTAACAAAGAGACAATCGCATTTCCAGTTTCTGTAGCTGGAACAGAGTATAACCTTGTTGTTCAAGGGTATGAGTCTCATCCAGTTTCTGGAAATTTGTTGCATGTCGATTTGATGATAGCACAGCCTGGCCTTGTGGCTCATTACCACATTCCTGTAAAACCAGTAGGAATTCCTGTCGGTTTGAAAAACAAAGGGATGTTGTTTGTTGCTAAAAAACGTCTTCGTGTTAAAGCAGCAATCGAGAGCTTACCAAACGCAATCGAAATTAATGTTGCACCACTTGATTTAGGTGATTCAGTCTTGTTACGTGACGTAGCACGCATTGATAATGTTACTTTCACTGATGCAGATCGTGTGTCTGTTCTAAGTATCATTAAAGCTAAATAATCATGCTGATCGTCGGACTGGGAAATCCTGGACCGGCGTATGCGCCAACCCGGCATAATATCGGGTTTATGGTCATTGACGAGTTGAAGCGTCGTCATAACGGTGTGAATGTTTCAAAGAGTTCCTTTGATGGGGAATTGTTTAAAATAGGCAACCATTTTCTTCTTAAGCCGCAAACCTATATGAACCTCTCCGGAAAATCAATATTAGCCGTTAAAAACTTTTACAAAATCGAAGATGTGATTATCATTCATGATGACCTTGATCTCCCTTTCGGCGCATTACGTTTCAAAGTGGGCGGTGGTCACGGTGGTCATAATGGACTCAAATCGGCAGATGCTGCTATCTCTCCTGACTATGTCAGGGTGCGTATGGGGATTGGCAAACCTGAACATAAATCTCAAGTGGCTGATTATGTCTTGCACCCGTTCACTTCGGATGAGCAGATGCACTTGAATGAATGGATTGCAAAGGCTGCCGATGCGGTAGAACTATTACTGCGGTTACCTTGTGCTGAAGTCGCATCAAAGTGTTCTATCAAAAGTTTAAAGGTATAATGATAACCATTTAATTTCAGCTGGATGTCTATGCTTTTTTTTAAAACGGTATCGTTTTTGTATCTTCGTTATTGTCTCATTATTTTAGCATCACTGACGGCTTTCATGGTTGGCTTTGATCTTATGGGAAGTACATCCCAGCTTCCTGCCTCCGCGAACTTGCTTATTATCTATGTGGTTTATAAATGGCTGTATGCCATTGACATGATGTTGCCTATTTCCTTGGTTTTTGCTTTTATAGCATCACTGGTGGAACTGATTCGTTCTAATGCGCTAACTGCTTTTTATGCACTTGGGTATTCACGACTAAAAGTTTTAGCCCCTTTTATCAGCGTAGCGACTATTCTAATACTGGCACATATTTTTGCGCATTCCACTTCTTTTGCACGAGCCAATGAATATGCAGATAATTTAAGAGAAACTTCACAGGTATTAACCCCTACTAATAATCTATTTTTTACGCATGAGGGAAATTACATCTATTTTGGCAGTTTGGATCCATTGTTGCAAAAGGCACAGGTTATACGTGTTTTTACATTTGAAAATGGGGTATTCAAGGAGGCGTTAAGTGCTGAGGAGGCGCACTATCAAGACAACTATTGGGTCATTAACAAGGCGCACTTGATACGTCCACCGGCTACATTAGAGTTAAAGGGTAAAGGGATCGTTAGTAAAGATGCCCAAACGATACAAGTCCTTTACGGGTTTCGCCCTAAAATTTTAGATCAAATTTACGAGGGCAAGGTAAACTACACGATTACGGATGCACTGGATGCGAAAACATTACTGAAAACTCAAAATATTGATCTCACAAAAGTGACCAGCTCTTTATATCGAATTTTTGTGACACCATGGTTTGCCTTAATGATTATCCTCATTGTGTACAGTTATGCCCCGATTGGAGCACGTTTTGTTAATCTTTCATTTTACAGTTTTGGCGCAATATTGGGAACACTGATGGTATGGGGGCTGTTATTTATGAGTGGAGAGCTTTCTAATAATAAGACCCTCTCTCCAGAAGTAGGAATATTAGCGCCAATTGGATTGCTTTGGGTCTACATGGCGCTGCGTCTAAGTCGATTTAAGATAAAATCGCACAAAAATTTATCACAAAAAGGTTAGCACGTGATCCAATTTCAAGCCTTGGCACAAACCTATGGAACTCCTTTATATGTTTATGATTTTGATGCAATGAAAGAGCAGTTTGAAGCTCTTAAAGAAGCATTTAGAGGACGGAAATCGATTCTTGCCTATGCGGTAAAGGCAAATTCCAATTTGAGTGTTATAAAACATTTTGCGGCACAAGGTTCAGGTGCCGATTGTGTTTCCATCGGA
The DNA here is from genome assembly GCA_030694265.1 of Sulfuricurvum sp. Classification (GTDB taxonomy): domain Bacteria; phylum Campylobacterota; class Campylobacteria; order Campylobacterales; family Sulfurimonadaceae; genus Sulfuricurvum. Next base: position 15,973 of record JAUXYP010000001.1, read on the forward strand.
GAGGTGCGCCGCGCTTTGATGGCAGGTGTTCCTAAATACCGTGTCATTTTTAGCGGTGTCGGGAAGCGTGATGATGAAATCCGTGAAGCGATCCAGAGTGATATCCTCTATATCAACGTAGAGAGCGAGGGTGAACTCTCTCGTGTTGAAACGATTGCGAAAGAATTGGATGTAAAGGCGCGTATCAGTATCCGTGTTAATCCTAATATCGATCCTAAAACACATCCCTATATCTCTACGGGACTGCACGATAATAAATTTGGTGTTGAGATCGATGCGGCAAAACGGATGTATATCCATGCAAAGAATTCTGAAAATCTTGATGCAGTAGGAATCCATTTTCATATCGGCAGTCAACTCACGCAGCTGGAACCGATTTATGAAGCGGCAGTGATTGTGGCTGATTTATTACGTTCATTGCAAGCTATTGATATCGAATTGAAATTTTTTGATATTGGTGGTGGTCTTGGGGTTCGCTACGATCAGGAAACGACCATTAGCCCTTATGATTATGCTCAAGCCATACTTGCTGCACTCAAAGGGATTGATGTGACGATCATTTGTGAACCGGGTCGATTTTTGACAGCCAATGCCGGATATTTCTTGACAAAAGTACTGTACGAAAAGCAAAATGGATCAAAACGGTTCGTTGTGGTAGATGGAGCAATGAATGATTTGATTCGTCCGAGTTTGTATAACGCCTATCATCGTATTGAAGCGATTGGTAAATCAACGGAAGTTTCACCTGTCGATGTAGTGGGGCCTGTATGTGAAAGTGGTGACTTTTTGGCTAAAAATTATCCGCTTCCTGCCATGGAACATAATGATTTATTGGTGGTACACAGTGCGGGTGCCTACGGTTTTGGAATGGGAAGTAACTACAACACACGTGGGCGTTCTGCCGAAGTAGCTGTAGAAAATGGTGAAAGCCGTTTGATCCGTGCCCGTGAGACTTTTGAAGATTTGATTGCATTAGAGCGTGAGTACCTTTAATGTTTTTTATCGACGTACAAGGAACATTGATTGATGATAATGACAAGCAGCCTATTTGTGGTGCTGTTGGGTTCATCGAGCATTTAAATGCGTCGAATATTCCTTATATGGTGATTACAAACAGTACTAAATATGCGAGTAGCGATTTTTTGGCGTATCTCAATTCGATTGGATTGAATATACCTAAAGAACATTATCTCGATCCGTTGATGGTGTTAGAAGGTCATATCAATCCCAAAGACAAGATAGCGGCATACGGTTCGCAACCGTTTTTAGACGTATTGACTTCCATGGGATACACGCTGGATTATGTTCGACCAACGGTGGTATTGATCGCCATCAAAGAAGATTTTAATGCGGATGAGTATGCGCAGATGATTGAGTTTATTCTCACAGGGGCACGTTTAATCGGGATGCATGAAACATCGCTGTATGTCAAAAATCACAAACGCTATCCCGGTGTAGGGGCTATTTTGAAAATGTTAGAATTTGCAACATCGGCCAATTATACCGTTGTAGGCAAACCAAGTAAGGCTTTTTTTGACGAGGCATTGACTCAAATCGGGAAGCAGCATGAGGGTGCGCGTTTTGAAGACATTACCATTATCAGCGATGATATGAGCGGTGATCTCATTGGTGCACAGGCGCTAGGGATGAAGGGGGTGTTTGTCTTGAGTGGAAAATATCGCAATGCGGAAGAAATTTTGCCTCAATTGGACGCGAAAGAGCAGCCTTCTGCTGTTTATTCGGATATGCAAGAGGTATTGGAGAGTTTATGAATACGTTAGAAGAATGCCGTAGCCTTATTGATACACTGGATAATGAAGTCATTATGCTGCTGAATCGTCGTATGGAAGTGGTACGACGTGTCGGTGAAATCAAGCATGAGAGTCAAGGTGCTATTTATCGCCCTGAGCGGGAAAAATCAATTATTGATCGTTTGAGTCAGTTGAGTCTGGAAAACGGTGGTTTGTTGAACCGTCCTGCCATCGAAGCCATATTTCTTGAAATTTTTGCGGTTGCTCGTAATTTAGAGCTACCTGAACGAATCGCCTATTTAGGACCGGAGGGAAGCTTTACCCATCAAGCGGCAGAATCGCGTTTTGGTGCTATGAGTGATTATCTTTCGTTGGGTTCTATTGAAGCCGTTTTTAAAACGCTGGAAGCAGGGCGGGCAAAATTTGGTGTTGTTCCGATTGAAAACAGCCGCGATGGTGTTGTGGGTGAAACACTTGACTTACTGGGAAAAGGGAGTGTTAAAATCGTTGCAGAGTTGTATATGCCAATACACATGGCATTTGCTACGAAAGCCGAAAAACTTCATCAGATTAAACGAATTTATTCCAAAGACAAAGGATTCGGGCAATGCCGAGACTTTTTGATGGAACATGGGATGGAACGTATTGAGCATATTCCCGTTGAATCAACAGCAAAAGCTGCCGTATTAGCGTCAAAAGATCCTGAAGCAGCGGCTATTTGTTCCCACATTGCGGCAAAGCTGTATGGGGTACCGACACTGTTTGAAAATATTGAAGATACGCATAATAATGCAACCCGATTTTTTATTCTTAGTGATTTCAAGAATGCGCCCAGCGGTGAGGATAAGACATCGATCTTGGTACGTTTGAAAGATGCACAAAAAGCCGGAGCATTGGTCCACTTTTTGGAAGATTTTAATGAAGCTGCTATCAATCTCAGTAAAATTGAGAGCCGTCCTTCAAGAGAGAACGATGGTTTTGAATACTGGTTCTTTATTGACTTTTTTGGTCATATTGATGAGCCAAGAATTAAAGGTTTACTTGAGAAGCATGTGGATGAAGTGACTTGGCTAGGAAGCTATGTAAAGGGAGAATTATGAATTTTAACAGTGCATTAGAGAATATTAAAAGCTATGAAGCGGGCAAACCTATCGAACTGGTGGTGCGTGAATACGGCATCGATAAAGATCATATCGTCAAATTGGCAAGTAATGAAAATCCTTTTGGGTGTTCTCCTAAAGTCAAAGATGCTGTTCGTAATATCATTGACAATATGTCGTTGTATCCAGATGACTCTATGGTGAAATTGAAGAGTGCTCTTGGAAAAAAATACGGCATCCGTTCAGATGAATTGGTAATCGGGGCAGGGAGTGATCAGGTTATCGAATTTGCCATTCATGCCAAAGCACACAACGGTTCAAAGGTTTTGATGAACAGCGTGACCTTCGCGATGTATGAAATCTATGCGAAGCAAGTGGGTGCAGTGGTTGTCCGTACCACTTCACGTGAGCATAATATGGAAGAGTTTTACTCACTGTATCAAGAACACAAACCCTCCATCATCTTTTTATGTACCCCTAATAATCCGACTGGAGATGCGCTTGATGCACAGGATATGATCTCTTTTATAGAGAAAGTTGACAGTGACACGTTAGTTATTGTGGATGGTGCCTATATGGAGTATGCTCGATTTAAAGATGCATCAAAGGCGGTAGAGCCTAAGGATTTGATACAAAAATTTGATAATGTACTGTTTCTTGGGACATTTTCAAAGGCATACGGCCTTGGTGGAATGCGTGTTGGATATGGTATTGCGTCGGAACCTATCATTAAAGCTCTTTATAAAGTACGCCCACCGTTTAATATTACTACACTTTCATTAGAAGCGGCTTCCGTTGCATTGGAAGATGAAGCATTTGTAGCAGAGTGTATTGCCGATAATTTTAAAGAAATGAAGCGGTATGAAGCGTTTGCAGATGGAAAAAAGATTCAAATAATCGAAAGTTATACCAATTTTGTCACATTATCGCTTCCGCAAGCAAAAAATTCATCCGAAATAGCACAAGCATTGTTAAAAAAGGGTATGATTATACGTGATTTAAGCAGTTATGGATTGAATGCAATTCGTGTGACTATTGGTACGCAAGTACAAAACAGTCGATTCTTCGAGCTCTGTGAGCCGTTATTATAATTATTATTTAGGTACCAATGGATTTTAAAGCTCTTTTTTCGCAACTTGTCGTTTTATTTGGAAAATTAACGCAAGCACAAAAAATAATTATTGGTGCAGCCGTTGCCAGTATTATCGGATTTCTTTTGTTTTTGGTGCTCTTTACTTCTGATCCTAAAGGAAGCAGTGAAGAAGGGTATCAAGTTCTTTTTGAGCAATTGACACCACAGGATGCTGCACAAGTCGTGGCTCAGCTTGAAAAAGACAAAATTCCCTATAAAATACCGCGTGACAATGTCATTGAAGTTCCCAAAGAAGTGGTTTACAAAGAGCGCATCACGATTGCCTCAATGGGGATTCCAAAAGAAGGGCATGTCGGTTTTGAATTATTCGATAAGCAGGAATTTGGAGCAACGAATTTTGACCAAGAGGTGAAGTTTAGACGTGCACTTGAAGGGGAATTGGCCCGCTCCATTGATTCACTTGCACCTGTTGAAAAATCAAGCGTTTCTCTTGCTCTTCCTAAAGAGACTCTTTTCGTTTCAGAAGCTGTGGCTCCCTCTGCATCGGTAATGGTGCAATTGTATGCGGATCGAAAATTGACGGCAAAACAAATTCGCGGTATCAAAAAGCTTGTGGCTTCTGCTGTTCCGAAATTGACGGTAGAAAATGTAACATTGATTAATTCTGAGGGCGAAAGCTTAGGAGATAACGATGCGGATGCAATGATGGGTGAACTCTCGCAAATGCAGCAGCAGTACAAAACGAGAGAAGAAAAAAAGCAAGAAGAAAAGGTAGTTAATGTACTCTCTCCCTTTATTGGGGGAAAAGATCGAGTCGTTGCGAAGGTGACGATTGAGTACGATTTTTCGGAACAAAGTTCGACGTCTGAAAAATATGATCCAGAGAATGTAGTGCGCAGTGAGCAAACATTGGAAGAAAAACGTGATGGCCAAACACCTCCGCAAGTGGGTGGCGTTCCGGGTGCTGTAAGTAATATTGGCCCTGTTGAGGGATTAAACGCGCAAGGTGCAGGAGAAAAATACGAAAAAACTCAAGGCACTACGAATTATGAGATTTCCAAAACAGTTTCTACCACTAAAATGGAGTTTGCACGAATTAAGAGAATGACGGCAGCAGTAGTGGTAGATGGTAAGTATGAGCTTAAAAAAGAGACAAACGGTTTAGTAGGAGATGAAGTTTCTTATGTCCCTCTGGATCAAACACAGATTGATGCAATTACGTCTCTTGTGAAGCAATCCATTGGAGTTGACGATGCACGTGGGGATTTAGTAACCGTTCGAAACTTTGAATTCCAAAACTCTAAAGATGCCTTGTCCCCTAAAAATGCAGCTTCAAAAACAACAGAATTTTTTACCACTTATATCAAACCGATTATGCCTGCTTTAAAATATTTGCTTGTAGCTATAATATTGTTTGTAGCGTATAAAAAAGTGATTCTGCCGTTTGCTGATCGAATGCTTGAATTCAGCAGAGAGGAAGAGGAGTTCCAGCGCCCTGTATTGGACATATCAGAGGATGAAGGCGAAGACCTGATTGAAAAAGTACAGCAGATGCGTAAAAAAGTGGAAGGTCAGTTGGGTATAGGCGATAACTTTAGCGAAGATGATCTCAAGTACGATGTTGTACTTGAGAAAATACGTGAGATAACCGAGGAACGCCCTGAAGAGGTTGCCTCTTTAATTCAAACATTAATTAATGAAGAGACGCCAAATCGAGGCTAGTAAAGGGATAAAAAAATGACATTAAATCCAACCCAGCAATCTCAGTTTGATGAAATGAGTATGGCAGAAAAAGTAGCCATTTTGTTGATTCAGCTTGGGGAAGAGAGTACGGCTCAAATTTTTGGACGATTAAGTGTTGATTCTATCACTGAAATTTCAAAATACATTGCCCAAAATCGTTCCATTGAAAAGAGTATTGGATCGGCAGTATTGGAAGAGTTTTATGCCATTATTCAATCAAACCAGTATTTAAATAGCGGCGGATTAGAGTTTGCTCGTGAAATCTTGTATAAAGCGCTTGGGCCTGAAGAAGCTAAAAAAGTATTGGATCGTCTCTCAAAAATGAGTCAGGGAGCTCAAAATTTTGCCTATCTTTCAAAAATTAAACCACAGCAGCTTGCTGACTTTATTGCGACAGAGCACCCTCAAACGGTAGCGCTGATCTTAGCTCATATGGAGCCCTCAGCCGCAGCAGAAACACTTTATCTGTTTACGGATGATTTGCGTGCGGAAGTAGCAATGCGTATGGCAAAATTAGGTGATATCTCACCGTCTATTATTAAGCGGGTGAGTGCTGTTTTAGAATCCAAGCTTGAAGCATTGGCAAGCTATAAAGTCGAAGTGGGCGGACCACGTGCAGTGGCGGATGTATTCAACCGCCTTGGGGCAACTGCGTCAAAAGCAACGTTGTCACAAATTGAACAGCTTGATCAAGAGCTTGCAGCATCGATTAAAGAGATGATGTTTACGTTTGAAGACATTGCTTCCTTGGATGTAAACAGTGTACGAGAAATTCTCAAAGCAGTCGATAAGAATGACCTTATGTTAGCACTCAAAAGTGCACCTGAAGAGCTTAAAGAGAAGTTCTATGCTAATATGTCTCAGCGGGCAAAAGATACGTTTGTCGAAGAATTGCAGTTCTTGGGTGCTGTTAAGATGAAAGAGGTTGAGAGCGCTCAGCGCAAGATTGTGGATGCGGTCCAAGGACTTGCAGAGCAAGGTGTGGTTCAGCTAGGTGGAACTGAAGAGATGATTGACTAAGCCATGACAGAAGATGTTATTATCACGAAAGAAAATTTGAATGACCACTCGGTAGGGAAATATCAATTTAAAATTCTTTCGGGTTTAAATGGAGCAAGTGTTCACGAAGCAGCTGAAGAGCTAGGGCTTGAGCATACCACGGGGGATATGCAAGAAATCCAAATTTACCATGATGCACCGCAAACTGCCAGTTCACACAAAGATGAGCTCATTGAATCATTATTAAAAAAAGCCGATGAGATGAGTTCGAATTTTATTAAGTTGCAAATGAAATTGGAAAATCTTCAAGAAGACCATGCAAGCGTATTGGAAACGGCTAAAAAAACGAGTTATGATGAGGGATTTGCGGCAGGAATACTTAATGAGCAATCTCAAGATTCAAAACGAAAAGAACAAGCGCAAGAACAGCTTTCAAGTTCGGTTAAAACACTTGAAGGTGCGGCAACTCAGTTTAAGAGTGCTTTGGAATCCATTCAAAAAGAGTTAACGCATACCGCCCTTGAAATTGCCAGTGAAGTGATAGGCGTCGAAACGCAGGAAAATGGAGCTAAAATCGCCGCAAAACTCTCAGCAGATTTGATTGAAGAATTGGGAGAAGCCTCAAAAATTACGTTGCGTGTCAATCCTGCGGATCATGGATTTATCTCTGAAAAAGTAGGGTCACTTTCTCATGTTGAAGTGTTGTCTGACCGTGCAATAAGCCAAGGTGGCGTAGTTGCCATCAGTGATTTGGGTAACATAGATTCGCAGATTAAAAAACGGTTTGAGCGATTAAAGCGATCATTATTATTAGAGTCTTAAGTTAGGTTTGGTATGAATATAAAAGAGTATACACATGAACAGCTCAAAGAGCTTTCTCAAAAAATACGGGATCGAATATTGGAAGTCGTTAGTCGTAATGGCGGACATCTGAGTTCTACCCTTGGGGCAACTGAAATTATTATTGCGATGCACAAAGTATTTGATGCCCAAAAAGACCCTTTCATCTTTGATGTTTCACATCAGGCATATGCGCATAAATTGTTGACCGATCGATGGGATGAATTTGACACCTTACGTCAGTTTGGCGGGATGAGCGGATACACAAAACCCAGTGAATCACCATGTGACTATTTCATTGCGGGACACAGTTCTACTTCTATTTCATTGGGTGTTGGCGCCGCAAAAGCTATAGCGCTTAAAGGGGAGGAATCAACACGTATTCCTGTGGTACTGATCGGAGATGGCGCGATGAGTGCTGGTATGGTCTATGAAGCGCTTAATGAGCTTGGTGACCTTAAATACCCGATGGTGATTATCCTCAATGATAATGAGATGAGTATTGCCAAACCAATAGGAGCGATTAGTAGGATGCTCAGTTCCGCAATGGCAAGCCCTTTTTATCAGCGGTTCAAAAAGAAAACAGAACAATTTGTGGATAATTTTGGTGAAGGGGCCCATTATCTTGCCAAACGATTTGAAGAGTCATTTAAACTCATTACTCCCGGGATTTTGTTTGAAGAGATGGGTATTGAGTACATTGGTCCCATTGATGGTCATGATGTAAAATCTTTGATTGATATATTCACAGTAGCCAAAGGGATGGGCAAACCTGTTTTGGTACATGTGCAAACCATCAAAGGCAAGGGCTATGAAATAGCTGAGGGAAAACATGAAAAATGGCATGGCGTTTCCCCTTTTGATTTAAAAAGCGGTACTGCAAATGCTAAAAGCGGTACCAAAAGTGCAACACAAATCTATGCTGAAGCGTTAATGCATCAAGCAGACATGAATTCGAAGATTGTCGGGGTCACTGCGGCAATGCCAAGCGGGACAGGATTAAGTGCCGTCATGGAAAAATATCCTGATCGCTTTTGGGATGTTGCGATTGCGGAACAGCATGCAGTAACGTCCATGGCTGCTATGGCCAAAGAGGGGTTCAAACCGTTTTGTACGATTTACTCTACTTTTTTACAGCGGGGGTACGATCAAGTCATTCATGATGTGTGCCTAATGGATCTCCCTGTCGTATTTGCACTTGATAGAGCGGGTATTGTTGGGGAAGACGGTGAAACACATCAGGGTGTTTTTGATATCAGTTTTTTACGCGTTTTGCCAAATATGACATTGTGCGCCCCACGCGATGAAAAATCCTTTCATCAAATAGTCTCTTTCGCGGCACAGTATGACCATCCATGCGCGATTCGTTATCCTCGGGGAGCATTTTTGGCGGCAGATCTTCCGGAATCACCCTCTTTTGTATTGGGCAAGTCGCAGCTTTTAGCTGCGAGTGATGGCGATGTATTGTTCATAGGGTATGGTAATGGTGTCGGACGTGCCGCACAAAGTATGGAATTTATGAATGAAAAGCCTGCGTTATTAGATCTTCGTTTTGTAAAGCCGTTGGATGGGGATATGTTACGTAAAATGGCTTCTTTGCATAAGCGCTGGTATGTCTTTAGTGATTCAGCGCGATTGGGCGGAGTTGGCAGTGCGTTGCTTGAATGGTTAAGTGAGGCAAATATTTTAGATGTAGCAGTTTTCAGCTTTGAATACGATGATGCCTTTATCAAACATGGGAATACAACTCTTGTTGAGGAATCTTTAGGGATACTTCCTGCGCAATTGGCTAAGAAGGTAATGGACGTAATACGATAACTCCGGCGATACGCCCTGTATGCTGTGCATCAGCTCTGTAGGAGAAATAGTCATGGCAGTGGCATGAAGTGCATTCATCCATTGTTTCGATCTGTTCTAGAGAGATACCTAATGCTTTTAGCTGTATATGTAAAATTGTATTAACATCCAAAGAAACTTTTTCCTTTACACGTATCAACGCCTCTTCGTACCCTTTTTCTTTTACTTCATGTGCAATATTTTCATTGATCTCATAACAACACCCATGTATTGCGGGACCTAAGATGATTTGTATATCAGATACAGCGGTTCCATAGTTTTGTTTCATGGCCTCTATCGTCTTTGGCAAGATACCCTTGAGTGCTCCCTCTCGTCCTGCATGAACGGCACCAATGGCATGCTTGGTAGGATCATAAAGCAGTATGGGAGTGCAATCAGCACTCATGACCATGAGGGGTGTATCAATAAAATTGGTAATCAAGGCATCGCACTGCGGCGGTGTATTAAAGTTCATGGTTGAATTTACGATGGTAATTTTATTTGAATGAATCTGACGCATATGGACGAGATTTACGGGATTATACCCAAGCCTATCTGCCAAAATCCGATGATTTTCGAGTACATTTTGTGGATTATCTCCAACATGAAAAGCGAGATTGAGGGTACCATACGGAGAAGAAGAGACACCGCCATGTCGTGTTGTAAAATGAGCGCTTACCTGTAAGTATTGTGAGAGAAGATTTGAAGAGAGTAATGTCATTTAAATAGTGGAAAAACCCGTTACGGGTTCTCTGTTAATATATTATCCAGAAGGAAGAAGAGACGGTCACTTGCAGCTTCCATCTCTTTGAAATTATTGACAATCTCATCTCCATGCTCAAGTAAGGACTCTTGCCCCTGCTTAATCATAGCAAGATTTTTATTGGCATTTTGGTGGACGATAGCATGTGGGTCTTTCATGAGGCTAAAACTATTGGTTCGGCCAAAACGCTCTTTCCCCTCGCCATCATACCATTTCCCCATGCGGCATTGGTGTGCCTCGACGAGGACAGATTGTGGGTCAGCTCGCATAACACTATTATAAGCACGTGCTTTGTAGAGAATATGATCGATCTTGGCCAAAATGATAAAGGTACCGTTTTCCATATGATGTGATGACTTAACGATTTGTGAAGAGCCTTCATTGAGCTGTATCAGAGTACTTTCAAAATTATTGATACTTGAACTGGATCGCTCAACAACTTCGTTCATCTCTTCAGCACTGGATTGTATCTCGCTCATGTCTTGCTGTAAAGAGTTAATGGATACAGAAATCTCTCCTGTTGCCTTGTGAGTGCGCTCGGCGAGTTTACGGACTTCGTCCGCAACAACGGCGAATCCACGGCCATGCTCACCCGCACGGGCAGCTTCGATAGCCGCGTTGAGTGCGAGAAGATTCGTTTGATCGGCGATATCGGTGATGAGTTGAATAACTGAGTTAATCTCTTTTGCGCGGGACGTGATGTGTCCGATAGCGTCGTTGTTATTAGTGACTTTTTCATTGAGCATATTAAGTTCATTGATGATGATCGCGATCGTGTCACGGCTGTCGTTGGCAAGACTGGCTGCATTGCTTGTCGCGCTGGTAACATCTTTGAGATCTTGAATATTGTTCTTCAAATCATCTTGAATGACACTAAGACTTTCGGTGACATTGACACTGAGCTGGCTGAGCTGTGAGTTAAGTGCATCAGAGCGTTTTTTTGCATCTTGTTCTTTCATAATACGAATACTTATATCAACGTTCTTGATAGCATCGACAAATTCGCCGTGCATTCCATCGCTGGACAGAAGATGTGAAAAGTCCCCTTTGGTAGCACCTGAAATGGAAGTATTGATTTGATGGATAAAGTTTTGGATTTGGGTAATAAGCTGTAGCAGCGCTGAACCCATCATTCCAAGCTCAGTTTTTTGGCACTCATTTGTTTGACAGTCATTGGATTTTTCGTTGAAGCTTCCTTCCGCAACACGAGCAATGAGTTGAGTGAATGCATCTAATGCCACGGTGATAGAACGTCGAACCATACTAGCAAAGACGAAGATGCTCAGCGCAACCAGTATCCCTGTGATCAAAACAAAATATTTGTAAAATTCAATTTCACTGTGCATCTGCTTAGAAGCACTTTCAAGATCTTCACGTTTGTCCTTGAGGACTTTTTCAAAACTTTCGCGCGAAGCATCGGCAAGTGGAGTCATCTGAAATTTATAAGCGGCATAGATCGACGAAGTATTGGCCGAAATCGTAGCAGGGTCTAAAGCTTTCATCATTTTTAACGTATTGATCAAGAATTGATCGGTATTCTCTTTTGCTTTTGCAACCATTTCTTTTTCTACATCGTGCAAGAGGGTCTTCTCGAGTATTACAAAGTCATTATCAATTGTTTTCGCGTGTTCTTCGAGTTTGGTTATATTTTTGGTGTAATCACCGCCGAGCATAATGTCACGGCTTGTACGGCTCACGTAATTGAGTTCTTTTTCAATGTCTTGTGCAGTGATGGCACCTGTAATCGTGCTGTTCTGGAGCTCATCGTATTGATTCTCTAGGCTGTTCATTGCAAAAAATACAAAGATGGATGCACCAATTACAGAGATCGTCGCCGCACCTACTAAATAATTCATTCTTTGCTTGATGCTCATTTTATTGAGTGCTTGATCGAACATATAATACCTTCTTGTATTTGAGTGAATGTCTAAATGAGATAATCGTCATTATAGTCATAATTTTGTAATAAAGCAGTAAAATTTTCTCAATATTGAGTAAGGGTAGTTGGATACAATTATCCCTTAATACGGTTTTGAGGAATTTTTCAGTGAATAAGAGACAGATGCAATCCATCCAATTAGAGGGGTTGAGTGTAGAAGAAAAGCGTAGCGAAATACGTCGTTATTTTAACCAAAGCTTTGATCTTTTTGAATCGTTGTTTGAGCTTTTTAGGGCAGATGCGGTTTTTTATGAGCAGCCGGAACCGACACGTCATCCTATGATTTTTTATTTTGGCCATACTGCTGTTTTCTATATCAATAAGCTTGTTTTATCCGGAGTTTTAAGCGAGGGGATCAATCCACGCTTCGAAGCGCTTTTTGCAGTGGGCGTTGATGAGATGGTTTGGGACAATATGAACGAGCATTTTGAGGGCTTTGGGGTGCAGACAGTGCGAGAATATCGCAAAGCAGTTCGCACCTGTGTGGATGAACTCATACTGCAATTACCTCTTACGCTTCCGATCACGCAATCAGACTCTTTTTGGGCAATACTTATGGGATGTGAGCATGAGCGTATACATATAGAAACTTCTAGTGTTTTACACCGTCAGATGCCTCTTGAATTGATTCAAAGCCATGAGGATTTTGCCTTGTGCCCATTGAGGGGTGAGGGCCTTGAAAATACGATGGTGGCGATTGAAGGTAAAACGATTACTTTGGGTAAAGGCGCTGAAGATCATGGGCTGTATGGATGGGATAACGAATACGGGACTGCTACGTATGAAGTAGATGATTTTGAGGCGTCGCTTTATTTGGTAAGTAACGGAGAATATTTGGATTTTGTCAATGCAAACGGGTATAAAATACAACGTTGGTGGGATGATGAGGGGCTGAAATACTTATCCATTCGGGAGGCTACGTGCCCTCCGTTTTGGATACCTAAAGAGGATGGCAGTTACACGTATCGTTCGCTAACGCAGGAGATAGAAATGCCTTATAATTGGCCAGTAGAGGTTAATGCTCTCGAAGCACAGGCATTTTGTCGATGGAAAAGTGCTCAAGAGGGGATAAACTATCGTCTTCCAACGGAAGCGGAGTATGGGGTACTGCTTGATGAATGCGGCATCGTGAGTGATATTTTTGATGATAGTACAGCAAACCTCAATCTTGCTCATTTCGCTTCATCGGTGAGCGTAGATACTTTTTTTCACGGCAAAGTGTACGATGCTATAGGTAATGTATGGCAATGGACGAGTAGTACCATGGATGGATTTGAAGGGTTCGCACCCCATGTGTTATATGACGATTTTTCAGTACCGACATTCGACACGAAACACAATATCCTTAAAGGGGGATCTTGGATCTCAACGGGTAATGAGATTGTGAGAGCTTCACGCTACGCATTTAGACGCCATTTCATACAGCATGCCGGATTTCGCTACGTGGCTGATTGATGGGTGAATTCGATTTTATTGACCGGTCACAAAGCAATGCCGAAAAGTATACATTAAAACAGAAGCTATTTGGTACACAAGAGGTGCTGCCGATGTGGGTTGCTGACATGGATATTGCGACACCGGCATGTGTTTTAGATGCCGTACGCCATCGTTTAGAGCATCCGATTATCGGGTATGAAATTATGAGTGAACACGCGTATGAAGCGCAGTGTGATTGGGTAGCGCGCCATCATAGATGGTCTATAAGCGCAGAGTGGTTGAGTTACTCTCCTTCGGTTGTGGCATCGATCGGATGTGCTATTCGAGCGTTTAGCAATGAGGGGGATGAAGTAATTGTTCAAAGCCCAGTATACCCGCCGTTTTACGAAATGGTTCGCAGTAACAATCGAAAATTGGTACTTAATCCGCTTGTTCAAGATAATCAGGGAGAGTATCGCTTTGATTTGGAAGATTTAAAGGCGAAGATTACCCCTAAAACAAAACTCCTATTACTCTGTTCTCCACATAATCCAGTGGGACGCGTTTGGTCACGTGAAGAGTTGACGGCTCTTGGAGAACTGTGCGTGCAAAATGGTATTATCATCATCAGTGATGAGGTCCACTGTGACATCGTTTTTAGCGAAAACACCCATATTCCATTGGCATCGATATCGCCAATTTTAGGTGAAAATACGGTGACTTTGATGGGCCCTGGAAAAACATTTAACATGGCCGGATTTTCGATCTCTACGGTGGTTATTGCGTCGTCAGTATTGCGTGAGCGTTACCGTATACAACAGCATAAAATTCATTATGGGGACGGTGCTGTATTATCGCATGTAGCTTTTGAAGCGGCATATAGGCAGGGGGAACTATGGCATGAGAATTTGTTGAATCATTTGACGCTCAATCGAACAATGATTGAGCAATGGTGTGTGGCACATCCTATCATCGGATTTCGTAAGCCGCAAGGAACCTATCTTGTGTGGTTAGATTGCCGTGCGTTGAAGATGGGTGACCGAGAGTTACGGGATTTTTTTGTACAAGAAGCGGGATTGGGTCTTAGTGCCGGTCTTGGTTTTGGAAAAGAGGGATCGGGATACATGCGTTTGAACTTTGCGGTTGCAACCGAAATATTGGAGCGAGCCTTGAATCAATTATCGAATGCTCTGAAAAGAAACGGTTATGGATGAGAAGATAGGGAAATTTATTTCCAAACATCATTTGCTCTCTTTGGCTACTTTTGGAGAGTCATTATGGTGCTGTTCGGCTTTTTACGCCTATGATTGTGATGCAAGGGCATTCATTATTGCATCGGATGAACAAACAGTCCACATCCAAAACAGTAAGATCAATATCCGTGTGGCCGGTACCATAGCGCAAGAAACAAACATTGTCGGCAAAATACAGGGGATACAGTTTACGGGAGAGATAAGGCGTGTTATGGATGAGCAAGAAAAGGAGCTTTATCTGGATAGATTTCCGTATGCAAGAGTGATGAATCCGATACTGTGGAAGATAAAACTTGATACGATTAAAATGACGGACAATACGCTGGGATTTGGAAAAAAACTTATTTGGAATCGGGAAATTTAGAGGTAAAAAAACTGCACAGTTTTCCGCTGGAGCTCAAAACAACTTGAGAGGGGAGAAATTTACTTTTAAACCCATACGCCTTACATCCATGGGGTTGATGGGCCTCCCAAGTGACAAAATAATAGGTACATCGGTGACAATTGATTTTTTGCATAGGGAATTTTACCTATAATTTCTTTAATGAAAAATCTGCCCAATAGGGCAAGCTTTAGTGCCATAGCGGCAAGCGCAGCCAAAGGGATGTATTCCTTTGGCGTTTTCAATAATGATAAAAGGATATTTATGAATAAATTGCTCTGTATGTTTGAACTTCAGCAAGAACTTAATGATTCGACCAATGGAAATGGGTGGGAAAACGGGATAACCAAGAATGGTAAAAAGATCAATTGGCGCCGTTGTATTACGATGGAATCTGCAGAGATGATCGACTCCTTCGGATGGAAACATTGGAAAAGCATTGCCCAAGAGACAGATTATGCAAATCTGCAAATTGAAATCGTCGATGTGTGGCATTTTGTGATGAGCTTAGTACTAGAATTCGCCCATAAGACGGGTACGGAGAGCATCAAAGAGTTGGTTGAGAGAATATCTCAAACACCTGAGTATCAAAAAATAAATAATGATACTGAGTTGAGTTTTGGAAGTGATGACCTTCTTTTGTACCGTATAGAAAACGTTATGCGTCTTTCCCTTATCCCTGTTTCTCCTGAGATGATTGGTGCGCTGATCGAAGAATTTTTCGAATTGACCCAGTTGGGAGCACTTAATGCGACACAATTGTATCGTTTGTATGTGGGTAAAAATATTCTCAATCAATTTCGTCAAGATCATGGATACAAAGAGGGAAGTTACATCAAAGTATGGAATGGGGAAGAGGACAATGTCGTTATGAAGCGTGCTTGGGATGAAAATCCTGATATGAGTCCGACCCAATTATACGATGCACTTAAATCAGCTTATCCTGCATAAATTTCGTTAAATTCACTTTTCCACCGTTTGTGGCACCAAAACCAGAATTTTGGGTTGTCACGGATTACTTTTTCGAGACCCTCTACTTGACGCTGCGTAGCGTCAATAATCGCTTCCTCATCATCCCCCATTACTTCAATAGGCTCAACAAAACGAATCGTATAGTGTTCTTCATCGTCCGTATCAATATACAAAGCGATAATGGGGGCATTGTATTTGCGGGAGAGCTGTGCCGCGGCAGAGGTGTGGTAAGTGGGATGCTTGAAAAAGTTCACTTTTACACCAGACTTTGCATTACTGGATTGATCGATTAAAAGCGATACACATTGGTTATTTTTTAAAGCACGGGCCAAATGTTTGATCGCGCCGTTTTTTTCGACGAGATTGAGACGGTGGCGGGTTCTGGCTTCCAGTAAATAAGGGTTAAAGGCGTCGTTGTCCAATCCTTTATAAATAGAGGTGATAGGCGTTACTAAAGCCGCAAGTGAAGCTGCCCCAATTTCCCAATTTCCTAAATGCGCGGATATAAAAATAATGGGTTTATTTTGAGTTAAATACCTGTCAACCATTTCTCTATTTTCGAAGGTAACCTGTGCCGCTAAATCGCTAGCAGTATTGCGTCTATTTTCCATTACTTGGAGCAGATTTAGCGCTAAATTTCGGTAGCAATATTTTTCAATCTCTTTTTTCTCAGCGGGATTCAAAGTATCTTGAAAAGCAAAATCAAGATTCGCTTGAATGATACGATTACGTTTTTTGGCTAAAATATGGGCTACAGAGGCGAGGGAGAAAAACAGTTTTTTTCTCCAATCGCGGGGCAGTTTCATCACGAGGTAATCAAAAAGTAAAAAGAAGTAAAACCCTATCATAAAAGTTCCATCGCGTTGTCGGCTATATATCGAGGCTCAATGTACTTTATCGAAAAATCATTGCGATTGATATGATAAATATCGACTTGGGAGGGAGATTTTATCCCGATGTTGATAGAAGTAGGATAGATCATTCGCGCAGTTGTCGGCCCAAAAAGGGTAATTGAGGGGCGGTTCATTGCCCATGCGATATGGGTAGGTCCCGTGTCATTGCCTATGGTGAGATTGCAGTGGGCGATAAAGTTAACGAGTTGCGGAAGGGACATTTTATCTGCAATGATAGCATTGCTGGAATGTTGTGCTATCCATAGGGCATCTTGGTATTCGGAGTTACTTCCCCAAATAAGATAACAAGGATAGGGAAGTAAATCACAAAGAGCGGCAAAGTGTTCTTTAGGATAGCATTTACTAGGCCACGACGCGCCAATAACGAGTGCAATTGTTTTCTCCTTTTGAGGAGGCACCTCAACCGAAAAGATAGGAGATTTTTGTTCTATCAACGCATCCGAGTAGGGGATGCTTAATGCCTGGGTTATGACCATCACATTACGCTTTATAATATTCATGTCATAGGGAATGTTGGAAGTCGTTTGATAAAACCATGAGGCAATACCTTCGCGTGCGCTGTTACGATCAAAGCCGTGGACGGGTCCGCGTAAAAACGCGGTTACAATAGCCGATTTTAAAAGCCCTTGCGCATCAATAATGTGATCGTAGGGCTGGCGTGAACGTAGTGATCGAATGGTGCTGCGCAGTAGCGAAAGACTTTTTTGCTTTTTTATTTTTTTGAGAGGGATCGGTATGACTTCATTGAGAAGCGGATGCCCTTGTAAAATGGGGGCAAAGGCTTCTTCGACAAACCAATCAATCAGGGCATCGGGATAATGATGTCGGATGATTTGCAGTACTACTGCCGTATTGACAATGTCTCCAAGTGCGCTGAGGCGGACAATAGCAATGCGTAAAGAGGCTCTATTCATAAGCGTAATTATAGCGCAAACAAGCTACAATAATTTATCAAAAAATGAGAAGAGGATGAGGTCATGGTTGTTCAAGACATACAGCAGTTTTCTGAAATTCGCCCAAAAGCACGAGCCTATTTCTGTTATCTTTTTCATAAAAACCTTCCCAATCATCTTCCCTCGGTTTCGGCGGAGTCTATTACTGCGCGCTTGCTTAAAATTCGTGGCGATCTGCAGGGTGTGGAAGCGATGTATTTACTTGATCCTGCCGGAAATCAGGTAGGTCCTACTTATCTTAAAGAGGGGAAAAAGGAAGAAGATATAGGTAAAAATCGTTCTACGAGAGCGTATTATTACCGTGCGATGCATGAGCGTCGATGCACCATTACCGATCCGTACCCCTCATTACTCAATGATGAACTTACCGTAACGGCATCCGAGCCTATCTTTGATGAAAATGGCGATATTATCTATGTTGCTTGTTTGGATATGCCCTTGGCCGAGGTTCTTAAAATCGCGCATCCTATGGCCCTTGAATCAAATGCAGGACGGTTCTTTCGATGGGTATATGCCGGATTTACCGTTGCTTTGGCATTTGTTTCTTTGCTCCTTTTTGTAAAAGGGATTGAAGGCTTTTTGTCGTATGGAGTTGGGAATCTTGAGAGTATTGAGATTAAAGATATTTTTGAATCTACTATTTTACTTACCTTGTCTCTGGCTATATTCGATTTAGTCAAAACACTTTTTGAAGAAGAAGTATTGGGGCGACCAAAACATGATCCGAGTTCCAGTATTCACAAAACAATGGTCCGTTTTTTAGGGTCTATTATTATCGCTCTTTCGATTGAAGCGTTGATGCTGGTCTTTAAATTTGCAATGACGGAACCTGCTATGCTGGTAAATGCTATTTACATCATAGCAGGGGTGGCGATGTTGTTGATTGGTCTTGCCATGTATATCCGTTTTACCAATCTGGGAGAGCGCCATTGATAGCGATTGTTGATTACAATATGGGGAATCTGGCCAGCGTTCGCAATGCATTTGACGTGCTGGGTGAGAAAGTTGTGATTGAATCCGATCCTGAAAAACTAGCGCAGTACGATCGAATTATATTGCCGGGTGTGGGTGCTTTTGGTGATGCTATGGAACATTTGAAAACCAATGGAATGGATGAAGCTGTCACTCAATACGCTCAGAGTGGAAAATACGTCCTAGGGATTTGTTTAGGTATGCAGCTTTTGTTTGATTCGAGTGAAGAATTTGGGATCACTTCAGGGTTGGGATTAATTCCGGGCCGGGTGGTCGCTTTTGATTCAAGCCGTTTTCACACGCCTCTAAAAGTACCTCATATGGGGTGGAATCGAATGCTTACTCATGGTCATACTCTTTTTGAAGGGCTTGATGATGGGCATTATCTTTATTTTGTCCATTCTTATCATGCATTGTGTACGCACGAAGAACACAGTATTGGTGAATGTATTTACGGATATAAATTTACCAGTGCTGTTGCTCGCGACAACGTAATGGGAATTCAGCCACACCCTGAAAAAAGTCACGACAATGGGCTTCGCATACTTAAAAATTTTATAACTCTATAAAGGACATACATATGACTATTTTCCCCGCAATCGACCTCAAAGACGGTAAGGCGGTTCGTCTCACCAAAGGGTTGATGGAAAGTGCAAAAATCTATTCAGATACACCATGGGAACTGGTAAAAACGTTTGAAGAGATGGGGGCGCAATGGGTCCATTTGGTGGATCTAAACGGTGCATTCGCAGGTGAACCAAAGAATTTGGATCAAATTCGCGCTATTCGTGAAAATTGTAAAGTGAAACTTCAGCTAGGTGGTGGAATCCGTGATGAAGCAACGATTAAACGTTATCTTGATTTGGGTATTGATCGACTCATTTTGGGATCGATTGCCTTACGTGATCCTGAGTTTGTCAAAGCAATGGCGGCAAAATACCCGATTGTTGTCGGTATTGATGCGATCGATGGATATGTTGCGGTTGAAGGATGGGGGGAAGTTAGCTCTATGCGAGCAACCGATTTGGCACGCATGTTCGCGGATGCGGGGGTACAAGCTATAATTTGTACGGATGTTGGACGTGACGGTACACTTTCTGGCGTAAATGTCGATTTTACCCTTGAAATTGCACGAGCATGTGGAATCCCGACCATTGCTAGCGGTGGAGTAAAGGATGACAACGACATTGAGTCTCTCTTAAAAACGGGGGAAGTTGCAGGTGTTATTGTTGGAAAAGCATTTTATGAGGGAACAATTGACTTAAAACGATTTTTTTAAACTTCGCACAAAGTTCGTTTGGCTATCATTGGGTAGTTATTCTAAAGAATTATATAAATTGTAAAGGACTCACCTTGAAATTACTGGTTGTAGATGATAGTTCGACGATGCGCCGTATTATTAAAAATACTCTTTCACGTCTTGGATATGAAGATGTTTTAGAAGGAGAAGATGGCGTTCAAGGATGGAATGTTTTGAACGAGAATCCAGATATGGGAATGCTCATAACGGATTGGAACATGCCGGAGATGAATGGATTGGAACTGGTTAAAAAAGTTCGTGCTGATGCACGTTTTGCCGATCTTCCTATCATTATGGTTACAACCGAGGGTGGAAAAACAGAAGTTATTACTGCACTAAAAGCGGGAGTAAATAATTATATTGTAAAACCGTTTACCCCTCAAGTACTCAAAGAAAAACTTGCAGCAGTCCTTGGCACCGAGGGTTAATGCAAGACTACTATTATATGCTGGTTGTAAAGCCATCATCGCATTTAGAATTATTTAGTGATTTTTTAGTAGATGTTATCCCCGTCGGTTTTGAAGAGATTGAGGATGGATTCGTCATTCGCAGTGAAGAAGATTTAGAAACGATTAGCTGGGGTATTGAACAGTTTAGCGAAGCGCTTCAAAAAGCAACCGGTGAAGTTATTGATCTTGAGCTTACGTTGACGAAAGAAAAAAACAAAGATTGGATTGCACAGTATCAAAATGCAATCACTCCGATCGAAATATCTCCCTTTTACATTCATCCAACGTGGGAAGCTCCTAAAGTTGGGATGCTAAATATTGTTCTTGATCCGGCACTTGCTTTTGGGACAGGACATCATCCTACTACAGCATCCTGTTTGCGGGCACTTGCATCGTATGTCCACGAAGGTGATGTTGTTCTGGATGTTGGATGCGGAAGCGGAATACTTGCCATAGCAGCACTTAAAAAAGGTGCAATTGTTGACGCATGCGATACAGACCCTGTATCTGTTGAAAATTCAGCATTGAACACGAGCGCCAATAACGTTTCTTGTCGACGATTATGGGAAGGGCCTGTTCAGGAGACAAGTGAAGTTTACGATGTCATTGTTGCTAATATTGTTGCCGATGTTTTGGTTTTTATAGCCAGTGATCTCAAAAAACGCTTACGTGACAATGGCATAGTAATATTGTCAGGTATTATGGATAAATATGAAGATAAAGTGTTACGTGCCTATAAGACTTGTACGCTTCAAGAGCGTATTGTTGAAAATGAATGGGTTACTTTAGTATTAAGCAAGAAGGAAATTACCAATGGCTAGTCCAGAAAAGAACACGCCACCAGAAAAAAATGACAATTTTTTTAATAAAAACCCCCTCATCACATTTGCCATATTTTCGGTTGTGGTTATCATGCTTTTTAAAGCATTTATTGGGGATGAAAGTGATCTTGCCGGGAAGTTAAACGGTCAATCGGTTACCCGTACTCAAGATGTGAGTTATGCGGAACTTAAAGCCCTGATTAACAATAAGCAGGTACAAAAAGTATCAATCGGTCAATCGTATATCCGGGCTATTGGTGGTGATGCTAATGGAAAAGTGGCCTACACAACACGAATCATTGGTCCTGATCAAACCCTTATCCCGCTATTAGATGCTCAAGGGATTGATTACACCGGATTTAGTGAGAGTAACTGGTTTACAGAAATGTTTGGATGGTTATTTCCATTCTTAATCATTATTGCTATATGGATGTTCTTTGCCGGGCGTATGCAAAAAAGTATGGGTAGCGGTATTTTAGGAATGGGGAGCTCTAAAAAGCTGGTCAATTCGGAAAAACCAAAAACAAAATTTGCGGATGTCGCCGGCGTGCAAGAAGCAAAAGAAGAGGTTTTGGAAATCGTTGATTTTTTACGTTTCCCGGATCGCTATGTGGAACTTGGGGCTAAAATTCCCAAGGGTGTATTGCTAGTGGGTAGTCCTGGTACGGGTAAAACATTGTTGGCAAAAGCCGTTGCCGGTGAAGCGGAAGTTCCTTTTTTCTCGGTATCAGGTTCGAGCTTTATAGAGATGTTTGTGGGTGTCGGTGCCGCTCGCGTACGTGATTTGTTTGAACAAGCGAAAAAAGATGCTCCTTCGATTATCTTTATTGATGAGATCGATGCGATTGGTAAAAGTCGTGCCGCAGGTGGCATGATGGGTGGGAATGATGAGCGTGAGCAGACTCTTAATCAGCTTTTGGCAGAGATGGATGGATTTGGAACGGATACACCTATTATCATTCTAGCGGCCACCAACCGACCTGAGATTTTGGATCCGGCCCTATTACGTCCGGGTCGATTTGATCGTCAAGTATTGGTGGATAAGCCTGATTTTCAAGGACGTATTGATATCTTGAACGTCCACATCAAAGCGATTAAAAGAGATCCTGATACGGATGTAGAAGAGATTGCTCGTCTGACTGCCGGTCTCGCTGGAGCTGATCTGGCAAATATCATTAATGAAGCTGCGTTGTTGGCCGGCCGTAAAAGCCAAAAAACAGTCCGTCAAGAAGATTTACGAGAGGCTGTGGAGCGTGCAATCGCTGGTTTGTCGAAGAAAAGCCGTCGCATTGATGAAAAAGAGAAAAGAATTGTGGCGTACCATGAAAGCGGACATGCCCTTCTTGCAGAAACGACCAAAGGTGCCAAAAAAGTTTCCAAGGTTTCTATTGTACCTCGCGGACTTGCGGCACTTGGATACACGCTTAACACTCCCGAAGAGAACAAATACTTAATGCAGCGCCATGAACTATGGGCTGAAGTAGATGTTCTGTTGGGCGGTCGTGCGGCTGAAGAGGTATTCATCGGTGAGATTAGTACGGGTGCTGCCAATGATTTGGAACGCAGTACGGATATTATCAAAGCGATGGTTCAAGTATATGGAATGAGCGACGTAGCAGGACTTATGGTACTTGAGAAGCAGCGAAGCAGCTTCTTGGGCGGTGGAATGGCGCAAGCCAGAGAATACAGCGAAAAAATGGCAGAAGACATGGACACTTTTATTAAAATTTCGCTTAATGAACGTTATATTGCTGTTAAAGCACGCCTTGAAGAATACCGCGATGCGATCGAAAAAATGGTGGAACTTTTGTATGAGCATGAGAATATAACAGGTGATCAAGTACGCGAAATCATTGAGAAATTTGAAAGTGATAATGCGTTAGAAACCAAGCTGGAACCTCGTAAAGAGTCAACGGCTAACAAAGATGTAACGAGCCATAGTACTGGCGAATAAGGACTTATTATGATGATCCAAAATGACACCTTTATCCTCTCAAAGCGTGGATGGCTACCCAGTATATTGGTAGCTGCCTTTTTTCTTTTTTTTACCATGACAACTTTGCATTTATTTCAGTTTGTAAGCGGGGCTCTTTTGATTGCTTTGCTTCTTATCTATCGTAATCCTGAGAGAACAACGACTATTAATGAGGCCAACTCTATTCTTAGCAGTGTTGATGGGGTTGTATTGGGTGTAGAAGATACGTTAATAGATGAAAAGATGATGAAAAAAGTAACGGTTCTTAATGGGTTATGGGATGTTTCGATGTTACGTGCTCCATTTGATGGAATTGTTGAAGGGTATCAGATTAGACATGGGGTTTCTCTTCCTCTTTCTAACCCACTTTCAGAGACGTTGAATGAAAAAGCAGTCTTGTCATTTCGCTCAGTTTCCGGTGATGAAATATTTATCGAGCATATGAGTGACCAAAGTTGCTTTTCAATAGAAATTGAGGCTCAATCAGAACAAAAAATGAAAGAGGGATGCCGCTACGGCTTTTTAGCTAAGGGGAGAACGATACTGTATCTTCCATATAATGCAATAATTAGTATTTATCCGGGCAGTAACGTTCGTGCTGGAGAAAGTGTTATCGGTCAATTCGCCTAACTGTCATTCAATCGTATATTTTTCTCAGAGGGGATGATATTGTTGAGGTTCAGTTACGAGCTTATCGGTGTCTATTTCAAAATCAAATGTACGTGATTTGAACCCCTTGTCCCCCATTTTGGTAAATTGCACTACTGCCGCTGGATTATTTTGCACTTGCATATAGAGTAAACCAAGTGCATAACGGCTTTCTAAGTAATCAGGATTGGTCATTTTAGACAGTTGAAATAGAGAAATGGCATTTTGATAATGTTCGGCGCCTATAGATGCTAATGCCCCCATATAATACGTTCTCTCATCCTTAATGGCAAATTTATCTATTGCATCGTTATACAAAGCATATGATTTTTCAAAATCTTGATTGTAAAAATACGCAAGTGCCAAAGCGGTAGTTAGACTGGCACGATTGTCAGGTGTCGTTTGCAGTTTCTCCTCTAATCTTTGAATCATTGGAGTTAAAGAACCGGTAAGTGCAGCCATTAAAACATATCTGTCGCGAGTAATTTGAGGACCGAAATCAAAATCATAATACGTGAACTTCTGATTCTTGAGATAATTGATAGCCGATCGTGCATACTGCTTAGGCGGATTCTCATTGAAATGGGTATCGATATAAAGTAAGTGAGGAAGAATATCGTGTGGCTTCATAGCGGTTAGTTTTTCGGAAGCTTTGCGTGCTTGAGCATCCATACCTAGTTCTGAAGCAATGATGATTTTCATGCCCAGATATAGCGGATTATCTTTATAATGATTTTCAAGCCATCGCCCTGCACCAGCATAGTTATTTTCTCTCATAGACGTAAGGGTACGATAAAGATCGAATTCTTCCGTTTTCGGTTCTTGGGAAAGATTTTCAGTAATAACCGTAATGAGCTTTGGATTGGGTTTATTGATGAGTTCAGATGTCATAATAGCAAAAATACCGGAGAGATAATTATCGGCATCCAAATGGTAAGAGCGCAGAAAATAGTCATAGGCTTTCGAAAAATCACCCAGTTGGGCATAGCTAAGTGCCAGATTGTAATTTAGTATGGAGTGTTGCGGATTCTTTTGCAGTAATCGTTTGAATTGTTCATTAGCATCCCTAAGACGATTGTGCAGTGCTTTGTCTATTCCCATTGCAATACCATAGTCGACATCAGAAGTATTGGCCCCTTTAGTAAGGTAATCTTTTGCAGAAGATGTATCATCAATATAAAGATTAGCATTCCCTTTTTGAATCATTCCAAGAGTTTGAGAAGCATTAAAAATTTTATAGGGGGCAAAAGCAAAAAGTTTTTGGTACGTTTGCGGGTGAAATTTAGCATTTACAGTACGGTATACCTTTTGAATTGTGTCTGGCTGAAATAATCCAGGCTTGAGTAATATTTTGATGGGATAAGGAGTATAGGCATCATTAGGGTAGTCGTCGGTTAATTTATTTAATATTCCTGCTGCTTCTTCATGCAGGCCCAATTTTAGGTCAACATAAACTAATGAGAGGCTTTCTTCAAGAGGCTTTGGATTTTGCATAACAGCGGCGTGGAGGTACTCGTGTGCTTTTTGCAAGTTTCCTGCATTAGCGTACAGTGATCCGAGTGTAAATGCGTCAACTTCTTGCAATGGATTTTCAAGCGCATTAATGGCAGCGGGATAGTTTCCATATAAGGTATTGATTTTTGCTTTAAGTTTATTTTGGATGATTTGGTATTCATCGGTTGTTGGGTGATTAAGCGCGCTTAAGGCTTCTAAATAATGCCCTTGGTAGTAATTGATAAGTGCATAGTAGTACGAGTACATCGGGGAGTTGCTCTCTGCACTTAAGTAAGCATGCGCTAAATCTATATAATAATTAAAATTCTCTTCTTCTTTTAAGTGCAGGCAGCATACGGCAGCATTGAGAGCACTGACACAGCGGTTTTCACTGCTGGCAATAGAGCGTTTGAAGTTTTCTAACGCCCCTTCGTATTCTTGCTCTTTTAGTTGTACGACTCCCAGATTGTATTGAGAGATGGCTTCAGAGTAGAGTGCAATTTTTTCATAAAGCTTTAGGGCATCGGCTTGATTTCCATTAGCATACATAAAATTGGCGCGTTCGATCATGTGCTCAAGTTCGCTTGGCTCTATTTTTGGATCTTGAGGATTGGTAGAGGGAATAAGATTGCCATCATGAGTGGTTGCTTTTTCCCCAGAATGTGACAGAAGGGCAAAGGAGATTCCTCCCCCTAGTAGTAAAGCACTTAAAACACTTGCGAGAATAATGACTTTCTTTTTGTTAAGAGGTGATGCTGGAGTGGATAGTGTGGATTCATCAGGTGTGATTTTAGATTCGATACCTGCGGCATCGGATTCTTCGATGATGATTATCTCTTCTTGATCTTCAGGCATGAGTCCACTTTATGATTTATAAATATTTTTGCAATACGGTTGGAATGATAATAGATCCATCTTCTTGTTGAAAATTTTCCATAATAGCTACCATCGTCCGACCGACGGCTAAACTTGAACCGTTGAGTGTATGAGCTAGGAGATTTTTCCCTTCTTCTTTATAGCGAATCTTGGCGCGACGTGCTTGGAAATCTCTTGTGTTGGAAACGGAACTGATCTCACGGTAGGTGTTTTGCCCCGGCAACCAGACCTCTAAATCGACGGTTTTAGCAGCGCCAAAGCCCAAATCCCCCGTACAAAGAGTGACCAGACGATGCGGCAGACCCAGTGCGCTTAGCAAATCGGAAGCACACGCAACCATCTCTTCAAACACCGCATCGCTTTGATCTGCGCGTGTAATGGCAACGAGTTCGACTTTGTGAAACTGATGCTGGCGAATCATACCGCGCACATCCCGTCCGCCTGAACCTGCTTCTTTACGAAAGCATGAGGTATAGCCGCACATTTTAATCGGCAATTCTGCAGCATTGAGAATCTCGTCTTGGTAGAGGTTGGTGATCGGTACTTCAGCAGTAGGAATCAAATACAGCTCTTCATCTTCTATTTTAAACAGATCATCTTCAAATTTTGGAAGCTGTCCTGTCCCTTCAAGCGCACGGCGATTGACGAGCATAGGGACGCTCACTTCCATAAAGCCACGCTCACGGTTGAAGTCAAGCATAAAATTAATAAGGGCACGTTCAAGTCGTGCTCCCATCCCTAAAACAACCGAAAAACGGCTTTTGGCAAGTTTTACACCACGTTCAAAATCGATCCAGCCGTTGGCTTCAGCAAGTTCCCAATGCTCTCTTGGTGTAAAGGCAAAAGCAGGAGGGGTGAGCACTTTTTTGATTTCGATGTTGTCCTCTTCATCTGCTCCATCCGGGACATCAGCATCGGGAATATTAGGAACACGCATGATGATCGCATCGAGGGTTTCTTCGGCGGCACGTTGTGTTTCGAGAAGATCATTGAGGGTTGCTTTATTATTATCGACTTCGATTTTGAGTTCGTCGGTGTTTTTCCCCTCTTTTTTATACTGGCCAAAAAGTTTACTGAGTTCATTTTGCTTTGCTTGCATTGTTTCATAGGCGAGCTTGGCGGTTTTTAGGTTTTCATTAGCGGTTTTAAGTTCTGTAATTATGTCAGCAGAAACTTTTTTACGCATAAGCGCAGAGGCGGTTTCGTCAAAATTTTTCTGGAGTAGTTTTACATCGATCATATAGGTTCATTCCTGCGATTAAATAATGATCTATTATAGCCAAAAGAGGCTGAAAATTGTTTATTCCGTTCGCCCTGAGCTTGTCGAAGGGTTCATTCATGGTTCGGTCAGCCCACCACGAACGTTGAAATAAAAGACAATCTGATTGACAATCCTCTTTATTAGGCGTATAATTATCCATACAATTGGAGGCATAAAATGAGCAAGTATGTTAATGTTACCAAGATGAGTATTACCTTGGACAATGAAGTTGCGTTGGAACTTAGTGCCATTGCAAAAGAACTGAATGAAAAGAAAAGCCATTTGATCGAAAATGCACTCATGATCTATTTTGATATGTTGGATGAAAAACTTTCCGACAAGCGGCTGCATGAGCTTGAATCGGGAGCGGTTAAAGCCATTGCGGCTGAGGATGTGTGGAAAGAGCTTGGGCTTTAATCTGTGTACGTCATAGAGTTTTTACCCTCAGCAAAAAAAGAGCTTTCAGGCTTGGATTTTGTCATCCAAAAACAGCTCAAAGAAAAAATTATTTTATTAGCAACCGATCCGGTTCAACTTAAAAACAATATCAAAGCTCTCAAAGGAGAGTACAGCGGAAAATTCCGTCTTCGTGTCCGAGATTATCGAATCATTTTTCGTATAGAAGAAGAAAAAGTTTTAATTATGATCATCCGTATCGGGCATCGTAAAGAAGTTTACTAGCTCAAAATTGCCTTTGCTAACTCAAACTGATTGGCCGTCATAATATGAATTTTTGGATGCAATGCTTTGAGTTCTTCAAAAAGTTTTTTACTCAGATCAAACCCTACTTTGTATTCTTCTTCGACGCTGATAAGAGAAGCTCTCTCGAGGGCTTCGACCCATGCAATCGGAACATAAATCCCAGGAACATTTTCATCCAAAAATCGGGCAGTGCGGAGTTTTGTGATCGGGAAATAGCCTAAAACTAATACACAATCGGCATTATTTTCGCGGTTTGCTTCAGCCATCATTTCGAGCAGTTTTTCGGCATTTTCGAGATCATAGACGGGCTGAGAGATGATAGCGATGGCTCCGTGGGCCACTTTTTTGGTCATTTTCTTTTGTAATGTTGCGGAACTTTTGGCATAGGCATCGATAACGGCGAAGGGATAAATCTCTTGGACGGGTGCGAGGAGTTTTTGTTCTGCGAGATCAGTTCCATTGTTAAGGGTGGAAATAATATCAAGCAGCAGTTTGCTGTTTCCCTCAAATACCCCTTTTGCATGAGGCTGATCGGAATAGTGTGCGCTGTCACCCGTAAGCGCCAAAATGGCTCTAACATTAGCTTCATTAGCTCCCAATAAATCGCTTTGCAATGCGATACGATTGCGATCGCGCATGCTCATGGTGGCAAGGGTGGGTTTTCCAAAGCGGTCTTGGAGTCTCATGGCGGCAAACATCGCATTGTATTTGAGTTTCGCTAAGGGATTATCGGTCGTGCTGAATCCATCGACGAGAGTATCAAGCCCAAGGGCTGCGATTTTTTCAATGGTGGGCGCAAATTGCGCCGAACGAGACGGGGTCGTTTCTAATGTGATATAGGTTCCGTGACGGAGTTTATGGATAAATGATTCGAACAAAAGCTACCCTTGGATATAATTGCCTTATTATAACAAACTAGGATATGTGTTTTGATGAAATTGTGCGTATTTGATTTCGATTCGACGTTAATGGATGGGGAGACCATCGATTTTTTTGCTGAGGCTATGGGAATCGGGGCTGAAGTATCTACTATTACCGAGCGAGCGATGAACGGTGAATTGGACTTTTTTGAAAGTTTGCAGCAGCGTGTTGGCTTACTCAAAGGGTTGGAATTTTCCAAAGTAGAGGAAATCTGTCATCATCTTCCTTATATGAACGGTGCGATAGAGACGATTGCTGAACTTAAAGCGCGTGGACTAAAGGTTATCTGTTTTAGCGGAGGATTTCGAACGGCCACATCATTTGCTAAAAGTATTCTGGGGTATGATGCTGACTTTTCAAATGTATTGCATTCCAAAGAAGGAAGACTCACCGGATTGGTGGGTGGAGATATGATGTTCGATTATTCCAAAGGGGATATGCTGCTTCGTCTTCAATCTTTACTGGGGGTGACTTCCCAGCAAACCATCGTTGTTGGTGATGGTGCCAATGATCGTTCTATGTTCGCGCATGCGGATACTCGTGTAGCATTTTGTGCGAAAGAGATCCTCAAAAAAGAGGCTAATATTATCGTGGAAACCAAAGATTTAACCCAAATTATAACAAAGGTATTTAATGCTTGAGAATTCACTGTGGTTGCGTTACAACCCTAACAAAACAATACGCGAAGTATTGGCACGTATTTATGCATGTGATGCGGTTGAAGTCAATGATGACGAACGTGTCCTTTATGCTTCGCTTAAACGCCATTTGACCAAAAAAGAGCTTCGCATGATTATGATGAATGAAGCGGAAGTAAGTACCGAAGAGATAGCGGCTGAAGTGGGGATGAGTGCGGCTGATTTAAAAAAAGCACAGTACAAAGCGTACCGAAAAATTCGTCAAGAAAAGATCCGTAATGATGTTAAAGCCGGGCCACAAAGTGAAGCTGTCGTTGAAGAAGATAACGAAGAATAAATGTCACCTTTTGACACAATAGCTTGAAAAAATTTTGAACTCAAATGGGGCTATAGCCCTATTAACCATTTATTTATTCTTTCTGGGCTAACATTAAACGAGAAAAGCTGCCTTCACTATTTTGTTAAATATAGATGAAGGTGTTTTTATATAGAATTGTTATAATTAAAATAAAAAGGGGAATGATATGACAAAGTCAACTTCATTATTGCTTGCAACAGTTGTCGCTTTCGGGATGATGGCTACAACTGCATCTGCAGATATCAAAAAAGGCCAAAAAGGCTATTTGAAAACATGTAAAAACTGTCATGGTAATGGTACAAAAGGTGCTGCTATGCATACACAAGCTGAGTGGGAAGCCCTATTTGCTAATGAGGGTGCTAGCATCATCGAAAAGCATAAAGGTACAAAAGCTGAGACATACTTCACTAGTCCAGGCTTCAAAGGTAGTGCACAAGATCTTCGTGATTTCTTATTTGAATACGGCAATGATTCGGGCAACGTCCCTTCTTGCGGCTAAATCGCATTTCATCCCTCCTTTGCGGGATGACTTCTCTTTATTCTTTCTTTAATTATTTTCCACTCTCTATCTTTAACGCTTCCTGATTGACCAGTCAGCTACAATTTCTCTATTAAAGCGCATTTAAAGGGTTTAAATGAAGATAGTTGTTTGCGGTATGAGTGGATTCGTGGGCAGCGCTTTACATGATTTTTTAACTGCACAGCATCATGAAGTCGTTTCTTTGAGCATACGTTCAGACACCCATGTGGAATCTATCGTCAAGATTTTAGACGGGTCGGATATTGTGATCAATCTTGCCGGTGCCAATATTTTAGGTCGTTGGAGTACAACGTATAAGAAGTTGTTGCGTTCAAGCAGACTCGAAACAACTGCTTCTTTGACCCATGCATTAACCCATTGTATCAATCCTCCACGTACCTTGTTAAATGCTTCAGCTGTCGGGGTGTATGACTCCTATCATCAGCATGACGAGTACTCACGCCATCTTGGGAATGATTTTTTAGCTTCCTTGGTTCAAGAGTGGGAAGAAGCGGCATTAAGCGCTAAAGCTCTGGGTACTCGTGTGTGTATTATGCGTTTTGGTGTTGTTTACGGAAACGGTGGAGGAGCGATGGCGAAAATCCTCCCGCCGTTTACGTTGGGACTTGGCGGGAGAATGGGGGATGGATTTCAGATGATTTCTTGGATTCATGTGGAAGATTTGGTACGTGCGTGCCTGTTTTTTATTGAGAATGAAGAACAAGAAGGGGTCTTTAATTTGACCACGTTAGAACCGATTTGTAATCTTCAGCAGACTAAAAAAATAGGAAAACATCTTCATCGTCCGACATTTATGAGCATACCCTCATGGGTAGTAAAGTTGATTTTCGGTGAGGGGTCGTGCGTGATGCTTGATTCTAAAGAGGTGTACCCAAGACGTCTTCAGGAAGCGGGATTTACGTTTAAGTATCCTACATTTGACAGTGCGATGGAGCAAATTGTTCACGACCAAGGGTAAGAAGCTCTGGATCCAAACGGTAGGGATTGAGGGCGACTTCAGTAATGCTTTTTAAATTAAAATGGCTTTTTGTGTAGCAGACTACTGAGTTGTTGTTCTCTTCTAGCAGAGCATCAATGGCGTACGTTACAAACTGAAAGGCCATAAGCCGATCGTATACACTCGGATTTCCTCCGCGTTGAATATGCCCCAATACGCTGACACGTGATTCAAATCCTAACTCTTCTTCAAACCATCGGGCTATTTCAGGGGCATTTTTGAGACCCTCAGAAACGATGGCGATGAAATAATCACGCCCCTTACGTATTTGAGACTCAAAACACCCTTTATATTCACGGATATCAAAGGGGATTTCGGGTATCAGACACACTTCAGCGCCAGATGTGATGGCGGATACGAGGGCCAAGTAGCCGCAGTTACGCCCCATTGTTTCGATGACAAAAGCACGTCTAAAGGAGGATGCGGTATCTCGGATGGAATCAATGGCATTTTTTATGACATTGAGTGCGGTGTCGACACCGAGACAGTAATCGGTGCCGTTGATATCGTTGTCAATGGTCGAGGGGATACCGCAAAAGGCAATGCCGGTTTCATCATGAAAACGTTCCATTCCGCGGAAACTGCCATCACCCCCAAGGACAACAAGTTTTGTAATCCCTTTTTGACGTAAGTTTTCAGCAGCGATGGCTCGATATGAAGCTTCTTTGAAGCGTGTGGAACGCGCTGATCGAATTTTGGTTCCGCCGCGTGTCAGGATACCTGCGACATCTTCGTAGTGGGCTTCGCTAATGTGATTATCGATGAGTCCTTCATACCCGTGATAGACAAAAAAAGGCTGTATCCCTTTGGCATACGCATATTCAACAAAACGTTTGAGGGCAGGATTCATCCCTGAGACATCGCCTCCGGAGCAGAGGATGGCTATTTTATCCATCTATTTTCCTTCATGGTAAGGGTAAGCCAAGAAATACATTGGTTAGAGAGTTCATGAGTTGCCTTTGTAAAAGCGGTTACTCCTCCGCGAGCATCCCTGCTTGCAGCGGGTACAGTGATGATAAATCGTTGTGAAGCAAGCGTTTTTCTAGTTTTTGAATCCATCAGAATATAGGTAATATCTATATAGGCATCGCTTGTTTTGTCTTCGTGTATACGATGATAAAAGGAAGAGAGTGTTGATTCAAGTAATAAATCACTATTGGTCGTTGATGTTTTAGGCGCAAGTGCAGAAAAGAGTTGTTTGTCATCGAGGGTCGCTAAGAGTACCCGATCCATCATCATACTTGGGGCATCATTCCAGCGACTGTACAAATAGGCACCAACCTCTTGCTGATCGGTCAGATAGAACAGGGCTTTGCTAGACAGCGAAGGAGCTGCCTGTGTTCCGGCCAATTTTAGGATTAATGATGATTGAGGGGTAAGTGAACGGCTAGTTGCACTGGAAGGTAGTGTCAGAGTGTACGTTGTTACCGGAGGGGTGATGGTAGCACATCCGGTTAGGAAGATTCCCAAAAATGACAATAACAATAAGCGTATACGGATCATGATTATTCTCCCGGGCCTGGTTTAGGTTTTGACTTTTTCAACAAAATATCTGAAGGGCTTTGCTGAAGAGTTTGGAGGGTCGACTCCATCTCTTGGGTTAGGATTTTACTCTGCTCTATAAGCGTATTGAGCTCGTTGAGAGTAGGCGCTGTGATTGTTTGAAGATTATAATCTCCTCTATCCAGAGTGGACTCAATTTTTTGGATGAGTGCATGGCTGTCTTTGGACGTGCTTTCTAAAGATTGCAGAGTGTTATTTAGCTTATTTTGTACCTGAATGGAAGTGTGCTTGGCACTGAGTGCCGTATCGTTGATAGTCTCAAGCGTGTGACTGGCATTTGTTTCCAATGCAATACCCTGAGAAAGCAGCAGTTTAATATGGGTGTGATACCCATCAATTTGCTCAGTTAAAGAGCGTAGTTTTTCTAGAGATTGGGCTACGTTATGAATATTTTGATCGCTTAAGAAAAGGTTCGCACGATCCAAGGTCGTAGAGAGTTTTGTAGCAACACTGCTCAGCGATTCATCAAGCCTTTTGATCAACGAGGGTGAGGTTGGAATGGTTGCTATATCTTTATCCGTACTGAGAAGAAGAGATGCATTTTTTGAGCCTCCATCAATTTCCAGATAGGCAAGACCGGTAATGCCGTAAAATTTTAAAATGGCGAAAGAATCGGTTTTAATAGGTGTTTCTTTTTTGACTTTTAGCGTTAGCTCTACTTCTTCACTGTTCTTTGGGTTGATTTGGATGGACGCAACTTTTCCAATGTCAACACCATGATATTTAACGGCGGCTTCCGGAGCTAGACCTGCGACTGACTCCGTGAGATAAACTTTGTAATGGGTATAAGCATTGATGTTGTCATTGTATTTTCCAAGCCAGAAAGCAAACGCGATCAAGCCACTGCTAAAAAGCAGTAAAAATAGACCGGTTAATGTATAGTCAACTTTGGATTCCATGGATCTCCTTTTGATGAGATGTTTGTACAGTAGTTTGAAAAAAGTATTCGATTAACGGGTGATTGATGGCTAGAACCTCTTCCAACGACCCTTCGGCAACCACTTTGGCTTCACCCAGCAGGGCAAATCGATCAACAATATGGTGTATGGTATCCAAATCATGCGTTACCATGACTACAGTCAGCCCTAACAAATCGCGTAATTGATAGATAAGGGTATCAAATTGGCGGGCGCTAAATGGATCCAAACCGGAGGTGGGTTCATCCAAGAATAAAAGTTTCGGATCAAGAGCAAGCGCACGGGCAAGTGCGGCACGTTTGACCATCCCTCCGCTAAGTTGGCTTGGATAGAGATAGCGCGCATGAGCAGGAAGGCCGACAATATCAATTTTGAGTTTGACAAGTTCATTAATAAGATTAGCCGGTAAATCGGTATATTCTCGGTAGAGAAGCTCAATGTTTTGACCCACTGTCAAAGAGGAAAAGAGGGCTCCGGATTGGAATAAGACCCCCCACTTCTGACGTAGATTCTGAGCCTCTTCGGGACTTAGCGTAGCAATATTTTGTCCAAGGACAGTAATGGTACCACTTTGTGGCCGCTGAAGCAGGATCATCTCTCGAAGCAGGGTCGATTTTCCTGATCCGCTCCCTCCTAGCAGAGCATAGATTTCATGTTCATGAATCGTACAGTTGATATGGTCATGCACAATAGTATCTCCAAATGCTGTGACCACATCTTGAACTTGAATAATTGGTTGACTACTCATAATTTGAGTTCCGTGAGTAAAACTGAGAAAAGAGCATCGCAGGCAATGACCAAAAAGATAGAATTAACGACACTTACTGTTGTATAGTGGCCGATACTTTCGGTATTTAAAGATATTTGAAAGCCTCTGTAGGTACTTGCCATGGCAATGAGGAAAGCGAAGAAAGGTCCTTTCACAATGCCGATAACATAATGCTTGATTGCAAGTGCTCCTTTTAAACGATATAAAAACTCGTTAAACGAGAGATTCGCTTGTGCTTTGGCAACGACCATGCCGCCAAAGATACCGATGAGGTCTGCAAAAAAGATAAGCAGAGGCATTACAAGTATAAGTGCAAAAACTCTAGGCCATACTAAAAAAATAAAAGGGTCAAAACCCATAGTTCTCATAGCATCAATTTCTTGGGTCATTTTCATTGCCCCGATTTGTGCTGTAAATGCAGATCCGCTACGCCCCGCAACAACAATGGCAGTAATCAAAGGAGCTAATTCACGCGTAAGGGAAATACCTATCGTATCTACAATGAAAATATCGGCTCCAAATTTTTGCAGTTGAACTAGACTTTGAAACGCGATAACGACACCGATTAAAAATGCGCTTATACCAATGATAGGCAGCGCAGTGATCCCTGTTGTATAAATATGGACCATAATAGAGTGATAGCGTATTTTGCCCGGATAACGCAATGTATACAGAAGCAGAACAAAGGCTTCTCCTAAAAATGCCAGAAATTTTCCAACACCCTGAATATTTTCATATCCTTCTCTACCTAAATTATGGAGCCATGAGTGAATTTTTACAGGCGGGGCATCTTGATGTGGATGTTTGTAGAGGAGGCTGTAAAGTTTTGTATGGGTGCCATTGGTTCCAACAAGCTCGGATACCACCCCCTGATTCTCAAAGTTTCGGTAATAAAGTTGCAATAAAGCAATCCCAGCCGAGTCAAGTTCGGTAATCTGTGATATATCCCATCGTAAAGGCTTCAGGGGTTTGAACAATTCTAAATTTTGAGCTACAGCGGCAAGATTTGGCAATGTCCACACACCATGGCACTGCAGGGTAATATGAGCAGGATCATCGATAATGGTAAGCATAGCAAGAGATAAGCTTTTCATAAGTTATTGTAACATAAGGAGATCAAATTTTAGATACATGTAGGTGTTATGAAATACGCAATGTGGACCATGCATTGCTTAATAGAGGGAATAAAATGCATTTAGGAAACAATTATGACACTCATAAAAACTATAGGAATATGTCTAGCCCTCTCTATTACGACTTATGCGAGTATCGACAAATCAGAACTTGACGGGCTAAAAATAGGGGCATTGCTCATCAAAGATTTAAATACCAAACATATTTTGTATGCCAAAGATGCTCAAAAACGGGTTAGCCCTGCGAGTTTAACCAAAGTAATGACGGTGGTTTTAGCGATACAAAGCGGTAAAATGAATCAAGCTGTGACCATTACACGGGAAATGACCCAAGTTAAGCCAACGATTGCCGGATACAAACGGGGTGACGTTGTATTGATGTCCGATTTGGTTAAAGCGGCGATGATCAAATCAGACAACGATGCGGCAAAAGCAATTGCGATTACGGTTGGTGGGGACGAAGAACATTTTGTTGCATTGATGAATAGCAAAGCTCGACAAATAGGGATGAGGAATACCCATTTTAGCAATCCGTGCGGATATGATGGAAAAGATCACTACTCATCCCCCACTGATTTGTTAAAAATGACAGAATATGCAATCACCAGCACAACGTTTAATACGATCAGCAAACTAAACAGCCACACCTATTATGCACTTAATAAAGGCAAACTCAAGCAGTTTACGGCGTATACGCATAATCGCCTACTTAACCGTTATCAGTATGCGGTAGGGGTCAAAACAGGATTTACCAATAAAGCGGGTGCCTGTTTGATAGCACGTGCTAAAAAAGATGGGAAAGATTGTTTGATTGTGATGATGAATTCCAAAGTAGATCGTTGGAAAACCGCGAAACAGATTTTTGAGCAGGTATTAAACGGTTAAAAATTTCTGTATAAATGCTTTATACAGTACTTCTTTATCTTCTTGTGACATCGAGGCATGTGCCGGTGAGGTAGAAGGAAGAAGTACTTTCTCTATCGGGGTGTCTTTGAAATATTTATCAAACAAATCATATGCTTTCTTGCCCGTAAATCCAATTGCAGTGATATTGGGATAGGTTTGCAAAAAAGTATGAAAATTGTTGGGCATAATCCCTTTTAAATTACTATCGCTCGAGTTTTCTCTCTCACAAGAACCAATGACATCCCACAAGCCGATTTTATGTGTCAAACAAAATGCTATTTTGGCTTCATTGTCTGGAAGGACTACGTTGAAAATCATCTCCATGATTGGCCAAAAGGCATTACGCTTATGAGCATAATAAAAGGACTGATCAAAGGATGCAATACTGGGAAAGCTTCCTAAAAAAAGGATACGCGTATTATCATCGATGATGGGTGAAAAGGGGTGTAAATACGATTTCATAATAGAAATTTTAGCTAAATTTA
This sequence comes from Sulfuricurvum sp., assembly GCA_030694265.1. Classification (GTDB taxonomy): domain Bacteria; phylum Campylobacterota; class Campylobacteria; order Campylobacterales; family Sulfurimonadaceae; genus Sulfuricurvum. The sequence continues at coordinate 53,653 of JAUXYP010000001.1, forward strand.
CCTTCCCCTAAACCACGCTGGGCTATAATTCGGCCACTAATTTATGGGTAAAACCCCCACTCAAAGGAAAGTCATGAAGCGTGCATTGCTCAGTGTCAGCGACAAAAGTAATATTGTAGAATTTGCCAAATCCTTAATCGGGTTGGATTACGAAATTGTTTCTACGGGCGGAACGTTTAAAATGTTGCGCGAAGCGGGTGTTGATGCGATTGAGATCGACGATGTGACCGGTTTTCCAGAGATGTTTGATGGTCGCGTTAAAACACTAAATCCGTATATCCATGGCGGTATCTTATTTCGTCGTGATTTGGATGCTCATGTCAATACAGCAATGGAATACGGTATTGTTGAAATTGATCTCGTGTGTGTGAATCTGTATCCGTTTAAAGCGACGATTGAGCGTACGGATGATTTTGAAGAGATTATTGAAAATATTGATATCGGCGGACCTGCGATGGTCCGTTCTGCAGCGAAAAACTTCACAGATGTTCATATCATCACCGATCCAAGCGACTACTCGGTATTGCTTAATGCAATACAAAACGGTACGGACAGCATCGAATTTCGTCGCTCTTTGATGATTAAAGCGTATGAGCATACCGCGGCGTATGACAGTATGATCGCCAACTATATGAACAAGCGTTTTAACAACGGCATGGGCGAGAAGCAATTCATTGTCGGAAATAAAGTGATGGATACCCGTTACGGCGAAAACCCGCATCAAAAAGGCGGCTTGTACGAATTTGATACGTTCTTTAGCAAGAACTTCAAAACCCTCAAAGGGGAAGCGAGCTTTAACAATCTCACGGACATCAGCGGTGCGGTAAAGATCGCGGCTGCATTCGGAGATGAAAATGCGATTTGTATTGCGAAGCACGGGAATCCATGTGGTTTTGCGATTCGTGACAACTTGATGGACGCCTATACCGAAGCACTCAAATGTGATCCGATTTCAGCATTTGGCGGAGTGGTTGCAGTCAATGGTGTTGTGACCAAAGAGCTGGCGATGAAAATGAATGAGATGTTTTTGGAAGTGATCATTGCCGGGCGTATTGATGACGAAGCACGGGCCGTTTTTGAACCAAAAAAACGTCTAAAGTTGTTTGAATACGGCAGTGATCGTATTGTCTTGAGCAATGATGCCACAGACTTCAAACACATTGATGGCGGATTTGTATTTCAAGACGCGGACCGTGTCGGTGCCGATGAGGTCAAAAATGCTAAATTGGTGACTACCCATATAGCGAGCGCGCACGAGCTTAAAGACGCAGAAATTGCGTATAAGGTAGCCTCATTGACCAAGTCAAACTGTGTTGTGTATGTCAAAAATGCCGCGATGGTAGCCGTTGGTATGGGGATGACATCACGTGTTGATGCTGCACGTTGTGCGCTTAAAAAAGCAGAAGAGATGGGTCTGGATGTCAGTGGTGCGGCATTGGCATCAGAAGCATTCTTTCCGTTTCGTGATTCGATTGATGCGGCTGCAGGTGCGGGTGTTAAAACCGTTATTCAGCCGGGAGGATCTGTGCGTGATGAAGAAGTTATTGCAGCGGCCAATGAGTACGGTATTGCATTGTATTTAACGGGTGTTCGTCACTTTTTACACTAACAGTCCTTGCGCCTCTCTGGCGCAACTTTAAATCTTCTTCTTCCCCAATTTTACGAGCTTCTTTTTTAACCTTGATTGATTTTGACTCAACTATTGTGTTATACTTTTAACAAATAAAATAATAGTACTTTTAATAGGATTTAAGAATGTCAAAAAGTTTGTATACCACACTTGAAATTGCACCGGGTGCAAGTGAAGCAGAAATCAAAAAAGCGTACCGAAAGCTAGCGCGTCAATATCACCCCGATGTGAATAAAGACCCAAAAGCCGAAGAGAAATTTAAAGAGATCAATGCCGCCTACGAAGTGCTTAGCGATAAAGAAAAGCGTGCGAAGTATGATCAGTATGGGGATTCTATGTTCGGTGGGCAAAATTTCCATGATTTCTCACGCGCACAAGGCGGCAATGTTGATTTAGATGAGATTTTACGCAGCATGTTCTCTCAAGGCGGCGGAGGCGGTTTTGGCGGCTTCGGTGGAGGCGGTGGATTTGGAGGCGGTTTCGGTGGAGGGGTAAATCTTGATATTGATGCCAATGTCACCGTTCCCTTTAGTGTAGCTGTTCTGGGCGGAAAGCACACGATCAATCTTAGCGGTGATAGTTTTGATATTAAAATTCCTGCGGGAATTAAAAGCGGTGAAAAACTTCGTGTACGTGCTAAGGGTAAACGTCATGGTTCGCAAGTAGGGGATTTGTATCTGCGTATCGAGATTTCTCCTAATCCGGAATATGAGAGAGAAGGGGATACGTTGGTCAAAACGTTTAATGTTCCTCTCTATGCAGCGTTGTTTGGTGGCAAAGTGAGTGTTCAAACACTTGAAAAAGAGGTGACACTCAAGGTCCCTGAAAATACCAAAAACGGTCAACGGTTCCGACTCAAAGAGATGGGCGTAGTTAATCGTCAATCAGGTGCAAGAGGTGATTTGTATCTTAAGGCCAATATTGTTTTGCCAAGCGTATCCAGTATTGATGCCGATTTGGTTGAACAAATGAAAAAAAACTTTCCGCAAGGAGACTAGCAGATGCACCATTTTGATGAACCGGTCTATATGATCAGTATCGTGGCAAAGATCCTCGAAATCCACCCTCAGACGCTCCGTCAGTATGAGCGTGAAAATCTAATTGCACCTTCTCGTTCGGATGGGCGTATTCGTCTTTATTCTCAGCGAGACATTGAAAAGATCAAAACGATTTTGCGTCTTACACGAGAATTAGGCGTTAATCTCGCAGGAGTGGATGTCGTTATGCGTCTTAAAACTAAGATGGAGTCGATGGAACAAGAACTAATGGATCTTCGCACAGAGCTTGAGCGAGTGCGTAACAGCTCTGGTGTCCCTCTTGCAAAATCCTTGGTGGCGACGCGCAGTGTCTATGAAATGGTTATCTTCGAAGACGATTTTTTAAAGAAGTGAGTACATTTACTCTTCCTGAGCTTCCCGAGTGCTGGAGCAGTGTTCTTGGAGAGACATTTGTTCAATCTACCCTTAGTCAATTAACACGTTTTTTAGCAGTTGAAATAAAATCCCATCCCCTTTTCCCCCCTACGTCTGATATCTTTAAGGCATTTGATTTGACCTCTTTTGATACACTTAAAGTCGTTATCTTAGGCCAAGATCCCTATCATGGAGTAGGTCAGGCGCATGGATTGGCCTTTTCTGTTAGGGCAGGGGTCACTCCTCCACCCTCCCTAAAAAATATATTCAAAGAACTATGTGATGATGTTGAATGTTTGTATCCTAATAGCGGAGATTTGAGCGGTTGGGCGAAGCAAGGTGTTTTATTGCTTAACACTTTATTGAGTGTGCGAGCAGGCGAACCGTTTTCACATAAGAATAAAGGGTGGGAGCAGTTTACAGATGAAGTGATTCGAACTATCAATGTACAAAAAGAACATACGGTTTTCATTCTCTGGGGAGCTCCTGCGCAAACAAAAGCGGTATTGATTGATGAGAGCCGGCATCTGGTCTTACGTGCCCCTCATCCCTCTCCGTTGTCATCTTATAGAGGTTTTTTTGGCTCTAAGCCGTTTAGTAAAACGAACGCTTACTTACTAGAACAGGGGCTTTCTTCTATTGATTGGTGCATCTCTACCGAATGATAAATTTCGCAAAAATGGCTAAGTGATCGGAATACCCCTCACCCAAATGATGTTTGGGAAATTTGCGTGATTGCTGCCAGCGATAGGGCTTTCCTTTGTAAAAAAGGTACGGGGCATCAAAACGTCCAAAACTTCCACGAACGTACTCAAAGCCTTTTTTATCTGCGAGGGAAGGGGAGATGATCATGTTGTCCAGACCTTCATGATGACCACGGTACTCATGACTCCATCGCTGATCCTCGGGAAGCTCGTACCATAGATTGTAAAGGGAGTCATCGTTGGATTGCAGCGATGTATAGGTGATAGGATTTTCATCCTCGTCGATCGTTTTGAGGATGTGATTAATCCCCGTAATTCCTTCGGTGTTGTTATGTTTTCTGCTTTTTACAAACGTCCGATACTCTTCATAATGGGAGTTAAAATCTCCCATCAGAACATAAGGTTCATCCACGCTTAATTCTTCGAGCCGTTTTTTGAGTACTTTGGCACTTTGGATGCGCATACTTTCAGGACCGCTTTTGGATTTCCAATGGTTGACGAAGATCCGTAAATTTTTCCCATTAATGTTGAGCTTGACCTCCAAAATATCCCGATACGACCTATGGGCACCGACGGAGCGGCTTAGGGCACTTGTGATCGGGTAACGGCTCAAAAGCGCTACGGCAACAGCTGTATTTTTAGTACGCGCAAAGGCGTAATGAGGATAATAAAGTCCCTGTCTATTCAGCTGCGCTCTGAGTTCTTTGAGGGCGGTTTCAGATTCGATCTCTTGGAGTCCTATGACATCGGCGCCAATATCTTTGATCACTTGCGCGGTATTGCGCAGTTTGATCCTATGCATCTCTTCATTCCATCCCCATGACGTGTTGGGTATGTATTGCTCATACTCTGTGCCATCATTATTCATGTCAAATAAATTTTCAACGTTATACGAGGCGATTTTCACTTCGGTACCTCCTAGGAGTGTGAGTGTGGCAAACAGTATGAAAAAGAGTTTCATCCATTGATGCCGTTGAGGCGCAGAAGATGTTTGGTTTCACATTCGCGACCCATCATCTCCACAAAAAGTTCTTGCATGCTTTGGCTTCCACCTTTTGCTAAAACGACTTCTTTGTATTTACGGGCAAGATCAGAATCAAATATCCCCTCATCCACAATGGCATAATAAGCATCGGCACTGAGGACTTCTGCCCATTTGTAACTGTAATACCCCGCACTGTATCCACCGCTAAAGATGTGGGAAAAACCGTTTTGAAATTTATTATATGCGGGTGGTTTAATAAGCGCCGTTTTTTCTCGGATGGAGTCCAGCAGAGTTTGTATTTCATTGCCTTGGTAGAGCTTGGAGTGAAGCGTCAGATCAAAGAGTGAAAATTCGAGTTGGCGCAGCATAAACAAAGCGCTTTGGAAATTTTTGGCACGAATGAGTTTGGCGATCATCTCATCACTAAGAACTTCGAGTGTCTTGGTGTGCTGTGCAAACAGTTTGAGCACCTTTGGTTCGTAGGCAAAGTTTTCAAGAAATTGAGAAGGGAACTCCACAGCGTCCCATTCAACACCATTGACACCGCTGACACCATGTTCTCGAACACGACTTAGCACGTGATGCAATGTGTGCCCCATTTCATGAAAAAGGGTAACCACATCGTCATGACGAAGCAGGGAAGGAGAAGTTGCTGATGAGGGAGGAAAATTACACACGACAAAAGCACTGGAGAGATGCATACACCCTTGAGTATCTTCACAGTGGGATTGAAAATTGTGCATCCACGCACCGCCGCGTTTGCCTTTGCGTGCTTCAAGATCAAAATAAATGCGGGCACGTAACACGTCATCATCGTAGACATCATAAGCACTGGCTTTATCATCCCACAATTGTGCTTCAATTTTTTTAAACGAAATACCGAACATCTGATTTAAAAAGTCAAACATCCCTTGTAAAACGCCATTTTGCTCAAAATAGGGGCGATATTCTTCCTCGTCTATGTCGTACTGCGCTTTTTTCAGAATTTCTCCATAATACGCCGTATCGTAGCTTTGGAGATCAATTCCTTGTGCAATAGCGCGCAGTTCAGAAATCTCTTGTTTTGCTTGGGATTGAGACGTTTCTACTAGTTCATTCAGGAAGGTTAAAACACTATGGGTTGAGGGTGCCATTTTGGAAGCAAGAGAGTACTCTGTATAGCTTTCGTAGCCTAAAAGCTGGGACATCTCTTGACGTAATTTTAAGAGTTCATCAATAATAGCAGCATTCTGCGGGGCACGGGTAGTGTAGGCTTTGTAAAGTTCTTCACGGATGGTACGATTGGGACCATAGGTCATGTAGGCGATGTAGGAAGGCATTTGAAGAGTGAATTTGTATTTTGTTATCCCTTCTTCTTCAAAACGGGCATCCTCTAAATCACCTTGCGGAATTCCTACAATGTCCGCTTCATCGGTAATTATTTTTTCGTAGGCATTCGTGGCATCGAGTACATTTTGAGAAAAATCATTGGTGAGGGTACTTTTACGTAAATTGATCTCTGAGAGCCTTTTTTTACTTGTTTCATCCAAATGAGCACCTGAAAGCTCAAAACTTAGGATATTGAGGTCAAGTATGCGTTGCTGCTCGATGTTCAGTGTATTATATTCGTTGGCTTTTATCTCCTTAAATGCATCATAAATAGCGAGATTTTGCCCGACAAAATTCGAGTAGTCTGTTAGTATCGGTAAGGCATCCGCATACACTTTTTGAGTTTCCTCGGTATTTTTGACCGCATTGATATGGGATAAGGGTGTGAACAAAAGTTCCATCTCTTCTTCCATAAAATCAAATGGTCTTATAAAATTGGCATACGTTTTGTGAGGAATTGCTAACAAAACCTTAATTGTTTTATGATTGTTTTCGATCAAAGCTTCGAGATCGGTGATAAAAGTCTCTAAATTGAGGGTAAAATCGGCAAATGGGTTCATACTTTCTCCTGTAAAAATGTTATTGTAGTAAAGTGTAGGAAAATTTACCCTATAATTTTGCAATTTGTTATCCTAAAAAGGTTTTATTATCATGAGTACGACAATTAAATTATTACTACGATATATCTTTGTCGGGGCGCTTTCATTGTTACCCCTTATTATGGTGTTGACTGTGGTCAATTATCTTGAAGGTTTAGGGGTAAGCGCGTATCTTTCATTGCACGATTACACTAACTCTTTTGAAATTACCATTGCCCTCATGGCAGCGGTTGTTGGATTGTTCGCTGTTTTGGGCTATTCCATTGAGAAATACGGTCGCTCTGTTTTTGTAGCAGTCATTGATAGTGCCTTTGAAAAAATTCCTGCGATTCGATCCGTCTATTCGGTGTCTAAAAAATTGGCCTCGATGCTCTCTGGTGGTGAAGACGGGACGAAAAAAGAGGTTGTTTTGGTGGAGTATCCAAAAGAAAACTTGTGGGTACCTGCGTATTTACTCAACCGCCATAAAAATATCTGCGTACTTTTTATCCCAACATCGCCTAACCCTACTAGCGGTTATACGGTGCTCGTAGATGAGTCGTTGATTAAAAAAACGACGCTTACCCTACAAGAGGCATCGTCATTTATTATCAGTATGGGCGCTGATTTTCCGCGTAAAGAAGAGATTGTAGGATTGATCCCAGTTTCGGATTAATCAAACTCATCATATTTAGGCTCAAGTACTCCAAACGTATTCATGAGTTTTTGAGAGTATTGCCCAGCGTCACGGAAAAGATGTTCCAACGCTTTTAATCCCAGTTCATAGGTTAATGAAGAATCAACAATGACATATGAGAGATAAATGGTATTCTCGTTGATAGAGAATTGTAATCGCTCAAACTTGTCATTTTCACTGAGTAAAAAATCATAGAGAGATTGGATATTGTTTTGGGGAATTCGCCCCAAAGCCGAATCGGCAATGATGACTCCGTTTTCATAATAGTTAATGTCTATTTTAATGGTGTCGGAATCAAACTTCCAATTACGCTGACTCCGCCTGGAGAGAGGGACATTGAGGTTTAATGCTCCTAAAATTTTTTCAATGAGTTGAACGACTCCCGTGGGCTTGTATCCCTCTCGTCTGCGTTTGGCCACGTCAAGCTTTACTCCGCATTGCGGACAGTAATCGTTGAGGATTAACGCTTCTTCAATCATATTTTTACAGGAATTGCATCGGATAATTGCATCGTGCTTCAAAGCAATAAACTTTTCCATGACTTCGGTGAGATAATAATAGGGAAGCGCAAAGCCAAGATTATTAGAGTTTTGAATAATAAAAGTATTGACCCCAACGACTTCTTTCTTCTCATTAAGCAGAGGTCCGCCGCTGTTGCCAGGGTTAATGGCAGCATCAAATTGTATGTACTCGATCTCCCCTTGCAGACGCGATGCCTTGGAAACAATACCCTCTGTTGTTGAATAATTGAGTCCATAGGGATGACCAATAGCAATGACGACATCGCCGTCTTGGACAGTTGAGGAACAAATTTTCAAGGGATGATTTACAGTGATCTTTGTAGGAGGACGGATAAAAGCCAAATCGTAGGAAACATCATCATAAACCACACTACCGATACAGCGTGATAGGTTTTTGGCACTGATAATAACCTCTTTTAGCCCTCCCACTACATGAGAATTGGTAACGATAAGCTCTCCGATAAGGAAGCCGCTCCCCGTGCCGTATGGAGTAGAGACTTGGATGATGTTTTCCATGGCATGATCGAGAACTTTTTGAGTATTAAGGCTCATATTAAGACTCCAAAAAATCTAAATTTTTAATTTGTAAATAAAAGCTTTGACTAAAATTGTCCAAGTCGGTGTAATTGAGAAGATTACTAAAGTTTTTTAGCCCTTTATAGCGCTTTTGGTAAGGGATAATGGCTGAGTCTATTTGGTTATGTATGCGTCCCTTGTCAAACTGATTGCTCATAGGAGTATACAGGCGCTTTTCTCCCATATCTTCAAAAAAGTCAGATGCATACACCTGAACGTGTAAGTGCATGAGAGTACGAAGGGTTGGATGGAGTCCATAATTGTACAAAATATACAATGCGATATAACGATAAATGGCACCGATGACATAGCTGGAATGATTGCTTTTATACCATTTTACTTTCAGAAGCGATTCATCAATAAAAGAGACGATCTCTTCGTGCATTGCTTGGTCAAAAGGGGAAAAAGTATATTCTGCACGATAAATATTCGTTGCAAACTCTTCAATATTTATCGTTTCCAATTCGGACAAATAGGTTTGAAGATCGGCATTTTTATCTTCTGTCGATTTTTCATCATCCATAAAATAGCCGCCGACTTTTTCTGCTATATCTTTGGCCATTTTTTTACGTGGTATGAGGAGATAATCAATTTGAAGCAGTAATGCAAGGTAGCTAAATGAGACCATGCCAGTATTGTCATTCGCTAAAAGTCCTTGAAGACTTTGTTTGGTTTGATCAATCCATTTTAGCATCCAGCCATGAAGACGACCGTATTCCTCATGAGAAAGATAGTGAATATTATCAATTTCAAGCAATTCTATTTCTTTAAATTCACCGGAAAGCATCTCTTTTTCAAAGTCAGAATTGAGAGCTATTTCCCGGAGGGGAAAGAAAATTTTATGAGGAGTAATAGTGGCATTGTCCAAATGAAGTTTTAACGTTAAAATCCCCTCTTTGTTGCAAAACCGTGCATAAGTGAGTTGAAAATTCCTTTCTAAAAAACGTCTTTTAAGTGCTACGTGCAGCTCTGCTGATTTGGCAATAACGGCGGTCGCAATGCAAAAATCTTCCGTGACGGTACCGCGAACAATGGCACATCCTTGCATCAGTTCAAAGGTGATTTTGTCTTCGTATACAGTGTAGGTAAGATGCTTTTTGTTCCCTATATGAGTCAGAGAAGAGAGAAAATATTCATATCCTTTGAGCCGATCTCCTTGGACAAATGCCTTGGACGCTTTTTCAAAGAGTTCATGCTCATCAGGGTTGGGAAGCGAATGGACACCTCTCCCATAATGGGGCACATTGGGAGTAACCGGCGGGTATACCCAATCGTGCAATAGCGAGAAAAATTTCACACCGTTCCTTTTGCAAAAATTATAATGTATTAAGTGTAGTCAAAGCAACCTTAAAGCGACAATAAACTATAATACGCGTAATATCATGAGGGGGTTTTATGGGTTATAAACGTGTATTAGTGAAGTTTTCCGGTGAAGCATTGGCTGGCGAAAACGGTTATGGCATCGATACAAAAATCCTAAAATTCATTGCTACTGAAATCAAGACACTTGTTGATGCAAATATCGAAGTGGGAATCGTTATTGGTGCTGGAAACATTATTCGTGGAGTAACTGCAGCTGCTGATGGCGTTATTAGTCGCACAGCTGGCGATTACATGGGAATGTTAGGTACTGTTATCAATTCGATTGCTCTTCAAGAAGCTTGTGAGCACGAGGGGCTGCTCGTTCGTGTACAAAGTGCCATTAAAATGGAACAAATTGCGGAAGCCTTTATCGTCCGTCGTGCAGCGCGTCATTTGGAGCGCGGGCGTGTGGTTGTTTTTGCTGCAGGTACAGGAAACCCTTTCTTTACAACGGATACTGCGGCAACGCTTCGCGCTGTTGAAATAGGAGCTGAAGTAATCATCAAAGCGACTAAAGTAGATGGCGTTTATGACAAAGATCCGAACAAATTTTCAGATGCGATCAAGCTACCAACTCTTGGGTACGATGAAGCATTGCAGGATCATATCAAAGTGATGGATGACACGTCGATCGCATTGGCAAAAGAGAACAAGCTTCCGATTATCGTCTGTGATATGTTTACGCCGGGTAACTTGTTAAGCATCATTCAGGGTAATTTTGATAATTGCTCGATCGTTCAATAATCATACACAAAGGAAAAACCTATGAGACTCGAAAAATTAACTGCAAAAGCACTTGAAACTGCAAATATCGACCGTTACCAATTGGCACTTGCTGTCGCTAAGCGTTCAGAGCAGCTTCAAAATGGTGCATCATCAAAGTTAAATGTTGATTTGAAAAAAATGAAAGCTGCTGATGTTGCTTTGATGGAGATTGCTGAGGGGCATATCACTATCAAAGGTTTTACAGATAACGCGTAACTCTTTAGTAAAGCTACATCGTTGAATCAAATCGATATTGAAAAAATCAAACAGATTAATGATGTAGAGCGTGCTATTGCACATCTGCGTTCATTTATAACTTCCAATGCCGTTGAGCGTGCTTATCTACTTGCTAGTACCGCTCATGAGGGGCAACTGCGTAAAAGCGGTGAATCTTATGTGGTTCATCCCGTATTAGTCGCATCTCTTGTCGCTGAGTTAACCGGTGATGAGGCGATGGTGATTGCCGCATTGTTACATGATGTTGTTGAAGATACCCAAACAGGTATCGAGGCGATACGAGACGATTATGGCAATGATGTCGCGCATCTCGTAGAAGGGTTGACGAAAATTGATATGATTCGCGATGCTGAGCTCATCCCGTCTCATTCAGACCAAAAATTGGTTGTATCCGCGTTAACTTTCCGTAAAATGTTATTGGCATCGATTGAGGATGTCCGCGTCCTCGTCGTAAAGTTATGCGATCGCTTGCATAATATGCTTACCTTAGATGCTCTTTCAGAACTGAAACAGCAACGAATAGCCGAAGAAACCTTGGTTGTTTATGCGCCCATCGCCCATCGCTTAGGAATATCTTTCTTAAAAAATCTTCTTGAAGATTTGAGTTTCAAATACCTTTTTAGAGAAGATCAACTGGCTATTTCCCACTATTTGCAAGAGAATTACCGTTCCATACAAGGCCGGCTGAATGAGTTTTGTAATAAGCTTGGGCAGATCATGCTCTCTGAGGGATTATGCAGCGAAGATTTTGAAATTCTCAGCCGTGTTAAGCATGATTACTCCATTTATTTAAAAATGCAGCGAAAGGGAATTGGGATTGATGAAATTCTCGACCTTTTAGCCGTTCGTATTTTGGTTCAAAAGCCTATCGATTGTTATCGTGTTTTGGGTATGGTTCATTTGCATTTTAAACCGCTCAATGCGCGCTTCAAAGATTACATTGCTATTCCCAAAGAGAATGGATATCAAACCATTCACACGACAGTATTTGATGAGAGTGCTATTTTTGAGATACAGATTCGTACTTATGAGATGCATGCAACAGCCGAATTGGGTGTTGCTGCCCATTGGAAATACAAAAGCGGCGGGAACAATGCCATCAGTTTGGATTGGCTGCATAATCTTCAATACCAAAATGAATCGGTTGAAGCATTTTATGAGCTGATCAAAAATGATTTATACAGTGAAGATATCAGCGTCTTCTCGCCCAAGGGTAAAGCATTTACGTTGCCTCGCGGAGCAGTTGCGCTTGATTTTGCCTATGCAGTTCACACGGCAGTCGGTGATGGTGCTGAGGGATGCTTGGTTAATAAAGAAAAAGCGAGTTTACTGACTGAACTGCACAATGGTGATATTGTTCGGATCATTACGTCAACTACGCAAAAAAAGATAACGCGATGCAGCTGGATTGATACGGTTAAGACATCACGCGCAAAGTCAAGTATGCGTGCGAACTGCAACCAGCGTATTCGTACGATAGATGCCCAAAGTGGACTTAATATTCTTAGCCTTATCTTTCGTTTGAACCCTGAGAAAATAGGTGAAATACTACGAGAAGAGGGCTTGGAAGATCAATGTTACCGAATACCGAGAGAGTTTGATTTTTTAAAAGAGGTGATACATCGTATTGAAGAGGGGTTGCGTGAAACCAGCCGTTTTGGAACCTTTTGGAGCAGAAAACGTTTTGTGCTTAAATCCTCGGTATTTGCCTCGATAGAAGTACTCTCTAATCAGAGTGTTTCGGATGCTGTATTTGATTATTGCTGTCATCCTAAATCGGGGGATGAAATTGTAGGCTTTATGGTTGATAACAAAGCACATATTCATCATAAGATGTGTAAACATGCCGCGATTATGATGGAAAAGAACGAACCTATGGTATTTGTGCGATGGATGCAGCAGCACTTTAACCGTTATCATCTCATTATTAGTATGCCAAATGCTCAAGGCTCTTTGGCTGAGTTGTTAACGTATATGGCAAAAATGGGTGCTGATATTAACAGCATTGAGTTGGGTAAAGAAAAATCTGAACATACTCAATATTGTGAGATGGAGTTTCAAACATTGGAAAATGATTTGAACCGATTGAAATCCAAACTCGAGAAAAAGGGAAAAATCATACAATTTTTTCGGACCGACGATGCGTACCGAAGCCAAGGATAAAAAATGATACAAGAAGCATTACAAGAGATTAAACGTGGAACTGCAGAAATAATTGATGATGCTCGTATAGAGACATTGCTCAAAGCCTATTATGAAAAAGGGACAAACTATACAGTTAAAGCCGGTTTTGATCCTACGGCACCCGATTTGCACCTAGGGCATACGGTGCTGCTGCACAAGTTAGCAACGTTTCAAAAATATGGGGCAAATGTACAGTTCTTGATCGGTGATTTTACGGCGCAAATCGGTGATCCTACCGGGAAAAGTGAAACCCGTAAAAAGCTTCTTCCGGCGCAAATCGCGCAAAATGCCCAAAGCTATAAAGATCAAGTATTTAAAATTCTCGATCCTCAAAAAACAACAGTAGTCTTTAACTCTGAGTGGATCAACGCTTTGGGTGCAGCAGGAATGTTGGAGCTTACGACCACGTTTAATGTCGCACGAATGTTGGAGCGTGATGATTTTGAAAAACGTTACAAGAGTAACATTTCGATCTCCATCAGTGAATTTTTGTATCCATTACTCCAAGGGTATGACAGTGTTCACCTTAAAAGCGATGTTGAGATTGGCGGAACCGATCAGAAATTTAATCTTTTGATGGGCCGTCATTTACAGCGTGCATACGAAGTCGGTAAAGAGCAAGCGGTATTGATGATGCCGATTCTTGAAGGGCTTGACGGCGTACAAAAAATGTCGAAGAGTTTGGGCAATTACATCGCTGTTGCCGATGAGCCCAACGATATGTATGGTAAAATTTTGAGTATTAGCGACACCTTGATGTGGCGCTATTATGAACTTTTGAGCAGTAAAACGCTGGTTGAAATTTCAGCTCTACGCGCAGGTGTAGAAGAGGGAACGCTGCACCCTAAAAAAGTAAAAGAGGCATTGGCAATCGAGATTACAGAGCGGTTTCATTCTGCAGAACAAGCACAGGCAGCTGCAGCTGAGTTTCAAAGAGTACACGCCCAAAGCGAGATTCCAACAGAAATGGAGGAATACAGTTTTGAGGGGCCTGTTTGGATTGCGAAATTATTAGTGGATGCAATGTTAAGCCCATCTACTTCCCAAGCGCGTAGGGATATTAAGCAAGGCTCTGTTAAAATTGATCAAAATAAACTGAGTGATGATCAGTTACAATTAGAAGCAGGCGAGTATGTCTTGCAAATCGGCAAACGAAAATTTGCCAGAATAAAGGTATCCTAATGAGCTTTAAGCCACTTAAAATCGGTAAATTTATTATTCCTGTTCCTATTGTTCAAGGCGGAATGGGTGTTGGTATCAGCTGGGACCAGCTTGCAGGAAGTGTTTCCAAAGAGGGTGGCCTTGGGGTCATCAGTTCAGTCGGAACCGGTAATTATGATAATAAATCATATTCAGACAGATTGGTTGCCAATAGACCGTTGGAAGTCGAAAATTTTTATTCCAAAAAAGGGCTTGTAGCCATTTTTGAAAACGCCCGTAAAATCTGTGGAGACGCACCTTTGGCATGTAACGTTTTATATGCAATCAACGATTATGGGCGTGTTGTTCGTGATGCGTGTGAAGCAGGGGCGAATATCATTATCACAGGGGCAGGGTTGCCGACTAATATGCCTGAATTTACGGCTGATTTTCCAGACGTTGCTCTAGTGCCGATTGTCTCTTCCTCAAAAGCTCTTTCTATTATTTGTAAACGTTGGCAAAAGCGCTATAATCGCTTGCCGGATGCTGTTATCCTTGAGGGACCAAAGAGTGGTGGACATCAGGGATTTACCTATGAGCAGTGCGGTATGGATGAATATCAGCTTGAAAATTTAGTGAGACCGGTTGTCGAAGAAGCGGCATTGTGGGGTGGAATTCCTGTTATTGCTGCTGGCGGTATTTGGGATAAAAATGACATTGATGAAATGATGAGTCTAGGTGCTGCAGGTGTTCAAATGGGGACACGGTTTATCGGCACCTTTGAATGTGATGCGCACCAAAACTTTAAACAAGTATTATTAGATGCAGGTGAAGAGGACATCACCTTGATGAAATCACCTGTTGGGTATCCGGCACGTGGGGTACGTACGAATCTTCACGGTCTTATCGATACACGTACGGGTCCTGCTATCAAATGTATTTCTAACTGCGTTGCTCCATGTAACCGTGGTGTTGAGGCCAAAGAAGTTGGTTTTTGTATTGCTGATCGCCTCAGTGATGCGTATTTCGGAGATTTAGAGCTGGGACTATTTTTCTCAGGGAGTAATGGATACCGTATTGATAAAATCATTTCTGTCAAAGAATTGATGGAGAAATTGACACAAGGCGAATAAGTTTTGAAGTTAGGGCAGATTTTCTTTCTTATTTTAGTATTGTTATCTTTTAATGTCATCGCTGCAGATGATGTATCACGTCTTGATGCGGCTAAAAAAGCGCTTCAAAGCAATGATGAAATTGAGCAGTTTCGTGGTTATAATGAGTGTAAAACCATCTACTTGCGTGCAAATCTGAATAAAAATTCAGACTTAGCACGTGATGCACTTATCGGGATTGTCAAGGGTGGTGAAGTTCTTGGTATTGACATTGCTAAATACAAAACAGAATTGGCAAAACTACAGCCAGTAGTTCAAACGACAGTAGCCACCATTGTTGCAATGGCGCCTGTTACGGCAGTAAAATCTTCTGAAACACTACAAAAACCGCTTCTATTTCCTAAAGAATACATGAAAGTACCCAGCGCAAAGACGAAGGAAACGCCTAATAGCTTCCTAGCACCGACCAGTGCCCAGTTATTTAAACTTGCAGAGCCGATAAAAATATCCGCAGAGAGTGAACCCGTAAAGCAGCGTCATCACTTACTGGAGACGAAATGGAAAGATACCGGATTGGAATTGCTTTTTGATGCTCCGGTAGACGTAAAAGAGATCCATCTTTCAAAAATCATTGAATCTGAGAAACAGCGTTTTCGTTACATTATTGATATTGATTCAGCAACATTAGCTCAAACGAAAATACTGGAACATAAGAGTATCAATCAAATTCGTATAGCTCAATACGATTCCAAAACACTGCGTATGGTTATTGAGCATAATCAGGCTATTGCGGTAAAACCCGTTGCCATTGGTTCATCTATTTATATTGATTTGTCATTGCAAACTATTACTAAAGAACAGCCGGCATCTCCTCCTGTTGCAATTTTAAAGCCTCCTGCTTTTGTGTTACCACCACTAATAGAGGCTCTTCCCCCCTTGGTTAATGTCACACCCAAGGATCGCAGTAAGAAAGTGATTGTCATTGATCCGGGCCATGGCGGAAAAGATAGTGGTGCTACGGGCAATGGCTACATGGAAAAAAATATCGTCTTACAAATTGGCTTAGAGCTTTCTGAACAGTTAAAGGCTATGGGCTATACCGTCTATATGACACGTTCAACAGATGTGTTTATTGAGCTAAAAGACCGTACGAAATTTGCCAATGACAAGATGGCAGATCTCTTTTTATCAGTTCATGCGAACGCAATCCCAAAAGGTGCTGATGCGAATGCTGCTTACGGTATTGAAACCTATTTTCTTTCACCGGGGCGAAGCGAACGGGCAATGCGCGTTGCGGCATTGGAAAATTCTGAAGACATGGGAGAGATGGGTGCATTTGGAAAACTTAGCTTCTTAAATGTGCTTAATACAGAAAAAATTATTGCTTCCAATAAGCTAGCAATCGATATTCAAAAAGGTGTTTTGAATAACTTACGTAAACTTTTCCCGAATGTCAAAGATAATGGTGCCCGAGAAGCCCCTTTTTGGGTTTTGGTTGGGGCACAAATGCCGGCAATCTTGCTAGAAACAGGCTATATCAGCAATCCGGATGAATCGACTCGTATTGCAGATTCAAAATACCAAAAATGGATGGTTGAGGGAATGATTGACGGCGTAAAGCATTACTTCGCAAATAATCCATAAGTATATTAGAACTTACTAATCCAAAAAAATATCACTCTCTTAGAAGAAATCTTTCTCTAATACCTCCAAAATCTTTAAATGTTACACTATTGTCACATAAATAAGATATAGTACTTAATGCTTTTTTTTAAGTTTATATGTTTTTTATAGTGTAACATAGATTCAGAAGG
The DNA here is from genome assembly GCA_030694265.1 of Sulfuricurvum sp. Taxonomy (GTDB): domain Bacteria; phylum Campylobacterota; class Campylobacteria; order Campylobacterales; family Sulfurimonadaceae; genus Sulfuricurvum. Next base: position 70,738 of record JAUXYP010000001.1, read on the forward strand.
TGGAAAAAAATGAGTAAAGAGTACGTTTTAAAAGATACTGATTTTTTGGTATCGCAAACGGATGAGAAAGGGAAAATCCTTTTTGCTAATGACGACTTTTGCAAAATTGCCGGATATACAATTGATGAACTGGTTGGAAAGCCGCATAGTATTGTCCGTCATGCGGATATGCCAAAAACTGCATTCAAAGATTTATGGGATACGGTCAGCAGTGGCAAAGTATGGACAGGCTATGTAAAGAATGTGACTAAAAGTGGTGGATTCTATTGGGTTTTTGCGACGGTTTTTCCAAATATCGCATGTGAGAGTGGAGCATGTGGATTTTTATCATGCCGACGTAAGCCTTCTGCTGATGAAATTGCTGTAGCAGAGCGTCTTTATCAAACAATGCATTAAAGGGAGAAGATGAAAAATTCTGTAAAAATAATTATTCTTATAATTGTTGCAGTTTGTGGACTATTAATCGGTGTTGTGACTCAAAGTGTGGGGGTGCTCATCGGAGCTGTGGTTGCAATGCTAATTATGTCAATGTGGATGGTAACGAGTCGTTCTAGCGGTAAGGAAGAGATAAATAAACAAATGGATAACTTCTTAGAGCTAATAAACTTTAAACGTAACCGTTTATCGCTGATGGATGCAAAACCGGGAAGTATGGAAGATAAACTAAACGCATTGGTATTGGCATATGAAGAGATGCTATTGCAAGATACCGCAGTTGCAGGGGAAATGGTTCTGCTAGGTGATAAAGTACGACAGGGCCATTATGAGTGTCGTGTAGGTAGTGATTCAAAAACTCCCCATGTCCATTTACTCCGAAAAACGATGAACAATACCTTGAATGCGATTGAAGAGAATTTGGATAATGCTATCCATGTTTTGGAAGCATTGTGTGAAGGAAAATTTTTAAGTCGTGTCGATGTGAATGTAGATGCAAAAATGGGCCAGATGCTTGAAAAGATTAATCTTCTAGGGGCTGCATTACAATCCATGGAATCTCAAAATAATGAAGCCAAAGAAGTTCTTTACAATAGTTCACGCCATCTTAAAGAGACGATTGAAGAGCTTCGTTCGACTAAATTTGTCGAACTCAACGGAATGATTGAAACGACGGTAAAGCGGATACAAAATGTTGCGGGGAAAGAACATGCCCTTGCTGATAATCTTAAAGCATTAGCAAGTAATGCACGTGAAACGAAAGATATTTTGATCACCATCAGTGATATTGCAGATCAAACAAACCTTTTAGCGTTGAATGCAGCGATTGAGGCTGCTCGTGCCGGTGAACATGGACGCGGATTTGCGGTTGTCGCCGATGAAGTACGTAAATTGGCCGAACGAACGCAACAAAGTTTGGCTGAAATCTCAGCCACGATCAATGTGTTGATACAAGCAATTAGCGACAATAGTGAAGCGTTGAATGAAAATATGGATGATATGGTAGATTTAACACACTATGTGGGTACGGTAGATCGAAAGATGGATGATTTGCTTGTTTCAATGGATACTATGATCTAAATAGATCCCTTGAGCTAAAAGCTCAAGCAATGACTATGACTGAAATTGAGATATTTGTACGGTAAGCTGTTCGGTCATTTTATGCAAGTGTTCAGCAGCGGATGCAATTTCTTCAACACTGCGTGCATTCGAAGAAGACATATCACGAATAGAATTGATTTTTACAATAACAGCCTCGTTACGTTCTACATTGCCCTTGGCATTTTGGGCAACTAGGTTTGTCGCATCCACACTTTTATTTAATAAGTCCACAGCGCCTAGAGTCTGAGATTCCACGTCCTCTGCTGAACGGGCAAGATCTTCAATCTCTTGTGTATTTTGATTCATCTGCTCGGCAACATCATTGATCGACTGGACAATAACATTGACCGTAGCATTTGTTTCCACCAAGCTTTTTTGGGTCCGTTCGGCCAATTTACGTACTTCATCGGCGACAACCGCAAATCCGCGTCCATGTTCACCGGCACGAGCAGCCTCAATCGCTGCATTAAGCGCTAAAAGATTTGTTTGATCTGCTATATCTCCTATCACCGTCAGAACCTGCTTGACCTGCGCTGCTTCCTGTGAGAGGCTGTTGAGGCGTGCGTTAATGTCATTTTCGACTTGAACTGCCCCAGATAGCTTTTGAATGGTCTTTTGAAGAGCATTTTGAACCTGCATAAGGCTGTCTTGCGCATCCAGTGTGAGTTGGCGAACATTCATCGCACCTTGCGCTGCCTGACCCATTTCGTCTCGAACGATCGCGGCACTTGCTGTTGTTTCATTAACGACACGAGATTCTTCTTCTGCCCGCTTGCCGATCACTAATGTCGTTGCCGAAAGCTCTGCTGAAATTGAGAGATTTTCATTGACATTACTTTGAATGGAGCGGAAAGCATCGCGTAAAAGAACAATGAGCTCATTAAATCTGCTCGCCATCACAGTAAGTTCATCATTCCCTTCAAATTTCAAATCCTGCGTAAAATCTTTTGTATCGACGATATGGACAATACTTCTGCTCACATTATTGATAGAGTGCAAAATACTTTGTGCAATCAGCATGACCAATACCGTTAAGAGAAGTAAAATAACGATCCCTGCCAAAAGACTAAAAGTTTCCGTTGACTTGGCACCCTCAAGCCCTATTTTGCTTTGATCAGCCGCGATTGTTTCGTTGATTTTCATAATTTCACTTAAGTTTTTCATCAACTTTGGATTCAGCTCGTTCATCTCTTTCATCAGGCTTTTATAGTTTTTTTCTATCTCGCCGCTTCCATTGCCTTGTGACAGCGGAACAAGTACTTCAGCATCTACTTTCTTATTCAAGTCAATGATTTTTTGATAGACAGGAAGCATCTCCTCCCATATTTTAGCCTCTTCATCCGTTTGTGGTAGGGGCGCATACATTTTGTAGCCATTATCACGTGTTTCGTAAAAGCCTTCTTTTTTCTCGAGGAGTTTTTTGGCTTTTTTTGCCATGTCTGCATCATTAAATAAAGCATTGGTAGACATATTTTGAACACGAGAGCGTAATTCTCCCTCGGTCATTTTTGCCAGTCCTACAATAGAAGGGGTTCGAACCGTACCTATTTCCGTCAATGCATCAATGGAAGCTGCAAGCCCACTGTAAGCAATCACAATCATGCTAGTGATTCCGAGAAATAAAACCACTATAATGGTCAATAAACGCTGTTTTATCGATAGTGAGGAGAGCATCATTGAGAGCCTTTGTATGTATCAGTATTTTGATCTTAATTGTAAAATTTATACTGTTGTAATAATAGCTATATTTTGTAAGAATAATATAAATTCATCCTATTATCAGTAGTTCCATGAAGTCTTAAAAATTGTAGAATTGGCGTTAATTTTTTGCTAACACAGAGGATGATAAGTAGTTGAATGAGAAAGGTATAAAAGTGGAGCGGGAAACGAGACTCGAACTCGCGACATTCAGCTTGGAAGGCTGACGCTCTAGCCAACTGAGCTATTCCCGCGTATGAAAACAAAAAATATATTAGGTGGCGGACGAGGAGAGATTCGAACTCTCGGTACCGTTGCCAGTACGTCTCCTTAGCAGGGAGGTGGATTCAGCCGCTTTCCTACTCGTCCATTTGTTGTAGGTCGCAATTATACTGACGTATAAATAACAAGTACCTTAAAGAAGGGTTTTCTTCTTAACTGGCGGGAAGAATTTGGAGTTCGGTTTTAATGGCGTAGCCATTTGTACGTAGACGGTTTATTCGATCATATTGTAGAGTGGTGTATGCATTTGATATTACATCAAAATAGTGTTTGTGATTGTCAAGATATTCATAGAGAGGTTTTTCAATGGATGCGTCCAGATACAGTTCATTAATAATTTGCTTTATATGTAGGTTATGTGTTTCGTACTCCAGTTTTGTTTTATCAGTAGGCCCTTTGATATACTCTTTTCGAAGAGACTCTAAGTCGGTATAAGCAATTTTAAGATCATAAAGGCCGATCTGCTCTAGGGAGGATTGAAACGACTTCTCATGAGCTTGTTCAAATTGATCGGATTGACGTACTTGCTCCAATAGAGGGGTGAATGTTTTTGTCAGTATGGAACTGTCATTTTGGTAGGTATGCAACATGCGTAGAAGTTTTTCAACCGCATAACCATTCTTTCTCTGTTCATTGATTTTACTCTCTATGACTGTTAATGATGTTTGCAGTCTTTTAGCAGAGGATGTGTCTCCGTGACGTATAATTTGGCGTAGATCATGTTCGCTCGCGAGAAAAAGAGTTTGTGGATTTAATACGGTAGTTTCAGTCTTGGAGGAGGGTGTTGCTTCAGGGATTGTTGTCAAATAAGTACCTAGCCCTGCGAGAGCGATAACAGGGATAAGCAGTAAAAACTTTTTCATTTTTCATATACCTTCTGTATTTTCTAAAAGTTTAATGAAATGAGATTACGCTTTTATTACAAGAGGGCTAAAGTTCTCGTAAGATTGCTTCTACTACTTCTGCTGGATTTTGAGCTTTATAGATGGGCCGTCCCACAACGATAAAATCAACTTTTTGCTCTTGAGCAATTTGGATAGTTGCGACACGCTCTTGATCACCTGCATCTTCACCAAAGGGTCGTATTCCTGGGGTTAGGGTAATAAAAGTAGGAGCAGTAAGGGATTTAATGGATTTGCTCTCATACGCACTGCACACAACCCCATCAAGCCCAGCATCGTGCGCGTCTTGTGCAAATTGATCGGCTTTGGTTGCAATCGCTTTGTCATAAATATGGATAAATTCATTTTCGTCAAATGAGGTAAGGGCGGTGACGGCGAGAACAAGGGGACGGTTTTCATACGGTTCTAAACGTTTCATTACTTCTCGCATCGCTTTTGGACCTGCGGAAGCATGAATGTTAAACATATCTACACCAAGCCCCATGATAGATTCAGCTGCATCTGCCATAGTATTGGGGATATCATAAAGCTTTAGATCTAAAAAGATTTTAAAATGGGGATTGATAGTTTTGATCGCATGAATGAAAGGCTCGCCATCGCGTATGTAAGAGCGAAGCCCTACTTTTAACCATACGGGATAGTTTTTTATTTTTTCAATAAGAGCTAAGTTTTCTTTCATTGAAGGCAGATCAAGTGCGACACAAAGTTCCATAATATCCCTTTTTAAATGAGTTTAAAAGTATATCAGAGGCTGAAAATTTTTCCTACTAATATGCAGTTAAGGAATCATTTTGATGAATCCGTCCCGTTTGGGGCGGAAGCCTTCTAAATCTTCTAGTCTTAGCCCTTGATGTTTTCCAAAAATGATTAAACAGGTGCATTTATGTATTTTTGCATAGTCATTTAAAAAATCGATCATCTCAGCTGATTTATGTTCGTAACCCTCACTGGCAACAAAATCATCAATGAGCAAATGACGACCAAGTTCCAGATTTTCTCGTATGCATACTCCTGCATACACAACAAGGGTACCTCGTTCTAATGCCCCGATAGTACGGTAGTCTTTTGGATAGCATGCGAGAAGAAATGTTTCATACTGCTCTATGGTGAGGTCAAGGCGAAACGTGGAGAGTAAGTGATACCCTTGCTCAAGTTCACTCTCAGACAGTTCTCGAATTTGCATGGCGTTAGTTTTGCAATGCGCTTAGTTGAGCGGTTATTTTTTCAATTTTATCCTGTGCATCTGCTAGTCCACTACGGTTTTCAGTGATGACTGCTTCGGGTGCATTGGCTACAAAGCGCTCATTGGAAAGCATTCCTGTTAGTTTATCTGCTTCTTTTTGCAGTTTTTCGCGCTGTTTGGTCAGGCGATCAATAATAGGGCTAAGATCAATGGCATCGGTTGGAAGGTAGACTTCGACGAACTCACCTATATCACTGATTGCATTGTCCACTTTGGTATCGGTAAATTTAAGGACTTCAACTTTTCCTAGACGAGCGACAAACGGTTCCATCATGATGTGATTTCCACTGCATTTTACGTAGGCAAGAGGAATTTTTTGGTTCCCTAAATCAACGAGTGTTTTAGCGCGTCGAATGGTGATAATGGCGTCCATAATAATGGCAAATTCAGCTTCGATTTCTTCGTTTGTCGTGATTTCTTCAGGGTACTGCATTACCATGATGGAATTGCCCTCTTCAAGGGTTGTCCCTGAAAGCTCATGATAGAGGTACTCGGTAATAAATGGCATGAAAGGGTGGAGGAGCTTCATGGACTCTTTGAAGATGCTTCCCAGCTCTTCTACACTCTCTTTACTGGCTTTACCAAGCTCAATACCCCAATCACAAAATTCATTCCACAAGAAGCGGTAGAGTACTGTTGCCGCATCGTTAAAACGATACTCGTCCAAAAAGGCTCTTGTTTCAGCGGTTGCTGCATGAAAACGGCTGAGCATATAACGCCCAAGCGGTGTTGTAATCTCTTGATCCTTCAGGTCTTTGAAAGTAGGGGTGTTCATTTGCAAAAATTTGCTGGCATTGAACAGTTTGTTGGTAAAGTTTCGGCTTTGTTCCAATCGGTCATTGCTTAGACGGATATCTCTTCCTTGCGCGGCGAGGACGGCGAGGGTAAAGCGCAGTGCATCGGCGCTGTATTTTTCGATCATGTCCAGCGGATCAATAACGTTTCCTTTGGATTTTGACATTTTTTGGCCGTGTTCATCGCGCACGAGTGCGTGAAGATAAATATGTTTAAACGGCAATTCACCCGTAAAGGTCTCTCCCATCATCATCATACGGGCAACCCAGAAGAAGAGGATGTCAAATCCGGTAATCAAGAGGCTGTTTGGATAAAACTTAGCCATGTCTTCACTTTGGAAAAGAGCATCAGCGCTTACGTCGCCATTGCCCCAGCCCAGTGTTGAGAATGGCCACAAAGCGGAGCTAAACCACGTATCCAAAACGTCAGGGTCTTGGGTGAATGAGGTGGATGCACAATGCGGGCAGGCGCTTGGGTGTTCTTCAAGACTCGCCCATTCGTGATCGCAATCGTTACAATAAAAAACAGGGATACGGTGCCCCCACCACAGCTGGCGAGAAATACACCAGTCGCGAAGCTCCCCCATCCATGAGTTATAACTGTTGATCCAGTGGGGAGGGAAAAATTGTGCTAAACCCTCGTTGGTTTTATCAATGGAACCGCGTGCGATTTCATTACGCACAAACCATTGTTTTGAAATATACGGTTCAACGATATTTTTACAACGGTAGCAGTGTCCTACTTGGTGAACGTGATCTTCGATCTTTTCGATAAATCCTGTGTCATTGAGACGTTTCACGATGATCTCGCGTGCGGCAAGACGCTCTAATCCTTCAAACTCACCTGCATGATGGTTTAAAATCCCTTTTTCGTCAAATACAGTAATAAATTCTAGATCGTGACGTTTTCCGACTTCGTAGTCGTTGGTGTCATGTGCAGGAGTGACTTTTACCACACCCGTTCCAAACTCTTTATCGACATGGGTATCGGCAATAATTTTAATGTCACGGTTGATGAGAGGAAGGGTGACGCTTTTGCCGATGAGATGCGTATAGCGTTCATCGTCAGGATGAACCATAATCGCGGTATCCCCAAAATATGTTTCTGGACGGGTTGTAGCCACAGTAATGTGACCGCTTCCATCGCTAAACGCGTAGCGCATATGGTAGAAATGGCCTTTGTGCTCTTCGTGTTCGACTTCGATATCACTGAGTGCGCCATCGTGCGTACACCAGTTAACCATGTAGTTGCCACGGATAATCAGATTTTGGTTATAAAGATGGACAAAAGCCTCTTTGACAGAAGATTTAAGCCCTTCATCCATCGTAAAGCGTTCACGGCTCCATGCAGGGGAAACGCCGAGTTTGCGCAGCTGGGAGACCATAATCCCGCCGCTCTCTTCTTTCCACTCCCAAACACGCTTTAAAAATGCATCACGGCCAAGCTCTTCTTTGGTTTTACCTTCTGCTAGAAGTTGTTTTTCAACAACGTTTTGTGTGGCGATGCCGGCATGGTCAGTACCAGGCTGCCACAGGGTAGCATAACCGTCCATACGTTTGTAGCGGACAATGATATCTTGAAGCGTGAAGGTAAGACCGTGACCGATATGCAACCGTCCAGTTACATTAGGGGGAGGCATCATGATGGCAAAATGTTTGTTAGGTTTGAGTATGGCGTGATTGCCATCTACTTCAAAAAGTCCGCGATTTTCCCAAATAGGGTAATAGGTTTCTTCGATATTCTTGGGATCGTAATGGGTAGATGACATAAAGGAGCCTTGAGCAAAAATGTTTGCAATTATACCAAAATTTAGAGGAATAGAATTTGCTACAAATATCTACTTTAGGTAAAGGATACCCATGCAATACAATGTAAAATCCAAAATTTTAGGCTTCGACCATATTTCAAAGGTTGAGCTGAGTGAAATTGATGAGCTTTTTTCGACACTTAAAAGTTGTGATGATGAAAATACAAGCTTTACCGTTGTTAATCCTTATATGCTTCGTGAATATTCTTTTGATGTACCCAAAGATATTCGAGAGTTACTGGATATCAACGAGGATTCAAAAGTGGTTGTATATAATGTGATGGTTGTTCAAGACCCACTTGATGAATCACGTATTAATTTTATGGCGCCGTTGATCTTTAATCAAGGCAACGGGTCAATGGCACAAGCCATTTTAGATTCGGAAGCTCATACTGAGTTTGGTGTGGCTGTTTCATTAAAGACATTTCGACCATAACATCGCCTCAATACCAGAGGCATAAGGAACCCTTTGCCTCTCTCTCGCCTCAATGAGCAGCAATATACTGCTGCCACTGCCTCTTATGGTCATAATCTTATCATTGCCTCAGCAGGTACGGGTAAAACATCCACAATTGTCGGTCGAATCGGCTATCTCCTTTCTCAAAATATTAAACCCGAAGAGATTATGCTACTAACGTTTACAAATAAAGCGGCGGCAGAGATGGTGGAACGGGTGGCAGCCTTTTTTGGTAAGGAGATCGCATCTAAGATCGATGCAGGGACATTTCATGCCATTAGCTATCGGTGGTTAAAGCGTAAAGAGGGGAAAATCGTTCTCAAACAGCCACGAGAACTTAAAACGCTTTTTCGCAGTGTCTATGAAAAACGGATTTTTACCCATATTGATTGTGCTACTCCGGCTTACGGGGCCAATTATCTGTATGATGTCTATTCTTTTTATCAAAATACGGAGATTGATGCTAATTTTGAAGAGTGGATACTAACCCGTCAAGATGAACATGCTGTGTATGCCGCGATTTATGCAGACATCGTTGACGAATTTGAAGCACTTAAAAAAGAGTATGGCTTTGTAAATTTTAACGATTTGCTTTTGTTAATGCGTACTTTGGCATCTCAGAATGATTTGGGGTATAAAGAAATATTGATTGACGAGTATCAAGATACGAATGCTCTTCAAGGGACCTTAGTAGAAGCACTGAAGCCTCCCTCTTTATTTTGTGTAGGGGATTATGATCAAAGTATCTATGCCTTTAATGGTGCAGACATCTCTATCATTGGTTCTTTTAGTACCAAACATCCTGATGCCAAAGTGTACACCCTCAATAAAAATTACCGTTCAACAATACCTATCCTTTCTTTGGCTAATAAAGTTATTGCTTACAATGAACGAATTTACCCAAAGGCACTGGAAGTCACACGATCACAAGAGGCACAAAGTCCTGCATTGCTTATTTATGAAGAGTTGTTTGATCAATATCACGGTATTGCGCGCGCTATTGGAGATTCTTCAACCAATCGAGAAGAAATAGCGGTTATTTTCCGCAACAATGCTTCTGCAGATGGAATCGAAGCTACGTTGCGAGAGCTTGGAATCGCATGTCGAAGACGGGGCGGTGTGAGCTTTTTTGATTCCAAAGAGATTAAAGCCCTTTTGGATATTTTTACACTTATTGTGAATGAATCAGATATGATGGCCTTTATCCATCTTTTTGACTACGCCAAAGGAATAGGAAGCGCCATTGCCAAAGAACTCTTTGTCGCACTTCAAAAACTGGGGCATGGTTCATTTTTACGAGGACTTTACAATCCTGATACGTCGATCACAAACCCCTTTGAAAAACGGCGGTTGAATCATCAGTTAGGATTGTTTGATGATTATGCAGAACTTGGAAGTGCTGGTCGATTTGCCAAACTTGGATTAGACCCAAACTTTATGAGTAATCCGATTTTAAAACACGCAAAACTAACCAAAGAGTCGGCGGCATTTCTGCATGATCTTTTTATGCTTTTTCGTAAGTTACGGGATGTTAAAGAGCCCAAAGAAGCCGTGCAAAAAATTGCCGTTTCTTCATTGTACGGACATGTGATCGAATCACTGTCCCATAAACGTGCAATGACTGAAAACGGTTCTGTGGATGAAAAAGTAAAAGAAGAATCCAAAGAGCGGATTCGCCGTAAATGTACCCTTTTATTTGAGCTCTCTAGGCCCTATAAAGAGCTTGAGCGTTTTTTGAATGCTATGGTGTTAGGTTCTCAGGATTTAACGCAAGGGGAGGGAGTTCATCTGTTGAGTATTCATGCATCAAAAGGGTTGGAATACGAAGAGGTGTATGTCATTGATCTCATGGATGGACGATTTCCGAATCGAAAACTGATGAGTCGAAGCGGCAGTATCGAAGAGGAGAGACGACTCTTTTATGTGGCGGTGACGAGAGCCAAAGACCGTTTGTTCTTGAGTTACGCCAAATACGATAAAATCAAGCAAACGAGCTTCGTTCCCTCTCAATTTATTTATGAAGCGGGCTTAATTCCAAAAGATGAAGCGTATACGAAGATGATTGAAAAAGAGGCTGAGTAAGCCTCTTTCTTTTTAATGCCGTCCCTGAACGGCATCTCCCATTGACCACATTGGTAAAAAGATCCCAAGTGCTAGTAAAATAACCATACCCGCTATCATAAAGAGCATAATCGGTTCGATTGCTTCTGAGAGACCATCAATAATGGCGTCAAAGCGCATTTTATAATACTCCATAACTTTTTGCAGCATCGCATCAAGCGAACCACTTGATTCTCCGGCAGAGATCATTTGAATAATCATATTTTCAAAGAGATTCGTTTCTTTTAGCCCTGAATGCAATGCCCCACCTTTTTCCACCGTAGAACGTACAATGAGCAAGCGTTCTCGCAATGGGAGGTTGTCAATCATTGCAACAGAAGTTTCGAGCGCTTCGGCAATCGGGATTCCCGCACGTACGAGTTCTGAGAAAACGAGAGTAAAACGGCTAAGCGTAGAAAACATAATGATATTCTTGATCAAATAGAGCTTGAGAAGCGTTTGGTGCCATTTGTATTTAAACTCTTTGTTATGATCCAACATGTAACGAAATGCCATAAAAAAAGCGAATAATCCCGCTAGGACATACAACCCATAGGTATTAAACAGATGCTCTAAGAAGAGAAGAATCAAGGTCGGCAGTGGAAGTTCTGCCCCTAGCTGTTCAAAAATAGTTTTAAATTGCGGAACAACATACGAAATCAAAATTGTAAAAGCAACTGCCATAGCGATCATGACGTTTCGTGGATAAGCCATTGCTTTTTTAAACTTGATGATATTGCGTCGGATCTCTTCGAGCATGTCGGCGAGCTTATGCAACGCTTCCGCCATGTTCCCGGTTTTCTCACCCAGTTCGATCATTGCTAGAGACAGTGTACCTAACTCAAAACTGTACTTTCCAGCTGTATGTGAGAGACTGTGCCCTGAGTTAATATCTTCGGCCATCCCACTCAAAACAGCTTTGAGCGTTTCATCGCTTGTAGCCTCGGCAATCTCATGCATCGAATCATGGATGGAGATACCGGCATTGGTCATAACGGCTAATTGACGTATGGCTGCGATTAAGTTGTCTTGCTTCAATTTTCGCTTTTTGAAATTCGCGAGAAGATTGTCTTTAAAAGCTTTGAATTGATCTTCGAGTGGGGGAGCGGTCTCAACAGCTTTTAAAATCATTCCGGAGTATTTTATTTTGGCCAGATATTGAGCCTCTTTTTTATGTTCGGCATACACCCCATAATCGTTTTTTTTACCTTTACTGAGAACAGTTACGAGAAAGTACTTCATCCTTTGGCCACCTTTAATATTTCATCTATTGTCGTGATGCCTTCTATTGCCTTATTCATCCCGTTTTCAAACATCCCTATAAAACCTTCTTCTTTCGCTTGTTTAAAGATGTCATCTTTCGACCCTCCTCGAGCGATCATGCTGGATATTTCTTCAGAGATAACCAACACTTCACAAATCATTTCACGTCCCATGTACCCCGATCCATTACACTCTTTACACCCAAGTCCTGCATAAAAAACGGTGCCGGCAGGGATGAGGGCACTGTACTCTTCTCTTAATGAAGTAGGGATATCGGTCTCTTTTTTACAGGAGTGACAAATTTTACGAACCAAGCGCTGTGCTTGAATGGCTACGACTGCCCCACTAATGAGATAGGGTTGTATTCCCATGTCTGACATACGGGTAATGGCGCTGATAGCATCATTGGTATGCAGTGTTGAGATAACCATATGCCCGGTTAAAGCGGCTTTGATTGCGATTTCAAGGGTTTCGTGGTCACGAATTTCCCCGATCATGATTTTATCAGGGTCTTGACGTAAAATGGAACGCAGTGCATCAGCAAAGGAGAGGCCTACTTTTGGATTAACTTGTACTTGTTGAATCAGATTCATCCGATACTCAACCGGATCTTCAACGGTGATAACTTTGTCTTCAACGTTTCTAAGCTCGTTGAGAGCACCGTACAAGGTCGTTGTTTTACCGCTTCCTGTAGGTCCGGTAACAAGGATAATTCCAAAAGGGGATTCGAGTGATTTAATCAGTTTTTTGTAGCTTGCCTGGTCCATTCCCGACTCTTCAAGTCGCACAAGCGCTTTTGTTTTGTCAAGAATACGCATAACAATGGATTCGCCATAAAGAATGGGCAATGTTGAAATACGGAAATCAAATTCGGCTTCCATAACCAGCGCCGAAAAACGCCCATCTTGCGGTTTTCGACGCTCAGCAATGTCAAGATTTGCTAAAAGTTTAATACGAGATGCAAGCGGTGGATAAATATCACGGTCAAAGATAAAGATTTCAGTCAGCTTACCATCAATCCGTCCACGGACAACGCAGTTTTTTTCGGTTGGTTCAATGTGTATATCACTGGCACGTGCTTTAATACAGGCTTTTAAAATAACATCAATCAGCTGTAAAATGGAAGAAGCTTCTTGCTGTTCTTCAACACTGCCAATATTGCGCAGCTCATTACGGATATTGGTGACAAGCTCTTTAACACTGTCTTTTAGCTCAATTTTAAAAAGATATGCTTGAATTTGTTTTTCGGTAGAAAGTGCGATTTGCAATGATTTACGCGGGAAAAGACGCTGTATGGACTCTTGTGCTTCAATATTCAAAGGGTCAGAAAAAGCAACCACAACGTACATGTCATCTTGTGAAATTGGCAATGCATTGAAACGTTTTAATTGAGCTGTCGGAATTTTTTCAACCAAGCGATAATCCATGTCTATGGAATCCAAGTCAATAAAAGCGAGTTCAAGCCCTTCCGCAAGAAGATGTAAAATCGAAGATTCGTCTAAAAAATGGTAATTTTTAATAATGGAGACTTCATATTCGCCTGTTCGAATGTGTTCTACAATGAAACGTTTAACAAAGTTGAGAGAAATTGCCCCAACTTTGGTCAAGGTTTCTAAAATGGTGTCATCTTGAACGCCTCTTGAAATCAATCGATCAATTTGCTGTTGAGAGATATGGTTTTTTCCTAATAAATCATACGTAATGCGATCCATATCAGCCCTTTTTATTAGTATACGTGGTGTTTTGTTAATATTTTATCATAGTATTCGTCAATGGCGAATGTTTTAACCCTATCGACTTGAATCGTATACAGCTTGTAACTTTGTCGTGGGTTACTGGTATGGGTATATTCTTTGACGGTATTACTTGTTTGGGGATTTTTGCAATAAAAATCGAAAATCCTTGAAAGTAAATGGGAACTAGCCGGTAATTTGAGTTGTTTTAGAGGATAGCCATCATATAGGGCTTGGATAAGAAGCCTTTTTTGCATTATCAAGAGTGAAAAGTATGAAGCATTCGCACGTGCTTCAGAGCTTTGATTGAGCATTCTTATGGGTGTGTTTAGGCGATCGATTTGATCCGCATTTAAACATGAAAAAGCATAGAGAGACGTGTATGCTTCGTTTGGCTGAATCAGTTTAAAGTTTTGAACTCCAAGGGCACATGCCTGAGTATAGGCCCCTTTTTGATACAGCTGCAGCATTTGATTAGAAACATCAGCATAAAGAGAAGAAAAAAGAAATACAGCAGTAAAAAAGAATTTGATCATTTTGATGACTCTTTACTTAAGGTGTCTAAATAGTTTTTAGCGCTTTGTGAATTTGAGTTGGAAATATACAGTTGTAAGGTCTTTTTGGCCTGATCTTCTTTTCCAAGTTTGACCAATGATTTTGCAAAAATAAGCCAACTTTCATCCATAGTACTATTAATGGCGTTTGTCTTTAACGCATAATTATACGATTCAGTGTAGTTACCATGATCATAATGGTATCGTGCAATGTAAAGTCCTAAATTTGGATTGGAATTATTTTTAAAACGTTCTTCAAGTTCATGGATATCAAAGGCAGCGTCATCGCGTTTAATAGAGGTTAATTTTCCCTTTTGAACAGGTGCTTGAAGAGGTTTTGCTATTGGAGGCAGGGAAGTGGTTTCTATTTGTGGTTGAGGAGTTAATGGCTTGGAAGGTGTCGTAGACATAGGAACAGCGTTCACGCTGTCAACGGAAGGGGATGGTACATTCATAGATTGTAAAAACTGCATCGACGGTTCTAAAATTATACTCTTTTCATCATTCTTAGCATGTGCAGGCAGGGGCGTCTTGCTTTTTAGAGTTGATTCTTTTAAAGAGGCAAGAGGTGTAGTTGATGCATTATGTGACAATACCAAAGGTAGTGTGAACCCTAAAATAATAACTGCTGTTACCATTAAGCTATAAGGAATCATACTTTTGATCTTATATTTTAGCCAACGGCGCTCTAATTTTGCAATATCAAGCATGGATAAGTCCTGTATGAATGGCAGCCATTTCTATCCATTTCCTACTGAGGGCATTGTACTTTATTTTGCTTGGATTGTGCTCTTCATACCAGGTATAAAGACTAAAAAGAGCAAACATGAGTTTATTGGAATCTCGGTAATTTCCACGGGTTAGCTTGCTGATCAGTTTAATATTTTTATCATTAATCATGTTAGCAACATCGAAACAATTAGCTTTGAGCAGCTTTTTTTGTATGTATATTTTAAGCTCTTCATAGGAAGCATTATGAAGCTCAATACTTTCCCAGATACGGGTTTGGAAGTGTTCTTTGGCAATAATATCTTCATTGTCGGTTTTATGAAGTGTTATCACGAATTTTAGCGCACGGGCATCTGAAATAAGACGAATTTTCTCCATTAAAGCAGCACTGTAAAGTTGTGCTTCATCGAGTAAAACAATTGGAATTACGGGAAAGTTTACGGCAGATGAAAGCTCTAAAAATCTCGTAAGGGTGAGTGCTTCTCGACTCGCATATGAGTATATTTTTTGAGCCAATACTCTCAAAAAATCGTCCTCATCAATGATGGGAATATCAATCATACATACTTTTTGATGTTTGGAGAGGTCATGATGAAGCTTATGTAACAGCATACTCTTCCCTGTACCGGGCCGTCCATACAGTAAGATCATTTTAAGGGGTTTTTGGACCGACGTTTTAAGACTTTGGTAGATATGTGAAACGCTGTCAATTTGAACGTAGTCCCTCGGATTGACTACGTCTATAAAAAGGTCACGAGGTTTCGAAAAAAGAGAAGGCTCCATTCGCTATTTGCTATTCTTAGTCAATTCTTTTAATTGTTTCAACTCTTCATCGGATTGCTTTAACAGTGCATTCCGCGCCATTGCATCTTTTTCCATGGATGAACCCATACGGCTGTATCCTAGATCTGATAAACTCATGTTGGATCCATCTCTTTTGACAATATGAGGTTGAATGATAATCACCATTTCTTCTGTTTTTTTGGTAATGCCCTCAGATTTGAAGAGCCATCCCAATACAGGGATATCACCTAAGAGTGGAATTTTATTACCACTCATGTCATTCTTTGTTCCAATCAATCCACCCATGATAATCGTATTGCCATCTTGAACCGTTACCACAGAGGACATTTGTCGTCTACTCAAATCTGGTGGCATTGAACGAGTAGCATTATCTGCATTTAACTGGCTTGCAACATCAGAGATGGAAGGATTGATACGTAAAGTAATGCTCCCATCATTAGAAATTTCAGGAGTGATATCGAGTAATACACCTGCAAATACCGAGCTTACAATTTCCGTATCACTTGAGGTTCCCGTCGATCCACCAGCAAGGGTAGAAGTGCTTTTTGTTTTATAAAACAATTCTGTTCCTGAGGTAATAAGCGCTTGCTGATTGTTAAGAGTCAAGATTTTAGGGTTGGAAACAGCCTGTACGTCTCCTTGAGTTTTCAAAAATTTGATTACCTCTTTAAGACTTCCTTTTGCCCCAAGTCTAAAAATACTTGCATTGGTATTGCCCGCAGTTGATGTACCATATTCGGTGAATGCAGTTCCGGTATTGAGTGCAGTAGAGGTAAATTTGCCAACATCTTTTGAATTAATATAGTCAAATGCTAAATCAATATTTTGGAGTGCATACAGTTGAGACCAATCAATCCCAGTGGAACTTCCGTCTGAGAAGGTAACACTGTAGATTTTAACGTCAATCATAACCTGTGTTTGCATTTTTTTCTGCAAATCAGCAATGTATTTATCAAGACGCTGAAGCTGTTTACTGGTTGCAGAGACAGTGACCAATCCCGCACTTTTATTGATGTAGATATGATGAACATCACTGCTGTTTTGGTCTAATGCATTGTTTTGTCTGTAGCTATCTTCCGGACGGTTTAGGATGCTTTTGACTTCCTCATCTAACTTGTTCCAAAATGTGACTTCATCTGTTGACGTGATATTGGTTCCCGATTCAGAAGACGCACCACTGGTTGCTCCACCCTGTGGACCTGTTCCAGAGGCTGCACCGGCAGTTTGAGCTCCGCCACCTGTACTACCAGCAGAGGTTCCTGTATTAGAACTTAAACGGATATTGGTACTTGCGTTGCCCTTGCGCTCTCCACTGATATAATCTATTTGATAAGTCTTTGTGGTTAAATAGGCAATCTTTAAAACATTGTTTTGAAGGGTATATTGAAGATTGTTTTCTTTGATAATTAAATCAAGAACTTCATTGATTGTCAAATTTTTGAGGTAGGTCTTATTCATTTGTTTTTTGAGAATATTTTCGGCCTCTTCGTCCGTGACAATGACACTCATACCGCATTCGTCACTTATTTGGTCAATGAAATCGCCGACACTGGTCCCTTTGACGGAAGCAATGTTAAATAATTCATAGGTACAGTCCGCATATACTGATGTTGTCAAGAGTGTGGCTGCTGCAACTGATAATAAGAATGCTCGTGCATTTGATGTAAATACTGGTCTCATTGTGCTTCCCTATTTGGTATTAATTTTGATATTATTATTTTGCTTACTGATAAATAAGATCAGCTGTTGACCTTTAGCACCGGATAACAAAATTGAGCCAGGCTTGATCTGGGCCAATGTATAAGCTCGTACAGTATCGTTTAAATGATACCACTTACCATTTATAAGTGCCGATTTATTCATCAAACCTTGTAAACGCAACGGTTCTTCCACTATTTGTGGTACCAGTGGCATATTAGGAAGCATTGGCATTCCTCCTAATCTAGGCGGTGCTAAAAGCTTTATGCCACTATTTCCACCTTTTGGTGCTGAGGATAGATATTTAATAGGGTCATTGAGTGAATTGATAAACCCATCTGCGACACCGATTCTTGAGGGAAGAATTGCTTGAATTTGTTCATCAACCCATGCCAACTCTTTATCGCTTTTAGATTGAAGAACAGTAACGTTTCCAACAGACGGTAATGTCATTGGAGCATTGATAGTATTGGATGCCTGAAGTGTTAATGTTAGAACTATTGAGGTGATAGCAAGTGTTTTCATTGTCGTACAATCCCCCATACTGAGATGTTTAAATCACTTGTGAGTTTTTTGTCTGCTACCAAGTGCATATCGTGAAGGTCAACAACAAGATAACTTTGTTCCAATGCATTGATAAACTTTAGGGTATTTTTGTAAGGTCCCTCCGCCTTGATACTTATGTCTAGTACATGCCCAAATGAACTGTTGTCCATAGTGAGGGTATTCCCAAACTTTACTAATTTAACATTATAAGCGCGTGCGTATTTTGAAACTGAATCCAAATATCCACCCCATGCTTTTTCATCATAATAAAGTGATGAAACTTGTTCAAGCTGATCTTTGATATAGCTGTTGTATTGAATGTAATGCTGTTCTTCCATCTGTATTGCAACGGTTTCTTGCTCAATTTGAGCAATTTTTTCAACAGGATTGGCTTCTAAGTAATTTTTGTCATTAGAGAGGTCACTTTCCATCTTAATGGCTTTTTCATGTGATGCATTAAAAGATGCTTCGGAGCTTTCCCATAAAAGAAGATATGAAAATGCGAACAATGAAGCGAAGATCATCACAAACATCATCATTTTATCGCGTTCACTTTTCAAGGAAAGCGCTTGATCTAGTGAATAGAGGTAGTCCTCGATGTTAAATTTCATTTGAGTACCGCCTTTAGCTCACTAAGGTAAGACGAAGTGTTGCCATCATAGGAAATTAACTGAAGATCAAAATCATATCGATCTCTCTTGGTATCGGTAAGATGCTTTAGAAGTGCGGTAATGTCTTGTGTCTTTCCAGCGGTAAGCATAAAATTAAACGTTTTGACGGTAGAGTTATTCTCTTCAGTGTATCCCACAGATTGCAGTTTGACACGGTATTGATTGAAACTACGTGTAAAATCAGCTGCAATTTTTGCTTTCATAGGATAGTTGACTTTTTTGTCATGCACTTGAATTAAGGTATCTTGTTTTTGTTTATAAGCTGTTTTTTGTTCATCTAATAGCGCTTGAGCCGCATTTTTATTGGCTGTTTTCAAATTAATGATTTGTTCTCGAGTTATTTTTTCAATATGTACTTTTTCATATTCTTGATTCATCAGAGCATAGTGAAACTCTTCGACATACGAAAGTCCCCAATAGGTACCTGGATAAAGTAATGCCACTGCCAAAGAAGCAGCTGCAACCAAAATGAACTTTCCGCTGTCGCGCTTGGCAAAAGGAGGAGGACGATGAAATAGGGTGAAATTACACTCATAGCGCTCTTCGGATTCAAGGCGCGCATATAAGTGCATTAATTGATGAATTTGATCGACGACTTTATCAGCTGTTTTGAATCCGTAATCAAATTCAAACGGATGCGCTTTGAGACCGAGGTACGTTTGAGCATACTCATCCAGTCCACTGATACTGCCGATGGCTGTACCTGTATAAATGGCATCAAACTGCTTGATTTCAAAGGCACGCTTCGCGTAAGTGATAATATCATTAATGTGTAGGAAAACTTCTCCGAAGAGTTTAAAAAAAGCTTTTTGATATTCTTGATTACTCGGATTTAATCCCTGCATCGACAAAATATTTTCAAAACTTCCCAAATCTATTACTTCACCGAGTATCTCACAAAAACGCTCATGCATTTGCTTCAGAGAGTATTTGAGAGATTTCGTATAAACGAACTCTTGATCTCTATAGATAGTTAAAAATGCGTCATTTTCTTGAAAATAGATAAATCCGTGAGTTCCACTGGAATCCAAAATTTCTTTAACATAAAGCGATTTTAGTAACAACGGAACAGGTACTATTTGATCAATGTATTTGATGGCTTGGATAGTAGGAGCGAACTCTTGTTCCAGCGTGAGGGGATCTACAATAAATACGTGGTAGAAACGCTCACTTTCCGTAGAGTTGTTAATGGCTTCAATGTACTGAAACTGGTATTCAACCGCCATATCAAGAGCAAGTTCTTCATAAACTTTGTTCTCTAGGGCATCGTACACATCATCTTCAGGGACATTTTTGCTAATGCCGATTAAAGCGGAGATAAATCCCTTTGTATTTAAAAAAGAGACAGCATACTGTTCTTTGGCAAATGACGGTGATGCAATACTAGAAATGCTGTTTAGCGTTCCAACATAAAAGTCTTTCCGGTAAGGATTAGCTGATATGATAGTTGAAAACGTTTGCTGTTTGCTCATCCTATTTTCCTATTTAAAATGTATCAAAATCATGCCGCAAAAATCATTTTCCCGATATAACTCAACTCGATAGGTCTTTGCCTCTTTATCGGTTGAATATTTAGGATCAAAATCTTTCAATGCAACATGAATATTACTTTCATCTTTTTTACCTTCGCGAGTAAAACCGATTATGTTTGTTCGTGTTAGTGACTTATTAATGATGCTAACATCGGCAGTTATTAAGTATTCTTTAGCAAAATCAAGTTTTTCTTCTTTTCCATCAATTTCTAAGCTAAGCGTGTCTTCACATTTTGCAGCTACATGAACGCTGCGTGATAGCGATGAGATCTTTTGATTGCCAATATAGAGATTAAACTTCCCCCCCTCTTGTAGCATACCGCCAAGAGGATTGGTGAAATTGAAATCATTGCTCTCCGATTTTAGCGGAACAAAACTTAAATCTGTTCTTAAGTTTTCTAAATTCAGATTAATATTGTTATTAATTGTAACATTCCCATTAATTTGAATAATTTTTTTTAGATTGTCAGCCGTTAATTCAAAGGGGCGTTTGTACGTAATTCCCATATAGCGCATATATCCCTCAATGGCACGGAGTTGATAAAACACTTTTTCTTCTAATGTTGGCAGGTTTTTGGAGGTTTCAATAGCGAAGGCGGGTTTATTATGATTAATGGCAAAAAATGTGAGGGAGTGCTTCATTGCCTCATCGTCAAAGCGGGTATTGGTATTACGTACATCAAAAATGTGATGATCTTGAATCAATCCATCATTGAGTCCTTGGCTTACTTCTGAAGCAATTGTGCTTAGGTTTTTATACTGGTGGTCGCAGTCCAGAGTCCCTTGATCAATGACACAGGTTTGTCCCCATGCCCCCGGATTAAAAATAGTATTTTTGTATTCTTTGCGGTAAAAACCATGCCCGTCATGCAGGTTGAGGATAAGATCAACTTGCGGATCTGTTATAATCTTTTTAAGTTCATCAACAATTTTGTAATCGGTATCATTGATGTCAATATCCGCAAATTTCCGATTCATATCGCCATTGACACCTCGACTGTTCATCATAATACTTTTATGATTCAAGTTTGGGACAACCCATAGATTCCCTTTAGTTATTGTGTAATACTGAGCCAAGACGGATGCTGCAAAATAACTGCCCGGTTCGTTACCGTGGATACCGCCTATAACAAAGAGGGTAGGCCCCTCGTTTGTGGATGTTTCATGTTTTATCAGGGAAAAAGGGAGAGCTTGTAAGAGGGTGGTTAGTAAAAAAATAAATATTAAAACCCGCATGTTATTGCTCAGAAATAATAGAAATAGAATGATCGTTATTGAGTAATAGCATTAAGGCTTTTTGTCCCGAAAAGTTATGGTTATCGCTGTTATAGGTCTCATCAAAAGTTACCATAAATAAATTAGGGCGTTCGCCGGGATAGGGGATGATATTGAGATTTGAAAAAAGGATTTCTTTGGACTCTTTTTTATCAAAAATACGTTGTTTATAGTTTTTGAAATCATAGAATTCCATTCCATCGTACCGCATAAAAGTAGTATCATAAAAGGACAGGTACGCTTGAAAATCGTTGTATTTCCATGCGTATCTCCATTTATACAGCTGGGACATGATAGTTGCATAGGGAGAATTAGTGTGCTCTCTTAGTTTTGAATCGATAAGTAATATCGTATTTTTGTAATCAATGGATTGATCTAAACCTGTTAGCTCATCGTTATTTATGGCAATACACCCTTTGGTAAAGCTGTCACGATCGCCGTCTAAAGGTACGCCATGAATCCAGATACCGGAACCGTTTTTACCGCGAATACGATCATAAAGGTTAGGGTATGAAGTAACAAATGCCATAGGACCGTAAAAGGGGTTGACGGTATTGAGTTTTTGGGTGATGGTATAAACGCCAATCGGGGTTCTTCTGTCTCCTTCATTTACTTTGTCACCATCATATTTGCCGGTAAATGCGGGGATACTTTTTAGAAGTGCAAAGCGTTCATTTTTATCTTTTCGATAAAGGTTGAGGCTGGAGTGATCTTTTCCGCAAATTAAAAGAGAATTAGTAGATTCATAATATCCAAAGCGGAGGTCTTTTTGCGCGAGTTTTACTTGCCAAAAGGAAGGGTCCGCTATACCGCGGTCAATTTCTTTTTGAATAGCACTCATTCCGCCATTGCGGTAAAGGTCCATGACTTCGCCAGCAAATAGGGAGGTAATGAAAAGGGGAAGTAATAAGAGTTTTTTTACCATTCGTATCCTAGATCGCTTAAGAACTTTTTATCGGTGCTCCACCCTTTTTTAACAGAAACAAAAAGTTCGAGATAAACAGGCTTAGAGGCCAGTCGCTCAATTTTTTCACGGGCATTTTTACCAATACGCTTGATAGCTACACCGCCTTTGCCTATAATAATCCCTTTTTGCGACTCTTTTTCCACAATGATGGTGGCACGAATATGTTCTGTCGGAGAGTCTTCATCGATTTTATCGATTAATACGTCAGATTCATAAGGAATTTCATCACTAATGTTATCAAAAATCGCTTCACGTATAAACTCTTTATAAATAGTCCGTATCATCTCTGTTGTGATATTTTCGGGATCATAGAGATAAGGGGATTCGTTTAGATGTTTAACAATTGTGTTGAGTAAATCTTCTTTACCCACATTTTTGGTTACCGACATAGGGATGAGAGCTTCAAATTTATCGCTGTATTGGTTATATTCACCGATCTTTTTAAGAAGATCACTCTGTGAAATCTGATCAATCTTACTGAGAACGATGATATGCTTGCGTCTATCTCCATTGATCTCTAGAAATTTTTCATAATAACTGGTTTTATCCGAAGCTGGTGCCAAATAAACAACGATGTCACAATCACCAATGGCTTTAAGAGCTTCTTCAAGCATGTACTGGTTTAGCATTTTTTCGGCCTGATGAAGTCCTGGAGTATCCACAAAAATAATTTGATCATCATTGTGCATCACAATGGCATTGGAACGTTTGCGTGTTGCATTTGCTTTTTGGCTGACAAGAGCAATCTTTTCACCCAAAATCCAGTTCATCATGGTACTTTTTCCGGCATTCGGACGCCCGATAAGAGCTACGAATCCAGCCTTACTCACCTTTAATCTCTACGTGGAGGATTGCGTGGATACCGTGTCCCAATTTTAAATCGAGATCATGCATACCGACAGTTTTGATACCATGCTTAGCTTCCAACTCTTTTTTGTCAATTTCGATCCCGTGTTGCTCTTGCAGTGCATGGCTAATTTCATCTTTGGTGACAGAACCAAAAAGATGGCCTGTATCACCGAGTTTTTTCGTAATAACCACTTTGATAGAAGCCAATGTGGTTTTGATGGCATTTAAACGTTCAATTTCAGCTGCATCATTGGCTGTTTTTTTGCGTTGATCGGACTCGTATTTTTTTAAAATTTCATGGGTAGCAGCAAGCGCAAGCCCTTTCCCTATTAGGAAGTTTTTGCCGTAACCGTCGGCCACGTCTTTTATCTCGCCGGTTTTTCCGACACCTTTGACGTCTTTGGTTAATAATACTTTCATTTTTTTCCTTTGAATTATCCGCGGAGTATTTCGCCGCTATAGGTAACAATTCCACCCGCTAAATTGGATACTTTTTTATAACCCATATCGGTTAAAATACGTTGGCAATGAGCACTTCGGCTTCCTACATGACAATAAACAATGATGTGCTCATCCATACTTAACGCAGCTTCCGTCAATGTCTGGAAAAAACTGCTTGTAGGTACTAATGCATCGACACCTGCGATACGCCCTGACTTCCACTCCATCCATTCACGTACGTCAACCAGTTTAAAATTAACCATTCCAAGATCGCGTGCTTCAAAAAGTGCTGCTAACTCATCGGTGTCAATGTCTCTTTTTTGTAGCAAGAATTCACATTCTTCAGTTGATAAGCCACGAGAGTGTTTGTGGGTTACTTCTTGAAGTTCTTCGGTCTTAGCTTGTGCTGCTGCAAACTCAGGTGTACAAAAAATTTGACAGTGGCAAACACCATCTACCGGTATTTCATGCTCTAGCGCCGGCTTACATGGGCAGATACGGTCTTCCTCTTTGTTCCCAGTGATAAAGAAACAAGGGCAGTAACGTTTTCCGTGCATCATTTTATTGCGTGTTAGACCAAACTGAATACCTTGATTGATTTCAAAATCAGGGTTGTAGACAAAACCAAATTGACTGCAGACTTTATCTGTAAATTTGATGGTTTTTTCAAGTTCCGTTTTGAACTCAACAGATTCTGGATCAATTTTAGTGATTGTTGTACTCATAATAAGTCCTTATTTGTTTTTTCGCGCTTTACCAGCAATGATAAAGCGTAATGCGTTGAGTTTGATAAAGCCTCCAGCATCTTTTTGATCATAGACAGAGTCCTCTTCAAAGGTACAATATTCAGGATTGAATAAAGAAATATCCGAGGTTCGTCCTACAACGTAAACACCACCTTTGTAAAGTTTCAAACGGACGCTTCCACGAACATTTTGTTGAGTCTTATCAATAGCAGCTTGGAGCATTTCACGTTCAGGGGCAAACCAGAATCCATTATAAACGAGTTTTGCATAGCGTGGCATTAACTCATCTTTGAGATGGGCTTCTTCGCGGTCTAGCGTCAATGATTCTATCGCGCGGTGTGCTTTTAACATTAATGTGCCGCCCGGAGTTTCGTAGCATCCACGGCTTTTCATTCCTACAAAACGGTTTTCAACGATATCCGCACGTCCGATACCGTGACGTCCTGCGATGATGTTAAGCTGTTCTAGCATCACTGCAGGTGAAAGTGCCTTACCATTTAACGTAATAGGGTCACCTTTTTCGTAGCCAATTTCGATGTATTCTGCTTTGTCCGGAGCATTTTCAGGGGACGTTGTCCAGCGCCACATGCTCTCTTCAGGCTCCGCAGCAGGGTCTTCGAGTATACCACCTTCGTAAGAAATGTGAAGGAGATTTGCATCCATTGAATAGGGGGATTTTGTTCCGCTCATTTCAATTTTGATTCCATGTTCCGCAGCATATGCGAGAAGTTTTTCTCTCGAATTAAGCTCCCACTCACGCCATGGAGCGATGATGGTGAGGGAACTATCTTGTCCTAGGTATCCCATTTCGAAGCGTACTTGGTCATTTCCTTTTCCCGTAGCCCCGTGGCTTACCGCATCCGCGCCTGTTATGCGTGCAATTTCTGCTTGGCGCTTTGCAATCAATGGACGCGCGATGGATGTCCCTAGAAGGTATTCGCCCTCATAAATGGCATTAGCACGAAACATAGGGAAAACATAATCACGGACGAATTCTTCCCGTAAATCTTCGATGTAAATATTTTCAGGTTTGATTCCTAGGCTGATCGCTTTTGCACGCGCAGGCTCTACCTCTTCACCCTGACCGATGTCTGCGGTGAAAGTGACGACTTCACAATGGTACTCATCCTGAAGCCATTTAAGGATAACACTGGTGTCAAGGCCGCCAGAATAGGCCAGTACTACTTTTTTGACTTCTTTTTTCATTCACTATTCCTATGAGTATATTTTCCACTAAGGTGGAGTAAATAGCGCGATTTTAGCAAAAAATAGATGAGTGTGCGGTTAAAGTTTGAGGTTGATGGAATGTGCAGAGGTATTTTCAGTTGCTTTTAGAAAATCAATGGTGTTTTTTATCTGTTGCAGAGAGACAAGTGTCGCTGATTTTTCCGTTTCTAAAAGGGTTTTTGCATGATCTAGTAAATAGGCGGCTTCTTCCATTTCCAAAAGAGATACAAGATGTGGCATCTCTTCAATAAGATGCGCCAATGTTTCAAATTCTTTCAGAATGATTGCTTTTTTAAAGCTGGTTAGCCACATTGGTACTCTCTCTCCACGCTTCGAGAAGCCCCTTCATTACTTGATTGACTTCATCAAGCTTGGTAGAATCATTATGAATATTTGCTTCCAAAAGAAGAACCAATTGACGCTGATACAATCCTGCGAGATAATGGGCAACATTTCCCTGATTGTAATCAAGAATATTAATAAGTTCACTAATGACAGCATTCGAGCGATTAATCCAATAGGTACGTCGTTCAATGTCAGCGTCATTGATGGAGCGTTTTGCTTGCATATTAAAACGTAAAACACCCTCATACATCATTTGAACGAGTTTTTCCGGGGATTCAACCCCAATATTGTTTTGAGCATAGGCGTTATAAGCAAGATTGTTGTTATACATAATAATATCCTTGATTGTACTTGATCTAAATTGTATAAATAATTTTTATTAGCCTTTTATATCGAAAAGCATTCCAGTTACTTCTTTCATTTTTGGCAGTAACTGCTCTGCTTGCTCAAGTGGGAAACGTCTTAGGACCTGATTATGCTGTGTGTCGATAACGGAAACATAAAAGTCCTTTGAAGAATCGTCAAAACCAAAGCGTAAAGAAGTATTGAACGGATCAAGCGATTTATTGAGTTGATCAATGAGTGCATCCATCTCTTTTTGAGAACTTACTTTAGTTGTTTTTGCTTCGGTATTTGCCTCAGAGACTTTGTCTTGGCTGATTTGTGCTTTTTGCAACTGCTGAACACTTTGTGTAGCAGGCGCTTCCGATGCTCTTGCTGTGCCCATTTGTGCTTGTTGAACTTTTGCAGCTGTTTGTAGAATTTCCATCCTGATTCTCCTTTGACGCTATCCAGCGCATTGTTAATTAAGACTAAATCGGTCAGTAAAATTAAAACTTTAATATCGAATCGATTTTAGTATGCTACGCTTCCATTCATGAAACGCTATTGGAAACTTTTACGGGCTGAACCATTATTGGCTAAACTTTCTTTAATACAGCTAATCGCTTATTTTGGAGCATGGTTTAGCAATGTGGCCATTTACACACTGTTGATTACTTTGAATGTGGATGCTTCCACCATTGCTTTTGTGGCTGCGCTTCATTTCTTTGCAGGAGTGTTACAAGCTCCTTTGAGCGGTGTCATTATCGATCGGATTTCTCCTAAAAAATTAATGATACTGTTGACCATTATAGAAATAAGCTGTACGTTGATGCTGGTGAGTATTGATGAAGTGTCAAAATTACCGTTGCTGTATGTATTGGTATTTGTCCGAATGGCAGCAGCCAGTTTTCAATTTACCGTTGAGATGTCTCTTTTGCCTCGAATTTTGAGTGGTAAATCGTTGCAAAGTGCGAATGAAATACATTCCATTATTTGGTCATTATCGTATACCCTTGGGATGGCGCTAAGCGGAATCGTGGTGTATACCGTTGGAGTGACGTATGCTTTTTTACTGGATGCGTTTTTATTTATGATAGTGTTAGTGCTTCAGATGAAATTGCATTTCACACTTGAAAAGATACAAGATTCCTCGCGTTTTTTGACAATGATGGGGGATGCTTTACGTTACATACAAAAAGAACGGATTGTATGGCATTTAATGCTGTTGCACTCTGTGGTGGCATTTACTGCTTTTGATGCCTTGGTTGTTTTGAGCGCGCAAAAATATTATATGAATATTATTGCGGTTTCGTTAGGAATAGGGTTGGTACATGCCGCACGTGCGGTAGGATTAGCCATAGGGCCTTTATTTTTGGGTGAATGGGTTACGATCAAACGGTTGGAATTTTTGTTGCTTGCTGAAGCATTGGCTATTGGATTATGGGCATGGGCTATGTCTGATTTTTATGCTGCTTTGGCGGCATCGGTAGTGGTTGGTTTTATGACAACAACGTTATGGTCTTATACGTATACTCTGATACAAAAGCACACACATCATAAGTATTACGGGCGGGTAGTCGCGTATAATGATATGATTTTTTTAGGAGTTGGGGGATTGGTTTCTCTGATGATAGGCTTTTTGGTGAATTTAGGATGGACGCTTGAATCAATCACATTGGTATTGGGAAGTGCGTTTTTAATTGCAGCTCTGTATTACCGATGGCTGCGTCAACATTATGAACTTCAGGAGATTGGATAATGACACAAACACTATACACCTATGAGGGTGGGGAAATCGATTTATCTCGCGTGACCCGTTTGTATCCTGCGGCATTGATCAGTGCTGGTGGAGAGAGTGCCTCGGTGTCACTGGAGTGGGCTGATATGAAAAAAGAGCAGGTTACGCTTGAAGCGTATGTTCTAATCTGCGATTTTGATCCCGTTGGCGATGTCCCGGTCAATCGTGTGGAGATACGCTATGAAACAAAAGAAGAGCTGTTTAGTGCGATGAATGAAATCGCGTCTATTGTGCAGTCTTGAATTCGCTTACCCTTAAACGCCGCGTTATTTCTTTGGCTATTCCGGCCGCACTCAAACAGCTTCTTGATATTGTCCAACTGCTTATTGATATGTTGATGGTGGGAACGCTGGGGATTGCTGCATTGGCGGCTGTGGGTTTGAGTATGCAATTTATGATGCTGATTCAAACTCTCATGGGGCTTTATGTGGTGGGTGGCAGTGCCGTAATTGCACGTTACATAGGAAGCGGTCGAGTCAAACGGGCGGGAAGTGTTGCCTATGTAACTCTTCTCATGGCGTTGTTCCTTTCGCTTATTATAATGGCAATCGGTTATTACGGCTCGGAGCACTTTTTTCGTTTGATGGGTTCAGATGCTGAGGTTATCGAACTGGGAAGTCTCTATTTTGGCACGTTATCGCTGGGTATGATTTTGATTTTTATGGATACGTTGGCGTTTACGGTGTTAAGCGCTGCAGGGGACACGAAAAGTTCTCTCTATATCAAGATTTTTTCGGCCGCTTTACATGCGGGCTTAAACTATATGTTTATCTTCGGTCATGGCGGATTTGAAGCGATGGGGATTGTGGGGGCAGCGTATGCAACTTTGTGTGCCTATGGCTTTAGTTTATTGGTATACGGATGGTTGTTTTATCGGGCAAAAAAGATACGAGTGGTTCCCATTTTTCATTGGAGCGACGTTAAGCGGATTGTCACAATAGGGTTTCCGGCGGTGGCGGAGCGTTTTATCGGAATCAGTGCTTTTTTGATCTTTGTGTGGCTGATCGCTTCGTATGGAACCCAAGCGCTTGCGGGGTATCAGGTAGGGGCACGTATAGAGGCTTTTGCGTTTATGCCCGGATATGGATTTTCAGTTGCGGCGATGGTTTTGAGCGGTCAATATTTGGGAGCGAAGCAAAAAGAAAATGCGTATGCGGCAGGGTTGTTGAGTGTGAAAATTGCAGCCATTTTTATGGGAAGTGTTGGAATTGTTTTAGTGGTTTTCCCCCATTATCTAGCTCACTTTTTTACCAATGATCCCCAAACGATCGAATCGGCGGCACTTTATCTACGTCTTGTAGGAGCCACTCAGATTCCGCTTGCAGTTACGTTTGTACTAAGCGGAGCACTGCGCGGTGCCGGAGCTACACGGTTGACGTTGCGTATCAGCACCACATCCATGTGGTGTTTTCGAATCTTACCTGCATGGTTAGTCGTTCATTATGGAATGAGTATTATAGGAGTATACTTGGCCATGGCCGTCGAAACATTTATCAAAGGGATATGGTTTTACAGAGTGTATCGTCAACGAAAATGGTTGAGCGAAAAGATCTGATTTTTCCTATATCATTTGCTGATATTGTTGCTCAATACTTTTGATTCGGTTACGATCCGGGACTTTACGTGACGCGATGTAGCCTATAATTTCCCCAGCTTCGTCTTTTTTTGGGACAATATTAACAATAACCCAGTAAAACTTTCCGTCTTTTCGCAGATTTTTGACATAGCCTTCCCATATTTTCCCTTCTTGAATGATTTTCCACATCCCTTCAAAAGCCGCCTTTGGCATATCGGGATGACGCAGGATGCTATGGGGTTGGCCGATGACCTCTTCTTTGGAATAGCCGCTCATCTCACTAAATTTTCGATTTACAAAAGTAATGATCCCTTTGGTATCGGTTTCGGATATTAGACTTCGTCCGTCAAAAAATACTTCCTCATTAATTGGGGCAGGATGCTTCATTCAAATATTTCCTAAACTTAAATTTATAACTGTCATTTATTGTATCTAATATATTAATAAAACAAAAGATAATTATTAAAACTTTTACGGCTTTAGATATAATATTTTTACTAAAGAGGGGGAGTGTGATGGACGATTATTTAATGAACAAGCCACTGTGCAGTTTGTATATCACTGAAGATGCCAAGGGAATTTGTGCCGGTTTTGCTACCATGGGGGCATTTTGGATGAGTGGTTGGGTGTGCGAAATTGCCTCCGATTCTACTCACCCCTATGCATCCATCGACAAAATTTTACATCTATTATTTGTTGCTTCTGCACAAAAAGTAATCATTGGTACGTCTTCATCAGCCCTTTATGAAACCCTCAAGCATCACTTTGAATCGTTTGAAGTTATTGTCACGTCTGCACATTTCACCTCTAATGAACAAAATGAACTTTTTGAAGCCGTTTTTCAGCTAGGCTCTCTTTTAAATCCTATAGAACATCTGAGTTTGGAACACAGTGCTAATGCTTCTATGGCTTTGTCTCTGCTATCGGAACATGTGCGTAACAGCAGTTTTATTCCTTGTAGTACTCCAACAGTTTTACGCATGGAAGGGTTGCTTCAAATGGGGAACAATCCACTCGAACAGTTGGAAATGGTATCCCATAATGAACGTGAATCCAGTATTGCGAAACTTTTTTTGAAGATGCGCACGGATGTGGGCAAAGAACTGGGACGCTTTCGTTTTGGACTGCCAATCGTTCATATCAATGAGCTTAATGAGCGATACGATCGTATTGAAAAACTGCGGTCTCATTGTGATTTTTTGGATCAGGAGTTGGTCTTTTTAGGAGATATTGCGCGCTCTTGGGCAGTTATTCGTTTGCAAGTATTATGGGATGAGAAATCAGAACATTTATGCATTGGATTGGAACGATTGGAAGCGGTAAACGAGTATTTGGAAAAGCACCATGTGGATATACCATTGATTGGGGCATCTGCAATTCGAGATTGGAGCGGTGAATTTCGAAATTATTATCATCGCCCACAATGGCTTAGAGAACAGAATGTTTTTATTGGTACTGTTTTGTCGTTTATAGCCCAGCTGGATGTTTCGGTGACTTCGGCATTGGTGGCAAAACGCTATGGTCTTAGTCGTCCGACACTGGTGAAAACGCGTCAGGATGAATCGTTTATGCAGGTGATGGGACTGCGTCATCTTTTGGTAGAAGTGCAGGGCAATGATTATGTTCCCAATGATATCGTGATGGGGAATCGGGATTATTTGGATGTGCCGTATCCTGATACGGTGATGCTTAACCCAAGAGTCCATGACGGTGCTGACATCAATGGAGTGTTATTGTATGGAATAAATTCCAGTGGGAAATCGTCACTGATGAAAAGTATCGGAATTGCCGTTATTTTGGCGCAAGGAGGTTTTTTTATTCCTGCAAAAGCGATGAAATTTTCGCCCTTTGAAGCCCTTTTTACCCGTATTCTCTCACGCGATAATGTTGTTAAATCGCTCTCTACTTTTGGGGTTGAGATGTTGGAACTCAACAGTATTTTTCATAAAGTTACCCCCAAAACATTGGTACTGGGTGATGAGATCAGCCATGGAACGGAAACTCTCTCTGCCGTAGCGATTGTTGCCAGTACCATTCTCCATCTTGCAGACAAAAAGTCTCTCTTTATCTTGACGACCCATTTGCATCAGCTCTCCATCGTTCAAGAAGTCACACGGCTTCGTAATGTGGTGAATCTGCATCTGAGTGTCCATTACGATGAGCAAAGCGACCGTTTGATCTATGATCGTGTGTTGCGTGCAGGACGAGGAAGTAGTGTGTATGGATTGGAGTTTGCCCAGTCATTGCATATGCATGAGGGCTTTTTGGCCAATGCTAAACGAATCAGAGAAAATTTGGCATCAGAATTTGATGGACTTGAACTCACGCG
The DNA here is from genome assembly GCA_030694265.1 of Sulfuricurvum sp. Taxonomy (GTDB): domain Bacteria; phylum Campylobacterota; class Campylobacteria; order Campylobacterales; family Sulfurimonadaceae; genus Sulfuricurvum. The sequence continues at coordinate 102,965 of JAUXYP010000001.1, forward strand.
TCAGCTCAAATCTCCGAAGGCAAAATCAATGTACGTGAGATTATAATTAGTGTTCATGATTATTATAGAGGAAACCAATTGAACGTTATTGAACTTTTTAAACAATTTATTGAATCAAAAAGCCAGACTCCAGAGGATGGCGGTATGCTTGATTTTATCGAAAACTATTTGACAGGATTTACTGCCATACGCATAGATACAAAAGGGGTTAAAAACCTCTTTGCCTATCGCCGTTTTAGCGAAGGTCCCCATTTGTGTTTTGCGGGTCACGTCGATGTTGTCCCTGCCGGAGATGGGTGGATCACCGATCCCTATACAGCCACTGAGATTGATGGATACATCTACGGACGTGGTGCACAGGACATGAAAAGCGGTGTCAGTGCTTTTACCCAAGCACTCAAAGATGCCGAACATTTTAACGGTACGCTTTCAATCTTGCTTACCTCTGATGAAGAGGGACCTGCCAAGTTTGGAACGGTTGAAGTATTGGCGTATTTAAAAGAGCATAATCTATTGCCTGATGCCGTTGTGGTGGCTGAGCCTACGTGTGAGGCTACTTTTGGAGATGCGATCAAAGTAGGGCGACGCGGTTCAATAAACGGCGTCTTAGAACTTCACGGGAAACAAGGGCACGCCGCTTATCCCGAAAAAGCGGTCAACCCGATTCATCAGATTTCTGAGGTGCTTTCCAAAGTTGCCGGTGCCTTTTTGGATCAGGGGGATGAGTATTTTGCTCCGAGTCAGCTGGTGGTGACCGATATTCGCGCTGGGCTTGAAACGACCAATGTCTCTCCGGGGAAACTGAAGATGATGTTTAACGTCCGTAACTCAACGAAGACAGATAAAGCCGCTATCGAAGCATTTATCGCACAACACTTTACAGGACTTGATTATACACTGAACCTTGATCAGTCGGCATTGCCTTTCGTTACCGATGCCAATACGCGCATTGTCAAGGTTCTTAGTGATTCGATTTTTGAGGTATGTAATGTCCTTCCAAAGCACTCAACGGCAGGGGGAACATCGGATGCACGTTTTGTCGCGACCTATGGAATTGACGTGATCGAATTTGGAGTCATCAATGATACGATCCATGCACCAAATGAACGAACATCCATTCGTGAAGTAGAACAATTGCAGCGTGTTTTCAGTCGTCTTATTGCGCAATTTTGATAGAATACAGATAAGAAAAAGGGTACATTATGAAAAAGATATTTTTTTTACTAATGCTTAGTATTAGCGTATTCGGTGCAGAGATTGCTTGGAATGCTTCGTATGATACGGCACTTGCAAAAGCCAAAAAAGAATCCAAGCCATTAATGGTAGTCATTACGACTGAACAGTGTCGTTGGTGCCGTAAGCTTGAAGCTACAACTCTGCAAGACGAAGAGATCGTTTCGCGAATCAATACAAAGTTTCAAGCGGTCAATGTGACCAAAGATAAAAGTATTTATCCGAAAAATTTAACGGCAAAAATGGTTCCTATGAGCTATTTTATCGATCCATCAAACGGAAAAGTGCTTTACTCTATTCCTGGTTACTGGGGAAGTGAAGATTATAACTCGATTCTTGATGACGCACTGCGAAAATACAAAAAATAAAGGATTCTCATGATGACAATAGTACAAACTCCCGATGCACCTGCGGCGATTGGGCCATATTCCCAAGCGATGATTGCAAACGGTATGGTATTTACCTCAGGTCAAATCGCCCTAACCCCTGATGGAGTGATGCTTACCGGTGATGTAAAAGAACAATGCGCCCAAGTGTTATCCAATCTCAAAGCGGTTTTGGAAGCAGCAGGAAGCTCTATGAATAAAGTTGTAAAGACAACGATTTTTCTCGATAATATGGACGATTTTGTAGCAGTTAATGAACTTTATGCAGCGGCTTTCGGTGATCATAAACCTGCACGTTCTACTGTCGCGGTTAAAACATTGCCTAAAAATGCATTGGTTGAGATTGACGCTATCGCGTTGGTTTAATTCTTCATCAACACCTTCTCCTCATACACGCTCAACCCCCCTAGCAGCCAAAGGGTTGCTTTTTGGGTAAACAGATCACTTTTAAGTGTTGATTCTTTCGCCTTGCTTGCTGAGAGATCGGCAATGGAACGGCTAAGCTCATCGGCGCTGGCGAGTTTGTTGTCAAAGCGTCCTCGTGTAAGTTTGCTGTATTCTTCGGCAGCTTTGACTTCCATTTTTGTACTGTGTAACATACTCTCTAGTGTACTTAGTGTTTCGTAGGCGTTGTCTATTTCCATCGTCACTTTATTTTTGTAGTCTTCATAGGTCAGCTGTGCGGCGAGTTTCTGCGCTTGTGCGGCTTGTACAGCATGGGAGTCGGACATGCCGTTAAACAGATTCCACGATGCGGTTGCTCCTGCGTAACTTTTGTTAGCATTGCTGTATCCATCACCGTTGAGTTCCAGCGTGTCTCCTTGGTGTTTAACTACACCTACTATCGCTATATTGGGATAGAATCGGCTTTTGGCGAGGGTTATGTCGCTGAGGGCCAGATTGAGTCCTTTTGCCAGCGCTTTTAGATCTTCACGTTCGGCTATAGCGATGTGTACCAATTCATCGCGCGCCGGGATCGAGAGTGACTCTGGAAATGAAGTTGCCTCTTTGATATCGCTGTGGGTTAGATAGGAGAGATGGGTGAGTGCTTGTTTCTTGTGGTTCATAGCCTGATTGAGCTGTGCATCAACGCTGTGTGTTTTTGCTTCGATGGCATAAAGTTCGGAGGGAGCCAGAAGGCCATGGTCATAAAAACCTTTTGCCTTTGCATAGGCATCATCCATCGCTTTTTTAGCCTCCATATGAGCTTCTATAGTACTGTCAGCACTGATAACAGTGCCATAAAGCTGTGTCGCATTCAAATACAGGTTTCGTTTGAGATCGGATACTGCGAGTCCTGCTTTTTCATGTTCTAGGCCTTCCTTATCATTGAGGGCACTGATTGAGAATCCACTAAAAAGAGGGTAGGTAATGCTGACAGCCCCCTCGGTATGGTTTTTTGTCCCCATAGGGGCGGTTTGCGCTGTTGGTGAATAGAAAGTGACAGTAGGAATCTCTTGAAAACGGATATAGGTGAGGGAGGCGTCGATGGTGGGGTAGTTTTTCCCCTCTGTCATCTTGGCATGTTCAAAGGCCGCTTTTTGCAGTTGCTGTGCACTTTGAACGCTTAGTGAGGTATTGATACTTTTCATTACTTCCGGGTAGCTTTGCGCCCATATCAGTGTTGGCAGTATGAGGGAGATCCATTTTTTCATGCGGTTTCCTTGGAGAGTTTGTAAGGGATAAAGAGTAAGAGAACAAAAACAGAGCCTAGCAATCCCCAATATCCAGCATGGACAAAGGTGTTGTAAAATCCGTAGCTGTAGCTCATCAGGGCTTCATAGTTGCCAAATACGGCGCTCATTTGGTCGCCATTGATCCCCATTTGTTCTTGCGCGTTGGCCAAAAATCCGCTGAGATATTGGGTATTTTGGAGTTCTTCCATACGGGTGAAGGAGAGATTTTTAAAATATTCCATGTTATTTGTCGCCAATGCCGTGCCAAAACTCCCCCCGACAAACCGAAAATAGTCCATGAGTACAATTGCCAGTTCGCTTTTATGGGAAGGGGCATTTTGAAGCAATAAGACAGTGACAGGGGCGAAGAAGAGACCCATACCGATACCGAAGGGGATCGTCAAGATCATCGCTTGATGCAACGGGGTGTAATAGTTCAATGATGGCAGTATGGTCATCGAGGTGATGACATAGACAATGGTCGCTGCTAGAAGGGTAATACGTGCTCCGATTTTATCCGCCAGAATTCCTGCGATAGGGGCACAAATACCGATGAAGAGGGCGAAGACGAATACGGCGATACCGGCATCAAACGTAGGGAGCATTTTGATGTGTTCATAATAGATAGGTAAGAGATAGAAATACTGATACATCGAAAAACCAAGGACAAAGAAGTAGATCATGATCCCATTAACAAACGTGATGTTTTTAAAGAGGGAAAAATCGATCAAAGGCTCGTGAGAGTAGAGTTCGCTTAAGCCATACAGAGCAAAAGAGATCAGTGCCGCAAGCAAGAAAAATCCGATGAGTTGAGAATTAAACCATCCCAACTGTTGACCACGGCTGAGCATTATGAGTAAAGAGATCGTAGCAATGCTCAAGAGCAAAAAGCTTAATACGTTGAATTTTACTTTGTCAAATGTCAGAGATTTTGGCAGGTGAATCCATCCGGCGATAAATAAAATAATTCCGATGGGGACATTGACATAAAAGACCATACGCCAGTCATAGTATTCGGTGAGGTATCCGCCCAATGTTGGACCCACGGCAGGACCAAAACTCACACCTAGACCAAAAATCCCCATAGCAAGCCCCTGTTTTTCAGGAGCAAAATAGCTGAAGATCATGATATGCGCGGTCACCATGATCAGCGCTTCCCCAAATCCTTGGATAACACGAAATAAGATCATCTGTTCCAAGGTAGCACTTAACCCACAAGCAAAAGAGGCGAGGGTAAACGTAGCGACACCCGTTAAAAAGACCCCCTTAGCACCGATGCGCTTGATGAGGTATTCGGTGGTCAGAAGGGCAATGGCGGCCGCAATCATGTAGCTGGTGATAATCCACTGGGCACCGAACATATCGGTAGAGAGAGGACCTGTGAGTTTTGGGACGATGACATCCACGATGGTGGTGTCCAAAATGGCCATAAACGCACCCGTCATCACGATGATGGTGAAGATGGCACGTTCTTTGGGGCTAATATCCCAGGCTTGCTTCATCTAATCTCTCGCGATGGCTACAGATGCCCCCATGCCTGCGCGCAGATCATGGATATTTTTTAGCTTTAGGCGGACGATAAAACGCTGGTCGAGCTTGGTGAATTCACCGCTGGCAATGTCTCTGGGAACGAGAGAAAAAGTGGAAGCGGAGGTAGCGGAAATCGATTCGACGTGCGCGTTGTATTGAGTGTTTGGAACGCCATCGGTATGGACTACTGCTTTGTTTCCAGCCTTGATCCCATGGAGCTCTTTTTCAGAGAGGAGCACCTCGACGTAGAGTGCTTTTGGATCCGTCAGGGCATAGATCGGGGAGCCTTGTTTGGAAATGCTGGGTGCATCTACAAATTTTTTGGCAATTACACCATCAAAAGGGGCATACAAACGAGTATAGCCTACTTTGTGCTCCAGATCTTCGAGTGATGATTCAAGTGCCTTTTTTTGTCCACGCATAGAGAGGATTTGTTGATCCAGTTCACTGGTTTGTTTTTCATTTAAGCTGCTCATTGCCATCGTATTTTTGGCTTTTGACTGTGTTGCATTAAGGCTTGAGAGTTTTGCCTCCAAAGAAGCGCTCTCCTGTTGGGCAATGACACTTTGAAGATGAATGGCTTCATAGTCTGCGGCAGCTATCAAACGCTCTTTGAGCATAGCAGCATAACGACGTTCATCGAGCGAGAGTTTATTGGCACGTTCCTGCGCTGCTTTGATTTGGTGTTTGAGCGCGGTGGTTTCACTGCCTGTACTTTCCACGTCTTTGGAGGCGATAGAAGTTTGAAGGCTCAAAGTAGGGTTTAGACGATTACGCTGCAATATTAGGGCTTGGATTTGGGCATCCATGCTTTGAATACGGTGGTTGAGTTCCTCTTTGGCCGTTGTGAGGTCTATAGGATCAATGATCCCTAGTAACTCGCCCTTATTCACCGTTTCGTTTTCTTTTTTGAGCAAAGAAATAACGTTTCCGCTGATGTTAAAGGAGAGTGTCGCCAATCGGTCGCTTTTGATAAAAGCGGCATCGGTAACGGCATTTTGGGAGTGGTAATAAAAATAGCGTATGCCTTGATAGAGAAAAAGGGCAATAAGACCCAAGATGACTAATGTTCCAATTTTTTTCCCCATAAGAACCCCTTTTAGTTTTCCCACCCGCCACCAAGAGCTTTGTAAAGGCTAATGGTAGTTGTGAGAACGTTTTGTTTTGAGATAATAGCCTGTTGTTGTGCCGCTATCCAGTTTTGTTGAACGACCAGAAGATCAGTATATGAATATGTTCCTACTTTATAGCGTAGTTGCGCTTGTTCAAACGCTTTTTTGAGGGCATCGGCCTTTTTTTGGTTAAACATAACCTGCTCTTTGGCTTTGCTATTTTGAGCCAGAGCATTATCAGTATCATTTAGGGCAGTTAGGACGGTTTTTTGGTAGATCGCTACGCTTTGGTTGTAATCAGCATGGGCTACTCTCATTTGTGCATCTATGAGCCCGGCGGTAAAGATAGGGATAGTGGCAACAGGAGTAATTTGCCACAGTTTGGTTGGATTTGAAAACACATTGGACAACGTATCACTTTGCACTCCCAGCATCGCGGTTAAACTAAGACTTGGGAAATAGGCGGCTTTGGTAATGCCAATTTTTGCATTGGCTGCGATGAGATTTTGTTCAGCAATGGCAACATCGGGTCGGCGCGTGAGTAGCTGACTGGGTAAACCTGCAGGAACCTCTGGAATATTGATCGATTCCATTGGAGTAACATGGATATTTTTGTTATTTTCTCCCAACAATGTATTGAGAGTACTTTCCTCAGATGTTCGTGCTGCTTCCAGTTGTGAGAGTGTAGAATGGGCTGCCTCAAGTTGCGCGGATGCACTGAGCCATTCCGTTTGAGCACTGGCCCCAAGTTTGTATTTTAGAAGGGTGTTTTTTTCGATCTCTTGCGTTGCTGTTATGTTTTCATTGGCCAGTTTAATCTGATCATTAAGGGATGAAAGACGAGCATAGGATGCACATACACTTGCCGAGACTGTTAGTTGAACGCTGCGACGATTGTATTCGCTTGCCATTAGTTGAGAACGTGCGGCATCCGTTGTACGCCTAACTTTTCCATAGAGATCAATCTCATAGCTTGCCATGCTCAGTGATCCAGAATACGTTGAGGTGATTCCATCTCTGAGATTTCGGTTTGGAATCGCATTTTCCGTACTTTTACGATCAAATGAGGCCGTACCGTTTATATGAGGATAGAGATAGGATTCGGTTTGATCAAATTGACCCAAATACGCTTCTAACTGTGCTTGTGAAATAGCGATGTCATAGTTAGCAATAAGCGCTTTCGTGACGAGTTGTGTGAGTAGGGGATCATGAAAGGACTCCCACCAGTTTTTATCAATCATAGCTTTTTTTAAGTCACTTTGATTTGCATCACTATTATGAAATGTATCGGGAACAGTGCTGGTTGGTTTGACATAGTCGGGTCCGATACTGCATCCACTTATGAGCAATGCGAGTAAGAGAGAGAGTTTAGTCTTCATCAAATTCTCCTTTTGTAGGGCTAAGTTTTTCTTGGAAGGTAGCCACCCAATAGTAGAGATAGGGGATAAAGTAACGCTCGATGAACGTAGCAGAGAGCATCCCTCCAAACATCGCAATACCGATGGACATACGTCCCATAGAACCAGCCCCTGAGCTGAAGATGAGGGGGAGCATCCCTGCTAAAAAGGCAAAAGAGGTCATCATCATCGGACGATAACGCAATCGTGCCGCTTCCATGGCCGAATCGTAGATACTTTTTCCCATTTGCCGCTGCTCTTCGGCAAACTCGACGACCAAAATCGCATTTTTTGCCGAAAGGGCGATAAGGGTGAGCAGTCCGATTTGGAAGAAAACGTTGTTATTCAAAAACGGAATCAACCATACTACAGTATAGGCCCCCATAATCCCATACGGAACGGCGAGCATGATAGAAATCGGTAATGTCCAGCGCTCATAGAGTGCCGCAAGGATTAAATAAACCATTACTAATGCAAAAGCGATGATCATGAGTGCTTTTGACCCGACCAGTTTCTCTTGAAGGTACAGACCATCCCAGTCGTAACTTACAGTGTTGGGTAAAACCGTATCGGCTTTGGACTCCAAAATTTTAATCAAATCTCCTGAACTGTATCCAGGGGAGGGTGAACCCATGACGGTGGTGCTGAGCACGCCGTTGAAATGTTCAATAGACGAAGGTGCACTGGACATAGTGACGTGTACCACCGACGAGAGAGGGACAAGCTGTCCACTGTTAGAACGAACCCATGCACGGCCTATATCCTCAGGAGTAGCACGATAGACAGAATCAGACTGCATCTGTACCCAGTAGGTTTTACCGTTTTTATCGAACTGATTGACGTACATGGTACCGATGGTTGCTTGGAGGGTTTGGAAAACATCGCTGATGGCAAGACCCATCATCTTGGCTTTTTCACGATCCACTTCTACGGTGAGGGTGGGCGTAGTGATATTCATGGTTGTCATCGGATTTTTAATGCTGGGATCATTGCGCAGTTCACCGACAAACGCATTGGTCGCGGCAGCCAGTTTGTTAAAATCGTTATCTCCCGGTTGCAGCAATTTCAAGCTGAACATATCGGATGGCCCCATACCGCGAATCGGCGGCGGAGGCATAGCGAATACTTTAGCTTCTTTAATGCTTCCCAGTTTGGGTGCTAAGGATCCAAGAAGTCCGAAAACGCTGAGCTCCTTAGTGGTACGCTCGCTCCACGGTTTCAGTCGGGTAAAGATAACCGCGGCATTGGGCTCTTGCGAGAAGGTGAGGATATTAAGTCCTGTAATAGCCGTAAATTTAGCGACCCCCTCTTGCTTGCTGAGAATTCCTTCAACCTGTTTGACAACGTCTAATGTACGGTTTGCGGTTGCACCATCAGGCAAGACGACTGCGGTGATAAAATATCCCTGATCTTCCATCGGCAAAAAGGCACTCGGGAGGGTTTTATGAAAAAAGCCGATAAAACCATACGTTGAGAGATAGATGAGGAAAAAGATAAATGATTTACGGATCATCCATCCTGAACGGCGAACGTAGTTTTCGGTCATTCTTCCAAAAACACGGTTGAACCAGCGGAAAAAGCGCGCAGGCTCATTCTCGTGGTGTTTGAGGATTAGTGCCCCGATAGCCGGAGCGAATGTCAGTGCCATAAAGCCTGAGAATACGACAGAAATGGCGATCGTGGCGGCAAACTGTTTATACAGCTGCCCTGTCATTCCACCCAAAAATGTAGCAGGGATAAAAACGGCACACATCACGAGGACGATAGCAACTACGGGACCCGAAATCTGAGCCATCGCTTTGATGGCGGCTTCTCGGGGAGAGAGTTTTTCACTCTGGAGTATCCGCTCCATATTTTCGATAACAACGATCGCATCATCGACGACGATACCGATTGCGAGGACCAGCCCAAAAAGGGTGAGAGTATTGATCGAATATCCCAGTAAATACATCCCGATAAATGCTCCGGTCAGCGAGATCGGGATTGAGAGGATGGGGATTATCGCGGCGCGGCTACTTTGTAAGAAAAGGTATATAACCAAACTGACTAAAATGATGGAGGCAAGCAGGGTGAAAATAACCTCTTCAATCGAGATTTTGACAAAGTCGGTTGTGTCATATGGGATGTCATAGCTTATCCCTTTTGGGAACTTATGGGAGAGCTTTTCTATTTTTTCGGCTACGGCGGCAGAGGTATCCAGAGCATTGGCATTGGTATCGGCAAAAATACCGATCATTGCAGCGGGTTTGCCATTTACCCGTCCAAAAAATTCGTAGTTTTGGCTTCCCAACTCTACGCGGGCAACGTCTTTGAGACGCAGCATTGAACCATCCGGTTTTGCACGGACAATGATGTTTTGAAACTCTTCAGGGGTACTGAAACGCCCTTTAGAGGTGAGCTGCATCGTCCACATCTGTTCATCATTAGTGGGACCTTGTCCCAAGCGCCCTGGAGAGACTTGGAGGTTTTGATCTCTGATGGCGCTTGCGATTTCAGATGTACTTACTCCCAATGATGCCATCCGATCGGGATTGAGCCAAATACGCATTGCATAGTCGCGTTGCCCGAAGATTTGTGCTCGCCCGGCACCGGGAATTTTTTTAACTTCATCAAGGAGATTGGCGGAGATATAGTTACTGATTTGGGTTGCGTCAAAGCTTCCATCGGGAGAGGTGATTGCAACGATAAGCAAAATGTCAGAGGTTTTTTTCTGTACCGTTACTCCGAGATCGCGCGTACTTTGAGGAAGTTGTGAGATAACCGAATTGATACGATTTTGTACATCCACCGCAGCCATGTCTTGATTGACACCGATGTTGAACGTACAGGTAATCGTAGCACTGCCAGGTAGTGCGGCGGCTTTTGAACTCATATACATCAGACCATCAGCACCCGATATCTGTGATTCCAACGGAGTGAGGATAGTGTTGGCAATGGTTTGGGCATCGGCACCCGGATACTGCGCAGAGACAACTACCGTAGGTGGGGTGAGATTGGGCAGTTGAGAAATAGGCAGTGTTTTGATGGCTACGAATCCGAGCAACATGATGATCAGGGCAATAACGGCCGATAGAACAGGTCTGTTAATGAAATATTTGCTAAACATTATTGTGCGCTCGGAATCACTTCCGCCCCCGGTTTGAGTTTAGGAAGTCCGTCAGCGGCAATTTTATCCCCCGCAGCAACACCGCTTTGTATAAGAACATTTTCACCGATCCATTCTCCTGCAACGACAGGTTTTTGGGTCACGGTATTATTCGCCTCTATGGCATAAACAAACTTCCCTTTTTCTCCTGTTAAGAGTGTTTTTTGAGGGATATAAAGGGCATTTTTCCATTCCATCCCTTTGACTTTTACGTGGACGAATTGTCCTGGAAGAAGTCTATGATCGCTGTTGTCGATCAGTGCGCGATAAGTAATATTGCCTGTTGTCGAGTCGATAAACGGTGCAATAAAGTTAATCTCACCCTTGCGTGCCAATATTGTTCCATCACTGAGTGTGAGTTCCACTTCATATTTGTTATTTTTGGGAGCAGTCAGCTTACCGCTGGCAATTGCATTTTGATGAGCAATTTTTTGGTTTTCGCTAAACGTAAAATTGACATAAATCGGATTCGTTTCGTACATCGTGGTGAGCAGTGCATTGGCTCCTGCAGCGATGTAGGTTCCATTATCCAGTTTTGCTTTGTCGACAAATCCGCTGATAGGAGCCTTGATGGTAGCATAGCTGAGATTGAGTTTGGCCTGTGCTACGCCGGCTTTCGCTCCCAAAATAGTCGCTGATGTGGTTCGTTCATTAGCGATTGCCGCATCAAGTTCCTGACGGCTTACGGCATTAGCTTCAGCCAGAGGCCTAATACGATTTAATACCGCTAATGCGTTGATATGGTTTGCTTGTGAGAGTTCTAACGATGCTTTGGCACTTTCCAGAGCATTGTTCAAATCGGAAGGGTCGATAGTAAAAAGGGTTTGTCCCTTTTGTACCTGTGAGCCTTCAACATACGTGCGTTTTTGCAGATAGCCGTTGACACGCGCATAGACTTGTACGGTATTAAAGGCTTGTGTTTGTCCCGTCGCTTCCAAAACAGCCGGAAAATCCCCTGTTTTTACTTCCGCAGTGGTAACCGAAACAGGCCCCTCGGGCGGTTTTTCCATCCCTGCGGCTTTTGGGCGTTCGCATCCGTTTAGTACGATGAGTAATACAGAGGAAAGGGCAAGAGTTGTAACGCGGTTCATTTGGATTCCTTTGATGAATAATTTAAAGTTTGGCACATCTGTTTTAAGACGCGCAGGGTAATAGCAAGTTCTTGTGGGTCGATACCGCGGTGCAGATGAAGAGTCGCTTTTTCTAAAACTTCCATCGTTGGTTTCTCCAGAGCGATTCCTTGCGGTGTGAGGGTGACGAGATTACACCGCTTATCGGTTTTATCAGAGGTACGCTTAATGAGGGAGCGTTTTTCAAGCCCTGCTATGAGACGGGTGACACTCGCTTTGTCTTTACCGACAAAATCGGCAATGTTTTGTTGGGTTGATGTCCCTTCTTTCCATAATACGACCATCACTTTGAACTGTTCGATCGTCATATCAATATCGTGTAAAGATAATTGACGCGTGAGATAGTTCCTCGCAGCCATAGCGGAAAGATTGGTGAGGCATCCTAAAGATTCTTCGGTGGGGCATTCGCATCGATTCATAATAACTCCAAAACAGTTGACTATGCAACTAATTAGGGGAATTGTACCTCTGCGCGTTCGAAAAGTCAAGAGTAGCTTGACAAACTCCTGCTATAATCTCGATAAAAGTATTAAAAGGAAAACTCCATGGTAGTGACTAAAAATTGTATTGTGACCATCGACTACCATATCAACGATAGTGAGGGAAATCTTGTTCATGAACAGACAGAATCGCTTAGTTATTTACACGGTGATTACGGGCAGCTTTTTAACGGTGTTGAAGAAGCGTTAGAGGGCAAAAAAGTTGGAGATACTTTCAAGGTAGCCCTCTCGTCTGACCAAGCATTTGGTGAGTATGATCCTGAGTTGCTTGTAACGGAAAACATCAGTGAACTTCCAGCAGATTTACACGTTGGTATGGAGATTGACGGATACATGGAAGACGATGACGAGGATGTTATTATCTATACGGTCAAAGAGATAAAAGGAAAAAAAGCGACGTTGGACGGCAATCATCCACTAGCGGGAATGGATCTTGTCTTTGAGGGAACTGTTTTGGATATTCATGAAGCGGATGCAAAAACGATCCAAGAAGTTTTAGAAAATGACAGTCACGAGGTCTAATTAGACCCGATATTAGTTTTAGTGAATTTCACTTCCACTTCTTGCAATATTTTGAGGAAAGATTTAACATTCTTTCCTCCATACAACGTTTCTTCGATAAATTCCCCTTTTGCATTCACAAAATGAAATACAGGACTCGCCTTTACGATGAGGTGCTTTGGCGCATCGGATTTACTGACATTGAGCAGTACAGGGACAAAATATTCGTTGGTATAGGCGCTAAGGTTTTCATCTTTAAAAACTTTTGCCTCTAGGAAATCACACGACTCACAGCCGGGACGGTGCATATAAACAACCATTGGCTTGTTGTCTTTAGCAGCGATAGCAGACCCCTCTTTATAGGTAGTAATCCAGTTGATCTGTGCCGCATTTAATGTAAAAGCTAGCAATAAAATGAAAAGAATTTTTTTCATCATTTCTCCTATTTAAGTATTTAGCATAGTTACTAACTATTAAGAATTAAAATTATATCATTGCTACCTAATAATTTATATAAGTAGTGACGTAATACAAGGATCATCATTGAGTACTATCACATGCGCTTCAAAACAGGTAATTGAACTTTATACCGATTTGGCACTAAATCCCCACAAAGATTTTGGCTGGGAAAAAGGGATTGAAAATGCCCGCAGTCACGGCTACAAAGAAGAATGGATTGAACAACTTCCTGCACCGCTGTGGGATTATTGTGCCGCGGTAGGAAATCCATTTTCATTAGGTGAATTCCCTGTGGGTTCAACAGTGCTTGATCTTGGGTGCGGTGCAGGGGTTGATCTGTGTGTTGCGGCATTGCTCGTGGGTGAGGGTGGAAAAGCTATCGGAGTAGATATAACTCCCATGATGATCGAAACAGCACAGCGTTATGCCAAGCAATCAGGATTACAAAACGTTCAAGTAGTAGAAGCAAACCTTGAGTCTTTACCGTTTGAGAATGAGAGCATGGATATTGTCATTTCCAACGGTGCCATCAATCTCACTTCCTCAAAAGAAAAAGTATTTAGTGAAGTATTTCGTGTACTTGTTCCTGATGGAAAACTTTATTTTGCGGATATGATCGATATATCCGATGCGATGTGTGCTACGTCGTGCTGTTCTCAACCTTCTTCGGGAGATTGGGCAAATTGTGTAGAGGGGACACTCTCCAAAGAGTCTCTGATTGGGATGATGAGTGAAGTGGGATTCGTGAACGTTGAATGTACGGGAATCAATCATTACACGACAGCACCCACCACCGCCGGAGCGACTTTTAGAGCGACCAAAGGCGATGGAAAGGTAAGACAGCGTCATTGGGAAAACGTGTATACAACCAAGGACGTGAGTAAAGTGGGCTGGTATCAAGAAGCCCCATCAACCTCTCTCTCCCTTTTACAGAAAATAGGATCGACTCAAAAAAATCGTTTTATCGATGTGGGATGCGGCGCGTCGATGCTGGTCGATGGCTTAATTGATTTAGGTTATCAGAACATTACCCTACTGGATATTTCGCCCAGTGCGCTGGAAATCGTCAAAAAACGGCTTGGTGTCAATGCTGATCTGCCCGTCTATCGTGCTGAAGATGTGTGCACTTTTTCTTCTGAAACACTATTTGACGTATGGCACGATCGTGCTGCATTTCATTTTCTTCAAAAGGAAGAGGAGCAGCAAGCGTATTTGAAAGCGCTTCATCAAGCACTCTCTCCTAATGGTCACGCTATTATCGGCACATTTGCAGTAGATGGTCCTGATAGCTGCAGTTCATTGCCTGTGCGTCAATACAATGAAGAGAGGATGAAAAAACTCGTGAAAGATCATTTCGATGTTATTGATGTAACGGAAGAAATTCACATCACTCCAAGTGGCAGTGAACAACATTATTGTTATTTTGTTTTGAAACCTATTTAAGTGATAGCGTATCACCAAAGAACAACTCTCTGTTGTTGTCGAAATTAGTGACTAAAGTCCCAAAGCATTCGGCAAGTTCTCGGATTGTCTCTATATTAGGTTCTATATAAACTTTATTCCCTTTTTTCTCAACGCTAATGACTTTTGCTTCTTTTAGCTCTTTGATATGTGCAGAGATTGTCGGAAGAGAAAAATTAAAATGTTCCGCAACGGTACTAACACACGTAGCAATAGGATTTACTTTAACACCGGGCTGTACTTTATCCAGAGAGCAGGTGTATCCTCCGGTAAAAACATTTTTGAAAATCATAAAACGGGTTTGATTACTAAGTGCTTTGAAAATTTTTAACTTTTGTTCCATATCGAGCATAAACATCCTTGATTGTTTTAAGGTTTGCTATTGTACCATACATATCACTTAGTAATTTAGCTAATAAGGTTATTTACATATATAGGAGTATAAAATGAAAGTTAAAGTTGCATTAATGGTAGCGGGTTTGATGATAGGTTCATCCCTTATGGCAGGTCAAGCAGAAGCAGAAAAGCTGGTCTCTGCGGCAAAGCAAGAGGCGGGAGAAATGGCTCCTAAAGAGTTGAAAAAAATGATTGATGCGGAAAAAAGCGTGATCGTTATGGACGTGCGTGAAGAGAACCAGCGTGCAGAGGGTGAGATTTACACAACGACTACAATGGCAATCACACGCGGAAATTTGGAATTTGAAGTGCTGAATAAAATCAAAGATAAAAATGCAGTCATTGTAACTTATTGTCGTAGTGGTGGACGAGGTGCATTGGCCGCTCAGACGCTCAAAAAGTTAGGTTATGTTAATGCAACAAATCTACAAGGTGGATTAAAAGGATGGGCTAAAGAAGGTTATCCGATTGAAACAGGATTAGGGGTTACTTTACTAACTAAAGAACAATAAGACAATCTATTAGGTGGGTCTAATATATATTGATGTACAATCACGTAGCTAGATTATAGGTCAGATTGACGTATATTGATACGTAAACTTGTGGGTTGTTGTAATAAGTACTCCATTTTAATTTAAGCTTAAATATTATTTCGCTACAATTCGCAACTTTTTGTAGACTTGTAAAGTAAGGAACACGTAATGTACGCAATTATCAAAAACGGCGGAAAACAGTACAAAGTTCAAGAGGGTGATATCCTTTTGTTCGATAGAATGAGTCTTGATCCAAAGACTACCGTCGAAATCAAAGAAGTTCTTGCCGTTAATAACGGTGAACTTAGAACTGGTACTCCATATGTAGAGGGTGCTGTAGTCACTTTTGAAGTTATTAATGAGGGCCGTGACCGTAAAGTCATCGTTTTCAAAAAACGTCGTCGTAAAGACAGTAAAGTTAAGCGTGGTTTCCGTAGAGATCACACACGCGTTCGTATCGTTAAGATCGCTGCGTAATTATAAAGTAGGAGGACAGCATGGCTCATAAGAAAGGTCAAGGTAGTACACAGAATAACCGCGACTCAGCGGGACGTAGACTCGGTGTCAAAAAATATGGTGGTGAAGTAGTACGTGCGGGTAATATCATTATCCGTCAGCGCGGAACAAAAGTTCACCCTGGTAAAAATATCGGTATGGGTAAAGACCACACTTTGTATGCATTGGTTGACGGTGTTGTTTTATTTCACCGTAAAGACAAAAAACGCAAACAAGTTTCTGTCGTTCCTGCCGCATAATTTTCCTCATCGGGCATCTTCGCCCGATCTCTTTAGTTTTCCAACAATGTATTTTCTTAATAGTGTACTTTTTTGACAGTCTTGAAGTTCAAGTATAGTTTTAAGCCAGATAAGGATTGATGAATGTTTAGCGATAGCGTAGTAATAACTGTTTCTTCGGGTAAAGGTGGAGCAGGATGTGTCGCGTTTAGACGCGAAAAGTTTGTCATCCAAGGCGGACCTGATGGTGGTGATGGCGGAAAAGGTGGAGATGTTTACTTTAAAGTAGATAATAATACCCATACGTTGGCCAATTTTCAGGGAAATAAAACGCTCAAAGCCGAAAAAGGTCAGCCGGGTTCAGGATCGAATATGTACGGTAAAGCCGGTAAAAAGCTCACGATCGTTGTTCCACCAGGAACACAGGTTGTTGATGTGGAAACGGGTGAAGTTCTTCTGGATCTATTAACAAACGGTCAAGAAGTTTTATTTCTAACCGGCGGTCGCGGTGGTCTTGGAAACGTTCACTTTAAATCTTCGATCAATCAAAAACCGATGTATGCGCAACCGGGTGAACCTGAAACCACGCGTATTGTAAGACTTGATCTTAAGCTTATCGCGGATGTAGGACTTGTCGGTTTTCCTAACGTTGGAAAATCAACACTTATTTCTACGGTTTCCAATGCACGTCCTGAAGTAGCAAACTACGAGTTTACAACATTGACCCCGAAACTGGGTCAGATTAATATCGGTGAATTTGATTCCTATATCATGGCGGATATTCCGGGTATTATTGGTGGGGCTCACGAGGGCAAAGGTCTTGGTCTCAAGTTTTTACGCCACATTGAGCGGACCAAAACATTGTTGTTTATGATTGACTTAGCGTCTTATCATGAACTTCAACATCAGTATGAAACACTTAAAGAAGAGCTTGCGAAATTCTCGCCACTGTTGGCTGAACGTAATTTTGCGATTGCATTAACAAGATCAGATGCCATGAGCCCTGAAGAAGCAAAAGAAAAAAGTAATGCATTTTTGAAATTGCTCAATCTCCAGCCGATTAAAAAAAGCCGTTTCGGATTTAGTGAAGAGTATCCGGTATTTGAGCAGGAAAATTTTGATGAAGGGTTCCGCGATGTTTCTTTGCCATTTTTTGTGGCACCAATCTCTTCAGCGACCAGTTTGAATATTAAACCTCTTACCTATGCTCTTTACCATATGGTTCAAATAGAGCGTTAATGAAACGGCTGGTAGTAAAAGTCGGTAGTGCCGTTTTAAGCGAACAAAACCGTATCGCGAAGGATCGGATGCACAATCTGGTCGATTTTATTGCTGAATTAAAATTACGTTATGAAGTGATACTGGTATCTTCTGGAGCAGTTGCTGCAGGATATACCGAACTCAAACTTGATAAAAAAGTACTTGCGAATAAGCAAGCTTTAGCTTCTATCGGCCAGCCGATCTTGATGAACAAATACAAAAAAATGTTTGAATCTCACAATATCCTCCCCTCCCAAATTTTAGTTACCGCTGCTAACTTTAATACCCAAGAAGAGTCGCAAAAAGCGAAAGACACCATTGAGACCTTATTGCAGCATAATGTTGTACCGATCATCAATGAAAATGATGCAACGGCAACTGAAGAACTTGTTTTAGGGGATAATGATCAGCTTTCTGCATATGCGGCATATCATTTTGGTGCGGATATGCTGGTCATACTTTCAGATATTGATGCCTACTATGATAAAGATCCTAGAGTACATGAGGATGCTAAAGTGCGTTCCCATATTGCGGCCATTGAGCCTGAAGAACTTACTCGCGAGGTGACGCCGAACCATAATTTTGCAACCGGCGGGATTGTCACAAAGCTAAAAGCGGCAGATTTTTTACTCAAGCGCGGTAAAGCGATGTTCTTAGCCAGCGGTTTTGATCTCGCCGATGCGAAGTCATTTCTTTTGGATGACGTGCATTGCGGCGGAAGCCTCTTTCAAGCGAATACCCTTTAATGACCCGTATTATCTTTATGGGTACGCCGGATTATGCGGCGGATATTTTAAAAACGTTGATGGCTGCTGATGATATTGAAGTAGTTGCTGTTTATACTCAACCGGACAAACCGGTAGGACGCAAGGGAACATTAACTCCTCCACCGGTAAAAGTATTAGCACAAGAGGCACATATCCCGGTGATACAACCTTCACGTTTACGGGATGAGAATGTTGTTGAAGAGTTATTGAAAATTAAGTGCGATATGATCATTGTTGCAGCATATGGTCAGATTCTGCCAAAAGCTATTTTGGATTATGCCCCGTGTGTTAATCTGCACGCATCCATTCTCCCACAATATCGAGGTGCCAGCCCGATTCAGCAAAGCTTATTGCATAATGATACTAAAAGCGGTGTGACGGCGATGTGGATGGATGAAGGGCTTGATACAGGTGCGATTATAAAGATTGCAACCGTTGATGTTTCCCCTGATGAGATGGTGGAAACCTTATATACCTCGCTAACAAAGATCGCTAGGGATCTGACCGTCGATGTTATCCACCATTGGGACCGAAAAACGGCTGTTTCTCAAAATGATGCAGAAGCGACGCATTGCAGTAAGATATCCAAATCAGATGGATTGACAGCGTTTGAAAATGCCGTAGATATTTATAATAAATATCGTGCATTTACTCCATGGCCCGGTATTTATTTGGAATCAGGACTCAAACTTAAAGAGATGGAATTAGTAGAAAATGAAAGCCATGGAAGTGCAGGTGAGATAGTCACAATTGAACCTCATGGCGTTGTTGTACAATGCAATCAAGGATCGTTACGTTTGATCAAAGTTCAAGCTCCTTCAAAACAAGAGACATCGGCGATAGCCTACTTAAATGGAAAGCGACTTGGGTGTGGAAATACACTGGTTTGATGAATTAGAATCAACACAAGCATATTTAATAGAAGCGCTTAAAGCGGAAATATTGAAGGCTCCTGTATGTGTGGGAGTATCTCTACAGACGCAAGGCAAGGGAAGCCGCGGTAACGAATGGATTGGTGAAAGAGGGAATCTTTTTATTTCTTTGGCCATTAATCGTTCCCAGTTGCCTAATGATTTGAAACTAGAGTCTTCCTCTATCTATTTTGCATTTATCATGAAAGAAGTTTTAACCAATTTAGGTTCGCAAGTGTGGCTGAAGTGGCCTAACGATTTTTATTTGGATCAGCAAAAAATGGGTGGCGTGATTACAAATTTAGTGGGTGATTGCCTTGTATGTGGGATTGGATTGAATCTTGCCCATGCACCAGTTGATTTTTCTAAAATAGACATTAGAATTACTTCACAAGAATTAACAAATAGTTATGTTACAGAACTGAAAAAGTTTCCTTCATGGAAGCAGATATTTAGTAAATACAAGTTAGAATTCAATAGAAGTAAATCTTTCACGACGCATGCGGATGAAACGATTTTTAGATTAGAAGATGCCGTCTTATTAGAAGATGGTTCCCTTGAATGCAATGGGCAAAGGATATTTAGTTTACGATGAGCGAAGTAATAGTTATTGCAAACCAAAAAGGTGGTGTGGGCAAAACCACAACCGCTGTAAACTTAGCTGCCTCATTAGCAGTGGCTGAGAAAAAAGTACTTCTTATCGATGCTGATCCTCAAGCGAATGCGACAACCTCATTGGGGTATCATCGTAACAACTATGAGTTTAATATTTATCACGTTCTTATCGGGGCAAAAAAACTACGAGAGATCATTTTAAAAACGGAATTACCAAAGCTTTTTATCGCACCTTCGAATATTGGTCTGGTCGGAGTTGAAAAAGAGTATTATGATGCGGCAAATGCAAAAGGGAGAGAATTGATTCTCAAACGTGCAATCGCGCAGGTTAAAGATGAATATGACTATATTATTATTGATTCACCACCAGCTCTTGGGCCAATGACCATTAATGCTTTGAGCGCCTCTAACTCGGTAATAATTCCAATTCAGTGTGAATTCTTTGCTCTTGAGGGATTAGCTCAATTACTTAATACGGTTAAGCTGGTACGTAAGACTATTAATCCAAAGCTTACCATCAAAGGGTTTCTTCCTACGATGTACAGTGCACAAAACAATCTTTCCAGGCAAGTATTCGCCGATTTACGACAGCATTTTCAAGCAAAATTATTTAAATTACGTGAAGATGAGTATATTGTCATACCGCGTAATGTCAAATTGGCAGAGTCTCCAAGTTTTGGAAAACCGGCAATTTTATACGATGTAAAATCGAGCGGATCTTTAGCGTATCAAGATCTTGCTCACGCAATCATTGCTTAAGGATCGTAAATGGCAAAAGCATCTGCACTAGGACGAGGTCTGGGCGCATTACTGAGTGAAATAGAAGAAGCATACGACAACGAACTTCCAAAACGAAATGGATTTGAAGAAATTTCAATTACAGAAGTTCGTCCTAACCCTTATCAGCCGCGTAAACATTTTGATCCTGCATCGCTTGCGGAACTTAGTGAATCAATAAAAAGTCATGGTCTTTTACAACCGATTGTTGTTAAAGAAACTCTTGACGGTTATGTCCTCATAGCGGGTGAACGACGTTTACGAGCAAGTAAATTAGCAAAATTTAAAACCATTAAAGCCATTATTGTTACGGTTAGTGATGAACAAATGCGTCAGCATGCGTTGATTGAAAATATTCAGCGTGATGAACTTAATGCGATTGACTTGGCACAAGCCTATCAGGAACTCATTGAGATTCATGAACTTACCCATGATCAGCTTTCTGGAACGGTTCATAAAAGTCGTGCGCAAATTACGAACACACTACGTTTACTGCAATTATCTGAGAAAGGGCGTAAAGCATTGATCGAGGGTAAAATAAGTGCCGGTCATGCAAAAGTAGTTGTAGGTATGGAAGGAAATGAACAATCATTAATGATTGATTCAATTATTGGACAAAAGCTGAGTGTTCGTGATGTAGAACAAATGGCAAAAAACATGAAACTTCCTACTCAAACGCCTGCGAGTCCAATTAGTAAAATGAATGAGCTAAATTTTAATACATTGCAAAGCTATTTTGCAGACTTAGGTATTAAAACATCTAAAAAAGGGTCAAAATTGACCCTCGAATTTGATAGTAATGAGCAAATTGATTCATTTTTAGTCACACTTTCTTCATAATTTCAATCGTTTAACTATCCCTTCAATTTACAAGTTGTATAATCACGCAACTTTTAGGAGGTGGTATGTTAGATATAAGTCCGATGTTGCTAGGCAGCACACTGATTGTCTTCCTTGTCCTTATTGCCGCTCTTAATAGTTTGCTTTACAAACCTCTTTTCAACTATATGGAAAAAAGAGATGCAGATCTTAAAAAAGATCTCGAGCAAGTTGGAAACAACGATGCTGAGATTGCTGCATTTCATACACAAGCTGAAAAGATTATTAGTGATGCTAAACTAGAAGCGCATGTAATAAGAGAAAAAGTTGTTGCTGAGGCCAAGGCGTTGGCAAACAGCAAGATAGAGGCAAAACGTGCTGAACTGGCACTAGAATATTCTAAGTTTGAAGACGCGATGTCTGAAGAACGTTCACGATTGAAAGAGGCGCTTCATGCAGAAGCACCATCTTTCCAAGCTGCTGTATCAGCTAAGCTAAATCAGATTTGAGGAGATAATATGGGTAAATTATTGGTTACTGTATTAATGCTCAGTGCTTATCTGTTTGGATCTGACGCTGTGCATGAGGGTTCTACGGATATTGTACAACGTACCGTTAACTTTCTTATATTTGCAGGGATTCTTTATTATCTATTGGCAGAGCCGCTCAAAAGTTATTTTGGCGGCAGAAGTGCAGGAATCGCATCTGAACTTGAAAAAGTTCAAGAGCGTTTGCGCGAGTCAAAACGTTTGAAGGATGCTGCTGAACACAAGATTGATGATGCTAATCGTTTTGCAAATGATTTGAGTGAAATGAATAAAAAAGAGTGCAAGATCCTTAGTGAAAAAATCATGGCACAACATGAGATTGACGTTGAGATTGCACAAAAGCATAACAAAGCATTAATGGATCTTGAAAAACGTAAAATGGTACGCGAAGTGGTCGCCGAGGTTATGGGCGATGTGATGCGTGCCAGTGATACGGCTATGGGTAAAGATGCCATGACAGACATTTTGAAAAAGAAGGTGGCCTAAATGCAGAACGAACTAATCGCAAAACGTTATGTTCAATCTCTGATGACCATCTTGGATGAAACTTCATTGGATAATACGGCTGAACTTTTAAATGTTCTTACCACTGCCTTTAATGATAGTAAATTTCTTCAAATTATGAATAGTAATGATATCGCTGTTTTGGCTAAAACAAATTTGGTTCTTGGTATGGTAGAAAGTGCTAATAGCCTTGAAATCAATAACTTAATCAAGCTTTTAGGTGAAAACGGAAGATTATCGTTAATCCCTGCAATTTCAAAAGATTTAAAGCGTCAAATAGCTTCCAAGAAACGTGTTTATAATGGCCGTATCTACAGTATTTCTGAAATCAAGCAAGATTCGATTGATGCAATCGCGAATGATTTAGGAAATAAAATGGGAGCTAAAATTTCATTACAGTTTGTTCCTTCAAACAGTGATGGCATACGGGTTATTGTAGATGACCTGAATGTTGAAATTGATTTTTCAAAAAGCCGCCTTAATGCTCAGATCGTCGAGCACATTTTAAAAGCAATTTAACCCTCACGAAAGGAGATATAGTGGTAGCAAAAGTACAAGTAGATGAAGTAAGTTCAATCATCAAAGAAAGAATTGGTAATTTTGAGCTTAATGTAGATATTAACGAAACCGGTAAAATCGTCTCATATGGAGATGGCGTTGCGCAAGTTTATGGTCTTAACAATGTTATGGCTGGTGAAATGGTTGAATTTGAAGACGGGACTCAAGGTCTTGTTATGAACCTCGAAGAAAGCGCTGTTGGTGTTGTTATTCTTGGTAAGGGAGTTGAACTCCGTGAGGGAATGTCAGTAAAACGTCTTGGACGTTTGTTGAAAGTTCCTGTTGGTGATGCTCTTCTTGGCCGTGTTGTAAACGCATTGGGTGAGCCAATTGATGGTAAAGGTCCAATCGAATCTACAGAATCTCGTTTTGTAGAAGAGAAAGCGCCTGGTATCATGGCACGTAAATCAGTCCATGAACCTATGGCAACCGGTATCAAATCAATTGATGCTCTTGTTCCAATTGGACGTGGTCAACGTGAGTTGATTATCGGTGACCGTCAAACAGGTAAAACAACGATCGCTCTTGATGCTATTATGAACCAAAAAGGTAATGGCGTAGTTTGTATCTATGTTGCTATCGGTCAAAAAGAATCAACCGTTGCAAACGTTATTCGTCGTCTTGAAGAGAGTGGCGCGATGGAGTATACCATCGTTGTTTCTTCTTCAGCTTCTGAAGCTGCAGCATTGCAATTTTTGGCTCCATATACGGGTGTAACAATGGCGGAATATTTCCGTGATTCAGCTCGTCATGGTTTGATCGTTTATGATGATCTCTCAAAACATGCAGTTGCTTACCGTGAAATGTCATTGATCCTTCGCCGTCCTCCGGGCCGTGAAGCCTATCCGGGAGACGTTTTCTATATCCACTCTCGTCTTTTAGAGCGTGCTGCTAAATTGAGCGATGAATTGGGTAACGGTTCTTTGACTGCTCTTCCAATTATTGAAACTCAAGCGGGTGACGTTGCGGCGTATATCCCTACAAACGTCATTTCTATTACTGATGGTCAAATCTTTTTGGAAACGGACTTGTTTAATGCAGGTGTTCGTCCAGCGATTAACGTTGGTCTTTCTGTTTCACGTGTTGGTGGTGCGGCTCAAATCAAAGCTACTAAACAAGTGGCAGGAACATTGCGTCTTGACCTTGCACAGTATCGTGAACTTCAAGCGTTTGCACAGTTTGCTTCTGATTTGGATGAAGTAAGTCGCAAGCAGCTTGAACGTGGTCAGCGTATGGTTGAAGTGTTGAAGCAGCCTCCATATTCTCCACTTTCTGTTGAAAAACAAGCATTGATTATCTTCGCGGGTAATGAAGGGTATCTTGATAGCCTTCCTGCATCAGCAGTTGTTAAATTTGAAGCAGATTTGTATCCATTTATTGAAGCAAGTTATCCACAAATTTTTGAAAGTATCCGTACGTCATCTAAGATCGATGATGACACTATGGCTACGATGAAAAAAGCGCTCGAAGAGTTTAAAACTACTTTCGTTGCGCAATAAGGATCTTTAATGGCTAACTTGAAAGAGATTCAAAGACAGATAAAGAGTGTTTCAAACACGCAAAAAACTACGCGTGCAATGAAACTCGTCTCTACGGCGAAACTTCGCCGTGCAGAAGAGTTAGCGAAACGTTCACGTCTGTTTGCACAAAAAACGAATCAAGTCATAGCTGAAATCGCAAGTCGCATTCATTGCAATAAGGTCGGCGGTATTGATAGCCGTTGTTTTGTTCAAAATGATGCGCCTAAAACGATCGATATTATTTTTGTAACAGCTGATAAAGGTCTTTGTGGTGGTTTTAACCTCCAAACGATCAAAGCGGTTAAACGTTTAATAAGCGAATATGAAGATAAGAATGTAAACATACGTATCCGCGGTATTGGTAAAAAAGGGATTGAATATTTTAATTTCAATCAAGTTGAATTGCTTGATGAAGTTAAAAATCTTAGCTCTTCCCCTGATATGCAGCGATCCAGTGAGTTTATGACTCGATCAATTAAAGATTTCAAAGATGGTATTATTGATGGTGTCTATCTTGTGTATAACGGCTATAAAAATGTTATCACTCAAGAGTTGCATGTAAATAAAATTTTACCTGTTGATGTATCAGATTTTGATTGTGAAAAGACAAAGAACAATGTTCTTGAACTTGAAGCACATGATGAAGAAGCAATGCTTGATTCATTGGTAACGAAGTATGCTGAATTTAATATGTATTACGCGTTGATTGATTCAGTTGCGGCTGAACACAGTGCGCGTATGCAGGCAATGGATGCAGCAACAAATAATGCGAAACAAATGGTCAAAACGTTGACAGTCAAGTATAACAAAGCGCGACAAGAATCGATTACAACAGAACTTATTGAAATAATAAGCGGTGTTGAGTCGATGAAATAATGATGGAGGAAAGAATGATTGGTAAAATTGCTCAAGTAATTGGTCCTGTTGTTGATGTTGATTTTGAAGGTACCCTTCCTGCAATCAATGAAGCAATAGAAGTAAATGTTAGTGTTGATGGAAAGACGACTCGTCTTGTTCTAGAGGTAGCTTCTCACCTTGGTAATGGTCGTGTTCGTACGATCGCTATGGATATGTCTGAAGGTCTTGTACGTGGTCTTGCAGCTACGGCTACAGGTGCACCTATCAAAGTTCCAGTTGGTGATAAAGTACTTGGACGTATTTTTAACGTTATCGGTGAAACTATCGATGGCGGAGATCAAATCGTTGATTGTGAAAAATGGTCTATACACCGTTCTCCACCACCACTAATTGAACAAAGTACAACAACAGAAATGTTTGAAACTGGTATCAAAGTTGTTGACCTTTTAGCACCATATGCAAAAGGTGGTAAAGTTGGTCTCTTCGGTGGTGCTGGTGTTGGTAAAACCGTTATTATCATGGAATTGATCCACAACGTTGCTCACGGGCACGATGGTCTTTCTGTATTCGCGGGTGTCGGTGAACGTACACGTGAAGGTAATGACCTTTACCATGAGATGAAAGATTCTAGCGTTTTGGACAAAGTTGCACTGTGCTACGGTCAAATGTCTGAGCCTCCAGGAGCACGTAACCGTATCGCATTGACAGGTTTGACAATGGCAGAATACTTCCGTGATGAAAAAGGGCTTGATGTATTGATGTTTATCGATAATATCTTCCGTTTTGCACAGTCAGGTTCTGAAATGTCAGCACTTCTTGGACGTATTCCATCTGCTGTTGGTTACCAACCGACTTTGGCTCGTGAAATGGGTGCATTGCAAGATCGTATTACGTCTACAACCAAGGGTTCTATCACTTCTGTTCAAGCGGTATACGTACCTGCGGATGACTTGACGGATCCGGCTCCGGCTTCTGTATTTGCTCACCTTGACGCAACAACGGTTCTTAACCGTAAAATTGCTGAAAAAGGGATCTATCCTGCTGTTGATCCATTGGATTCAACGTCACGTTTACTTGATCCACAAATTGTTGGTGAAGAGCACTACGGTGTTGCTCGCGGTGTTCAAAAGACACTACAAAAATACAAAGATTTGCAAGATATTATTGCGATTCTTGGTATGGACGAGCTTTCTGAAGAAGACAAATCCGTTGTTGAACGTGCACGTAAAATCGAGAAATTCCTTTCTCAGCCTTTCTTCGTTGCTGAAGTATTTACAGGGGCTCCTGGTAAATATGTTAAACTCGAAGACACCATCAAAGGATTCAAAGGAATTCTTAACGGTGATTACGACCATTTGCCAGAAAGTGCATTTTACATGGTTGGCGATATGAATGAAGCGATTGAAAAAGCTGCAAAACAGAAAAGCAAATAATTGCTTTTCATCCTAAAGGATAGATAGTGCATACTCTAGAATTAGAAGTGCTAACACCAAGTGGATCTATTTTCAATGGGGCTGTTAAAAGTGTAACAGTTCCTGGAGAAGAGGGAGAATTTGGTGTTCTACCTGAGCACGTGGGATTAACGACTTTGTTACAAGCAGGTGTTGTTGATATCATTAAAGAGAATGGTAAAAAAGAATCGATCGTCGTTAATTGGGGTGTTGTGCAAATTTCTAATAATTTGGTCACTGTTCTGGTTGACGGTGCTGTTGCTATTCGTGGCGATAGTGAAAGCGAAGTTGCAAAAGCACTTGATGAAGCAAAAGAACTTATTGCTAGTGTTGCAGATTCCAGTCCATTGATTGCGTCTGTTTCAGCAAGAATTGAGTCAGCTGCTAATCATCAAAATCACTCACATATGCTTTAACGCTCATGTTTGAGCTTCTTTCAAATTTCATAGATAAGAGTCACCCGGTAACGCTTGGCGTGTTACTGGTTCTCTTTTCCTATCTCATAATTATTAACTGGGTTTTCTTTTATCGATGGCTGGCGCTTAATCAGTGGATTTCACAAGAAAATGAGACATTAGAATCCCTTTTAATGGGTGCCCAACGCCTTAATGACTACGCATTCCTCGCACCATTTTTAAAAAGCGGTACGACTTATTCTAAAGCATTATTTGATTTGGCGCAATATGCGGCAACTAAAGAGGCAACAAAAGGTTTGACGATACTCTCAATAGTAGCGTCTACAACACCGTTTATCGGTCTTTTTGGAACGGTTGTTTCTATTTTAGATACCTTTAAGAATATTGGGCAGGCGAGTGGTACAATGAGTATAATTGCTGCAGGGGTTTCGGATGCACTTGTTGCAACGGCTTCAGGAATTTTTGTCGCAATATTTGCGTACAGTTATCATCAAATCTTAAAACGTCAATCGTTTGAAGTGGTGGGTCTTATTCGTATGCAGAGTGATTCATTGCTCTCTAAGGTCGATTGATTATGTACGATTGGGACGATAAACCGGAACTTAACATTACACCCTTAGTGGATGTTATGTTGGTTCTTTTGGCTATTTTGATGGTTATATCGCCCAATATTATTTATGAAGAGTTGATTAATCTACCTAAAGGTTCAGCACAAACGGAAGTAAAAGAGAAAAAACAAATTGAGATCCTTATAAATGCATCTAGGCAAATCAAGGTTAATAATCAAACGTTCGACTTTTTAACTTTTAGTGACAATTTTAGGTTATTTGCCAATGATTTTTCTCCTGAAACCATTGTACGTATCAGTGCGGACCATAAGCTTGATTATGGAGATGTGATGAATGTTATGAGTGCGGTAAAGCGTTCAGGGTTAACCAATATTTCACTCGCAACCAGCGGTTGAATTCATCCAAAAACTATTACAAGAATATTTTTTACATGAATTTACATTATCAGCGGTTTTTTCTTCAAAGCGGTTTCATTACTTTCTTTATATTGGGACTGATTTTTTCTTTTTTTATCAACGGACTTGTGAAGACATCTCATCCCGATGCTTTTGCAATGACCAAAAGTGATGTGATATCGATTTCATTAGATGACCAACCTTCCTCTATTTCTGTAAAAAGTTCTCAGCATACTTTGCCATCAACTCCTGCGCCAGAGGTAGAATCAAAAACGGTGGAAGAAACCCCTCCTGTAGAGAATGAAGTCAAACAAGTTGTACCGGAAATTAATGATTTGTTTGCCACCGTTAAAGTGAGTAAAAACAAGCCAAAAACCACGGAAAATTCGAAGAACCTTTTGGAATTAAATGCCTTAGAAGAAAAAGTGTTGGCGACACATCGTGAGTCAAAGCTTTTTGATAAAGCTAAAACCCTTGATTTGGCAAAGTCAGGGGTTAAAATGATGGCTACGTCTAGCGGACCGGCTGTTAATGAATACAATGCTAAGATACAAGGTATTATTTATGCAAACTTTCATCCTGCAAGCGGGACAGAAGGGTTCGCTGCTCGTGTTAGGATAACACTAAGCCCAGATGGGCGACTATTGGCTTATCGTGTTATCAGCTATTCTGGCAATGCCGTTTTTAATGCGGAAGTAGATTGGCTAAAAGAGCGATTGCGCCAAGTAGGACTTCCTTCTCACCCCAAAGGCGAAGAGGCTGTATTTGAGATTATATTGACTGCTAAGGAATAAAATGCGTTATTTAATGATACTTTTTTTTATCTCAACTCTTTGGGGTGCTGATACTACGTTAGAAGTGACTAAAAATGTGGGAATGTTACCAAGACTTGCAATCGAAGATGGTAGTAGTGTAGCCAATGATACCGGATCGCGATTTCATAAAATGCTTAGTGCTGATATGAATGTGGTTTCATTATTTAATGTGGATGATCGCTATGCAGGACAATCATTTGATAATCCTCAGGCAGCTGGAATTCACAAAGATGCTGTTTATATTTTGCGTTACCGTTTAGTGGCTGATGGCAGTGGTGGATACAGAACGGATGTAAAGTTATTTCAGAACAGTTTAGAACTTTTTAGTAAAATATACTATTTAAAGCAAAGTGAAATGTTGGTTTTTTTAGCCCACTCCATTGCGTATGATATAAATGCAAAAATGGGAGGAGGATCTCTGGAATGGATGAAGCGAAAAGTTCTTTTTGTTCGTCTCAGCGGACCACGACGTTCTGATATAGTTGCCGCTGATTATACGTTATCGTATCAGAAAGTTGTTTTGAGTGGTGGTATGTATGGTTTTGCAAAATGGGCTAATCGTGAGCAAACGGATTTTTATTACACCTCTTTGAGTGATTATCATCCTACCATTTATAAAGTCAATTTAGCAACTGCAAATAAGGCAGCTATTGTCTCTTCTGATGGCATGGCAGTATGTTCAGATGTAAGCGAAGATGGTAATCGGTTACTACTAACATTAGCACCCAGTGGTCAGCCTGATATTTATCTTTATGATGTACGTACCAAAAATAAAACGCGGCTAACAGATTATACCGGTATAGATGTAAGCGGTCAGTTTATGGGAGAGGATAGAATTGCGTTTGTCTCTAATCGTATGGGAAGCCCGAATATTTTTTCCAAAAAAATTGGCGAAAGCGCTATTAATCAAGTAGTTTTTGAGGGAAAAAACAATTCAACATGCAGTGCCTATCGTAATATGCTTGTTTACAAAGCACGTGAAGGTTCAACAGCTGGAGGAAGTGCTTTTAACCTGCATCTCATTTCTTTACACAATAGCACTATTCGTCGTTTAACAAGCAGTGGAGATAATGACTATCCACGTTTTTCACATGATGGTGAAGCGGTATTGCATATCAAACATGAGGGATCACATAGTATGGTTGGAATCATTCGCCTTGGAGTGAACAAAAGTTTTAGTTTCCCGCTACACATAGGACGAATGCAATCTATTGACTGGTGATTTACCTTTTTTTAGATACAATAGCAATGAAATAATAAAATTCAGGGGTGATTTATCATGAAACGTGTAGCATATTTAAGCGCTGTATTAGCAGTATTAGTATTTAGTGGATGTTCAACGAAGGAGCCTGCTATCGATGCAACCGCAAATGGTAGTGTCTCTGGAAACGGTAGTAACACGAATGGACAGACTAGCGCTACTGACGGATCAGCAGTGATTGCACCGGTTACCAATGCTTCTTCAGTGGACAATGGAGCCGCTAATGGATCAGGCAACGCGGTTAATGCGCAAATTGTCAATGTATATTTTGACTATGATAAATTTGATATTCGTGAAGATATGATGGCGTCTGTAAAAGGAAATGCTGCTTTACTTAAAAATAAAACCTTTAAACTAGAAGGTAATTGTGATGAATTCGGTAGTGACGAATATAACTTCGCTTTGGGACTTAAACGTGCAAATGCGGTTAAAACGGCTCTTGTAGATAATGGAGCCAATGCTGATTCAATCAGTATGGTAAGTTTGGGTGAGGGTAATCCTGCCTGTACAGAAAAAACACAAGAGTGCTGGGCTAAAAATCGTCGTGTTGAAGTAAAACTTCCGTAAATGCGTTTTTTCGTTAGTTTTTCGTTACTCTCCTCATTATTACTTGCATCGGAACCATCGGTTTTCGGTGCAGGTAACCTCAATGCTCCAGTTCCCTATGGTCTTACTTCTGAAGAAAAATTGATTCTTGAAAATAAACAAGAAATTCAAGCTGTGATTCAAAAAAATAATATTCAAAATGCAAAAGTTGAAACAGTGACAGAGCGTCTGGATGGTTTACAAACGATCATAGAAGGGCTTGGACAGTCTGTTAATGAGCAAAGAATAGCAGTTCAAAAAATTACTGAGTCATCTTTAGGTGATGGAAATTTGTCTTCCTCGATCAATGAATTGCGTCAACAAACTACTGCTAACAGCGAAAACATTACTCAGGTTAAGACATTGCTCGAAGAGCTTTCGCATGTTGTTGATTCGGTTAATGCTTCTTATGTGAGTAAAGAAGAATTTTCACTGTTGATGAAGCAATTGAAAATGACGATGCCCACTAAAGCAGAGACGAACAGTAAAATAGATCCTAAGGCGCTTGAAAAAAAAGCAAAAGGGTTATTTGATCAGCAAAAGTATGCAGAAGCACAAGCCTGTTATGAAATGCTGATTCAAAAAAAGTATAAAATTGCTGAGTCTAATTTTTGGCTTGGTGAGACCTATTTCCAGCGTCATGAGTATAAATCGGCTATCTCTTTTTATAAAGAGAGTGCTTCACTTTATGATAAAGCGCCGTATATGCCAACGTTACTTTTACATACAGGTAATGCAATGGAAAAAAACGGTGACTTAACGAGTGCGAAAGCATTTTATAAAGCAACGATAAGTAAATACAGCGGTAGCGGTGCTGCTAATGAAGCACAAGAGCTACTCTCTAAGCTAAAATAGCTATATGTCCCTTTTCAGGCTACCTATAGCTAATTGTGCTAAAATCGCATTATCTTAAAATTTGTAAGGCAAATCAATGGCAATTGAAGCAAATCAGATCGTTTCGATCGAATATGAAGTACGTGATGGACAAAATGTTGTAGACAGTAATGTCGGTGGTGCGCCACTGGTATTTATGTTTGGTAAAAATCAAGTTATTCCAGGTCTTGAGTCTGGAATCGCTAATATGAAAATCGGTGAAAAATCAGATGTAATGGTTAAAGCCGCCGATGCGTACGGTGATTACAACGAAGAAGCACAGCAAGAGCTTCCACGCGAGCAATTTGCAGGTATCGATTTAAATCCTGGTATGACACTTTATGGTCAAGGTGAAGATGGCGGTACTGTTCAAGTAACCGTTAAAGAGGTTAAAGACGAGAATGTAATTATTGATTTTAATCACCCATTAGCGGGGAAAGATTTGATGTTTACAGTAACGATTAACAATGTTCGTGATGCCTCTGCTGCAGAAGCTGCGAGCGGTATTCCTGCTGAAAATGCTGTCGATGACAGTGGATGTTGTGGAAGCGGTGGTAACCACGGTTGTGGATGTCACTAATTTCCTAACAGCTTCAAGCGCCTCTGTAGAGGCGTTTAAGACCGCAAATTTATTAAAAGCTCTATCGGTGAATGCCATGATTATTGGTGAACGTGGAACCGGAAAGCTTACTCTAGCACGTTACATACTCCCCAATGCTCCTATTGTTGATGCAAGCCGTTTTGAAGAGCTTCTTGAAGCTATTGAACGAAATAGTGAGATTATTATTCATCGTCTTGATGATGTAGCGAATCTTAAACGTTTGATTGATACGCTGGGAAGAACCAAAACGAGGGTTGTTGCAACGGGCGGTTACCGTTATACGCAAGAGCAGCTGGAAGAGATTTTTTCGATACGTTTAGTATTGCCACCTTTGAACCAGCGGCACGAAGATATTGCGCTTTTAGTAAATTTGTTTGTAGAAGAAGCCAAAAATACATTTGGCAGAACGGATGGATTAAATACCCAAGAATTTGTCCCTGATGTCACTGAAAATGCACTTTCGTTACGACGACAGGTTTATTTGCATTATTTACTGAGTAATGTTCAGGAAAATGATTTGATGGAAATTATTGAACATTTTTTAGTGAGTCAGTTAGGCAGTAATAACGATTACCGAAAATTTTTGCATTTGTATGAAGTGCCGCTTATTCGCGCGGGTATCAAGCGATTTAAATCGCAGTTACAATTGGCGGATAAATTGGGACTCAACCGCAATACGTTACGTAAAAAAATTGCTGATAACAGCGACTTTCAATTTGATTTAAAGGATATTTAGTGGATCACAAAAGAATAGCGATGATTTTCCCAGGTCAGGGAAGCCAGAGTATTGGTATGGGAAAATCATTTTATGAAAACAGCTCTGTCGCGCGTGAAATGTTTGAAAAAGCAGGTGAACGCATCGGAGTTGATTTTACAAAACTATTGTTTGAAGAAAATGAGCAGCTGGATAAAACACAGTATACACAGCCTGCTATTTTATTGATCTCTTTGATTGCGTACCGATTGTTTCAAGATGCAATGCCAACGAAGCCGGTTATGCTATTGGGTCACTCTCTGGGTGAATTTAGTGCGTTGAGCGCTGCTGGTGCCATTGATTATGTGGATGCGGTTGAATTGGTTCATAAACGCGGAGCTTTGATGCAAAGTGCGTGTGAAGAGATCGATGCAGGAATGATGGCTATTCTAGGGCTTGATGACAATGTTGTAGAAGAACTTTGTAATACAGCAAATACGGCAGGGAAAAAAGTATGGCCAGCTAATTTTAATCAAAATGGTCAGCTGGTTGTGGCAGGCTTAAAAGCTGACTTGCAATCGATGGAAGCTACTTTCAAAGAAGCAGGTGCAAAGCGCGCGCTGTTACTGAATATGTCCATTGCAAGCCACTGTCCACTTCTTTCAAGTGCACAAGAACCTTTAGCGCAAGTAATGGAAAAAATGGTGAATGATACTTTTATCGCACCGGTAGTCTCCAATGTTACTATGCAAAAATATGCTACTAAAGCTGAAGCGGTAGAATTACTTAAAGATCAGCTGGTTAAGCCTGTACGATATAAGCAGTCGATTGAAGCCATTGTAAATGAGATTGATGTGATGATCGAGTTTGGTAACGGTGCTGTTCTCAAAGGCTTGAATAAGCGTAATGCCCCAAATAATGAGACCTATGGTATATCGGATATGGAAACATTGGCAAAGGTATGTGAAGCACTCAAATGAATGTCGCATTAATCCAATTCGCGCCCAAACTTAATCGTTCGAACCTGCAGGAAGTTCTTGCGATTATCAAAAAGCATGAAGCTACTGATGTCGTAGTCTTCCCAGAATTGGCTCTCAGCGGTTATATGCTGCAGGATAAGTTGTTTGAAGACGCATGGAATGTGGATGAGTTACAGGAACTATGTGATGCTAGTTTGCAATGCGATATTGCCATTGGTGCTGCATTATGGGACAATGGAAAAGTGTATAACAGTGCATTGTATTTTGCACAAGGGGAACTTCTTCATATTCATCATAAAAACCATCTACCTACGTATGGCATGTTTGAAGAGGGGCGCTATTTTGCATCAGGCAATGACATCAGAGGATTTGAAACACGTTACGGAAAAGCGGCTATGGTTGTGTGTGAAGATCTATGGCGCGCACAGACGTTAGTGGATTTGTCCTCTTGTGATCCGGATGTCATTTATGTCCTTGCCTCATCTCCGGCACGTGATTTTAGCGATGAGGGGTTATTGATTGAGCGTCAGTGGGATGCATTATTGAAGTCATGCGCTCTTTTGACGCATGCGTATGTTGTCTTTGTTAATCGTGTCGGATTTGAAGACGGTCTTGGATTTTGGGGCGGAAGCCGTGTGATTACCCCTTTGGGCGAGAGTGAACACACACTTGGCCTTCTGGATACCGAAGAAAAGGTGGTTTCTTTAAACCATGCACTTCAAAAGCTTCAGCGTTATATCGTTAAACATTCATAATATTACAACAATCAAAGGATACACAATGAAAATAGCCATCATGGGCGCAATGCGCGAAGAGATTGACCCGATTTTAAGTACGGTTGAAAAATACACCAGTACGGAGTATGCGGGGAATGTCTTTTATGAGTGTACATACGGCGGTCATGAATTGGTCATTGCCTACTCAAAAATAGGGAAAGTCTTTTCTGCCATTACGGCATCAGTGATGCTGGAGCGTTTCAAAGCTGAGACTCTCTTGTTTAGCGGTGTAGCAGGCGGAATCAGTAAAAGTTTAAAAATAGGTGATTTGGTAATGGCCAGTGCATTGTGTCAGCACGATGTTGATATTACCGCATTCGGTCATCCTGCTGGTTTCATCCCTGAGGGAACGCTGATGATTGAAGCGGATGCCCAGCTTCGCTCTTTGGCATCGGAAGTTGCAGTGGATATGGGAATCGATTTGTATGAGGGGATCATTGCTACGGGCGATCAGTTTGTTGCAAGTTCTGAGCGAAAGGAATGGATTGAAAAAACATTTAATGCGGATGCTTTAGAGATGGAAGGGGCAAGTGTTGCCTGTGTCTGTCAAAATTTTGGTGTTCCGTTTTTTGTCTTGCGTGCGATCAGTGACACGGCGGATGGCGGTGCGAGTGACGATTTTGATGCCTTCTTGAAAACATCCGCGCAAGTGAGTGCAAAGTTTATTTTGGACATGGTAAAACGCCTTGGCCATTAAGCTAAGTCGAAAGATTATGCGCCGTATGGGTCAAACTAATGCGGCGTTTAATTTGATCGAAGAGGGGGACAAAATCCTCGTCGGTCTTAGCGGCGGCAAAGATTCTCTCACGATGATCCATGCGCTCATGGAGCAGCAGCGTCGCGCCCCTTTTAATTTCGAACTTCTTGCCGTGACCGTAACATATGGGATGGGAGAAGATTTGAGCGCATTAGTGGCTCATTGTGCCCAACACAACATCCCTCATGTGATTCATGAAACCAATACGTATGAAATCGCGGGTGATAAAATCCGTAAAAACTCCTCTTTTTGCAGTTTTTTTTCCCGTATGCGACGAGGCTCACTGTACAGTGCGGCGCTAGAGCATGGATGCAACAAAGTGGCATTGGGTCACCATCTCGACGATGCGGCAGAGAGCTTTTTTATGAATATGATCTACAACGGCCACATGCGCGCTCTTGCGCCCAAATACAAAGCCGAAAATGGACTTATTATTATCCGTCCTTTGATACAGATGCGTGAACGCCAGCTAAGTGCGTGTGCAATTGAGAATGAAATGCCTACCATCGGTGATGAAGCATGTCCCTCAATGCGATTTGATGTCAAAATGCCTCATGCAAGAGCCAGCATGAAGGTAATGCTCGCAGAGATGGAGGAAAAATATCCGGACATCTTTGTCTCGATCAACTCCGCCTTTGGGCACATCAGTGATGATACCTTTTTTGATCCGAGCCGATTTAAACTATAAGCTTTAACACTTTATGATCGGCACCGCTTAGAGAGAGGTTCATGATCTCGCTAGGTGTAAACCATTCACCCTCTTCATTGACATAGTCGCTCTCACAGATATAAACATCCGCTTGCAAGGTAAAATGGCTGTAATGTTGGGTAAGGTGTCCCACTAAAATTTCTTCGTTTTTCTCAAATACCTCGTATTGTACAAACCCCCAAAGTCCATGCAAAAAACGCTCTTTTCGTTGGGAGAGGGCAAATTGACCGTTACGTGTATAAACGACAATAGTACGGTTGCGGATAGGTTTGATTTTTTTGACTTTTGGTTGGGGATACTTTTGGGGAGTTAGTTTCCCCTCACACCCGTTTTCAAAAGGGCACACAGCACAAAGCGGATTTTTCGCCAGACACACCATTGAACCGATGTCCATCATTGCTTGATTGTACTGGAATGGATGCTTTGCATCAAAAAGTTCATAAGCCGCTTTCCACAGCTGTTTTTCATCACGTTGTTCAATGGCGAAATAGCGGTGGAGGATTCGTTTGACGTTGGCATCGAGAATCGGTAACGCTTCATTGTAGGCAAAGGCACTGATGGCATGAGCTGTGGAACGTCCGATTCCCGGTAACTCTAAAAGTTCGGATGCATTTTTGGGTAAAACTCCTTGGCATTGCCGCGCTGATGTATGCAAGTTTTTGGCGCGCGTGTAGTAGCCTAATCCTTCCCATTTTTTTAGGACATCATCCAAATCGCTTTGGGCAACATCTAAAAGAGTAGGAAATTTCTCTAAAAAAGGGAAATAAAATCGCTCTAATACTGTTTTGACTTGTGTTTGCTGCAGCATTATTTCACTCAGGTAAATTTTGTAGGGATCATCTGTAATGCGCCATGGCAAATCATGTCGTCCATTGATTTTATACCATTGCAAAAGTGAATTATGAATTTTATTGTGCATGAAATATTGTATCAAAATGTCTTATAAAATAGATAATATTTATTACTGAAGGTTTTAAGTAAGGATAGAGTATAATCGCGTTTAGAAAAAGAATAACTTCATACCGCGGAATAGAGCAGTCCGGTAGCTCGTCGGGCTCATAACCCGAAGGTCGTAGGTTCAAATCCTGCTTCCGCAACCAATCCCCTATTTTTTATTACTTCCATAATTTTTCAATCAATACTTTCGCTTTTTAATACTATAATTATGCAATTTAAAAGAGGTATTATGGTCACAGTCGATTCAATTTTTACCGATACGATTGAGATCAAGCAGTCTAAATTTATGGCGTATTTAATGCCGATAACTCTCTATGAGTCAGAGATGAAGCGTCTGCGCGAGAAACACCCCAAAGCCGTCCATTTTGTCAGTGCCTATCGAATGCTTAACGAATATGATCAAATTGTCGAATACAGCGGTGATGACGGTGAACCCAAGGGGACATCTGGCAAGCCGACGCTCTCCGTTTTGCAGGGGCATGAACTGATCAATGCCGCGATGATTACTGTGCGTTATTTTGGCGGGACGAAGTTGGGACCAGGGGGGTTGGTTCGGGCGTATGCCGAAGCTGCGAATGCGGCATTTACAGTTGCAACGTTAATCCCTTATGAAAAACTTTACACGCAAAAAATTGCATGCGAGTATTCACATATTTCAATCGTAGAGTATGAGGTTCCTCGTCATCGTATCGAAATTCTCTCTAAAGTATTTGATGAACGGGGGGCAACATTTCAGATTCAGGCAACAGGTGAAGATTTAGAAAATTTTTACAACCTTCTAGGTCGTGCTATTAGCAAAATGCCGTGCGATTAGGTTGCAACATTCAATGGTAGCATGATTGTAAAACATACGCCCATTTCGGTATTATGAAAGGAGAGTGTCCCCTCGCAGTGATCTTCAATAATGGCCTTGGACATATAAAGCCCTAATCCTGTTCCATTCTCAGCTTTGGTGGAGAAATAGGGTTCAAAAATATATGCAGCGATTTCATCTGAAATACCTCCGGCATTATCGCAGATATGAATAAAAATGGCTTTTGCTGAGTCTTCTACGGTAACGGTGATCTCGCCCGAAGGCATATGTCGTTCAATAATGGCATCGTGAGCATTTTTTATTAGATTCATGAATACGTGGAGAAGCTCATTTTTAGCCACACTGATTTTTGTGTGTGTTGTGACAATCAATTCGCTTTTTATTCTGGCGTAATTTAACAAAACATCGCTCATACGCAATGCCAATTCTGCAATTTCTTCGATATCTTCAGGTTCTTTCACTTTTTCATTTTTATAGTAATTGCGAAAATCATCGATGGTTCTGGACATGTATTGCAAATGTTCATCAAACTGCTGATGGGAACTTTCAAAACAGGTATCATCACATTTACCCATTTTGTACTTGAAATAAAGGTTTTGATTGATGATGCCCAGCGTATTGAGTGGCTGCCGCCATTGGTGGGCAATCATTGAGATCATTTCTCCCATGGCCGCATTTCTGGATTGGTGGAATAAAAGAGCATTTTTCTCTTTAAGCTCTTGAGCTTGTTTTTTGATTTCATACTCCAGATACGTTTCATTTTTATCTTTTGCACGAAGCAACTCTTTTTGCCAACGAATTTCGTCATATTTGGCGGTATGAAATCGTTTGGCAAGAATCAGAGAAAAAAGGATGATCTCTATCAAAGATCCAAAAAGAAAAGAATAGCGGGAAATATCACTATTTTGGATAAGGGTGTTGAAGGTTAATACCATAAGCCCAGTCGTAGGCATATAAATTATAAGGGCAATGAGATAATAGCGTGTTTGAATAAGGCCTTGTAACCACATTCGAATAGCGATGGCAAAGAGAAAAGTGAGAAGAAAAACACTGAAGATATTGAAGATCAAGTTGATATGAGGTATTCGCTCATTTATTAATAGCGCAAAAGCAATCAAAATGAGAACAGAGAGCTGTATGGCGTTATACGCCTTGGGCAAATGTTTTTTAAGTTGCAAAAATTCACAGGAAAAAAGTGCCATAAATGCCATAACGGCAGTACCGACCGTGTGAAGACCCTCAGGCCATCCTTTGAAACCCAAAGAGAGATAGGAGCCGCTAAACATACTGATAAAGAGAATAAAAGAAAAAACGTACCCTATGTAGTAGCCGTAAAGAGGTTCTTTCATTTCGATGAAAAGAAAAGTGGCTAGCAAGATGATGATAAAGAGGACACCGGAATAAAAGAGATAAAAGGTATTGAGAGTTAAACGGTTAGGCCTAAAAAATTCGTTTGCTGTATAGAGTTTAAAGGCCCCGATATGGGAACTAATCGTACGGCCCTTGATAAAATATGTTTTGGATTCACCGCTTTGAAGGTTTAATAGAAATGCGGGGCTTTGATCTTCTATTTTACGTGCTTTAATGGGTGTTATGAGACCATTATGATACTGATTCCAACCATGTGATGTTGGCTCAAAGAGGTCAAAATCTGTCCAAAACGGTTCGGTAAAATAGAGTACAAAATTATTGTTGCTACTGCGGTTTTCAAGGGTTATTTTAAACCATACTGTTCCTTCTTTGTATCCCAACGCGAATTGGTTGGCGGTGGTTTGTGTGAAATTGGCCTTAGCGATATTGTTGATGGTTAGTTGATTTGTTTCGTCATATAAGTAAGCGACAGGAAAGTCCGTATATTCTTTTTGTGTCTGGGTGATCACAATGGATGCGAATGCACAGGGAAGATACAAAAAGAGGAGCAAAAGGATTCGGATCAACATTTAGCTTTTACTCCAAAGTCTCTCATTGAGTTTTAGCTCTTCTACCAGACCGATGGTATTGTTGAGGGTGTTGACGTATTCCATTGCCTGTTTGTAATCGAGAAGCGACGTAAAGATAGAAGGCTCAAAGAGATCTTTTTGCGTTGCAATGGCAATGTGGATATGGTTATGGATAAATGAGATAAAGAGGGGATGGGATATTTTTTTTTGAAATTCCACAATCCGTTTCATCATCGAGTGCGTGAGGATATAGCGCGCTTCAATAGGGTCATTACCATAAACCACAAACTTTTTTTCAAACTCTGGATCATCAAGT
Source organism: Sulfuricurvum sp. (assembly GCA_030694265.1). Lineage (GTDB taxonomy): Bacteria > Campylobacterota > Campylobacteria > Campylobacterales > Sulfurimonadaceae > Sulfuricurvum. Next base: position 143,204 of record JAUXYP010000001.1, read on the forward strand.
TGGATAACACTATCACGGGAACTGTTTTGGGATTGAAGCCAGCCGCCGATGAGGTTTCCGAATGTTTTTTCGGCGAGATCGGGGAGGATGACTGTATGGCTTTTAAAATGTTTGTTAAACTCAGCTACGAGGAACAGTCCGCGAAAGAGGGTGTGCCATTGGGTACGGCCTTTGGAGTCACGTGTCTGATATTCGGCATGTACATCCGAAAACTCTAGCGCAACGCCGTCAATGGAGCCTTTAACATAATCATTACCGCTGTAACGATCTATATCATGTTGAAAAAGTGAGGAACGGCTAAAAAGATGCTGTGAAATCATAAAATCAGGATTATAGAGCAGATGCGAGTCAATAGCGGCGATGAGAGGAGTGATGATATGGGCTTTGAAATCTTTTGCGTACCCTTGAATCATAAAACGGTAGGTGATCGAGGCAAGTACGATAAAGCCAATCACGATTCCGATCATTAGCGGATGAAACAAGCCGAAGCTCTTCCCCATCCACAGTGCCATAATGATAAAGGCCACAGCCCCCATGGTTCCATACCATTTGAATTGAGAGAGAATATGAAGGCGTGTTTTTTCTAATTCACTTAAAGAAGGGTACAGCTCTTTGTAATAAAAGTCTGTCAGCTCGGACGTTGATTTCATTTATTGAAAAGTGCGCCTACATCAACATTTGCACGTTCATTGACGGTGATTTCAAAAACTTTTTTAGGCTGTAATTTCATATATGATGCCATTAAATTTGTAGGAAACATTTCAATGGCGTTGTTGAGGTCGGTGACGGCTTGATTGTATGCGCGGCGTGCAGCGGAAATTTGTTCTTCCGCTTCGTTAAGTGAGCGTTGCAGATGCATGACATTTTCATTGGCTTTGAGATCGGGATAGGCTTCCATAGCTACGGTAATGGATCCCAGTGCAGCAGTGAGTTTTGCATCCAGCACTATTTTTTGATCATCAGTGATTCCCGGTTTCATAGCTTGTGCGCGAAGTTCTGTTATTTTTTCTAGAGTCGTTTTCTCATGCTCCATGTACTGGGAAACAGAGGCAACGAGATTTTGGATGAGGTCAAACCGTTTTTTTAATACTGCGTCAACCCCGCCAAAAATGTTATCGACTTGATTTTTTTTGCTGATAAGTGTGTTGTACATCACAATAGCGATCACAGCGATTAGGACAAAAATTATTGAAATTACGTTCATGCAGATCCCTTAGAAAATATTATTCTATTCTAAGAAAGTTTTCCTAAAGAAGGGCTAAGGCGTTAATCTTTGGTTAATGGCAATTTTAATGTTTCATGTTACACTTATCAGCTATATTAATGCAAAAGGGCTTTTATGTATCGGTTGTTTTTTGCACTATTAATGATGACTTTAGGAGGATTGACTGCTTTTGGAATGGGCGATGAGATTCATGAACCCTCATCGCTAAGGGCGCAAGAAGGAAAAATAGTTTATATCCCACTCCCGCCTGCTATGAGTCTTCTAAATGAGTCAAAAATTCAACAAGATGATCAAAATAATACAGGTCATGGAAAAGCAAAATGAAGAAAGAAATTCTTTATTCATTTATAACTCTCTTCGCTCTTTGCGGCTGTTCAACGATTTCTCAAAACGAGGTGTTTAACGGCGTAAGAGAAGAGACGTCTAAAAACCTTCAATGGATTAAAACACCGCAAGAAGCCGCGATTGTTGATGAAAATGTGAATGACCTACTCTCTCAACCTCTAAGTCAAGACAATGCGGTACACATTGCCCTCATCAATAAGCGTTCATTGCAGCAAATGTATGAGCAGATCGGACTTTCTCAAAGTGAATTGGTGCAAGCGGGATTAATGAGTAATCCATTATTGGGCTACTCGATAGGACACGGTGGCGGTGTAACGAGATCGACTTTGAGTCTTGATGTGGCATTGTTGGATATTCTTTGGATACCGCTTCGCAGAGAACTCGCAGGTGTAGCGCTGGAAGAGACTAGATTTCGTGTGGGAGATGAGGTTCTTAAAACAGTTAGAGAGGTTAAGAAAGCTTACATCGATGCGCGTATAGCTCAAGAAAAAGTAGCTTTGTACGAAAATTTATTGAAATCGCATGAAGCATCCATCCAGTTGGCAATTCGTCAGCATACAGCCGGGAATCTCTCAAAACGTAATTTACTCAAAATGCAAGATACTTATGCTCATGCACGTTTGGCAGCCATGGATCTTAATCGTGAAAATGCGATGGCGCGTGAAACACTTAACCGAATTTTGGGTGTTTATGGGAATCAAACGAAGTACACATTAGAGAATACACCTCTGGAACTAGGCATAGCACTATTGGGTGCTAATGGGTTGGAAACGAGAGCCATTCACAATCGTCTGGATATGAATGCCGCAATAAAAGCCGTTGATTATGCTGCACTTGAGGCAGGGTATACGCAAAATACCCGATTACTTAATGAGATGGAACTCTCAGTCCAAAGTGAAAAAGAGACTGATACACAGAGGTTTAACAGCTTCGGTATCAAAATTCCTATCCCTATTTTTGATTTTGGGCAAGGGCGTGTTGGGAAAGCGCAATCGATGTACAATCAAAAGGTGCATCGTCTCTATGAAGTAGCGGTGAATATTCGATCCCAGGTACGAGAATCGTATGCTCAGTTGCGTTATGCTTATGATAAAGCGGTCGAAATAAAGGAAGTAATTCTCCCCGTAAATCAACAAATTTTAGAAGAAACGAAGCTGTTTTATAATGGAATGCTAGATGGTATTTACGAACTTTTAGAAGATCAGCGCCGTTACAGTGAAGCTAAAATGCAATCACTAGTATTTGTGGGTGAATATCACAAGGCGCAAGCCGAGTTAGAGTATGTATTGGGTGGTGATAATAATGGGGCAAAATAGACGAGATTTTTTAGGATTGGGTGCAGCCTTGCTAGCAACGGCTACTTTAGCTAAAAATGCGAAAGCAGAAGAAAAAAATCATTGTGAAACACTCCCTAAAAATCGGCAGTTAACACGTGTAGAAGATCCAAAACGTGTTCTTTCGCCTGCTACGATGATTACCCAATGTGAGGGTAAAAGCTATAATCCTGTCGTGACACTCAATGGTTGGACTTTGCCTTTTGAGATGAAAGAGGGCGTTAAAGAGTTTCATCTTATCGCGGAACCTGTTGTGCGTGAGTTTGCTCCCGGTATGGTGGTCAATTGCTGGGGATACAATGGTACCTCTCCCGGCCCAACGATCGAAGCGGTAGAAGGAGATCGTGTCCGTCTGATTGTCACCAATAAACTTCCTGAACACACAACAATCCATTGGCATGGATTGATACTTCCAAACGGTATGGATGGAGTAGGGGGACTTACTCAACCGCAGATCGCTCCCGGAGAAACATTTGTGTATGAATTTACGCTGCTACAAAGCGGTACGTTCATGTATCATCCTCATGCGGATGAAATGGTACAAATGGCGATGGGGGCCATGGGGATGTTTATTATTCATCCTAAAAATCCAAAAGAGCACCGCGTTGACCGTGATTTTTGTTTTTTACTCTCCAGTTACGACATCGCTCCCGGTACCTATACGCCCAATCCCTCAACTATGACCGAATTTAACCTTTGGACGTTCAACTCCCGTGTATTCCCTGGGATTGATTCGATGAATGTGCGGCAAGGAGATCGTGTACGTATCCGTGTGGGGAATCTCACCATGACAAACCATCCCATCCATATGCACGGGCATACTTTTGAAGTGACGTGTACTGATGGCGGATGGGTGCCCAAAAGCGCACGCTGGCCTGAAGTAACTACGGATGTGGCCGTAGGACAAATGAGAGCCATAGAATTTGTGGCTAAGCATGAGGGTGATTGGTCTTTGCATTGCCACAAGTCTCACCATACGATGGGACCGATGGGGCACAGTGTTCCCAATATGATTGGGGTAAAACAAGATGATATAGCCGAAAAAATCAGTGATTTACTGCCGGATTATATGTATATGCCCATGGGTAAGGGCGGCATGGCAGAAATGAGTGATATGGCAGATATGGGGATGGCTTTACCCGAAAATACTTTGCCAATGATGAGCGGCCAAGGTCCGTTTGGTCCTATTGAAATGGGGGGAATGTTCACCCTTGTTAAGGTCCGTAAAAATCAGCCTAAAGGAGATTACTCTGATCCGGGATGGTATGCCCATCCAAAAGGGAGCGTGGCTACTAAAAGATAAAAGGGTGATTTAAGGGTAAATATGGATAATTCGATAATGGTTATTATTTTTATTTAAAAGGTTTTTAATATTATGGAAGCACTCTTAGAAGCATTTTGGGGATTAAGTGTTGATATGGGCATGTATATCCTTTTTGGTCTATTGGCTGCGGGCGTTTTGCATCAGTTGATACGTGAAGAGTGGATACAAAAACATCTGGGAAAGAATACACATGGGAGTGTATACAAAGCGGCGTTATATGGAACGCCTTTGCCATTATGTTCCTGCAGTGTTATCCCTTTTGCCGCTACACTGCGTCGCAATGGTGCATCAAAGGGTGCAACCCTTTCTTTTTTGATCTCAACACCGATTACAGGAATAGATTCGATTTTAGCAACTTTTGGGATGTTTGGAGGAGTATTTACCTTCTATCGCGTTGGCAGTTCGGTTATCATTGCCATCGCAGCAGGATTGCTGATGAATATTTTTGAGCCAAAAGAGTTGGAAAAGCCAAAAAAGGCTTTCTCTTTTAGTGCAGCCGCACCTATTTCCTCTCCAAAAGTTATAGATAAAAAACAAAAGAAATTCTCGCTGTATGATGTATTTCATTATGGTTTTGTAACACTTTTGGGAAGTTTTAGTAAGCCTCTATTTTGGGGATTGTTCATTGGAGCATTTATCACAGCAGCAATGCCCACAAATTTACAGCAATTTTTTGGTGATAATCGTTTTCTTGGATATATTATTGCAGTAGCGATCGCGGCACCGATGTATGTCTGTGCTACGGCATCTTTGCCAATTGCGGCATCGCTTATTCTCGCAGGGGTTTCCCCTGGAGCTGCATTTATCTTTTTGAGTGCGGGACCTGCGACCAATACGGTCACGATGGGAGTCGTTAAATCGATGCTTGGAATGCGTGCATTGCTTATCTATCTTGGTGTGATTATGGGGGGAAGCGTATTTTTTGGTGCGCTGATCGATATAGGATTTGATACGTTAGCGGTGAATATAAGTGTCGATATGCAAGAACATCATGGTTGGATACAAGAGGGTGCCGCGGTCATTATGCTGGGCTTGATCGCATGGAATTTTGTGAGCGGATGGTTTATAAAGAAGGATAAAAGTTGCAGCGGCGGATCGTGCTGTTCATAGAAAAGACAGTTTAAAAAAGGAAATGTCATGATACAAAAGTTATTTTTATTACTCATATTAGCTGCAATGTCGTTTTCAGCAGACACAAATACAAGTCAAAGTAAAGTCACAAAAAAAGTCTATCCGAGAGGTACTATAGCCACCCATTGAATGGGATTATCGGTAAACTTATATTTTCTTCCGATACCAGAATGCAAAAGCCGCAATGGTCCCAAGATGTCCTAATGCCATGTCTTTTTGCGCATCCCATTGATCCCCTTGTGTCCCTAAAAATGCAGTTCCCAATTCTGCATGGGTAACTTCCGTAGCGAGCCACTCTATGACTTCATACACCCCAGAAGCAGCAATAAGAAAGAAAAATGTGAATAAAAATGCGAAGTGTTTTGATTTGAATAAACTAAGGAATAGCTCATAAAAGGGTAAAAACATCAAAAATCCAAATAGAAGGTGGATAAGCCGATCATAATGATTGCGTTCAAAGCCAAAAAAATGAGTAATAGGGGAAAATAAGGGCATTTCGCTGTACGTATAATGCGAACCGATACTGTGCAAAACAAAAAAGATAAAGAGCATACACATACTTATAGGTGAAAAATGGATACGGCGATCGGCCCAGATAATAATCGGAATTGCGATAAAAACCATGATATTTTCAAGCCACCAGTCATCACGGTATGATGGGTTAACGGCCAATAGCATCCAAATAATGAGGTAGAGTGTAAAAAGCATAGGTTTGAGTTTCATGGAAGAATGATAGCATACAGATATGATAAAAAAGGAAGGGTGTAAAAGGTGGCGCAGCCGACGAGACTCGAACTCGCGACCTCCTGCGTGACAGGCAGGCGTTCTAACCAACTGAACTACGGCTGCACAATTATGGTGGGAATTACAAGACTCGAACTTGTGACATCTACCTTGTAAGGGTAGCGCTCTACCAACTGAGCTAAACTCCCATGTCTCTCATGAACAAATGGCGACCCCTAAAGGATTTGAACCTCTGTTCTTACCATGAAGTGATAATGTCCTTGGCCACTAGACGAAAGGGTCACTTAAAACTACAAACCATGGTGTCCCGTGATGGATTCGAACCATCGACCCCTTCATTAAAAGTGAAATGCTCTACCAGCTGAGCTAACGGGACCTCTTCAATCATCATAAAACGGTGATTGGGAGGGCGAAATTATAGGGGAAACGAGCTCTATTGTCAAGCTAAAATGGTTTAATGAGCAAAAAATAATTCTTTGTCGCAGTTTATGAGCATTTTAACAGCCATTAAAACGCTTTGCTCTTGAATGTACTTACGGTCTCCGTGAAACATAAACCGCTCAGTGTGTACGTGAGTCTTGGAGCGTGCACTGATATAAACGGTTCCTACCGGTTTTGCATCGGTTCCCCCCGTTGGTCCTGCCACGCCGCTGATGGCGAGGGCATAGTCGGCATAGCTTACGTTCATAGCCCCCTCGGACATCTGATTGACTACATCAGCACTGACGGCACCGTGTGTTTCAAGTGATTCATCATCTACAGCGAGCCAGTTGGCTTTTAAAATATTATCGTAGGTAATCAGTGAGCCTTCAAAGACATTTGAAGCACCGCTACGGGAAGTAAAATAATACGCTAACAAACCACCGCTGCAACTTTCGGCAAAGGAGACTTTTTTATTATGTTTGTGGAGGCGTTCGATGATAAAGGAGGCAATATCTCCTGCCGTGATGACTTTATGGCTCATAAGCCCCTTGGTGGAAGCGATGAATTGAGCGAGATTGCCATGTTTACGCGTATATATTTTGAGTTTCAGCCATCCATCAACCAGTTCACTGAACTCTAATCGTACATCAAAGGTTTGGGATAAGGGTTCTAAGAGGGTTTGAACACTGGTAATGTCTTCGTTAAAAATATGAATGACGGCATTTCGATGCTCGTCTTCTATCAAAATTTGTGGAAGCGGTTTACCTTCGTGTGCTTGAATAACGTTGATATCCGACGAGTTGTAATTGAGTAAATAACTTCCGTTTTCCAAGATACTGGCACGAGAGGGAATGAGCATTTGGTCTTTTAAAATTTGATTGTCAGCTGTGACGGTACTTAGCAGTTTACCAACGATAGTAAAAGTACTTTTGGTAGTGAGGATAACAACTTTTGATTCGTGCTTGAGGAGTTCTTCAAGATGGAGAAATAACCCCTTGTCTGATTCGTCAAAATAAGAAATGGAATCAATCGTAGCAAGGGTTGATTTAAGTGTCCGCAAGATGTAACGTTCGTATGCTTCATTGAGGGTGAGTCGATTGCCGACAAAAATGATATCCCGTTTCATGCTTTTTCCGGTAATGAATTTGGGATAGTATAGCATAGCTGTCCATATGACAGCAAAAATTAATCCCCCAACCGCTATAATTCGCCACTTTTATACGCATATTTTAAGGGATGAGATGGATTACAAAGATACCCTCCTGCTACCTCAAACACAGTTTCCGATGCGCGGAAATTTGGTTCAAAATGAGCCGCAGCGTTATGCTGCATGGATTGCCAAAGATGTCTACGGCAAAATGAAAACCAATCGCAAGGGCGCTGCGACGTTTACCCTGCACGACGGGCCTCCTTACGCCAACGGGCATACCCATATTGGGCATGCGCTTAATAAGATTCTCAAAGACATTATTGTCAAATATAATTATTTTAATGGAAAATCTGTTCGTTTTACTCCGGGTTGGGATTGCCATGGTTTGCCAATTGAGCAGCAAGTTGAAAAGAAGCTAGGCGGAAAGCAGAAAAAAGAGCTTTTGAGCAAGGCAGAAGTACGCAAGCTTTGCCGTGCGCATGCTTCTGAATTTGTTGACATACAGCGTGAAGAGTTTAAAAAGCTCGGTGTTATTGCAGACTGGGATAATCCGTATTTGACGATGGATTATAAGTTTGAAGCCAATATTTACCGCACTTTATGTGCTGTAGCGAAAAAAGGGCTCTTGATCGAGCGATCAAAGCCTGTTTACTGGAGCTGGGCTGAGCGTACAGCGCTCGCAGAAGCCGAAGTAGAGTACGAGGACAAAGAAGACTATTCGATCTATGTCGCATTTGAACTTTCAGATGAAGCAAAAATACGTGCAGGTATCGAGGGCAAAGCTGCTATGGTTATCTGGACGACGACACCGTGGACATTGCCAGCCAATACGGGAATCTCTCTCAATCCTGAAGAGATTTATGTTCGTACAGCGGACGGGTACATCGTGGCTGAAAAACGTTATGACGCGCTGATCGAAGAGGGTGTTGTAAGCGGTGCGGTAGTGCAGCGTATCGAAGCCAAAAAATTTGAAAATCTTTATGCAATCAATCCTCTTAACGGTCGAGGCTCTCATCTCGTTCTTGGTGAACATGTCTTGATGGAAAATGGTTCGGGTTGTGTTCACACAGCACCGGGACATGGGGAAGATGACTACCGCATTGGTCTTGTCTACAATCTCGAAGTGGTGATGCCGGTCGATGAAACAGGATGCTATGACAACACGATCGTCACCGAAAAACTCCTTCCCAATCCAGAGAGTTTTGTCGGAACCCATATCTTTAAAGCCAATGAGCCGATTATTGAGCTATTGGGTGCGAGTGTACTTAAAGTTTCAAAATTCCGTCACTCCTATCCGCACTGTTGGCGTTCACATACTCCATTGATCTTCCGTGCGACAAAGCAATGGTTTATCAGTGTGGATGGAACGCCTAATGGCGAGACAAAAACATTGCGTGAAATCGCGCTGGGTGAAGTGGCAAAAACCGCTTTTTATCCAGAAACAGGACGTAACCGTCTCAATGCAATGGTTGAAAATCGTCCTGACTGGTGTATCTCCCGTCAACGTGACTGGGGTGTTCCGATTGCGCTTTTCCGTGTTAAAGAGACCGGTGAAGTGATTTTGGATGAAAAAGTCCTCAATTTTACCGCTATGATTTTTGAGATGCACGGCAGTGATGCATGGTACTCCATGAGTATCCCTGAGTTACTGTATCCAGGATGCCCTCATAAAGCGGATGATTTGGAAAAAGTAACCGATATTTTGGATGTATGGTTTGACAGCGGTTCGACGTGGAATGCCGTACTGAAATCACGCAACTACGATGCGGGAACCTATCCGGCTGATTTGTACATTGAAGGTTCAGATCAGCACCGAGGATGGTTCCAGTCATCACTCTTTTTGAGTACGGCAGTAGAGCATGTAGCTCCCTATAAAGCACTCTTGACCCACGGATTTACCGTCGATGAGAAGGGCGAGAAAATGTCCAAGTCCAAGGGCAATGTTGTGGCTCCCGACTCGGTGCTCAAAGAATATGGTTCAGAGATTTTGCGTCTGTGGGTTGCGATGAGCGATTACCAAGGCGATCTTAAAATTTCAGGCAATATTCTCAAACAGACTGCTGAACAATACCGAAAACTGCGTAATACCTTCCGTATTATGTTGGCGAACATTGACGGACTGGAGAGTATCGTACCGTACAGTGAGATGGGTGAAATCGATAAATGGATCGTGTCTAAGGCCAAAGAAGTCTTTGACGAAACACACCGATTATTCGGCGAATACAACTTTGTCCATGGGATGAGCGGTCTGAATTACTTTATCGTAAATGAACTCAGCGGCGTTTATATTGATATTACCAAAGACCGTATGTACTGTGATGCCAAAGATTCGATAGAGCGTCGCTCGTCTCAAAGTGCTATGGCGATTATTGCCCGCTCAATGCTGGGGCTTATTGCGCCGATTTTGACGTATACAGCTGATGAGATTTTTGACAATGCTCCTGCAATCCTACGCGGCGATGCAAGCGATATTTTTGATATTACTTACAGCTCGATAGAGGCGGTTGAGAGTACGTGGGACTCTGCAACGATGAATGTTATTCGTGAAAAGTTCAATGAGATCGTAGATGGATTGAAAAAAGAGAAAGTAATCAAAAATACCCTTGAATTGGTGATTTCAACGAAATCAAAGTGTGCAGCGTCTGCTAAAAAAGCTGATATCGAAGAGTTTTTGGTTATCTCTAAATGGTGTGCGTGTGAATTGAACGATGTGTTAGGAACTTTTGAAATCGAGGGCGACACGTTCAATATTGCTCGTGCTACCAAAGCAAAATGTCCGCGCTGTTGGAAATACCACAGTGTGGATGAAGAGACAGCGTGTGAACGTTGTGCCGCGGTGGTGGGTAAATGATCGACGTAACCCAAAGCGTCCCAATGAGTTTTATTGTTGAGACGATTGGTGCTATTTTTGCGATGATTGCAGTCGGTGTTTTATTGGTTATAAAAGCAAAACGAACAAAGGAGAACAGATGATTACCCTAAAAGAAGCGTTAAAGCTCTCCAAAGAGGAGATTGTTGCCCTCAAAGAAGAACTAAAAGCGAAGATCGCTGCGTATCCTGAGCTTAACGGTTACATCGATGTTGAAAATGTAGGTGAGGGAATCCCCATCGCGATCAAAGACAACATCCAAGTGAAAGGGTGGCAGGTTACGTCGGGATCGAATATTCTCAAAGGCTACATCGCGCCGTACAATGCAACCGTTATCGAAAAACTTATGGCAAACGGGTTGAGTCCGTTTGGCCGTACCAACATGGATGAATTTGCGATGGGATCGACGACGGAGAGCAGTTGCTATGGCAAAACGCTTAACCCTCGCAACCATAACTGTGTCCCTGGCGGAAGTTCAGGCGGATCGGCTGCGGTAGTTGCAGCAGGATTGGCGATTGCGGCATTGGGAAGCGATACAGGCGGATCAATTCGTCAGCCAGCAGCGTTTTGCGGAATTGTCGGGATGAAGCCGACATACGGACGTGTAAGTCGTTATGGTTTGGGTGCGTACGCGAGTTCACTTGATCAAATCGGACCTATGACCCAAAATGTTGAAGATGCCGCGATTTTGTACGATATGATCCAAGGACATGATCCTAGAGATTCGACAAGTGCCCAGCGCAGTGATGGTATGGTCAGTGACAAATTGGATGCAAATGTTAAACTCAAAATTGCGATTGTCCCTGAATATGTAAAAGATGCTTCATTGGATGTGCGCAAGGCGTATACGAAAGCGGTAGAAGCACTCAAAAATGCTGGACATACAATCATCGAAAAAACACTGATGGATCCAAAATACGATATTTCAGCCTATTATGTCACGGCAACAGCGGAAGCAACGACGAATCTTGCACGTTATGACGGTATCCGTTACGGTAATCGCGTAGAGGGTGATAATCTCAAAGATACCTTTTTACAAACGCGTTCACAGGGTTTCGGTCCTGAAGTGCAGCGTCGTATAATGTTGGGGAATTTTGTCCTCTCATCAGGATATTACGATGCTTATTATGTCAAGGCACAAAAAGTACGCTCATTGATCCAAGAAGAGTATAATAAGATCTTTGAAGAAGTGGATTTGATTCTTACTCCCGTAGCTCCTCGTACAGCGTATGAATTTGGTGCTTTGAACGATCCCCTTGAGATGTATTTGAGCGATATTTATACCATTTCGGTCAATCTCGCGGGTCTTCCAGCGATTTCACTACCTGTTGACACGGCAGAAAACGGCATGCCTGTAGGGCTTCAGCTTATCGGTGCTGCGTATGCAGAACAAACTCTATTTAACGGGGCACTAAGTCTCGAAACTCAACTTAAAGGACAATTATCATGAATATACGTAAACGCGCACTCACGTTTGAAGATGTACTTTTGATTCCAAAATACTCTGAGGTTCTTCCACGAGATGTAAGTCTCAAAACGATGTTAACTCGTAATATTCCTTTGAATATTCCTATGGTTTCAGCAGCAATGGATACGGTTACGGAATACCAAGCGGCAATCGCTATGGCACATTTGGGCGGTATTGGGATTATTCATAAGAATATGGACATCGAAACGCAAGTGAAGCAAGTCAAAAAAGTGAAAAAATCGGAGAGTGGTATTATCATTGATCCGATCGTTGTCCATCCTGACGCAACGCTTGAAGAAGCAGAATCGTTGATGAATGAATTCCGTATCTCAGGTGTTCCTGTTGTTGATGCGCACAATAAACTCTTGGGTATTTTGACAAACCGTGATATGCGTTTTGAAAAAGATCTCAGTAAAAAAGCAAGTGCTGTTATGACTGTGATGCCTTTGATTACGGCAAAAGCGGGTATTACTCTCGAAGAAGCGGCGCAGATTATGCACAAAAACAAGATTGAGAAATTACCGATCATTGATGATAACGGTCATTTAAAAGGGCTTGTAACCATCAAAGATATTAAAAAGCGCATTGAATATCCACATGCTAATAAAGACGATTTTGGCCGTCTTCGTGTAGGTGCTGCTATTGGTGTTGGTCAGCTTGATCGTGCGCAAGCCTTGGTTGATGCTGGGGTAGACGTATTGGTTCTTGATTCTGCACATGGCCATTCCAAAGGAATTTTGGATACGGTAAAGGCGATTAAAAAACAGATGGTTGTTGAAGTTATTGCCGGGAATGTTGCAACTGCAGAAGCTACTCAAGCATTGATTGATGCAGGAGCTGATGGTGTTAAAGTCGGTATCGGACCGGGGTCAATTTGTACAACGCGTATCGTTGCGGGTGTGGGTGTTCCTCAAATCTCTGCGATTGATGAATGTGCCGCTGTTGGGCGCGAACACGGGGTACCTATTATCGCTGATGGCGGTATTCGCTATTCAGGCGATATTGCTAAAGCATTGGCAGTAGGTGCAAGTGCGATTATGGCGGGTTCATTACTTGCTGGTACAGAAGAGTCACCGGGTGATACGATCATGTTCCAAGGACGTCAGTATAAATCATACCGTGGTATGGGTTCCATTGGAGCCATGACTAAAGGGTCAACTGATCGTTATTTCCAAGAAGGGACAGCTGCGGATAAACTGGTACCTGAGGGGATTGAGGGACGTGTCCCGTATCGCGGAACGATCTCAGCAGTGGTTCATCAGATGATGGGAGGATTGCGCTCGTCTATGGGATATTGCGGAAGTGAGAGTATTACAGCCTTTTGGGATAAAGCAGAGTTTGTTGAAATTACCAGTGCAGGTTTAAAAGAATCACACGTACACGATGTTATTATCACACAAGAAGCACCGAACTACCACGTTTAAAAAAAGGATCAACATGCAATTGCAAACCCAAGCACTCCACGCCGGTTATGAAAAAGATGGTCAACGAACGATGGCAGTGCCCATCTATCAAACAACGGCATATGAGTTTCGCGATGTCGAACATGCAGCGAATTTGTTTGCACTCAAAGAGCTGGGTAATATCTATACACGGCTGAATAATCCGACAACGGATGTTTTTGAAAAACGGTTTGCTATGCTGGAAGGTGGTGCTGCAGGTCTTGCAACTGCAAGTGGTATGGCAGCTATTTTTTATGCGATTGCCAATGCGGCGGAAACAGGGGATAATATTATCTGCGCGAAGCAGCTGTACGGCGGATCGTTGACACAAGCTTCTCATACATTAAAACGTTTCGGAATTGAAGCACGTTATTTTGATGTACAAAATCCTAGTGAAATCGAAGCATTGATTGACGATAAAACCAAAGTGATCTTTTTTGAGAGTTTGACCAATCCGAGTATTGATGTCGCTGATATTGCGGCAATAACTAAGATTGCAAAAAAATTCGGAGTCTTAACGGTTGTCGATAACACTGTAGCAACACCTGTTTTGTGCAGACCGTTTGAGCACGGTGTTGACATCGTGGTGCACAGTGCAAGTAAATACACGACGGGGCAGGGATTGGCTATCGGTGGAATTATGGTTGAGCGCAATGATTTAGTTGATTTTATCCGTTCAAATCCTCGTTATCCTCAGTTTAACGAGGGGGATGCAAGTTATCATGGGTTAGTGTACGTTGATGTACCTCTTCCGTTGTATACATTGCGTGCGCGTTTGTCCCTATTACGTGATTTGGGTGCGGTAGTTTCCCCGTTTAACTCATGGCTCTTTATACAAGGTATTGAGACGTTATCACTGCGTATGCGTGAACACTCACGCAATGCACAAGCGGTAGCAGAGTTTTTAGAAGCGCATCCAAAAGTGAAAAAAGTGAATTACCCTGGTCTGAAAAGTAACAGTAATTATGTGAATGCACAACGCTATTTTCAAGACGGAATGGCCAGCGGATTGTTGAGTTTTGAAGTGGAAAGTTTGGAGCTTGCAAAACGAATTGTGGATGCAACACAGCTTTTCTCATTGGTGGTCAATATCGGTGATTCAAAATCGATTATTACCCATCCTGCATCAACGACGCATCAGCAGTTAAGCCATGAAGAGTTGATTGCCTGCGGTGTTCTTCCAGGTCTCATTCGTCTGAGCATCGGATTGGAATCAAGTATTGATTTGATCAATGATTTGAAACAGGCATTGGACGCGTAAAGAGACATATGTTAAATCTCGAAATTAAAACAGAACATTTTACGAACCCTCTGTATTTGGAGAGTGGTCGTATTTTGGAACCGTATGACATTGTCTACGAAACGTATGGGCAGCTTAATGATGCCAAAGATAATGTCGTAGTTGTGTGTCATGCTCTTACGGGTTCGCATCATGCAGCAGGAACGTACGAAGGGGATAATAAGCCCGGATGGTGGGATGGTTTAATAGGTTCTGGAAAAGCGGTTGATACCGACCATTTTTTCGTGATCTGCACCAATGTCATCGGAAGCTGTTTTGGCTCAACGGGGCCTATGTCTCCACGTTATCCTTACAATGAACCGTATCGGTACAAATTTCCGGTGGTTACCATTTTAGACATGGTTAAAGCACAGCGCATTCTTTTTGATCGACTGGGTATCCATGAAGTGCATGCCATTATCGGAGGATCAATGGGGGGGATGCAGGCGCTTGCCTTCGGTGTCTTTTTCCCTAATTTTGCAAAAAAAATTATTGCTATGGCAACGACGCATGCTACACAAGCTTGGGCGATTGCTTTTAACAAAGTAGCCCAAGAAGCAATACTCAAAGATCCTGAGTTTAAAAATGGATATTATGATCCTAAAACCATCCAAGAAAATGGTCTCAGTGGTATGGCTATTGGACGCATGGCAGGACATATCAGCTTTTTGTCGCCTCAGTCGATGGAACGGAAATTTGGACGGGAATACAAGCGAACAGACGGGTTATTTGAACTGTTTGGAAAGTTTCAGGTTGAATCGTATCTGGAGTATAATGGGTACAATTTTACAAAGTGGTTTGATCCATTGTCGTATTTGTACATTACCAAAGCCATTAATATTCATGATCTCTCCAGAGGATTTGATTCATTGGACGAGGCGTTGGAAAAAATGGTGTGTGAACTTTATTTAGTGGGATTTGAAAAAGATTTTCTCTTTTTACCTTCTGAAATGGAACATATAGCCGACACCATGAGAGCATGTGGAAAAGAGAATGTCGATTATATTGAGATACAAAGTGATTATGGGCATGATGCTTTTTTGGTTGAAATTGATAAAATTGATCAGTATGTAAGGGATGCACTATGTTAGAAGATGAAAGTTTTGAAGATAAAATTACCAATGCGAAAGCAATTTTAGAAAAACTAATGGATCCTGCACTTCCTATGAATGAAAGTGTAAAGGCCTACGAAGCCGGAATGAATGAGCTCAAAATTGCTGAAAAGATGTTAGAACAAGCACAATTGCAAATCCAAATAATCAAAAACCAGGATCAATAATGCGTTGTGCCATTTTACAGCTTCCTTCCATTGGAATGGGAAGCAGAACACTCGAGAACTATACAAAAGCAGCCCACCAAAAAGGGGTTAAGCTAATGCTTTTGGGAGAATACCTTCTCAACCCTTTTTTCAAAGAACTGATCAATACTCCAATTTCAATGATCGCCGAACAAAGTGCTCATCAGATTGAAACACTCAAAGCGCTTGCAGCTAAATATGAGATGGTTTTTATAGCACCCATTGTGACAGTTAAGAAAAAAGAGTGTTGTAAAATGATTGCAAAAATCAGTGGGCGCAGTGTTACATACTATCCGCAGCAATTTTTGATCAATTATCCTCATTGGGATGAAGAGGCATTTTTTGCCAATGCGATTGAGCCGGTTAAGCCGCCAATGATGTTTTCGATCAATGGCTTTAAGTTTGCCGTTATGGGCGGTTTTGAAATCCATTTTGACCCAATGTGGGATGCAATTAGTACTAAGGGCATTGATGTCGTATTGTTGCCGAGTGCATCTACTTTTGATTCACATAACCGATGGCGTGAATTGATTAAAACCAGAGCATTTACCCATAATTGTTACATACTGCGCGCGAACCGTGTGGGTGAATATCATGATGAAGCGCATGCATGGAAGTTTTATGGTGATTCGATGTTAGTCACTCCTGATGGAGATGTTGAGAGTGATTTGGGTAATACCGAAGAGTTATTGATAGTGGATTTAGATCGAAAAATGCTCAGGGATGCTCGAAAAGGGTGGGGTTTTAAAGAAGCGCTTAAAAAACGGAGAATACTTTCATGATGCACTATTTTCACAGACAGGTGCAGCTATGGGGCGAGGAAACACAAACCCTTTTACAAAGCAAGCGTATCGCTATCATCGGTAGCGGCGGTTTAGGTTCTTCTTTGGCATTCGCTCTGGGAGCATCCGGAATCGGTGAAATTCATATGGTTGATTTTGATACGGTAAGCCTGCATAATATTCATCGTCAAATCGCTTTTAAGATGGGTGATGAGAATAAGTTTAAAGCGGAGATAACAGCACAGCTTATAGAGGAGCGCTGCCCGTATGTAAAAAGTTACGCGCATGTATGCAGTTTTGAAGAGTTTACGACAAAAGAGATCGAGATTGATCTTATCATCGATGCGACAGATAATCTTCCTACACGTGGAGCAATTAATAGCTATGCCAAGAAAATACAAACACCATGGGTGTATGGCTCAGTAGAAGCGTTTAACGGGCAAGTGTGTTTTTTTGAGAAAGCTTCTTTTACCGAACTTTTCAAGATTACTCAAAAAACTCCAGCAGGAATTGCAGCACCTATTGTCATGCACATTGCTTCTCTTCAAGCCAATTTAGCGTTACGCTATTTGGCTGGCCTATCGGTTAAAAAAGACCAGCTTTCTTATTTATTTTTCAATGAAGAAGGTGAATTAATCACCCAAAAGTTTCTACTTCCTCAATCTAACTAATCATTTAAAGTGTTGAAATATATTTGGACAGGGATTTAATTTCTTCAGAATTTAATGATTTAGCCTGTCCTTGCATAAGGGCTTTCATCTCTTTCCCGTAGCTACCTGATTGATACCCATTTAAAGCTTCTTCAATCTGTGAAGCTTTCCATCCTGCTATTACCTGTGATTTTCCTAGAGCTTGTTTCTCTCCTTTAGCTCCATGACATGAGGCACATTTTGTGCCAAAGAGAGCACTCGCATCTACTTGGGGTTTAACTTCTTTAACTGCTTTTGGAATAGTAGACTTTTGAGGTTCTGTTTTGATTTTATTGACAGGTTTTGTCTCAGTTTTTGTTGTATCAACATGACTTGGGGTGGTTATTGCTTCTGTTATTTGTGGAAGAACTGCTTGCGGTTCTTGTGCTGATGTCACATTAACATCTTCAGCTATTACGTTGCTATTTTGAACGGGAGGATCTTTCTCTATGGGCGCAGTATCATTGCATCCGACTAAAAAAAGGGTACAAAGCAAAGGGATGATTGTTTTCATGTTTATCTCCTAGTTATTTAGGATGATTGTACACTATAAATTCAGTATTTTAGATAATGTTATTTGATTAAGAAGGTAAAAGAGGGAAAGTGACTTGTTTTGCACCGAGGTGCAAAACTTATCGCTAGAGCTAATTACTTAGCTGGAGTTGCTTCAGCAGCAGGTGCAGCTTCAGCAGCAGGCATTGCAGCATCAGCAGCAGGTGCGGCAGCATCAACAGCAGCATCAGCAGGCATAGCTTCAGCAGCAGGTGCTACTTCCTCAGTTGCAGCAGGTGCTGCTTCAGTAGTAGCTTCTTCTTTACTACATCCAATAAACATTGCAGCTAAAAGCATAGCAAGGGCGATTTTCATCATGTGTGACTCCTTTTAAAATATGCTGGAAGTATACACTCACACCAAAACTTTGTCAAGAGATTTGTGTATTTTTTTTATTATTTAGAGAAAACTCCTGTTTTAAGGGGTTCTAAAATGCTATTTTTTTCTTTAATAGGTCTATAAAGAGGTATAGAAGAGTAATTTCAATTAAATTATCGATGGACGTTGGGTGTTTTTTTGAATTGTTTACTAACTGTTGTCTTTTTTTAGGTCGGATTTTGATTGGTTATTGTTTGTTATATGGACAGAGACTCTGTTGCGTCGATCGAATTTTGCATGATAAAGTACATCATCAGCATCTTCAAGCCTGTTGTGGTTGTAGTAGAAGCAATTACTTGGATTTGAATGTTAAATCTTTAGTATATAATCACGGTTTTAATTTTATAAAGAATCGAGTATTTACCGTGGCGTTTAAATCCCTACTTTCTCCTCTAGCTTTGTTGGCAACTTTATGGTTGTCTGTTCCTGTGTCTGCAGCTCAAAGCATTCCTGTATTGTGTTATCACCGTTGCGGTGCTGAAGTGACTGATTCGATGACCATTCATACGAAAGATTTTGCTGAACAGCTTGGTTGGTTGATCAAAAATGGTTATACGGTGATCACGTTGGACACTGCGGCACGTTATATTAAAGGGGAAATAAAATCAATCCCTGTGAAGTCAATTGTTATCACCGCAGATGATGGACATAAAAGCGTTTATAGTGATATGGCACCAATCATTAAAAAGTATAAAGTTCCTGTGACACTTTTCATTTATCCAAGTGCCATTTCAAACGCCAAGTACGCAATGACGTGGGATCAGTTACGTGAACTCGAAGCCACAAAGTTGTTTCATGTAGAATCGCATACCTATTGGCATCCAAATTTCAAGCGTGAAAAGAAAGCCCTTTCACCGCAAGAGTATGTACAATCGGTGCATGCGCAATTGTATAAATCCAAAGCAACGTTAGAGAAAAAAATGGGTCACGGTATCAAATACTTGGCATGGCCGTTTGGTATTTACGATAAAGATTTGTTAGTCAAAGCAAAAGAAGCCGGATACGATATGGCCTTTTCGATCGATAACCATCATATGAAAGTAGGCATTGATAATATGGCGCAACCGCGTTATATGATTATTGATGGTTATAATTTAAAGCGATTGGAATCCATCAGTAGTGGGAAAGAGGATAAGTAAAAAATCGCTATAATATGGGATTATTTATCTCATATTAAAGATCGTCCTTTGCACTTTGAACCGTATCCTTTTGAAAAACTAACTTCCCTTCTAGAAGGGATTACCCCTAATGAAGCGTATTCACCCATTGCGCTGACCATCGGTGAGCCGCAGTTTGATACTCCGGCTTTTATCCAAAAATCTCTTGCTAAACATTCCGAAGAACTTCGCCGTTACCCAAAAACAGCGGGTGAAGTGTATCTCAATGAGTCTATGCGCACCTTTGTCCAGAACCGTTTTGGTGTAGAATTAAAAGCCGACGAGCTAATCAGTTCGTTTGGAACCCGTGAAGTACTCTTTAACTTTCCTCAGTATTATCTGTTTGATAAAAAAGAGCCCGTAATGGCGTATACAAATCCATTTTATCAGATTTATGAGGGTGCGGCGATTGCGTCACGCTCGAGAGTTATTCATCTCAATTTGACCCAGCAAAATGGATTTAAGCCTGTTGTGAATGAAGAAGAATTGGCACAATGTGATTTGGTGATTCTCAATTTTCCGAATAATCCGACCGCTTCAGTATTGTCGATTGAAGAGTTGGGAATATGGGTCAAGCTTGCATTGAAACACGATTTTTGTCTCATTAATGATGAGTGTTACAGTGAGATTTATACGGCTCAAAAGATTCCATCCCTCTTGGAAGCATCGGTGCATGTGGGGAATATCAGCTTTAAAAATGTACTTGTTATCAACTCGATTTCAAAGCGCTCTTCAGCTCCGGGATTGCGCAGTGGATTTATTGCAGGGGATGCCGTAATATTAAAAGGTTATGCCCAATACCGTACCTATGTCGGATGTGCGTCTCCGCTACCTCTACAAGCAGCTGCGGCGATGGCATGGGCGGATGATGAACACGTACAAGTGGCGCGTGATGTGTATGCAGACAATTTTAAAGCAGCTCGTGAGATACTGGGAGTCCAAACATCGGATGCGACGTTTTATCTATGGCTCAAAGTTCCTGATGCGCTGGAATTTACCCAACGCCTCTATCGTAATTACAACGTAAAAGTTCTCCCAGGAGAGTTTTTGGCCCGTGCGGATCAACGAGGTGAAAACCCGGGTATCGGTTATATCCGTATCGCATTGGTAGAAGAAACAACTAAAACAATACAAGCGCTTATGCGACTTAAGGAGGCACTAAATGGATGAACTCAAGGAAAAGATTTATAACGCGCAAGCGGCAGGCGATATAGCGGCACTGTATGTCCTCGAAGCGCAAGCACATGAAACATTTGATGATGATACCTTGATGGCCTATTATGCCAACATATTAGATTTAGCATTGGAACGAATGACCAATGCTCTGGAAAATCTTGAGCGTCTTGATATGAGTGAGGTTCAGGATTTTGCTACTTTGAGAGCCTTATATGAGTATGCGATTGAACATTACAGTACGGGAAGTGCCTATGATGCAAGCGCACTTTTTGAAGTTATTGGCGGACTAAGCAAAGATGAACCGTTTAACGAGGCGATGAAAATGCATCGTGCGGCATGTGATGCAAAAATCCCGTTTGATGATTTTATCGATGAATACGTGGATATGAAGGCGACACAGGAAAGCGGAAGCTTTTACATTAATGAGTTTAAAAAATGCATTGAAACAGCAGGAGAGACAGCATGAAGATTCACTTTATCGGGATCGGTGGAATCGGTATTTCAGGTCTTGCAAAATACATGCGTTTCAGCGGTCATGACGTCAGCGGATCAGACATGAAAGAGACCCATATCACCGAATTGTTGCGTAAGCGTGGAATTACGGTGAATATCGGGCATGATGCGTCCAATATTCCTGAGGGGTGTGAACTTATTATTCACTCAGCGATCATCAAACCGACCAATGCTGAAATCGTTGAAGCACATCGCCGTGGGATAGAAGTGCTCCACCGTCGTGATGCGCTGTTGAAAATATTGAGCGAGAAAAAAGTCTATGCCGTGTGCGGTGCCCATGGCAAAAGTACGACGACGGCAATTTTGGCGGCGATAATGGATGGAAGTGCGATTATCGGTGCGGAGTCCAAAGGGTTTGGTTCCAATGTTCGATACGACGGAAGTACCGATGTATTGCTCTTTGAAGCGGATGAGAGCGATGGAAGCTTTTTGAATTCCAATCCGTATTGTTCTATTGTTACCAATGCTGAACCGGAACATATGGAGTACTACAACTACAACATTGACGATTTCCACAATGCGTATCGCCGTTTTATCGAAATGGGAAGCGTACGGGTGATCAATGCCGAAGATCCTTTTATGGCGACCTTGACATGTGATGCGCTTCGGCTGTATCCAAGTACGGATATTACCAACATCACCTATACCTTGATCGATGATGAACCCTATACCCGTTTCCACCTCAAAGGGTTTGGTGAATTTGAAGTATGGGGATTTGGAGAGCACATTGCCATGGATGCGTCACTGGCAATTATGGCAGCGGCACAGACGATGAGTATTGCTTCTATTCGTGTCCATTTGCTCAATTTCCGTGGGATTAAAAAGCGTTTTGATGTGATTTTCAAAGGAAGTGATCGTGTCATTATCGACGATTACGCTCATCACCCCACCGAGATTAAAGCAACGATGCAGTCGTTAACAACCTATGCAAAGCTTAAAGAATTTGACCGCGTTGTCGCGGTTTGGCAACCGCATAAGTACTCTCGTACCATTGATAACTTGCAAGCATTTGTCGAGTGCTTTGAGGGTGTAGACGAGCTGGTTATCTTGCCGGTATGGGCTGCGAGTGAAGAACATCGTGATATCGATTTTGCAAGTGAATTTTCCCGTTATAATCTTATTTTGGCGGATAGCCTTCATCGTGAAGGAGATACGATCCAAGTCATTGTTGGTAATGAGGTTTTCAAGACATACGATAAGGGCTTAATTGTTGGTTTTGGAGCAGGGGATTTGACGTATCAATTGCGGGGAACTAAGTAAAAGATGGGATATTTGCTTTGGTTTAGTATTGTTATCATTGTTTTTATTTGGATGTACTACTTTACCTCATTGACCTTTCGCCAGAAAGGGCTTATTCTCTTACTATTGACATTGGTGATTGCCAATGCCGTTCTTTATAATATTATGAAAGACTTAGAAAGCAAACATATCAATGATATGCAGCTTAAATACACAAATGGCGAAACACTGCTATGCAAGGGAATAAAAGTTGATCGTAAAGGGTTTAGCTACAGTGTAGGAACACAAAGTTTTATCGGTAATCAAGACTCTCGTTATCCCAATCAAATTTTTAGTGCGTCAGAGTGTCGATGAGTCATCTTTCTGCCAATCTTTCCGAGCTTTTTGGCAAGCTCGATCTCATTGCTCATCTCGCTGAGCTAGAACAGTTTTTTGCCCGTTCCCAAAATGTGGCCATTCCCGGAGATCAGGAACGCCACTATCGGTATATTCAAGCATTGGATTTATTGGAATTCAAAGCGCCTCTAAAAAGTATTGCATTTGAAACCATCATCAATCATCTCAAAAAGCAGGGTGTTTTGCGCTTTGAAGATATGTTTGAGCTTATCAAAGTAGTCCGCTATTTTCGTACCCTTCGTAATAGGGAATTCGCAGGTCTGATCGGTGAATGGATGGAGACGATCCAAATCCCAGAACCGTTTAGTGAGATTGACGACTATTTTGATGAGACGGGTAAATTTATCGAATCACGCGATGAAGAATTGTTTAAAATTTCCCAACGGATTAAGACGATTAAATCGGACATCAATGAGTCGATGAAACGGCTTTTATACACGCAAAAACTCACCCCTTATCTCGTTGATACCCAAGTACACTATATCAACGACGAAGAGTGTCTTCTTCTGCGTGGCGGATTCAATCATGTATTCAAAGGTGCGGTGATCGGTCGTACTGCGGCAGGATTTTTCTACGTTGCTCCCGATGCGATTTTACGCTCCAAAGAACAACTGCGCCATGTGATGCAAGACCGTGAAGCAAAGCTCTATGAATACGCCAAGCGTTTTTCCTCCAAACTCTCACCGCTAACACCGTTTATCGGATTTATCGACCGTGAGTTTGAACGATTTGACCATTATCAAGCGCGTGTTTTGTTTGCGAGATCAAAAGGGTACGCAATCCTCAAACCGCAAAGCGACAACAAAATCATTCTCGAAGAGTTCTCTCATCCAGCCTTGCATAAACCCAAGCCGGTCAGTGTGGAGTTTCGAGGAAATTTGTTGATGATTACAGGGGTCAATGCGGGTGGTAAAACGATGCTGCTCAAATCGATTCTCAGTGCGTGTGCGATGGCCAAATATCTCATCCCGATGAAACTCAATGCTCACAAATCCCACATCGGCGGATTCAAGCGCATAGAAGCCGTGATCGATGATCCCCAGAATGTGGGCAATGACATTTCGACCTTTGCGGGACGGATGGTGCAGTTTAGCCATCTGTTTGAACACAAAAATGCCCTTGTCGGGGTTGATGAGATCGAGTTAGGGACGGACAGCGACGAGGCGGCGGCTCTTTTTGCCGTGGTGCTCGATGAGCTAATTAAACGGGGGCAAAAGATCATCGTAACGACGCATCATAAACGCCTTGCTGCCTTGATGGCCGATCGTGATGACGTAGAACTTCTGGCGGCTATTTATGATGAAGAACACCGCGTTCCGACGTATGAGTTTTTACATGGTGTGATCGGGAAAAGCTATGCATTCGAGACAGCATCACGCTACGGTATCAATCCCAATATTATCAGTCGTGCCAAAGTACTGTACGGGGAAAATCACGAAAAACTCAATATCCTCATAGAGCGGGGAAGTGAACTCGAACGTGCGCTCAAAGCGAAAAACAAAGAGGTCGATGAGCGTTTGGAGTCATTACGTGCGCAAGAAAATGGACTCAAAGAGGCACGTGAAAACCTGCGCAGTGAGCTGGATGCCGAAAAGAATCGCCTACGTATGTTGTACGATGCGGCAACCAATGAAGCCAAAGAAGCGGCACGCGGGATGGATATGGCAGCGATTCATCGTCAGCTAAACAAAGCAGCTGCGATGATCCCCAAAGATCAACCGCTCAAAATCTCTGAACCCGAACCAATTGTTTTTACGGTAGGACAAACGGTAAAATACCGCAACCAGCGCGCCACTATCGTGAGTATTGGTAACAAAGATGCGATGATCGAGGTGGAGGGGATGCGTTTGAGAGTCAAACTCTTCGATCTCAAGCCCTCAGGCAATCTACCCAAAAAAGTCAAAACAACCCATACCGCTCAAATCGAGCAAAAAAGTGGACTGAAGCTTGACCTGCATGGTCTGAGAGGCGAGGAAGCATGTGAGCGTATGGACAAGTTTCTCTCCGATGCACTTTTACAGGGGTTTGATGAGGTGATCATCTATCATGGGATCGGGACGGGGAAACTCTCCTATGCCGTCAAAGAGTTCTTAAAAGCCCATCCGAGTGTCAAAAGCTTTACCGATGCTCCTCAGCATCTTGGGGGATTTGGGGCGAAAATTGTTCGTTTGTGAGAATATTATTTAAAAAGTAGTATAATTCTTTAAAGAATTACTTAAAGGATTGATCATGATTGCATACAGTCGTGAAGAGATGGTGTCGGTTACCGATCTCCTTAAAACATTACGTCAGACATTGGATAAAATTTCCCATCACAGTGTTGAGAAAATTGCTGTGATGAAGAATAACCGTCCTGAAGCGGTCATGCTCAGTATTGATGAATACGAGCGGATAAAAGAATTAGCAGATATGGCAGAGCGTGTCGGGTTATCGGAATTACTCCGTGAACGTAAAGAGGCTCCAAAAGAGTCCTATATCCCATTTAATGATGTAATGGCAAAAGCGGGCATTACCCTCTAATGGCGTACACGCTCAAATTTCATCCTGAAGCCCAAAAAGAGTTTCTAGAGTTGGATAATGGAGTTCGTGAGCGCGTTGCTAAACAGCTTGTGAAAATTTCTATTTCTCCTGAGTTAGGAGAGAATTTAGGAAATAAAAATGGGATTGATCTCTCGGGGTATCGAAAGATGTATGCTGAAAAAAAGAAGATTCGTATTGTCTATGAAGTAATCGAAGAGGAAATTTTGATTCATATCATGGCGATAGGAGCACGGGACGATATGACCGTTTATAAAATGGCATTGAAGCGGTTGAAGGAAATAAAGTGAGCCAATTACCTATCCAGTGGAAAGAAGTCACCAGAGTAGAAAAATTTATGGATGATGAGGATGAAATCAACGTTCTCCATCATGTCATATATGATGAGAGTGGTACAGAGATTTTTTGGCACGATTCAATCATTTATGAGGCTATTATGAGCCGATTTTTTCGACGTTATCCTGATACTGTTTTGGACTTGAAGATTGATTTTAAAGCGGGTATCCATTGGAGTAAACAAATTTCGAATGCGTTAATTTTGGCTCAGATGGTTAAACATATCTTTAACGAAGAAACGGAAGCACCATTTTCCCATGGTTACGCAGAAGAGGAGTGGGGAAAATCATATCTTAATTTGCTATATGGTGAATCGGAAAAACTTTTTTTCGATAATGTATGTCGTGTGATGGAACATTTAGAATTTGATTTGACGAAATTTAAAGCGTGGTTGATACCAAATTATGATGAGGACGAAGAAGAATGAGGTTTTCTAATGGCAAATAATTGGAACATACCTGCTTTGTTAGAAAAAGAAATTAGAGAAAGAGACAGAAAGTGCGTTTATTGTAGTACTGAATTTACACCTGCTAAAGTTTCCAAAAAAACAGCAGCGAGTTGGGAACATATCATCAATGATGCAAAAATTATTACCCGAGAAAATATTGCGCTGTGTTGTTGTGGATGCAATGCAAGTAAAGGACAAAAACAACTTTCGCTCTGGCTACAAACACCCTATTGTCAAGAACGGGGTATAAGTCCTGAAACAGTCTCACCGATTATCAAGCAAGCAATACAAAATGGACAATAAAAAATGACCCACACCGACTACCAAACCACCGTAGAACAACTTAAAAAATACTCCCATCACTACTACGTCCTCGATGACCCGATCACAACGGATGAAGAGTATGACATTCTTTATCACCAAGTAGTCGCGTATGAGGCAGAACATCCAACTGAAATTATCCCCGACTCACCCACACAGCGTGTAGGCGATCAGCCTCAGGATAAGTTTGACAAAGCACACCATCTCAGCCGTATGTGGAGTTTGGAAGATCTATTTAACAAAGAAGAGCTTGATAAATGGGTCGAGCGTATTACCAAGGTCTATGGTGATGTGAAGTTTTACAGTGAACCGAAATTTGATGGGGCGAGTTTAAATCTCATTTATGACAACGGTGCGCTGGTACAAGCAATCACCCGTGGGGATGGAACACTAGGGGAAGACGTTACTCAAAACGCCAAAACGATACAAAGTATTCCACTCACAATAGAGTACAAACAGCGCATTGAAATACGGGGTGAAGTGGTCATTTTCAAAGAAGATTTTGAGAAGATTAACGAAGAACGGTTAAAAAGCGGAGAAAATTTATTCGCGAATCCCCGAAATGCGGCGGCCGGAAGCTTACGACAGCTCGATACTCGTATCACGGCATCTCGACGTTTGGTGTTTATGCCCTACGGTATCGGGGCGAACACTCTCGAAATCGGGAATCTGAGCGAGCGGATGGAATGGGTTTATGGTCTTGGATTTCGTAATCCCCACATGACCCATATATGTGTCAGTGCCGATGAGATAGAGACCTTTTACCATGAGATGCGAATTGAGCGGGATAATTTTGCGATGCTGTTGGATGGTATGGTGATCAAAGTCGATTCGATTGCCGTACAAGATGAGCTGGGCTATACGGTCAAAAATCCCCGTTGGGCGGCCGCGTATAAATTTCCCGCCATCGAAAAACTTACAACGCTCAAAGAAGTGATTTACCAAGTAGGGCGCAGCGGTGTCGTGACTCCCGTTGCCATTGTTGAACCTGTCGATATTGAGGGGGTGACAGTAGAACGCTCCACACTGCATAATTTTGATGAGATTGCCCGTAAAGACATACGCATCGGGGACAAAGTGATCATTTTACGCAGCGGCGATGTCATCCCTAAAATCGTGAAGGTAATCACAGCAGAGCGCGATGGAAGCGAAATAGAAATTGATAGACCTTCTCATTGCCCTGTCTGTAACAGCGAGTTACTCGATGAGGGAGCGTTGATCAAATGTCAAAATCTTGATTGCGAAGCACGGGTGGTTAATTCGATCGTCTATTTTGCCTCTAAACCGTGTCTCAATATAGATGGTTTGGGAGATAAAATCGTTCTGGCATTGCATGAAGCGGGATTGGTGAAAGAACTGATCGATTTGTTTGGTTTGACGCTGGAACAGCTTTTGAGTCTGGAAGGGTTTAAAGAAAAGAAGAGCCAAAACCTTTTGGATGCAATACAAGCGGCACGCGGATGTGAGTGCTGGCGATTTATCAATGCGTTGGGGATCGAACACATCGGTGAAGTGGCTTCCAAAACGTTGTGTTCGGCCTTTGGAACAGCCTTTGACAAGGCAGTACGTGACGATATTTTGGCATTAGAGGGCTTTGGGGTAGAGATGGTTGAGTCTGTGCTGGAGTTTGTTCGGGTCAATAGTGCGAAAATTGATGCATTGCGAGAAGCACTTTCTCCCGTTGAACCGATCAAAAGAGTCGCTGTAGAGAATCCTTTTAAAGACAAAACAGTGGTGGTAACAGGAGCGATGAGCGTTCCGCGCGACACTATCAAAGCAATGCTCGAAGAATTAGGGGCAAAAGTGGCCTCTTCGGTCTCAAAAAAGAGCAATTTTGTCATTTATGGCGAAGATGCAGGAAGTAAATATGATAAAGCGGTAGAATTAGGGATTGCATTGCTCACTGAGAGTGAATTTAGAGACATGATAGGAAATAATGAATGCGTTTAGACAGTTATTTAGTAGAAATAGGGCTGACAGAAAGCCGAAACAAAGCACAGCAGTTGATAAAAGATCACGCAGTCAGTGTGGATGGAAAAATCATTGATAAAACATCGTTTGAAACGGATGAAACGATGAAGGTCGAGATTGCGGATGTCGCACAATACGTCAGCCGTGCCGCGATCAAACTCAAAGGTTTTTTACCTTTTACTGAGTGGGATTTGAATGGGTTAAATGCGCTGGATATCGGCTCAAGTACCGGAGGGTTTACTCAAGTCCTTTTGGAAGAGGGAGCTGCCCATGTAACCTGTGTCGATGTAGGCAGTGATCAGCTACATCCCTCCTTACGCAGTGACGCGAGAGTAACTGTCCATGAAAATACCGATATACGAGAATTTACGGCTGAAAAACCGTATGATATCGTGACGTGCGATGTTGCTTTTATACCCTTGGAATTGGTCCTTTCCTCGATTGATCGATTGAGTTCTCGCTATATTGTTGTCTTGTTTAAGCCGCAGTTCCAAGTAGGGCGTGAGGTAAAGCGGGATAAAAACGGAGTAGTCAAAGATAACAGTGCAATCGGAAAAGCCATGATCAAATTTGAAGATACCTGTTCCCTTTTGGGATGGAAGCTCATTGCCAAAGAGATCGCACACATAGCGGGCAAAGAGGGAAATCAGGAAACGTGTTATGGCTTTATCAAAGGTTGAAGCCATCGCCATCGGCGGATTTGACGGGATGCATATAGGGCATCAACAACTGTTTAATCAATTGGGTGAACACGGGGCGATTGTTGTTATCGAAACAGGCTATGCCAATCTGACTCCCGGATGTGAGCGGGAAAAATATACCCATTATCCGATTTTTTACTATCCGCTTGATGAGATTCGTCATTTGGAGGGCGAAGAGTTTGTGTCACATCTGCTGACGCAATTCCCCCGTTTAAAGAAGATCGTGGTGGGTTATGATTTTCATTTTGGGAAAGACAGGCGTTATTCCCATCAGGATCTAAAGGGTTTTTTTGCTGGTGTTGTGTGTGTCATCGAGCAAGTGACGATTGACAATGACTCTGTACATTCTCATAAGATCAGAGCAAAACTGCAAATCGGGGATATCCATGGAGCTAACCGTTTTTTAGGTCATAATTATTGTATTAGCGGAAACGTGATCAAGGGGCAGGGGATTGGAAAAAAAGAGCTGGTTCCTACTCTCAATTTGGAGTGCAAAGGATTTTTAGTTCCCCAAGAAGGTGTATATGCTACTTTGACGCGCATTGATGATGAAGAACATTATCATCCATCCGTTGCTTTTATGGGACATCGGGTCTGTACCGATGGCTCGTATGCGATAGAGAGTCATATCTTGGACACGAATATACAGAGTGTTCAGAGGGCAACGATTTGTTTTGTTCGATTTTTACGTAAAAATCAAAAATATGAGACCTTGGAGTTGCTCAAAAAAGCGATCCAAACCGATATTTCAGATGCAAAAAAAGAACTTTGTCATTTAAGTTTATAGGGATATTTCTTCAGTTGGTAAGAGCCTCATTTTTTTCTCATTAAATTGGCATACAATCTTTGCATATAAAAGTTGGAGGTTTTTGAATGAAAACACGTGAATTATTAGTGATTGGTTTCGCATCATTGTTATTGTCAAGTTACTGCAGCGCAAAAGAGTTGGAAACACCCAGTATGATTTACAAGAATAATTGTGCAGCTTGTCACGGTGAGAGAGCTGACGGGATTAAAAAACTCACAGGGGTATCGGGTATAACGACGAAGCAAAGAGCTGCCCTTGATGTGGCATCGAAAGGACAAGCTTACGTATGTGGCGTGCCGTTGAACACGTTAACTCAAGCAGAACTTGTACGTAAATTAAAAGATATCAGAAACAAAAATTTTGACGGCAAGTCGTATCACGCTGTGATGAATAGAAATATGAAGAAAGTCGAAGAGTGTGAAGGCAAGGTTACCGATGAAAAGATGGCCAACTACATTTATACGACTTTCGGTTTTGGCAGCAAATAGTTCTTTACTCTTCCCAACGCCTCGGTTGGGAATCTTCAGGATAAATTTCTACTTTTTTTAATTTTGTAAATCGTATTTACATTTGGATTTATAGGAATTTAATCTCAAACTCATTATAATCACGCCAATATTATCCGCAAAGGAACGCTATCTCATGGGCGAATTGTTTACTTTCTTTGGTCTTTACAGCGAAGATCATGCTTTTATCTTTCTAACACACATGTTGCTTGCAACGGCGATCGTGATCATCCTTGCGCGTATGGCAACGGCTAATCTTCGTTTGGTTCCAACGGGAACACAGAATGTTATGGAAGCCTATCTTAACGGTGTTTTAGCAATGGGAACAGACGTTATGGGTAAAACGGAAGCACGTCGTTACCTTCCACTGGTTGCAACTATCGGTTTATTTGTAGGTGTTGCAAACGTTATTGGTGTTCTTCCTGGTTTTGAAGCACCGAGTGCCTTTTTGGATTTCACACTTGCGCTTGCCTTGGTTGTTTTTACCTATTACAACTTTGAGGGTATCCGTCGTAATGGATTGATCACGTATTTCAAACACTTTATGGGTCCTGTATGGTGGTTGGCGTGGTTGATGTTTCCGATTGAAATCGTATCTCATATCTCACGTGTTATTTCTTTGAGCTTCCGATTGTTCGGTAACGTCAAAGGGGACGATATGTTCTTGATGGTATTGTTGATGCTGGCGCCATGGATTCTTCCAATTGTTCCTTTTGCACTTTTGACCTTTATGGCATTTTTACAAGCGTTTATCTTTATGATGCTTACCTATGTTTATCTTGGTGGTGCAGTACTGCTTAGCGACGATCACTAAGAACTCCTATGAAATGCCGCAATACGCATAACTCACTTCTAAGCTTCCTCGTCGGATCTTCGTGGGGATTCGCTATTGTAGGAACTTGGGTAACTTTTCAATCTTTAATTTTCTTGGGCGTTGTTACTGCGTCACTCTTTGCTTTTCTTTTCCTTTTTATAGCATTATTTTCGATTGTCATTTTGGAAAATTTTTCCATGTCTCGTGATCGTCATACTGAGTCATTAAAACAGACCGCACTTCTTGAAGAGATACGCGATGCACTTACTTCCCCTTCGTCTCAAACCCGAGAGTGAAATCGTATTTAATCACTGATCCTTCTCTTTACGGTGACGATGCAAGGACTCTTAGTGATCGACTAGAGAGAGTTCTTCAAAAACACTCTGTCGATTTTTTTTGCTTTCGTGATAAAACTACCCCTTTGTATCGCCAATTGTCCGAAACTGTTATCCAAAAGGTTCGAGAAAATTCAGATGCCAAAATTTTGCTGCATGGCGATTATAATCTTGCACATACATTAGGGGTCAATGGGGTTCATTTGGCATCAACGCAATTTGAGAGTATTAAAAGTGCCAAAGATTTAGGGTTGTATGTTATTATCAGTACCCATACGCATGATGAAGTAGAAAAAGCGCAAAAAATAGGGGCGGATGCAGTGACGTATAGCCCAATTTATGAGTCTCCAAACAAAGGAAACCCCAAGGGTTTAGAGGATTTAAAACTAATAGTGGATAAAATAAGCATACCTATTTTTGCATTGGGCGGAATTGTTTCCCAAGAGCAAATAAATGCAGTTGAAGCAGCCGGAGCCTACGGATTTGCATCTATAAGATATTTTATTTAATGAGGAATTATTTGTATGTTTGAAACCGTAATCGGACTGGAAGTGCACGTCCAGCTTAATACCGAGTCTAAACTTTTTTGTTCATGTCCTACGAGCTTTAATCACGAACAAAACACCAATACGTGTCCGACGTGTTTGGCACTGCCTGGTGCATTGCCGGTATTGAATAAAGAGGCATTGCGAAAAGCGGGAATGTTTGGTACGGCAGTGGATGCGACGATTAACCGCACTTCGTTTTTTGACCGCAAGAGCTATTTTTATCCTGACAGTCCGACGGCATATCAAATCACACAGCTTTATACACCTATCGTTGAACACGGAAACTTAACCGTTGATTTTGAGGACGGAAGCCAAAAAACCATCCGTATTAATCGTGCCCATATTGAATCCGACGCAGGGAAAAACATCCATGAAGGGGCTATCTCTAAAGTGGATTTGAACCGTGCAGGAACACCGTTGGTTGAAATCGTTTCAGAACCGGATATGCGCAGTGCCGAAGAGGCGATTTTGTATCTTAAAAAATTGCACTCGATAGTGCGTTATTTGGATATCAGTGATGCAAATATGCAAGAGGGATCCTTTCGCGTTGACGTTAATGTCTCGATCCGCCCGAAGGGTGATGAAAAGCTGTATACACGTGTAGAGATCAAAAACATCAACAGTTTTCGTTTTATCCAAAAAGCGATCGAGCTTGAAGTGGCGCGCCAGCGTGAAGCGTGGGAAGATGGGCTGTACGATCAGGAGATTGTACAAGAGACCCGTCTTTTTGACCAGACTAAACAAGAAACCCGTTCTATGCGTGGAAAAGAGGGGGCTGCGGATTACCGTTATTTCCCTGAGCCTGATTTGCTTAAAGTCGTGGTTGATGATGCGATGTACGTGACGATGCGTAATATCCCGGAATTACCGGACGCTAAAAAAGAGCGTTTTGTCAGTGAATTCGGTGTGCGCCCTTACGATGCGGCGGTTGTGACAGCGACATTGGAAAGCGCGCAGTATTTTGAAGCGATGTTAGCTTTCGGTATTACGGCGCGCAATGCGATCACGTGGCTGACGGTTGAGTTGCAAGGACGTCTTAGCGGCGGCATGAGTGCAGTTGATTCGGTTGTGGATGCTATGACGCTAGGAACGCTTGTGAAGCGCATCGAGGAGAACATCATCAGCGGTAAAGCAGCCAAAGAGGTGTTGGACTATTTACTTGCTAATAATGGCGGGGATGTGGATGCAATCATTGAAACGTTGGGGCTTAAGCAAGTAAGTGATACCGGCGCACTTGAAGTTTTAATCGATGAAATTTTGGCTGCAAATGCCGATAAAGTAGCAGAATATAAGTCGGGGAAAGAGAAGCTCTTCGGTTTCTTCGTTGGTCAAGCAATGAAAGCATCAAAGGGTTCTGCTAACCCAAATGCACTGAATGATATTTTGATTGCTAAATTAGCGCAATAAGGAATTCGATGTTGGGTCGGTGGGTTGTTGCGTTTGCATTTTTTCTCCATTCGTCCACTGTCTATCGTCGTGTCAAAAATTCAACCTACAACCTCTTAGAAAACAGCAATTACCCTTATAAAAAATATTTTGATTTTATGATGATCTTACTGATTTTTCTAAGCGTCTATATTTTAATTCGTCAAGTAAAACATGAAATGTCCTTGAGCTGGCTTTTTTTCAATAATTACATTATCTCACTGATCTTTTTTATAGAATATTTACTTCGTTTATGGATTTACAGCGACAGTACCAAAGTGGTGATTGATCAGTATGAACATGATCTTTTTTTACATCGTCCCTTTTCGCTTGGGAAGTCATTGAAAACTATTGTTAAACATAAATTAGAATTTGTTTTTTCAGCTTCGGCGATGGTTGATTTACTGGCGGTTATGCCATTTTTTCATGAGTTTAGGCTTTTGCGCGTTTTTATTCTCTTCCGTGTATTAAAACTTTTTCGATATGCGAAGAGCCTGCGCCGTTTGATCTCTATTCTTTCCTCTAAAAAGTTTGAGCTTTTAACTCTTGCATTATTTGCCATGATCATTATTATTGTTTCATCTGTCTTGATTTACGTTATGGAAGCGAACAACCCTGCATCGAAGATTAATACTCTTTTTGATGCCGTCTATTGGTCAGTTGTGACGATATTTACTGTCGGATACGGTGACTTTGTCCCAGTGACCCACGAGGGGCGTGTAGTAGCTATGGTTATTATCGTTTCAGGTATTGCGGTTATTTCATTTGCAACTTCTATTATAGTGAGTGCTTTTACTGAAAAATTGGATGAAATCAAAGAAGAAAAGCTCATTGATGATGTCAGTAAGTTAGAGCGTTTTTATCTGATTTGTGGTTATTCATCATTGACGCACGAAGTGATTCATCGATTGAAAAAAATCTTCAAGCATATTGTGATATTAGAAAAAGATCCTTTGAAGGCAAAAGAGGCACAAAGTGAAGGATTTATAGTTTTAAATGCGGATCCTTCATCACTTTATACCTACCATACGACGCAAATTCAGTTTGAAGAACAGGTCATTGCGGTAATTTTATTGGAAGACAGTGATGTTGCCAATATTTATACGGCATTAACGATACGAGAACTCAACAAAAAAATTCCTCTTTATTCGATTTTACATCATCATGAAAATCGTAAAAAACTTTCATTAGCAGGGATTGATGAAATGGTTAATCCGCATCTTTTGGTGGGATTGATGAGCCGACGTATTAGTCATCAGCCCATAGCATTTGACGTTATTCATGAACTGCGTTTGGGACATGGAGGAACGGTGATTGAAGAGATAGTTCTGGATAGCGGAATGTCAAAACGATTTTTTGAATTGTTGCTTCATCCATTATTTCATCAGCGTCTGAGCATGCTTGGAATTTATCAAAACAGAACGCAAACATTTGCTTTTAATCCTGATCCTAGCTATGAAATTCTAGCAGGAGATGTTGCGATTGTTGTGGCCAATAAAGCATTATGCAGTGAGTTCCGCGATCACTTGCATGGAAAGAAGATTAAATGATTGCACGTTCAGCAGCCGTTTTCGGATTTAATGAATATTCTCAGCAGATTGCACGGCATGTTCGCAATATTTATCAGGATTTTGCTCTTTTTGTTATGACAAAGGAGGAAGAAAAAGCGGCATTTGAAGCTGGTTTTTTGGTAGAACTAGTTGATCTTAGCGATGACTGGAGCCGTATTGAAGAGCATTTTGATGTAAAATCATTGATCGTTTTTTGTGCTTTGTCTAATGATTCGGAAAATGTATTTTTGACTATTTCATTGCGGGCACAATTTGCTCAATTGAACATTGTCGCTTTAGCGCAAGATAATGAAAGTGCAACTAAAATGAAAAGTGCCGGGGCGAACAAAGTATTGCCAAGTTTGGAAATTGCAGCCAATGTTATTTCGGATATGCTTGAAAAACCGATTGTGACTAAAGTATTGCATGACGTATTGTATCAAGACGGATTGTTGAATATTATAGAGATAGAGGTACCAAGATATTCTACTTTTGTGGGAAGGCATCTTCATGATATTCATTTTAAAAGCGAATATGATGTTATTTTACTAGCGATTGTCGATCATGAAATGGGAACAACATTTAGTTTTGCATCCAAAGGACACAATCACCATATTGATCCACACGATGTGTTTGTGGTGATTGGATATCAAGATAAGCTTGAGGCACTCAAGCTTGCAGTAAAGAGACATCATGCCTAAAGTTGGAGTGATCGGTGCGGGTAAATGGGGTGAAGCCTTGGCTTTCGCGATGAGTGAAAAAAATGAGGTGATAATCACTTCACGAACTCCTAGAGATTGGAAAAACTTTCGTAGCCTTGAAGAAGTGCTTGCGTGTGAGTATCTTATCATCACCGTACCTGCACAGCAGGTCTCACAGTGGCTCAAAGAACATTTTGTTTTTAAAGGGCAGAAGATTTTAGTGGCTGCAAAAGGGATTGAAGCCTCCAGCGGAAAATTTTTGAATGAAATTTATGCGCAGTATGTTCCGTCAGAAAATCTGGCCTTTTTATCGGGTCCTTCATTTGCATCCGAAGTGTTACAGCAGCTTCCGACAGCATTGGTGATTAACTCCCATTCAACCAAAACTGCTGATGCCCTGGCAGGACTGTTTCCAAAATTCATCCGTACCTATGTAAGCGATGATGTGATCGGCGCTGAGATTACAGGTGCGTATAAAAATGTTATCGCCATTGCCGCAGGTATCTGCGAGGGGCTTGGGTTAGGAAAAAATGCGGCGGCTTCACTCATCTCCAGAGGGCTTGTTGAGATGCAGCGTTTTGGAAAAGTATACGGCGCGTCAGATGAGACCTTTTTGGGTCTTAGCGGTGCGGGTGACTTGTTTTTAACAGCGAGTTCGTCCATGTCACGCAATTACCGTGTTGGTCTGGGATTAGCATGTGGAAAGCCCAAGGAAACCGTTTGTAATGAGATAGGTGAAGTAAGTGAAGGAATTGGTACCGCCTATGCCCTACACGAGATTGCTACGCAAAAATCGATCTATTTACCTATCGCGCATGAAGTATATGCCATTTTAGAGGGGAAATCCCCGCAACAAAGTTTAAAAGATTTATTAGAACGCTAAGGGAAAATCATGTTGGTACACATTGTAATGTTTAAATTTAATGAAGAAAATAAAGAGGCGAATTTAGCACGGGTCAAAACGATGCTAGAAGCACTTCCTAGTAAAATAGAGACGCTAAAATCCATGGAAGTAGGAATAGATATGAGTCATAGCGAACGTTCCTTTGATATGGTATTGGTCTCAAAGTTTGATGATCAGGCAGGATTGGATGTTTATGCACCACACAGGGATCATCAAGCAGTAGTAAGTGTGATCAAAGAGGTGACCTCTATGTCGAAAGTGGTGGATTATCTGCAATAACTTGAAAATAATCTATTCATTTTTTTCTCATTTAATTGGTGTATAATTTTTTTACACCAATTTGGAGGTTTATTATGAAAGTTTTATTAACCTTATTGTCGGCTTCGGCTATTCTCTCAACATTTGCATTTGCGCAGCCCGTACAAGCTACTCAGCAGACTATGGATCAAGAGCGTACTGAAGTGCAAAATCGTTTTCGCACTATGAACACGAATGAATTGTTAGAGAAACGTGGGACAATGACGCAACAACGAGATCGTGATCAGCTTCACCAAGAACTTCAGAACCGTTATAAAACAATGACACAGGATCAGAAGCGTAAATTTGATCAGCGTCCACCTGAAAATCAAATCCGGAAAGGAATGGGCCAAGGTGGCGGTAACATGGGTGGCGGTATGGGCGGAGGAAAAGGAGGGCGCTAATAGCCCCTCTCTCTTTTCGTAAATCAGGAGATTTAAGCGTTTTTAAGCGCTTCGATCTCTTCGGCTTTTTCTTCAATCGTTAGCAACTCATCCACTTTTTCTTCGTACAAGAGTTTACTTTTCTCTAATTCATCGGCGAGGACGCTAATCCCTTTTTTCTCGTAACATTTTGGATCGGCCAAACATTTGTTAATCTCGTCGATCTGTTTTTCGAGTGCGTCAATCTCGAGTGGGAGTTTTTCGAGTGCTTTTTGCTCGTTAAAACTCAATTTGAATACTTTTTGCTTTTGTGGTTGCGTTATCGTTGGGGTGGCTGCCACTTTGGAAAACTCGGCTTCCATGGCGTCCATCTCTTGTAACTCTTTTTCATCTTCGAGGTATTCACTGTAGGGTTTGTAGCTCTCTTCTATCGTTCCGTCACCCTTGAAGATGAAGAGTTTTTTAGCAATCTTGTCGACAAAATAGCGGTCATGGCTCACCAAAATAACAGCACCAGGGAAGTTCTGAAGTTTTTCTTCGAGTATATTGATCGTAGGAATATCGAGGTCATTGGTCGGTTCATCGAGGATGAGGCAGTCCACTTTTTTGGTAAAGAGCAGGGCCAATGCAACACGGTTTTTCTCGCCTCCGCTGAGGGTTCCTACTTTTTTATCCAAAAACTCACGTGGGAAAAGGAAATTTTTGAGATAGCCGTAAACATGGTAATCGATTCCTTGTGCATCCACGCGGTCACCGCCGTTGGGACAAAAGGTTTCGATGAGATTGAGAGAATCATCGAGCATTTCACGGTGCTGATCAAAATAACCGATGGTGATTTCACCCATTTTGATAATCCCCGATGTCGGTTTTAGTCGTCCTAGGAGTGCTTTTAGAAGGGTTGATTTTCCGCTGCCGTTGGGCCCTACGACGGCAATAACGTCTTTTTGTAAAATACGGGTAGAAAAGTTTTTAATGAGTACTTTATCTCCCAGCGTTAGCCCTAGTTTTTCCACTTCAAACAGCATTTTTTGGCGATTTACCCCTTCGCCACGATTGAAGTGTTTGGCTTCACGCTCCAGCTCTAGGCGCATTTTGTGGATTTTACTCGGATTATTTTTGGCATCTTCGCGCAGAGCTAATACCCGTTGCTTACGTCCTTCGTTTCGTTTGAGACGTGCTTTAACACCGCGACGAAGCCATTCGTTCTCAGTTTTCAGAAGTTTGAGCATGTTGTCATGCTGCTGCGCCATGGTTCGAAGCAACTCTTGTTTTTGTTCCAAGTAGTTCGTATAACCGCCTGTGAATTCCCTCAGCGCGCAATCTTCAACCTCGATGGTTTTGGTGGCGATTTGATCAATAAAATAACGGTCATGGGAGATGAATAGTAGGGTAAAACGTTCTTTTAAAATCAGTTCTTCGAGAAACTCTACCATGTAGACGTCGAGGTGATTGGTAGGCTCGTCGAGCAGGAGAATATCCGGTTTTAGCAGCAGCAATGAAGCCAGTGCCACACGACGCTGTTCCCCACCGCTGAGGAGATCGACGTTTTTGGATTCGTATTCGGTGAGCATAAAATGGTGCATGATACGCTCTATCTTATCATCTAGGTTCCATGCATTGTGATGATCCAAATAACTGGTGATGCGGGCTTGCTCGTCTAACAGTGCGTTATTGTCAAATTCGGTTGCCAGAAGCTGGGATATCTCGTCAAAACGGATTTTGGAGGTACGCAGCTCACCCAAACCTGCTTCGACTGCTTGGCGTACGGTGTGAGAGGGATCGAATTTCGGGACTTGAGAGAGCATTTTTATCTCAATGCCCTGACGGGTCATTCGTTCACCCTCATCGGCATCCAGTGTTCCGTTTACGATTTTCATCAGAGTCGATTTTCCACTGCCGTTTTTACCGACGATAACGACACGCTCACCCTCATCTATGTGAAAGTTGATATTTTCTAAAATTTTCTGCGCTTCGTAGTGTTTGCTTACATTGAGGAGGTCGACTAATGCCATGGGTTATTCCGTTGGTTGGGGGATAGTAAAACAGGTATTGCGTGAGAGATACCATGTTGCGATGGCATAATCCGTATATTCGTATTCACGTTGGGAAACGGGGATAGAATCATTGCGCAGTTTGGAACGCAGTATCCCAAAGAGGATAAATCCTAGCAGTAACACGCCAATGGAGATAAACCAATCACTTTTCCACCACACTAGTAATGCAACCGCATAGTTTCCAAAACTCAGACTCCACCCTAACAGCCGCGCTATAAAACGGCATTTACGTGTTGGAAGTGTAGGGGTAGGGTCGATATGGAAGGTAAATGGCTCACTGTTCATAACCGCAATTATAGCTCAGATGAGCTTGATTGGATGATGTGGCTTAAGCACCTAGCCATTTTGCCAGTACATTTTGCAAGATAACTTTATCGATTGGTTTGGCAATGTGGTCGTTTATCCCGGCTTGGATTGCCATGTTTAGATCATCTTGCAGTACTGCAGCGCTGAGTGCAATGATGGGCAGGTTTTCTTTTCCAGGCAGTTTTCGTATTTGTCTTGTTGCTTCGAGACCATCCATAACCGGCATTTGTAAATCCATTAAAATGGCATCAAAATCTTCGTCTTGAACCATCTCTACGGCTTCTTGACCATTGTTGGCTATTGCACAGGTGATTCCCATTTGTTTAAGCCGTTCGGTGGCTACGAGCTGGTTGAGATCGTTGTCTTCGACCAACAGCAGGTGAAGCGGTTTGTGGTTTGGAAGGGGAGTGGCTTCTTGTGGAAGTGTTTTTGGAGGCAATGTATGTGTACCAGCTGCGGTATGGTCAAACAGGGCGGTAAAAGTAAAGGTACTTCCTTTCCCTGAGATACTGTCTACGGTGATATTTCCACCCATGAGTTCTACAAGCTCCTTGGTAATCATAAGCCCAAGACCTGAACCACCGTATTTACGTGTGAATGAGGTGTCGACTTGAGAAAATGGCTGAAAGAGGAGAGTTTGTTCCTGAACACTCATTCCAATACCGCTGTCACTAATGGTAAAGGTCAGTTTGTTATGGTTGTTCTCCACAGTGGCAGTGATAGAAAGACGTACGTATCCGAAGTCGGTAAATTTCAATGCATTGACAAGCAGATTGCTCAATATTTGCTGTAATCGTAATGAATCTCCGATGAGTACACGAGGAACAGTGTCGTCTATAACTTCTTCGAGTGCGAGCTGTTTCTTTTCGGCTTTGTATGAGAGCATTGCATAGAGATTTTTGAGAAGATCATCCAGACTAAACGGAGCTTTTTCGAGGATTAGCTTATGTGCCTCTATTTTTGAGTAATCCAAAATATTGTTGAGAACGTTTAAAAGCGCTTTTGATGCAATGTCGGATTTTTGGAGATACTCACGCTGCAGAGGTTGCAGTTCGGTTTGCATCAGCAGTTCGGTTAAACCGATGACACCGTTTAGTGGAGTGCGGATTTCATGCGACATGTTCGCCAAAAAGTCACTTTTTACTTGGTTGGCATTTTCTGCCGCTTGAATTGCGAGTTGAAGTTGATACGTAGTTTCTAATAAGGCGGTATTTTTTTCTTTCAGATTCTCTTGAAGCAAGATTTCGTCG
The DNA here is from genome assembly GCA_030694265.1 of Sulfuricurvum sp. Taxonomy (GTDB): domain Bacteria; phylum Campylobacterota; class Campylobacteria; order Campylobacterales; family Sulfurimonadaceae; genus Sulfuricurvum. Next base: position 184,313 of record JAUXYP010000001.1, read on the forward strand.
GTGATGTCATGAACGGTACCGCGAGACTCTGTAGGTACCCCATTGGTATCGTAGAAGTTTTTTCCCTGCTCACGGACGTATTTGATCCGTCCGTCTCTCATGAGAAGCCGATGGACATAATTGTACTCGATGTGCTGCTCCACCGAATTAGTATAAACGGAGTTTAGCAGTTCCCGATCCTCTGGGTGAATAGCATTCAAAAAACCTTCATAAGTAGGATCATGTTCCTCTTTGTTAATCTCAAAAATTTCGTAAATTTCATCAGACCATTCCAGTATATAGGTGGATAGGTTCAAATTCCAGCTTCCGAGTTTGGCAAGCTTTTGTGCTTCGTTCAAGTGCTGAGTGATAGTGATTGTTTTTTGGGTGTAAACTTTACGTTGTTTATTAAGTTCATCAAGTTCTTTGTTTTTGATTTCCAAAGTTTGACGTTTTTCGTGAAATGCCAGAAGCGTAATTAAGAGGAATAGATTGAAAATACTGCCGCCAACAAGGGAAATAATAGAGATATCATTGCCGTGAAAATGGTAAGAGTGGGAAAATGTAATGAACATGGAGATCATAAATATTCCCCATATAACAGGTTTATTTAATAGATCCAAGAGAGCACAAGAGCCATTAAATGGCTTGAAATTTAACACACTTACTCCTTAAAAAAACTCAAATCCATCACCGTCATCTAGACTAACTTCTTCGGGTGGTGAGAGGAAGGATTGCACCATTTGGATATTCGAGATGATGGAGGCATCCATGAAGTTTACCGATGGGGCACCTTCATAAAAGACGCTTCTAAACCATAGGATAAGATCGTTATTAAAACTTTTACACAGGGTAGACATTTGGGAAGCCATTTCAATAAATACTTTTTCATCTTTTTGGATGATCGAGGTTAAATCGCGAATTGCCATTCCCAGAGTTTGAGTTTCACTGTACAGCATCATGATACTGGATGTTCGTTCAAAAGCATTGATGATCTGATCGACATCATCACCATTTAGCTCATTGCTCCCCATCCATAAGAATTGGGTTGAAAGTTCGTTGAGCTTGAGCTCGAGTGAGGTGATGTCGTCTTCTTCCATGAAATCAAATGTTTGAAGCGTTTCGATTTCTTTGTGATAGGTGACATCTGCCGATGTTGGCTGTTCTTTGTGAATGGGTTTGATAATTTCTTCTTCAGTAACTGTTTGGACAACAGGAGTGAGGGTTGGAACATATTCTTTGGTCACTTGAAATGAGAGAAGATTAGAGGTTAATTTATAGTTGGCATTTTTGAAATAATTGTTAATTAGTTGGATGATTTTGGTTTGTGAAATGATATGGATATTGCTAATCGAGAAAAAATAGTGATCTTCATTTTCTTCCAGAATGATTTTTGGCTGTACTTTGCGCGACAGCATCACTTGTCCCAGTTGATACATAAAACGGATCAGATCGCTTAGAAAATTGGTTCGCACACTGTCTTTGATGCTGAACAGCAATGATTCCCATAATTGGGCAAGATCCTCTTCATTTTCAATTAGATAGGTTGTTTTATAACAAAAGATGACGTTCGTAAAAGGGTTAATGCTTTGTTTGGGAGAAACAATGGTTTTATTATTATTCAATATGTTTATATACAGTCCAATCCGGTGTTTGAACACATCAGGCTGGATAGGCTTTACAAAATAATCTTTTGCACCGTTTCGTAGAGCTTGGATCTGGTTTTCTTCATCTCCTTGAGTTGAAACGATGACGATGATTGTATCAGGGTGCATACTGCTGATTTGTTTGGTCGCTTCAATCCCGTTCATGACAGGCATTAAAATATCCATAAAAATTAAATCATAGGCTTCTTTCTGACACGCAATCACGGCTTCGATGCCGTTATTGGCTGTCGAAATTTTCATCTCTTCATTATTTTGTTCACAATATTGCTTGATGTAAGCCTCTAACAGCGTTTGGTTGAGACTCTGGTCATCGACGATAAGTACTTTTTTCATAAATTGATTAATCCTCATAGAGTGTATAAATGGCATAAACGTCATCGCGTTTTTCAGCGAACATTTTAACAAGTACCGGATCAAAATGGCTTCCTGCATTTTGTAGTATAAAATCAAGTGCCTCTTCGAACGGCCACGCTTTTTTGTAAGGGCGTACGGAAGTGAGGGCATCGAAAACATCTGCAATAGCGACGATACGGCCATACAGAGGAATATCTTCCCCTATTAATGCTTTTGGATATCCGCTGCCGTCGTATTTTTCATGATGGCTGGCAGCGATGATGTGGCCTGCTTGGAGATAGGGGCTGGTGGAGCCTTTGAGAATATTTGCACCGATAGTAGCGTGCTCACGCATAATTTTCATCTCATCATCGTCGAGTTTTCCGGGTTTTAGAAGGATAGAATCGGGGGTTCCCACTTTGCCGATGTCATGCAAAGGGGCGGCAAAGTGCAAAATGTTTTGTTCTATTACATCGAGGTTGAGGCATCTTGCCATGAGGACGGTATAGCCCGCTACCCGTTTGACATGGTTGGCGGTTTCCTCGTCTTTGTACTCTGCTGTACGGGAGAGTACACGCAGGGTCTCATGCTCTTTTTGCTCCAAGGTAATGTACGATTCTGTCAATTCATCAATGGTTTTATGGAGGTTGGCAGTGGCTTTGTCCACTTGTGTACGCAGATATTTTTCTTGATCGTTTAAGCGAATAATAGCCCTGCGCAGTTTGATGAAATTGCGAACACGGTTAAGGAGAATAGCCTTGTTGATCGGTTTTTTGATGAAATCATTGACGCCTGCGATGAGTGCTGCAATTTGAATCGTATCTTGGGCATCGCTGGCGGTGACCATAATGATTGGTGCATCGGGATCAATTCTTTTTATGGCTGTTGTGACTTCTACGCCATTCATTGCGGGCATTTTATAGTCAACGATTACCATGTCAAAAGGGTGTTTTTGCATATACTCAACCGCAGCAAAAGGATTGGTAAAGTTGACAAACGTTGCATCAATCTCCTGTAAATAGGTTTCGACTAAGAGCAGATTCATGTCGTTGTCGTCTATATTGACGATTACAAATGGGTTGTCACCATGTATCATGGGAGTTCACTTTTCATCTGTTTAACCGTTTTTAGGGTTTCTTTTCGCAGCTCTTTGAGGCGTTTAATTTTTTGATCAGGGGTGAGCGTAAGCACATCTTTTTCAAATGCTTCGCACATGTTTCCCAATATTTCCAGATAGAGATTTCTGGAAATCCCTTTTAGGGAATGTATCGGTATTTTGAGAGCTGTGGCATCATCGTTATGCTCATCAATTTGAGTTAAAATGGTTTCCGTATTGCTGATAAATTTTTTAAACAGTTCCATCACAATCTCGTTTGACAATTCAATCTTAGACGCAACAAAGGAGGCCAAAGATTTATCGGTTTGGTCAGAGGACTGCATGTAAGGAGTAGCGGTTTCTTGTGCAATTGCACGAGAATTAAAATAGGAAGACAACAGTGTTATGAGATCGGATTTACGCATCGGTTTTACCAAATATCCATCAAGCCCTTGACTCAGATACTGTGTGATGTTGTTGGTGATTGCATCAGCGCTGATACCGATGATAGGGGTATGAACAACGCCTATTTCTGACTCGTAGAGCAAGATTTGCTGTGTTGCGGTAATCCCATCCATATTGGGCATATTAATGTCCATGAGTACAAGATCATAATGCTCTTGCATAAACTTTTTAACCGCTGCATAGCCATCGTGTGCAACATCGTGCTTGATGTGAAGCTTATTGAGAAGTTCTTGGATATAAAGCTGATTGACTTCATTGTCTTCTGCGACAAGGATACGAAGGCCTTCAAAGGTTACCGAGAGCGGTTCTTCGGATTTTTGGGGAACACGATGATCATCTATCTCCATGCGATGGGCAATGGTTGACCAACTGATTTCCTCATTTAGATAGGTAACATTATCAGCCGGAAAATCTGAGGGTGAGGAGATGCTGGTCATGGAAGGGATAATGAATATTTTTGCATGGGTAAAGTGTTTGATAGTCGTTTGTATCTCATCAATGCTCATCATATCCATAAACAGGATAATGTGTATCGTAGAATCGTCTAGGAGATCATTTAATGATGAGCTTCGATAGACATGCGAGTCACAACAGGCAAAACGATGTAAATAGCGTTCAACTAAGCTAAAACGGGCAGATGGTTTTGGAGAGGACAAATATAAGTGGGTTGTATGCACTTGGCATTCATAGTTTGGTTTTGATGCATTAAAAGTAAACTCTAACACTACATTGAAAACGCTTCCAGATCCATACGTGCTTTTTAACACTATTTTACCGTTCATGGCCGCAACAACCCGCGTCACGATGTTTAGACCCAATCCGGTTCCCCCAAATTCACGGGCAATGGAGTTGTCGGCTTGGGTGAAGGCTTTGAAAATATCGCTTTTGTGCTCAGGTCGCACACCGATTCCCTCGTCCGCCACTGTGAATCCAATCGTTACTTTATCATTGGCAGTTTTAAGATTTTTAATCCGAACATAGACCTTTTTACCGCTTGGGGTGAATTTGATGGCATTACTGATAAGATTGATAAGAACTTGTTTGAGGCGTAAAAAATCGACATTGACCGAAGTAGGGAGTTTAGGGTCGATAAAGACGAGTAAATCCACTCCTTTTTTATGGGCGAGTGAATAAAATGGATAGATGATCGATTCGAGTTCCCCGGTTACATTGATGGGTTCAAGGTTCAGTTCTAGCGTTTCACGGTCAAGCTTCATCACATCCAAAATGTCGTTAATAATTTGACGCAGCGTCTCTCCGCTGTATTCAAGCGTTTTGAGGTATTTACTCTGTTGTGCATCCAGCGGTGTTTCTCCCAACAATTCGGCAAAGCCTAAAATACCGTTGAGCGGTGTTCGTATCTCATGGCTCATGGTGGCCAAAAATCGGCTTTCTGCTTCGGATGAGGCTTTGGCCTCACGCAGCGCGCGATTAAGCTGGGTGATGTTTTCAAAGGAGACGAGATAACAAATCCCCTTGGTAAAAGCATTGTCCTGAATTTTTTCGACATGCACCGAGAAGACATGATGGTTTAAAAAGCGATCTTTCATGGCCACTTTTATGAGTTGATGGCGCATTTCGTATAGACGGTCCAAACAGACAATACGCTCACCCTCAGCGATATGAAAAAGATCATCCGCATCCAAAAACAGATCGCTGAGATTGGTAAATCCGCACTCTATGGGATCGAAACTTTTGATCCCTAAAAACTCCATAAACCCGCGATTGGATTGGACGACTCCTCTGGACTTGTCCACCATACAAATGAGACTTGTTTGGGCATCAAGAACATTTTGAATTTGGCGGCGCTGTTCTTCGATTTCGTATTGCTTTTCGATGAGCGGGGTGATGTCATGGCGAATACTAATGTACTCGATGATTTTATCATCGTCATCAACAATGGCAGAAATAGTGGAGTCGACGTAGTAGCTGCTTCCGTCTTTACGTTTGTTTTTGATGATGCCACGAAATATTTTTTTTGCTTGAATGGTTTGCCACATGTGTTCAAAAAATAGAGGATACGTTTGGGGATGACGAATAATGTTGTGCGGTTTCCCGATCAGTTCTTCTCTCGAATATCCGGTAATTTCGCAAAACGTATCGTTGACGTAGGTGATGATTCCTTTAGTATCGGCTTTGGAAACGATGGAGCTGGAATCGATCATTAGTTTGAGTTGGTTGGAGAGACTCTGCTCATGTTTGAGCCGTTTTTTACTGATTTGATAATCGAGATGATGGGTAATTTTGGAGAGCAGTTTTTCATAACTGTAGGGTCTAACCAATGTACTGTTAGCACCTGCTCGATAAAATTTAGAAGCGAGATGCTCTTCGGACTCATTGAGTAGTAATACGATAGGTACTTCCGACAGCTTTAATACACGGACAAAATAGATGAGTTCAAGCGCTTTACTCAGGTTTTGAGGAGTGGTTAAATCAAGCAAGAGTAAATCGGGAGAGGTGCCTTCATTCCATTTTTCTGTAAGCTGGGAATACCCGTTTTGAAAATCGAGTTGATAACCGCGATGGGAGACCAGTTGTTTGAATTTTTTTTGAGAAAAATCGGTGCCGTCAATCATGGTTACATGATAATTTGCATTGTTTCGGATTGTTTCAAATAAGCGGATAAGTTCCTCTGCAATACCTTCCAGCGGCTCATTTTTGGAAAGATACTCCAAAATTCCGCTCTCAAAAAGATACTCACGTCGTTGGGCATTCTCATCTGACGTAAAGATGATAACCCCTGCTGCATCGGCACGTGTTAAATAGTCTCGGAGTTGAAATTCGTTACACGATTCATAGATTGGATCGATGAGGATAAAATCAAGGTATTGTGCCATGACATTTGCAATTTCATCGGATGAGAATGCTTGCAATACCGTACACCCCAATGTACGGAGTTTATTGGCTATATCGTTACTGAGTGCTTCATCTGAATCGATGAGCGCAATAGTATAATCACACTTAAAAGAAGGGGTAAAAGCTTTTATACTATTCATGCTTTTATTTTAACATTATTTAATAAAATATTCAAGTTTGGTAATTATATTAAAAAGGACGGATCATTTGTACTATGTGCCCTGTAGTTTTAGGTACACTTTGTACCTCACTGCTTTCGTAGGATAACGTACCGCTTATCTCGGGCGATTTCATCACGATCCCCTGAGGGACTTGCACGGAGTGCAGCTGCACCGCCGTTTGTTTGTAGTTTGGCTCACCCGATTTTGGGCAGAAACTGCTTGTCGTGAGTTGATTGATCAGTTGGGTATTAAAGTGAAATGGGACGAATACATTTCCCTCCCGTACCGTCTGTGTGACTCGAACGACGATGTCATCAACACGTCCGCGAGGGGAGGATAGGGAAAGGCGATCACCGCTTTTGACCTGCAATGCTGAGGCATCAGCAGGGTTGATATCGACCCACGCTTCGGGAGCAAGATCGTTGAGAATATCGATATTTCCTGTTTTAGTACGGGTGTGCCACTGCTCTACGGTGCGTCCTGTGTTGAGGATGATGGGAAATTGTTCTCCTGTGGGTTCTTGCAGGGGTATCCACTCTAATGGCAACAGTTTGGCTTTGCCATCGTACGTGCGAAAACCGATATCTGGAGTGTAGAGGCGAGGGGAGCCTAATGGGAACTGTTCGTTGCACGGCCACTGGATTCCGCCGTGAAGCTCCATCATCTGATAACTCATCCCTGAATAATCGCACAACTGACCGCGGCTGACACGTTTCCACTCTTCAAACGCATCGGAGGGGGTTTTCCAGTTGGGATATATCAGCTCTCGTACACCGTCAAAATAACCGCTAAACTCTAGAAAAATATCAAAATCGCTCTTTGCGATGCCCGGAGGGCTCACCGCTTTAGAAGCACGGTTGCATCGGCGCTCGCTGTTGGTGTAGCTCCCCTCTTTTTCTCCCCACGTACCTGCTGCGAAGATCACATCGGAGAGCTGTGCCGTATCGGACATAAAGGCATCTTGAACGACCAGCAATTCGAGTTTGGCTAACGCTTTACGAAGTCGGGTCTGATTGACGAAGCTTACCAGCGGATTGGTCGCTACGACCCAAAGCGCTTTGATCTCGCCGCGTTCGATAGCTTCGATAATCTCGCCGTATTTGTAGCCGCGTTGCGTAGGGATGAGCTCGAGTGGAACGTTGATGATGTCGGCATACTCTGATGCCGCTTTTTCATCGCCGTAGTTGCGGTATCCCGGCAGGGATGAGGTAAATCCTGTTTCCCGTGTTCCCATGGCATTGCACTGACCCGTGATCGAAAACGGTGCGGCTCCCGGTCGACCTATTTGACCAGTAAGCAGATGCAAATTGATGATGGCGCTGACGGTGTCCGTACCCATGTACGATTGATTGACTCCCATCGTCCATGCACTAAGCACTGCCTGAGATGACGCATATGAGCGTGCGATCTCATAGAGGGTTTTGACGTCGATACCGGTGATGTTGGCTACTTCTTGTGGAGGGTAGTTTTGGAGGTGTTTGCGTAAATCTCCTAACCCTGTGACGTTGGCTTTGAGATACTCTGCATTTTCCCATCCCTGCTCGAGGACGATGTAGGCAAGGCCGTTAAAAAGTGCCAAATCAGTGCGCGGTTTGAGGGGGATGAACATATCGGCCATCTGAGCTGTTTTGGATTTGCGCGGATCAATGACGATGATTTTGGGTTTGTTAGGATTTTTCTCGATGTGGAGTTTCAAAATCGGATGGTTGTCAGAGATATTGGCACCCACCAAAACGATGACGTTGGCGTGCTGAAAATCCTCATACGATCCTGTAGGGCCATCAGAACCTAATGACTGTTTGTATCCCATAACGGCAGATGCCATACACAGCGTCGTGTTACCGTCGTAGTTGTTGGTACGCAAACCCAGTTGGACGAGTTTTCCCAGTGTGTAAAACTCTTCGGTGAGCAGTTGTCCTGTTGAGAGGACACCGATAGCTGACGAGCCGTGTTTTTCGCTGATTTCTTTGAATTTTTTGGAGACTTGGGTGAATGCATCTTCCCATGAACTGTTTTGCAGCTTTCCATTTTTTCGAACCATGGGTGATGGGAGGCGATTGGAGGAGGTGATCATCTCGTGTTCACTCAAACCCTTTGGGCACAGTGTGCCCATGTTGACACTGTGGGCAGAATTACCCTTGGTATAGACCGCTTTGCCATTTCTGACACCGATATAAAGACCGCATCCCACACCGCAATAACCGCAGGTGGAGAATACCCATTTGTCTGGTTTTTTGGCATCGCTGATACGCCCGAACATCGGGTCATCGGCTAGGGCGTATTTAGCGGCTTTGATGTCAAGACCTAAAAAGTTTTTGATGGTATTTATCATGATAGTCTCCTAGTGTCTCTGTGCGCCGACGAAAAAACCGCCTGCCATTTGCAGAGGTACCGTTGTCGTATAGAATAAAAATCGATCCATCAGCTCGCTTAGCACGATCAAGACAAATCCAAGAACGAGAGTGATAATTGCAAGGCTAGTTAATCCTGATGCAATCAGCAAGGTTGAAAGAAGTGGTAACGCTAACGCTCCAAGACCCAAAGTAATCCAGCGCAGGGTATGAAGTGTAGCAAATAACTCGCGATAAAGTCGGAGTGTTTTCTCCAACTGCGGTGTAGAGGAAGCTTTCAGTTCATTGTAGGCCCCAAGGGTGAAAAATCCGTGGATAACAGAAAGTATCATGGCACTGCTCAAAAGGGGCGTAGCTGAATCGGTAGTGCCTGAAATAATCAATGCCAATGCGACCAAAAACAGTCCGCTGTACGCTGTGGTAAAGAATTTTTGATTGGTAGAAAATCGATCCCACGAAGGACGGGCAGGGATGCGGTAGATCATCGCTTGGGCGTGGATGCCGTAGATACCGACCAAGAGCGTTACGAGTTCAAACCCTAAACGAACTGCCGTTGCAATATCGAAAAAGTACAAAGCGACGTTGAGTGACATCAATCCTGTAAATGCACCCAAGGCCGCGGCTTCACGACTTAGCCAACTCGTTTTGAGGTTTTTCATCGCTGACAGTGCTTTAAGCGGCCGTCCCAAATGCAGTGCGGACAAAGGTAATCCCAGTGCGGCAGGGACAAGTGCGAGAAGGGCAAAAATCCATGTGGGTTTAAAAAATCCAAACAGTGAGAGGATGTCACCGATAAAGAGGGCGCCAAATGCTCCTAGCGACATTTGGGTGAGTACTGTCATAAACACCAGCGGCAGTTCGCCATGTGCGGGTTTGAGATGGTGTTCATCGGCTTTTAGCATTTCTAATGGCATATTGTCGGGCAGCGTGAACCTTGTGGTAGAATTGGTGAGGCGTGCATCTGCTAAATGAGGCATATTGCCTGACGTGTCAATATCGTTTGCCATCCACTCGAGAATATTGACCGCTTCGATCTCAATGGCACCGCTAGGGCACGCTTGAACACATGCTGGGCTTTGGTCGGCTGCCAGACGTTCGTGGCACATGTGGCATTTGGTGACGATGTGACGCTCTTCGTGGTAGGTCGGAACGCCATACGGGCAATTCCATGTGCAATATTGGCATCCGATACAGCTGGGATCGTCGTGGAAGACGATACCGTTGTCGAATTTGATATAACTGTTGGTCGGACATCCGATGAGACAGGCGGGATCGACGCAGTGGTTACAGCTCATGGAGTTAAACAGTAGCAGGGTATCTGGAAAACTTCCCCCCTCCATCTCACCAACACGACGCCATTTTATATCTGCCGGATTGTTGTTTTGTTCATTGCACGCTACTTCGCAGCAGCGACAGCCGACGCATTTGGTTGCATCGAAGTGGAAGCGGTACTGTTCACCCTCTTGGAGCTTTGGAATATCAATGGAGTAATTCCCGCATTGCATCCCTGTATCTGCTTTGTAGCCGATAAATGATTCAAGAGGGGTAGCCGTATCGTTCATATTATTGTTCGCTACTGAGTTTTTTCAGCTCGACGACAATCTCAGTAAAAACCACGGATCGTTTGTGAGGGTTTGGCTCTACCATCTTATCGAGTACAGAAGCATAGAGTGAGAGTTCTGGCTCTTTGTGGCGATAGCTTTTTTTCTCTTCGGCAAGCGGTTCGTCGGTATCGTAAGGGTTAGTACCCGTTACGTTTCGAATGATTTGAGCTCCAAACTCGAAAATCTCGTCTTGCTCACGGTGTGAACCGCCTTGTTTTTTGAGGTTAAAGGAGAGCATGGCATCGTGAGTGTTTTGCAAACGCATCAAACGATTCCAGCGCATCAAAAAACCGATGGCGTGGTTGGTATAGCGTACCTTTAAACGGGCGATGAATTTTTCTAAACTCTCTTTGCCAATACGGTGGTCACGATATTGGCGCATGAGTTCGGCCACATATTCACGCGCGTGCTCGAGAACGATCCCTTTTAGGAGAAGATGACCTTCACCGCCTTCACCGCTGAGTGTTCCGCCGATGAAGATGTCAACGCCTAAAACAGTAACACCGTTATGAGGAGTCTTGCATCCTACAAAACCTAAATCTCCTGCACCATGGATACCGCACCCTTTGACACATGCAGACCAGTAAAAACGTATTTTTGCATCTTGGATAGGAACCTCACGTGCTAAATATTCTCCCATCTCTATGGCATCAGGTTTGTTAGGAATTACCCCAAACGGACAGTGCTCTGTCCCTGCACACGCGATGAGGTTCGCCATATACGGTGAGGGACGATTCGGGTATTTAACAAACAGAGGTGATTCTAGTGCAGTTTGTTCATCCCTAACACCTGTGATGATGAGGTTTTGCTCGATGGTAAAACGTAATGCTCCGTTTTGTGCGGCGGCAACTTCTGCGGCATCGCTCAAATCGCTCCCACTGAATACACCGCTAGGGACAGCTGCTGTGAGCGCAAACGAACCATCTTTGAGGCCGATTTTACCGTAATGGTCTCCTCCCTCACTGGCACATAGGGTTTCGCCGCTAGTATGCATTGCAAACCCTAGTTGTACTTCTATGGCATTACGAAACTCGCTCATTCCCACGGCATCTATCAGAAATTTAAGACGGTTTTTGTTGCGGTTATCACGAAATCCATAGGTTTTAAAGAGACTTGCAACGGCGACAAAGACGGCTTTAGCCTGGGACGGTAAGACAAACATATCCGCATCCTGTGCCAAAAATCCGACACGCCCTCCTAAATAGAGGTTAAATCCATACACACCGTCTTTTTGAGCAAGAGCAAGGGCAAAATCCTGACCAAAAATATTACAACGATTGGAGAGTGAACCGCTGATGCCGATGTTAAATTTGCGCGGTAAGGTAGTAATCCAATCGTCATTTTTCAAAAATACGGCTTGGATATCGTTCATGATCTCAACACAGGGGATGATATTGTCCATTGCTAATCCATCGAGAGGATCGATGAGGACATTACGAAAATTATCGACACCTGTTTGGTAGCTGGTGAGTCCCACGCTCTCTAACAGTGCGAGTGCTTCGGGCAACTCCTCTATGGTGATGTAGCGCAGTTCGATTTGCATGCGTGTGGTAATATCAATGTAATCTTTCCCAAAGCGTTTTGCGACATCAGCCAGAACTCGTGCTTGGTCAACACTCAACATTCCACCCGCCACGCGAACACGAATCATAAAACGTCCTGGGGTAGCAGGACGATCAAAGACACCGAAGCTTTTGAGGACAAAATCTTTGTCTTCTTCGGTGATGGAATCGTACCCTGTTTTAGAATAACCTATCAGTCTTTCCCATGCTTCTTTGGCACTAAAGGTCTCTTTGATCGTCTCAACTTTATGGCGCTTAGCGCTTCGTGTTTCATTAGCCTGCATAAGCGATGTCATGGGCGGTCTCCTTGATCTCGTGGATGTATTTTGGTAGTTGTGACTCGAGTGTTACCACATCGCCAAAAATCATAATGGCGGGTTTGGGTGCTTTTTTGGCGGCACGCACAAGGTCGCCCAGTGTCGTAATGATGGTGCTTTGGTTTGCACTGGTTGCATTGGAAACAATGGCGACGCTCAATGCAGGATTGATCCCCTGTTGCAAGGCTTCTGCCGTGATTTGTTCTGCACGACTAAGTCCCATCAGGACGATCGTCGTATGGCTCGCCATCCCCAAAAGCGGTATCCAGCTCAAATTCACACGATCGCCTGCCAGATGTGCGGATACGACGGACATTCCCGTCGCATAGCCGCGTGCTGTCGGAGCAATACCTGCTGAGAGTGGACCGCTAAGGGCAGAAGAAATACCGGGGATTACTTCAGTGTGAATCCCGTGTTCCATGGCATAGATCGCTTCTTCGGTTCCACGTCCAAAGATGTATGGATCGCCGCATTTAAGACGTCCAACACACAATCCCTGAATCGCATAGGAAGTAATGAGTCCATTAATCTCATCTTGGGTTGAGCTATGACACCCTTTTTCCTTACCGACGAATACTACTTTGGTTGATGTTGGAATTAAATCGATTATCTCTTGGGTGAGCAAATGATCGATGAGTGCTACATCGAGTTTTTGGATGGTCTTGAGTGCTTTAAGGGTGAGTAAATCGGCATCACCGGGTCCACATCCGATCAAGTAAAGAGAGCCATTCATCATTATTTCCTTTTAGGACTTTTTTATATGGAAATGATAGTGTAAAATGTGGGAGCAAATTGCGATAAGGTGATTAATTTTTAAGCACTTATATTGATTAAAGAATAGGATGGTTTATGGCACTTTTTCCCATGTTCGTGGATTTAAAAGATAGAGATATTGTTGTGATCGGTGCAGGTGAGGTTGCTTTGCGTAAAATCGAGCAGCTTGTGAAGTTTTTGCCCAAGCTAACTGTTATTGCGCCGTTGATTCACGAAGAGATCAAAATATTGAGTGAGACTCATGCGATTACTCTTGTGAAGCGAGAATACGAAATTAAAGATTGTGACAATCGTTTTTTAGTGATCGGTGCGTTGGATGATCTGGGTGAGCAGGAAAAAATTTATGCGGCATGTATGAGTACTAAAACACCGGTCAACTGTGTCGATTCGCCACTGCTATGTTCATTTATCTTTCCGGCGTTGATTGTGCAGGGGGATTTATGTGTGGGAATAAATACGTCGGGCAAGGCGCCGGCGGTAAGCTCGGCATTGCGTCAATTTTTGACTAAGCTCATCCCAGAGGGGGTTCATGATCTTATAGAACGTGTACACACTATTCGTCAAAATGAGAAGGTAGGGAAAGTACGGCAGGAGAAGATTATCACGATTTGTCGTGATTTTTTTAAGCAATAGCACCTATTCTGGTGTTAACTACATTCCAATTGATATTTTTGAAGAAAGTTTCTACGTATCCTTTTGCGTTAGCGCCAAAATCCATTTGATACGAGTGCTCGTACATGTCTAATGCAAGGATGATTTTTGAATCCCAAAGTGCGTGCATATGATCCCATGCCCAAACGTTTTCAAGACGTTTAAGCCGCTCATTGTAAACGAGAAATGCCCATCCTGATCCACCGCTTAGTGAGAGTGCCATTTTTTTAAACTCATTTTCCCATTCTATGATGGTTCGAAACGAAGCAGTAATCATTTCGGTGGTTTTTGCATCCATCGCGCCCGATGCGCCCAATGCGTCAAAATAGTACTCATGCAAAATCATGGAATTTAGGGCAACCATTTGCTCACGTTTGAGGGAACCTACTTCAAAAGGGTTGGCCGAATTAGCAAGAGCGACTATTTTTTCTTCTATCACACGGGCACGTTTTACCGCACCTGCATAATTGTTGTCATGATGAGAAGTAATCATTTTTTCGGAGAGTCCATCGAGATTTTTTGGATCAAATGGAAGCGCTTTGGGAACCAGAAATTCGCTGTGAACAGCTCTTGGTGCAGGCATTGAAGCCGTATCAGCTGTTGTTACTGCACCCAGACTGCTGGCAAGGGTTGCGGCGCTTAATGCCATAAAATCTCTTCTTTCCATCGAGTAATCCTTAACTTTTTAAAATCGCAGGAGAAGGTTCTCCGTAAAAATACCCTTGTAAATGGCTCAATGGGAGACCTTTAAGGTAGTTGTTGACACTGTCATTGTGGACAAACTCAGCAATAGTTTTGATGTTGAGCTGACTTGCAAAATCGATGATTGTTTTGGTAATGATTTGTGAGGTTGTGTCGGTATCGATATTGCGGATGATAGAACCGTCGATTTTGATGTAGTCAATATCGAGTTTGGTGATATACACAAAGTTGGAATACCCAGCACCAAAATCATCGATTGCGATTTCGACACCGTACTCTTTTACCTGACTGATAAAATCACTGATAATTTCATAGTTTTCAATTCCCTCAGATTCCAGAATTTCAAAAATAATGCGATCGCTATAAGGACAATCTTTAATCTTATTAATAATGTAAGCATTGACGAACGTATCATTAATGTCTTCGATCGATAGGTTAATGGAGCATTGCAGTTCTGGATGATGTGCCATTTCTTCAATGACTTTATCCAGCATAATGGTGGTTATATGATGATAGAGCCTGACTTTTTTGGAGATTTCTAAAAATTGGATGGGAGGGATCACCGTGCCATCTTTTTCGATGATGCGTACTAACGCCTCGTATTTTTCTACCTGATGCGTTTTTGCATTAACAATGGGTTGATAAAAAGGGACGACTCTATTTTCATCAATGGCATCTCGTAGCCGTTTAATCCATGATAAATTGTTTTCATAATCCTCTTTAATATGGAGAGATTCATCGTAATATAGATAATTTTTACGTCTTTTTTTGGCCAGTTTGAGTGCCATATCGGAGTGCGCCACAACATCTTTTTTATAGGCTATTTGTTCGTTATCTGAAGCGCATCCTGCGATACCAATGGTAACGTTTAAACTGATTTTTTGATCTGCTGCGGTGAATATTTTATTATTAAGGGTAGCAGAGAGATCGGTAATGCACTCGAATATCTCTGCTTTAGTGCATGAACTTTGGATGAGGATCATGTATTCATCCACGGGAAGTTTGTAGACGGTTGCGTTTTTCATACTTTTTGCATAGCTAACCAACTCGTTACCAAAAGAGAGGAGAAGCTGATCGGCTATTTTATGCCCGTAAAAGGTATTGACCTCTTTGAAGCCGTCTATATTAATCAAAATAAGATTGAAGGGAGAATCAATATCCTCGATATCACCTAACAGTTTGGTTCGATTCGGAAGATTTGTTAGGGGATCGTATTTGGATTCTAAAAGCTCTTTGTTGAGTTTATGCAGTGCGCTCATATCGCGGATACTGACAAGAATACTGTACATATTTTTCATATTATCGTACAAAGCTTGAACGTTTTTTGAGATGTGGACGACGGAACCGTCTTTTCGTTTGAAAATGGTCTCTTGATCGTTACAATGGCCACACTCTTGTACGGTTGTCATACAGCCGCCAAGAATACTCATATCCCCTAAATGATCAGTGATGGAGGTTCCGTACAACTCACTCGCGGCATAGCCCAAGAGTTTACAAAATGCGGGATTAACGTATTGAATAATCATATTGGTATCAATGGTAAACATCCCGTCTGGGAAATGTTCAAGAATGTCTTGCAGCTGAGAATTCTGAACGCTATAATTATCCATTAATTATCCTAGTAAACCTATGTATACCAGCATAATAGGGATTATCGCTTTAAAATAATATAAAATTATGACATGAAAAGAGAGGATGATGTAAAATTGTCAAATAATCCCATCAAAAGAGGATATTACGCTATGAATCTTCCTGCATTATTTTTAGCATTTGGAACCTCGAATGATGGGTTGAATGATGATGAAGTTCAATATCGTCATGTGCGGTATGGCTTAAATACACTTCCTAAGATATCAACAAAACCTTGGTATGCTAAATTAACCGCCCAATTTACCCATTTTTTTGCCCTTTTGTTGTGGGTTGCGGCTGGTATCAGTTTTATAACCGCTTTAGTTGATCCCTCTTCAAATATGCTTCCTATCGGGTGGGCTATTGTCATCGTTATAGGGTTAAATGGGGTCTTTGGTTTTTATCAGGAGTTTCGTACGGAAAAGAGCTTGGAAGCACTGCGCAACATGCTCCCCTCAAAAGCGATGGTATGCCGTGCTGGGATTGAGCAGATGGTTTTGGCAGAGGAACTTGTCCCAGGTGACATCATAGTGCTGAAGGAGGGGGATAAAGTTCCCTCGGATGTTTACGTGATACAAGCCTTTGATTTGTGGCTCAATGAGAGCACTTTGAGCGGTGAGAGTGAACTCGTTTCTGCGGATGCAGTAGGATCAGATAATGCTAAAACTATTCTATACTCAGGAACCTATGTTGTCAAAGGTGAGGCCAGAGGTTTGGTATTTGCCACGGGAAAAGAGAGCCGATACGGAACGATTGCCGCATTGACGCAGAGGGTGGATGCGGGAGAGAGTCATCTGCAAAAAGAGATTTCTCATATCTCCAAAGTCGTCGCTTTGAGTTCGGCCGTTCTTGCCGGAAGTTTGATCGTTATTGCGATGGGATCCGGAGGATTTGAACTGTGGAAAACCTTTTTGTTTGCATTGGGTGTTCTCGTGGCGTTGATCCCTGAGGGGCTGTTGCCTACGGTGACGTTGGCATTGGCATTTGGAGCACAGCGCATGGCCTCCAAGGGTTTTTTAGTCAATGGTTTGGCGGTCATCGAAAATCTAGGGGCTGTGACGGTGATTGCGACCGATAAAACAGGGACGATTACCCAAAACAAGATGGAAGTGGCCGCATGGGAAGAGGAGACAGCACAAGCTCCTTCTCAAGAGCTGCTCAATGCGACGATTTTGTGTAACCGTGCTGATTTTATGAATGGAGATCCCATAGAGCAAGCGCTTGTGACATTTGCCAACGGCTATACAGACGTTGTTTCAAAACGCCGTGAATATCCGATTACAGGCGAATATCCGTTTGATTATCATCTAAAACGGATGAGTACGGTTCATAGGAGTGAAGATGGCGTGGTCCTCTTTTGTAAGGGGGCAACCGAAGTGGTGTTGGAACTGTGCCGTGATGTTTATACCCCTGCGGGAAAACTTGATTTGACAAGGGATGAACGTACCAAGCTGATGGAAAAACACGATCGCATGGCGGCGCAGGGGTATCGGGTTCTGGCTTTCGCCAAACGAGAGTATACGGCGGCTCCCGCTACGAGGCAAGAAGCGGAGGAGGGTTTAACCTTCATTGGTTTTATTGCTGTGGCAGATCCGTTGCGTGACGATATTATAAATGCTGTTGATTTGTGTCATAAGGCGGGAATACGGGTCATGATGATTACGGGTGATCACCCTCTAACCGCCGCAGCAATCGGGATAAAATCGGGGATTATTAGGGAAGAGACTCAGGTAAACACGGGGGAATATTTGGAAACCCTTCCTCCCTCAGCCATTAAACATCTGTTACGTAAAAACCACGTTTTCGCACGCGTCTCTCCCGAACAAAAACTGACATTGGTGACGTTGCTCAAAGAGATGGGGGAGACGGTAGCGGTAACGGGGGATGGAGTCAATGATGCTCCAGCCCTCAAACGTGCCGATGTTGGGATTGCTATGGGTTCAGGAACCGATGTGGCAAAACAAGCCGCTGATGCCATCTTGATGGACGATCATTTTGCAACGATTGTCAAAGGGATAGAGGAGGGGCGTGCAGTGTATGAAAACATACGGCGGTTTATCACCTATATGCTCGCGAGTAATCTGCCTGAAGCGGTTCCGTATGTTTTGTTTTTTTGGCTTGGTATCCCTTTGGCTCTCCCCGTTGCATTGGTACTGGCGATTGATTTGGGGACAGATATCATGCCGGGGTTGGCATTGGGGGTAGAATCGCCGCACAAGGGTCTTATGAATCAAGGTCCGCGAAGTCGAAAGGAGCGTATCCTGACGATGGGGGTGTATTTCAGAGCTTTCGGATTTTTGGGACTTATCACGGCAGTGTTATCGATGGGGCTTTTTTGGTTCTATCTCAAAGCGCATGGCTGGAACGGTGAATCTTTAGAGTGGACCGATCCGTTGTATCTGCAAGCGACGACCTTGACGTTTACAGCGATTATTTTTGGACAGATTGCAAACGGCCTTTCGTGTCGAAGTTCAAGAGAGTCTTTGTGGAGTATCGGGTGGTGGAATAACCGCTATTATTGGATGGGTGTTGCAGTGGAACTGATGCTTTTGGGAGCGCTCATTGTCTTTGCACCCCTCAGTGATATTTTCGCAACGGCACCGTTTGATCCAGTTTATTGGTGGGCCGTGGTAGCTATTACGGTGATTGTGTTGTTGGCAGAAGAGGGGAGGAAGGGATTTGTACGGCGTTATTTATGAGTTTAATTTTTGAAGTGTCCCCTAAGTTCCAAACGCTAAAATGCGCCTATGCAAAAAATCATTATTAATCAAAAATATTACGGCACCATCGAATTAGACAACAGCGATGAGGCTGCACGCGTCTTTTCCAAAGTTAAAAATGCATTCGGATCAGGCAAGACGATGGAAATCGCCCTTCTTTTCCCTCATTATAAACTCAAAGCGCTGGGCAGCTATCAAAAGGGCGGTGCACGGCAGGAATTACTTGACATCGAGCTGTACATTGCTCTGGGAGCTATTTTGCGATTCGATACTTCCGATGCGCTGAAGCTCAAGAACTCGATTGAGCTGACCAACGATATCGCCCATAACCACTATAATATCTCTAAGCGTTTGACGTTGATCAATAAACCAAAAGTGACGCATTCAAAAGAACATTATCTCTTCTGGGACATCGAGAATTTCTCGAATATTGGATCGATGTTCAACGACGTGATTGAAAAATATGATATTCCTGACAATCGGATTTATGTGGTTGCCAATCCCGATTCTCTTTATTTGTTTAGAGCCGAATGGGAAGCGGATTTGTACGATTATAAAAAGACGCTCAACTCGTTTAATTTTACCAAATGTGATCATGGAAAAAATGTGGCGGATGATGTGCTGTTAGCGAGCTTCAAAGGACTCTCCTTGCGCAATGCCAATGTCTATCTCATGACGTTTGACCGTGAGCTCAAAGAGCGATTTACTGAGGCTACGCATGTCAGCAATAACCTTTTTATATTGGAAAAATAAACTCAATTTAGGAACCTAATGACCCCTCTTATCACTTTACTGCACGAAAAAACCGGCATATCCAAAACCAACATCGAATCGATCTTAAAACTCCTCGATGAAGGATCAACGATCCCCTTTATCGCCCGCTACCGCAAAGAGATGACGGGCGGTGCTACGGACGAACAGTTACGAGCGTTTGAAACCGTTTATGCCTACTCGAAAAAGCTGTTGGAGCGCAAAGAGGAGGTGATGCGTCTGATAGAGGAGCGGGGAACATTGACGAGTGACCTGCAAGCACGTATCAAAGATGCTCAGACACTGCAAGTGCTCGAAGATATTTATCGCCCATTCAAAGAGAAAAAAAACACCCGTGCGGCATCGGCAATCGCGGCAGGGCTGGAGCCGTTGGCCAATATCTTGGAAAGCGGCCGATTGGAAACGACCGAGTTTAAACGCAAAGCGCAGGAGTTTGTCAAAGGTTCTGTTGAGAGTGTGAACGATGCGATTAAAGGGGCACAGGATATTCTCGCAGAGCTGTACAGCGATGATCCAAAAGAGCGGGATTATTGGCGAAAACAGCTGGAAGGGTATTCCTCTTTTGAGATCAAAGCGGCTAAGGGACTCAAAGAAGAGGGGTTATTCGCGAAGCTCGCTGGCAAATCGGAGCGTATCGGTTCGATCCCATCTCACCGTTATCTCGCCATTATGCGAGGTGTGAGTGAAAAAGAACTGACGGTTAAAATAACGCATGAGATGGATCGTGTTGAAAATGCCATTAAACAGTACCGAATACCGAGAAATGCTGCCAGCAGTCGAGAACTGTTGTTAGAAGCATATCTGGACGGATTCAAACGGCTGTTATTTCCCTCGCTTGAGCGTGAAATACATGGCATTATCAAAGAGCGCTCAGACCTCCAAGCCATCCGTACGTTTGGCAAAAACCTCACACAGCTGTTAGGTTCACCTCCCGTTACCAAACGGGTGATATTGGGGGCGGATCCTGCGTATCGTACGGGATGCAAGCTCGCGGTTGTGGATGAACATGGAACGTATCTCGCGCACGCAGTGATCTATCCGACTCCTCCGGTGAGTGATTATGCGGCATCGGCAAAGGTGATCAAAGAGTTAGCTCAAAAATACACTATCACAGGTGTCGCAATCGGAAATGGAACGGCTTCGAGAGAGACACAGGAGTTTTTTGCACAGGTGAATAAAGAGGAGGGACTTAACCTCTCTTATACGGTGGTCTCGGAAGCGGGAGCATCGGTCTATTCTGCCTCAAAAATCGCTCAAGAAGAGTACCCGAATCTGGATGTAACGATTCGTGGGGCGATTTCGATTGCTCAGCGTTTGCGTGATCCTATGGCAGCCTTGGTAAAAATCGATCCAAAATCACTGGGAATTGGGCAGTATCAGCACGATGTTGATCAAAAACTTTTGGAAAAAAAGCTCAATGAGGTGACTGAAGATTTGGTGAATCGTATCGGCGTTGATCCTAACAGCGCTTCGGTTTCGCTTCTATCGTATGTGGCAGGGGTGGGCTCAAAGTTGGCAAAGGCAATCGTAGATTACCGTGAAACAAATGGTGCATTCAAAAGTAAAAGTGAATTGCTCAA
Organism: Sulfuricurvum sp.; assembly: GCA_030694265.1. Classification (GTDB taxonomy): domain Bacteria; phylum Campylobacterota; class Campylobacteria; order Campylobacterales; family Sulfurimonadaceae; genus Sulfuricurvum. The sequence continues at coordinate 205,531 of JAUXYP010000001.1, forward strand.
AGTCAAAGGATTGGGGGCAAAAGCGTATGAGCAGTGCGCAGGGTTCTTTCGCATACGTGAGGGGAAAAGTATCCTTGATAACACCGGCGTTCATCCTGAGAGTTACGATGTGGCACAAACGCTTTCACGTGAGTATGATCTCTCTTCACTTAGCCAAGCTAATATAGGTGAGATTGCCCAAAAATTAGGGGTAGGGGAAGCAACACTTGGCGATATCGTTACTGAATTGCGAAAACCCGGATTTGACCCCAGAGAAACACTGCCACCGATTATGTTTCGCTCTGATCTCACCGATATCAAAGAACTCAAAGAGGGGTCTATTGTGTCAGGGGTTGTACGTAACATCGCTGATTTCGGTGCGTTTGTGGATATTGGGCTCAAAAACGACGGATTGATTCACATTTCACAGATGTCCCAAAAACGTATTTCCCATCCGCTGGAAGTGTTGAGTGTCAATCAGCAGCTTTCCCGTATCCGTGTAATTGAAGTGGATGTGCAAAAAGGGAAAGTGGCACTGAGCCTTAAAGAAGAGTAAGCTCTTCTATTTGGATAATAGTAGAATGAGGGTTAGGGCCTGCGTCAGCAGTAAGATCAAAAATCCAGTTTTATAAAACGTCAGTGGTGAGCGCTCGATGAGCGGGACGCCCTTGGTAAAAAACGGTTTGACCCGTTCGGGTGATTTTAGTTCATACAAAAACTCGGAGTAGTGTACGTACCGCTCATCGGGATTAATCGCGATGGCACGCATGATGATCGAATCCAGCCACGCGGGAATGTTGCTGTTAAGTTTAATGCAGCGTTTTGGACTTTTGAACGTCGGTGTTTGAAACGGCTCAATTTCACCATAAGGAAGTGTTCCCGTGAGTGCCCAATACAGCGTTATCCCGATAGAAAATATTTCGCTAGATTCATTAATAACCCCGCCCTTAAAACGCTCAGGTGCTAGATAGCTAGGTGTTCCCGCGCGCGAGTTGAGTGAAAATATCTCGACGATGGAGCCAAAATCGACCATTTTAAAATCCACTCCTGCTTCTCCCACTTTTTTAGTGACAATGATATTTTCCGGCTTGATATCTCCGTGTACTAACCCTAACTGCAGTAAGTGAGCCTCAGCATCGTGCAATAATTTTCCAAGCTCAATCGCACTGTCTATGGAGAGAGGACGGTTAATCAAAAACTCTCTTAGGTTGATCCCCTCTACGAGTTCCATCATGTAATACCGCATGGTACGATTCTCAGGAACCCATGCGTGACCAAAGGCATTGTGGCTGATTTGTTTGGCATACCACGCTTCACGGACGAATTCATCGAGAGCTTGCTCATCATCTGCAGCCATCGGAAATTTCATTACAAATATGTCATTGTCTTTTGAGACTTTCCAGATACGTTTGTGTTCCATCATAGGGCTGATTAGAGTGTATCCGTCGATAATTTCACCCTCATTGAGCGTTTGAGGAATAGGGAGTTGGATGTTCTTGATGGCATGGAGCGGATCAAGTGCTTCTATGCGAAAAATCTGAAGACTCATGTCGTCACGATTCTCGTCTTTGGCATTTTGGGCGATGTGCTGGATGATACTTTTTGCCCCCAAACCTTTTTGTAAGAGCACCGTTAAATCATTTTCTTCGATGAGATTGTAAACACCGTCACTGCAAAGAACAACAGTTTCGCCGACTGAAATCGGGATGGAGGTAATGATTAATTCTACATTTTCACTTAAACCACACGCTTTGGTTAGGACATGGGACATGTGCTCATCGTCCATCGTATGATCGGTGGTGAGCTGTTTGAGCTCACCGTCAAGTGTCAGGAGATAAACACGTGAATCTCCGAGATTGAGGGTATAGAGGGTGTCTCCCTCAATGATTGCGAGGCAAAGAGTCGTGAGCAGTTCGATACGCTCGTATTGCGTCATTGACTCAGTAAAAAGGAGATTATTGATATGGCGGGTGAATACTTCCATTGTTTTGGGGACAGTCCATGTTTTGGGTCGCGCTTTGAACTGATCGATGAAAAATTTTACACATTGACGTGCGGCAGTACCGCCTCGGCGTGCGCTTCCGACGCCGTCACATAAAACACTGACTAATAAGGTGTTGTCGATGATGCTGAATGCACAGGCATCATCCCCTTCATAGTTTGGTTTTGGGAGAATGAATTCGGAAGATTGAAGTTGTAACATTTATATTTTTGCTCCTGATGCTGCGCCCCATGTGGTTCTCCAGCGTGTTTTAACCAAACTGATTCCTGAAAGTGCGACGATAACCATGGTGGCAAAAATCAAAAATCCGGCAGTATAGCCATCAAAGGCTCCCTGTGACCATCCGAAAGTTTTGATTAGAGCCGTACCGCCCAATCCGCCTGCCATACCGATGAGACCCGTCATAACGCCGATGTCTTTGCCAAAACGTTGTGGGACGAGCTGGAAGACCGCACCGTTTGCCATCCCGAGGTTTGCCATGATCAAAAACATCACCAAAATAGCGGCCCAAAACGGTAGTGTGATAAAGGCACTAAGGCTGGAGAATACGACGATCATGCTGAAAAAGACGTAAAGTGATTTGACACCGCCCATCTTATCCGCAACTGCACCGCCAACAGGACGCAGCATCGCCCCTGCAAAGATACACAGTGCACCGAAATATCCCGCGACAACTTTGACATTGCTCTCGTTCATAATATCACTTCCAAACGCAGACATATCGGCTTGGTAGGTGTTCATCAAATAGACTTTCATGTAGTTCGCAAATCCTATGAATCCACCGAAAGAGACCGCATAAAAGAGGTTGAACCACCATGTGTCACGATCACGCATAAGTTTGAGATAATCGCCCAATTTTTTAGGATTTGGTTTGTACACGTTAGCAGGAGCATCTTTTGCCATAAACATATACGCAATGAGGACAATCAATGAAAGAACGCCGCCAACCAAGAAAACAGAAGGCCATCCCCATAGCTCCGCGATCTTAGGAGCAAAGAGAAAGTCAATCACCACACCGATGTTACCGGCACCCGCGATACCTAATACCGTCCCCTGAAGGCGTGGCGGATACCATTGACCCGCTTGTGGGAGAGCAACGGCAAACGAGGCACCGGCGAAACCAAGACCTAACGCTACAACTAACAGCTGATTGTAGGTAATCGACTCAGCACTCATGTACGCCAAAAAGAGGGTGGCTATAACAATAATCTGTGCTGCGACAGCTGTTTTTTTAGGTCCGATTTTATCCACAAAAATCCCTAATACTAAGCGTAAGATGGCTCCGGCCAAAACTGGGATAGCAAGAAGTGTAGCTTGCTGATCGTCACTCATGGTAAATCCGCGAGAGGAGAGGCTCTCTCCAATCTCAGTCGCCAGAGGTCCCAGCATCGTCCACATCATAAAACTAAAGTCAAAATACAAGAAGGCGGAAAACAGCGTCGGCCAGTGTCCCTCTTTTTTTAAATCGGCGAATTTCATTCGTACTCCTATTCGGATATTTTTATCCCAAAAGTGTACAGCATCGCACAGTTCTTTCTAGCCAATCAATTGTTCATATTTTAATCATATAGGGTCATTTATAAAGGTTTACCAATATCAGATATAATACTCCTACTATATAAAAGGATAAATATGAAAACAATAACATTAGCAATGGTTACTTTAGCAATGGCAGCATCTGTAAATGCTGGAAATGTAGATGGCAGTGCCGTACTTGGCAGTATGGTAGGGGCTGGCGTTGGATCCGCTGTCGGTTCATCAATCGGCGGAAAAGAAGGGGCAATCATCGGTGGCGGTGCCGGTGGTGCTTTGGGTGCGGCTGTGGGCAGTACTAAAGAGTCATCATCTCGAACCGTAACGCGTGAGAGAGTGATTTACGTCGATGATCGCCATCATGATAATGGCAAGCACAAGGGACACTATAAACACCACGGGCATGACCGAGATTAAGAGTTTTATTCTTCGGTATTAATAGTAAATACTTGATTCTTACTTTTATTTTTAGCTTCGTAAAGTGCTCTGTCAGCTCTTCGTAAAGAGGTTTCGAACTCTTTACCGGTGAGCTTGGACACACCAATACTCACCGTAATATGTATTTCATTATTTTCATAAAAAAGTCGTGCTTTGTCGATGTTTTCACGGATTTTTTCGGCGATGGATTGAGCCACATTCAGCGTAGAACGATTCAGGACTATAATAAATTCATCTCCTCCAAAACGATAGGCTTTATCGCTGCTTCGAATCAAAGAAGCTATCATTCGTGCTACAAAGACGAGGGTCTTGTCTCCGGCTAAATGCGAATTTGTATCATTGATGGCTTTGAAATTATCCATGTCTATCATGAGCAAATAGCACTCTGGAACACCGTTGTTTTGTAAATTTTCTGTAATGGATACCAAATCTTTGAACAGTTCTTTACGATTGTAAAACTTTGTGAGAGGATCGATTCGGTTCTCTTCGGTGAGGTGGTCAATGCGACTTGTCAGATTCTTGATTTGATCGTGTGCTTTGAGCAGTGCGCTAGACATGTCTGCATCCAACTGGGCGAGGTTTTCAACAATTTTGATACAATTATTGCTGAGATAATCGTCAGTGTAGCCATGAGAGGGTACCAAACGTTGGGTATGTTCATGCATTACTTTACTGATTTCTTGATTGCTTTGCATAAATGATTCAAGTGCTAATTGGGCAATTTCCAGATATTTGGTCACATCATTGGAAATTGTTTCTTGGAAGTGTGTTTCATGTCTCAGTTCATCAGAGGCTTGATTCTCAAGCAACTCGTTAAATTCACTTTGATAGTGATTGGGTAGCGGAGAGAGTGCTTTAGAGCGTAAACTAGCCAGTACTTGGTGGCACAGTTCCCAACTCTTAGTGTTAAACTCTTGCTTATCCATTGCTCTTAATCCTAAAACAAATCTTTATAAAACAGTATAGCTTATTAAATTGGTTAATTGTCTCTTGTTCTGAATCTTTTAGTACTTTTATAAGCATTTGTGGTTTTAGAGATACACTGGATTTGATAGTCCACCATGGATAAAAAAGGATCTAAAAAAGAGTCCAGTGCGCATTGCTCGATTGTTTCAATTTCATGCGCGGTGAGTAATTCTAATATAGTGAGGGTTGATTCCATCGTGGAGAGGCAAAACTCTTTGGGCTGCTCTTTGATTTGAAATTGGGATGTTTTGGAATGGGTGAAACTCAGTTTTGGCAAGCATTGCAGATTTTGACTCAAGCGCAGTATTTTCATCGAACATGGCCAGGTAGAATCGATGATGAAAATGATTAATTGGCGATTTTTAAGTTCGATTTTTTGTGTGTTGAGATGAATGCTCTCTTCCCCGGGATAGAGAACATAACAGCAATTATGAGGATTATCAATGAGTGCATTAATGGCTTTATGATCGCTAAAATCAACATCAATATATAGTTCTGAATTTGGAAGAGAGAGATGGGTCAGTCTGCCGGTACCGTTTTTGGTCTTTTTAAACTCTTTGGGGTGCATCAGGATAACAAATTTCGTATTGGTTGAGATAGGGTTTACGGATGCGCACATGCACAGATTCATAGGGCGATAACAGTGATAGCATGTGGCTCTCGTTTCTATTATGGGTTCCACAATTTCTCTTGAATTTTTTTGACAGTATACCGCTTACTCTTTTGTTTTTTCCACTTCCATGATTTTATTTCGGCCAAGACGTTTGGCATCATACAATGCGACATCCGAACATTTAAGTACTTCTTGAACATTTGTTGCCTGTTTATGGTCGGGATGATAGAGTCCGCCGCTTATGGTTAAGTGTATGGTGTACTCATTATGAGAAAAAAGATGTTCTTGAATTTTAAGGCGTATTTTATCGGTTCTATTGAGAGCTTCTTCTTGCGTAATACGGTTGAATAAAATAACAAACTCTTCACCCCCTGAACGGTAAACACTGTCTTCTTCACGTACATTATCGGTGAGTATTTTAGCTATTTCACGTAAAACAAAATCCCCTGCATCATGGCCGTAATCATCATTGATTTTTTTGAACCAATCGATATCGAGTATTGCTACGGCAAATGGAGCATGGTGCTCTTGATGATGGATCAGGAGGCGTTCAAGATCCTTTTCTAAATTTAAGCGATTTTTGAGTCCTGTGAGGGGGTCGTGAGATGCCATATGCAAAAGTTTTAGATTGGCCTGCTCAAGGCTAAGTGTTCGAATCTTAACTTGTTGTTTGAGGTTTTTCTGATTCCACGATACTTCTTCAAAAAGCTTTTGGATATTATGTGTTATGGGTTGAAAAATAAAGATCATTTCAAGCAGTAACGCGAAGAGAATCAAAATCCAAGCGGTCATTGCGATATTACGTATGATCCCAATATTTTCTTCCCCTTCTTTTTGATACTGCAAGACAGCATCCATAAGATCAGGTAATAATGTATTTGAAAGTGAAAGTATCTGAGGCAACAGCTCTAACGCTTCAGATTTTGACGTTGATTGTAATAGTTTTTCATTTAATAGAAGGTAGGTATCAACTCTGCGTTTAAGATTGGTGTCGCCAAAATAATATTCTCGTATCGGCTGTGAAAGTTCCACATGTCTCGAGTTATCTAAATTTCCTGACGAAAGGGCATTATTATTGGAACGCATTTGATGCATTGCCGTTTGAAGGGTTGATATAAATTCATCATGTTGAATGTTAGAAAGATTTTTGGAGTCATAAGTTATCAGATAATATTGCTGTGCCAAGGAGGCTATACGTTGGGAGAGCATTCTCTGTTTTCCGGAGAGATTGATAATATAAGCGGTTGATTCACTGGATTTAAGCCCTATATAAAGAGAAAAGAATGCCACGGTTGCAAGAAGAGCGATGATCAACACGGCGACTCTATTTTGTTTTGTAAACTTGTGAGAAAGTGACTCTTGCTGTATCGATTCAGACATTTTCAACCTCCAATCTTAAATCAGGACAACTTCATATTATGACTGCTTATATTATAGCCACATTGCTTATGGGAACTAAAGCTAGAGAATGATGATACGGTTTCTACCTTCATTTTTTGCTTTATACAAGGCCATGTCTGCCGATGCAATGAGATTTTCACTCTTGTTTTTTTCATTTGGAATAATAGATGAAATCCCGTAACTCATGGTAATTTCTCCTACTTTTCCCCAGTTAGAATCAAAGTTATCAAAATTTTTAAGATTATTTTGGATTTTAATACACAACTCTTTGGCATCATTAGTATTCGTATCATACAAAATGATTACAAACTCTTCACCGCCATATCTGGCGATGAAATCACTGCTTCTGTTTAGCGAATTTTTCATGATAGTAGAAAGCTCTTTAAGTACATTGTCTCCTGCTGTATGCCCGTGAGTATCATTTATCTGTTTAAAGTGATCGATGTCACATATAATTACAGAAATTTCAATGCGGTTACGCTGTGCAAGCTGGTATATCTCATTAAAATAGTTTTCAAACGCGCGTCTATTGGACAATTGTGTTAGTGGATCGGTGAGGGTTAATTCTTTTAATTCTCGATTTGCATTTTGGAGTTCTTGAGTTCTTTCCTGAATTTTTAGTTCCAAAGAGTGATTGATACTATCGAGTATGGCGGAGTGAGTATGTATTTTTTCAACCATGGTTATGATCGCATTGTGAATGATCCCGACTTCATCGGTTCGGGGTGATTGTTGCATTGGGAAATTATTGAGAGCAGGATCGTATTGTAAAACATTACGGGTGAGTTCTTCTAAAAATCGAAATTCTCGCTTGAGAAAAATAAGAAATAATGCAAGCAGCACAAGGGTAATACTAAAAATCTTATAGGTGGTTATTTGATTCTTTTTTAACATCATTTGATATTCATGGTCATCAAAATGGGCATTTGCCGTTGCAAGTATCTCACCGGTGATGGGATCGATGATTGATTTAGTGGAGGAATCGATTGCGCAGCAGTTTTTGTTCATTATTTTATTGGGATCTTTAAAATAACGGTAAATGGTCTTTCCATCTGATGCCGTTAATATAAGCCCTTCCATGTCGCTATTTTGGTTAACGATTTGATCTAGGTATTCTTTATTGGCATCGTTGAGACCCAAGGATAAATTGAGGCCAAGAACAGGAGCAATAGTGTTAAGTAATAAGGTATTTTTGTCTTTTTTAGACGAGAGGAATTGTTCGCTGATGTGCTGTGTGATCTCATAGCGCTGCAAACCGACCAAAAACAGCGTAAAAAAGATAACACTGAAAATAATTTTAATTTCTATGCGGATAGTGCCCATTATTTTTCACCTTCATTTAGGTATATTTTTGAAATTCTGATTAATAGATTGTCAACATCAATCCCGTTTTTACGAAGTGCGTTGATATTGAGATAGGGGGTTACTTTTCTCCCAAAAAAGAGGGAAGTTTCAACGCCGTTTGCGAGATATATCGGATCATAGGACATACTAATAGCTGTATGAGTATGGGTGTATTGAAGTGCTTTTTCGATGTTGTTTTCATTGCTTGAGAGTAAAAATACGAGCTGGCTTTTTTGGCATTTTTCAATCGTTGAATAGCTAGTATTGGTCAGTTTTAGCGGGTGGTTATTGATTCCGTTGGGATACGCATCATGCAGTTTGTCGATCAATGACAGGGCAATTCGTTCATCGATTTTGTCATTGACGATACACAGCTCAATGTTTTCTTTTATCCGTTCTTTTTGACTGCTCATCAAAACCATGCGGGGAATAATTTTTGAAAAAAGGGTGAGAGCTTCATCATCATAAATGGATGCGCCAAGAGTGGCAGAATAGATCAGTGTCATTATAAAAAATCGTGTGAATAATGACAAAAAATTATCCCTTTTAAATTTTTAAAATGAGTAATACAAGATGTTTAGTATATCATACTTCCAAATAAAGTAAATAATCTTAAATTATGTGAGTAATAGTTATGTATAAAAGTGTTTTACTGCACAGTGTTATTTCGTCCATGCTGTGTTTAACGTATGCAAATGATGTGGATTCTAGCAATGAATTAGATTCACTGTTGGGAAGCATGAGTGAGCTGGCAACCAAAAATTCGCTTAATGTCGATTATTTACCCTCGGTCGTTACGGTGATCGATGCACAGACGTATCGTGATGCCGGTATCCAAACGATAGCCGAAGCGTTGGACATGCTGCCGGGTATTCAAATGCAACTCAGTCCGATGGGATACACTACTGCCGCAGTGCGTGGGTTAAAGATGACCAATGGATATCTCTCCGATAAGATGAAAATTTTGATCGATGGAGTCGTCATCAACAATGAAGTCACGGGAAGCAGCAGTTTTTACATGGATTTTCCGATGCAGTTGGTCGAGAGAATCGAAGTGTTGCGCGGGCCGAATTCTACACTTTACGGTGCGGGGGCGTTTTACGGAACGGTCAATATAATCACCAAGCTGGGAAGCGATAAAAAAGAAAATCAGCTTTTTACAGGAGTGGGGAGTTATCAATACCGTACTGCTGGGGTCAATATCAATACAGCTCATGGTAATTGGAAACTGTTCGCTGATGGATATTACAAGTCCAATAACAAAGCGTTGGATATCAAAGACAGCCAACAAGATACGCAAGAAGCAATGCAGGATTTTTCGGTTGGGCTGAAGGCTACGAATGGAGGATTGGAGTTTCTTGCACGCTTAAAGCAAAGCAGTTATGGAAACTTTTACAGTTTTGAGGGGGAGATGGACCCCATTCCCGGAAAAGAGCAAGGTCATGATAGCAGCTATTTTTTCTCGCAGCTTTCGTATAAAACAGCCTTTGATGACTATAAATTGGAAACAAAAGCCAATTTTTCGCACAGAGAGTCCGATATCAAAGCCAATATCTATTCTCAGGCACATAGTAACGATTCCGATTTTTTTCCTAAGGTCGGTATAACGGCGCAAGAGGGTTTTTATACGCATGAGCAAACAGCCGAAGAGAATTTAGAAGCAGAAGCGATACTGACACTGCCAAAGATTAAATCCAATGATATTTTATTGGGAGCAGGAGTACGTCAGGTAAATATCACTCAAGATGAGTTTTACAGCAGTGTTGAAAATCTTATTGCACAAAATCGCGTTGCAATTCTTGCTAATGGCAATTATAATGATTTTAGATACAACGAGTGGAGAGAACCTGCATACTGGGCGAATCCTACGACGACTTTGTTGCCGGATAATATGGACAGAACGATCGGGTATGCCTATGTGCAAGACCTCGTATCGGTTACGGATAATGTGGATTTGGTGCTGGGGCTTCGTGCGGATGATTATTCGGATTATGGTGTGCAGTTAAGCAAGCGAGCAGGATTAATATATCGAGCCAGTGATACTACTATCCTCAAGCTTCTCTATGGGTCGGCATTTCGTGTTCCGACGCTCATTGAGGCGTATCAAAATGGTCATATTGATACCCGTGCGGGAGACAGTACGATTAAACCTGAAGAGACCGATACCTATGAAATGGTAGGGATTTATACCCCTAATTTCAATCATAAGTTTTCGTTGGATCTATTTTACTCAATATTGAAGAATACGATTGATATTGAAGAGTTTGGAGATACCATTCCTGGATATCAAAATATGAAACAGCGCTATTCAAAAGGGGTCGAGTTTGAATATTTTTACCGTACGGCACAACAGCACAATTTTTATTTTAACGGAACCTATGTTTATGCCGAATACACGGTTCCGCCAGAAGATAGACCTATCGTATTGGTTGATTACAGCATGCCCGATATATCAAAAGTGATGCTCAAAGCGATGTATGTCTACCGCCCGACTGAGTATCTATCATTTGGGACAACATGGCGCTATTTTTCCGAAACAACCCCTACCCGAATATCTTGGGTCGATAACGATTCAACCGTCAATAAAACGCAAATTTTTGATCAAACGGCAACCTATCGTTTTTCGTCTAACAGTGAGATGCGATTAACCGTTAAAAATCTGTTTAACACTGAAGTACGCCTTCCTAGCTATTACTATGTCGTCAATGGAGGGATTGAGAGAGAAGGGCGAAATTTCTTTTTAAGTTACATCTATAAATTTTAAGTCCATTACTCATGCCGGAGGGCATCGATAGGGTTGAGCCGTGCCGCTTTTCGCGCCGGGAAGTAGCCGAATAGAATCCCTACCATCGTCGAGAATAAAAAGGCGATGATAACGATCGAGGTATTGAAAACAAATGGAAGATCAAAAAAGAGATTGATTCCTACCCCAGCACCGATTCCCAATGCCATCCCGATGATACCCCCCAACGATGAGAGAACGACCGCTTCGACTAAAAATTGCAGCAATACTTCACGTTCCAATGCTCCGATAGCTAAACGGATTCCGATTTCACGAGTGCGTTCGGTGACGGAGACGAGCATAATATTCATAATCCCAATCCCCCCTACAAGTAGACTGATGGCCGCGACGGCACCCAATAGCAGAGTGAGCATTTTAGTCGTAGATGAGAGCGTTTGGATCACTTCACGCAGATCTCGAACATTGAAATCATCTTCATCGCCTGTACGAATATGGCGGCGTTCGCGCATGAGAGAGATGATAGACGTTTTCATATTCTCAATTGCAGATGGATTTTTGGTTGAGACTAAAATGGCGGATATTTCCTGATTTCCGCTTATACGACGTTGAAACATTCGTATGGGAACAACAATGAGATCGTCTTGGTCCATTCCAAACATCGAAGCACCTTTGGAGTGAAGCAATCCAATCACTTGACATGAAAAGTTACCTAAGCGGATGGAAGCATCCAGTGGTGTTTGGGTGCCAAAGAGTTCTTTACGAACCGTTTCACCAATGATGCAGACAGCTTTTCCCCCTTTGAGCTCAGCATTCGTAAAATTTCGCCCTTCCTCAAACTGCCAATCTTTAACGGAAAAATAATCGTTATCACTTCCGTCAATGGAGGTAGAGTAGTTATGGTTTCCATAAACGACTTGCATTCCTTTGGACGATACGGGAGCGACCCCCTTTAGCCCTATGATCTCACGCGATATTGCGGTGAGATCGTCGTGGATAAATCGTTTTGCTACGGTGTCACCACCGGGACCGTGACGATCTTGTCCCGGTCGAATCACGATCATATTACTGCCTAGTTTGGAGATACTCTGGGTGACATAGGCCGTTGTCGCATCACCAAGCATGACCATAGCAATGACGGAAGCCACTCCGATAACAATGCCCAATGTTGTAAGAAATGAGCGCATAGCACTGCGACGAATCTCACGAAGCGCAAGGATAAAAGCATTCCAAATCATAGAATGCCTCTTGGTTCGTTCGGAGAATCAATGCACCCATCGCGAAAATGGATAATACGTGAAGCATATTCTGCCATGTCATTTTCATGTGTAACCATAATAATAGTGATTCCCTTCTCCCGATTGAAGGAACGAAGGAGTTCCATGATCTCGATACTTTTGTGCGTATCAAGGTTCCCGGTGGGTTCATCTGCGAGAAGTACGAGAGGCTTGGTGACGATGGCGCGCGCGATCGCAACGCGCTGCTGCTGTCCACCTGAGAGTTCACCCGGAGTATGGTGAGCCACGTCTTCAAGGCCAACATTTTTGAGTGCTTCCATAGCCATGGCACGGCGTTCATGGGAGGGGACACCTCGATAAAGCAGGGGAAGTTCAACATTTTCGAGTGCAGATGTTTTTCCCAGCAGATTGAACCCCTGAAAAATAAAACCGATGTAGTTGCGTCGAAGCAGCGCCCGCTGATCACGGCTGAGATTTCCTACCTTAATTCCTTCAAAAAGGTACTCACCCTCAGTAGGGACATCAAGGCAGCCTATGATGTTCATGGCTGTCGATTTTCCCGATCCGCTTGGACCCATGATGGCGACAAACTCTCCTTTTTGTATCGTGAGATCAACGCCTTGAAGAGCGTATGCGGCGGCATTGCCTTGACCATAGTATTTTTTGACTCCTTTGAGTTCAATAACAGGTGCAGAAGAATTGATCATGGCTGTTCGTCTATGCCTGTGATGAGCAGATCACCCATTTTGAGTGATGAGGCTGTCACCACGCTGGATACACCGTCTGTTTTTCCTATTTGGACTTTTACTTTGGTAGGCGTTCCATTTTTTAGTATCCAGACACGTTCGCCTTTGTCTGTTTCCTCAATCGCATGCTTTTTCTTCTTTTGGGTATCATCATTACTGATGGGAGGGCTAAAGCGTAATGCGGCATTAGGAACAACGGTAACATTTTTAAGGGTATCTGTGATGATGGAAGCACTGGCAGTCATCCCTGGACGAAGCTGGAGATCGGTGTTGTCTACTTGAACAACGGCTTCATAGGTGACGACACCGTTTACCACGGCAGAATTGAGACGCAGTTGGATTATTTTTCCCTCAAACTCACGGTTGGGGTAAGCATCTACGCTAAAGCGCACTTCTTGCCCCTCTTTTACTCCGCCGATATCCGCTTCATCGACACTGACAATCGCTTTCATCTTGGTGAGGTCTTCGGCAAGGGTGAATAATATAGGGGTTTGCATGGATGCTACAACGGTTTGTCCGGGTTCCACTTTTCGGGCGAGGACGATTCCCTCTATAGGAGAAACAACGACTGCTTTGCGAAGATTATCTTGATCACTTTTGAGTTGCGCGGTCGATTGTGCTACTTGCGCTTTGGCGGCGGCAAGGGATGCTTTGGCTTGGAGGAAGAGTGTGGCAGAGGACTGCATCTCTTTGCGTGAGGGATAATTTCCCCCTGTAGACGTGTACATGGTGTGGGCACGTTCATCTTCAACTGCTGCGTTGTCCACGGCCGCTTTGGCGCTTTGTTCATTCGCCTGCGATTTCATCAATATGGCTTGTGAACTGGTTACGGCAGCTGTGAGTTTTGTGATGTCCAGCCGTGCGAGGATTTGCCCGTTATGGACGCGGTCATTATAATCGACCAGCACGTCATCAACCGTTCCTGAGACTTCGATCCCAACATCTATCGTGTTGGTGGGTTCGAGATTTCCGGTAGCCGAAACACTCGTTGTCAGGTCTTGTACTTTGAGGGGAACCGTGATGTAGGCTGTTTTTTCTTCCGCCGTATATTCGAGTGTGTAGAAGGATGCGGCGGCAATGATAACGAGTAAAACTGCACCTACAAGGATCTTTTTCCACCGTTTTGGGGATTGTTCTGTCGTAAGTCCGAGTGTGGCTTCGATGGTATCGGGTGTCATAGTTTGGACTCCTGTGAATGTCGCATGTGATAATGAAGTACGGATAGCTGAATTTGAATATTGATCTCGTTGATTTTAATCTCGAGTTCTTCGATGGAACGGGTATTTTGGAGTGTTTGCAAGTCATAGCCCGCTTTGTATCCCGCTTGAACCGCTGCCTTTGTAGTACCCAGCAGCTCATCATAGTATCTGAGATTCTCTTGGGTAATAGCAATCGTACGTTTATAACTCTCAATAAGGGCTACTGTTTGATCGTAAAGAGCATCCATTTGGCGTTTGGTATCAGCAGTTTGGGCCTGTTGTTTTAAATAGAGGGCCTGTGCCTCCTGAGAAGTGGCAGAACCGTTGTAGGCCAAGGGCATCGAGATTTGCAGTCCTGCATCGTAAAAGTTTCCGTGATAATCAGAAGAAGCTGTCGTCAGTGAATCAAACCTCTGATATCCGGTATCGGCGATGAGAGTGAGTTTGGGTAAATAAGAGCTTTTGATTTGGCCGTACTGTTGGGCAGCACTGTTGCTAAGAGCTTGGGAAGTGCGAATATTCCAGCCCTCTTCTAAAAAAGTTTCTTTTTGCGTGAGGGTATAGGTCGGAATGGCAATGGAATCGATTGAGATATCAGACAGTTTGGCAGCTTCGAATTTTTGTTGAGCGAGTGCATAGCGCAAGGAAGTGTTGTTTTTAAGTTCGCTGCTTTGATTCATCAGCGCATTATTGAGAAAGGTAATGTCGATATCTCCCGCTTCATACTGTTTGCGTTTGAGAAAAATTTCGATTTGGGTATTTTTGAGTCTAAGATCACTTTGTTGTAAAGCAATGGCATTTTTACGATACGTTAAAACGGCATTAACGAGCTGTTGACTGACGGTTGCAATTTCTTTGCCAAGAGCCAGTGTATTCGCCTCTTTTTTTGAATGGGCATACTCAATGGCATACGTGATTCCTCCTGAGCGAAAGAGATCCTGCGCAATACCGGCTGAGAGGCTTTGACGGGTGTCTTTGGCGCCATAAGAGGCTGATTTTTCATACATACTGGATGCTTTTAGATTGATCGGAGAGAGCCAATCATAATGCAGTTTTTCATAATTTGCATCAATCTCATGCTGCTGATACTCATAATAACGCTGTTTTTGAGGAGAGAGCAATGATCCAATCTCCCCATACACCGAGGTAACGGCTAAGATTGAGTAGAGGGTGCCAAAAATGTAGTTTAATTTCATAGTTTGATTGTAGTGCAATTTTCATTAATGATGGTAAAATTCCCCTTTATTAAAGGATTTTCATGTTGTCAGCGATTGTAGGACTCTATACTTTTTATATTTTGATGCGTTTGTATGTGAGCGTCATGCAAGTAGGATTTATTAATCAGGTAAAACGAAAAAAAGCGGTGCTGTTAGGGGAGAGCGAATACCTCGATGCTGCCAATTATGCCGTAGCCAAAGAGAAACTGTCGATGCTTGAAGCGATGGTGGAATACGCACTTTTCTTTGTATGGATGGGGGGGATGCTGGCGTGGTTCGATGAGGCACTCATGATGCAGTCCCCTTTGCTTCATACCATTTACGCGGTCCTTGGCCTGATTTTGATCAATAGTACGGTTATGCTTCCGTTTGGATGGTATGCCAAATTTAGAATCGATGCTCAATACGGGTTCAACCGTTCTAGTGCAGGTCAATATATCAAAGACACCCTCATTGGAACATTATTGACGATTATCATCGGAGGTTTGATCGTTTGGGCTATTTCGGCAATTATCAACGCAAGCCAGTTGTGGTGGCTGTGGAGCTTTTGTTTTATTTTTGGTGTCGTTGTGATGATGAATATGTTTTTTCCTACGATTCGGGCGCTGTTTTTTGATAAAGTGACTCCTTTGGATAACCCGGAACTCCAAGAGCAGATTGCCTCATTGATGGAGAAAACAGGCTTTGTAAGCAGCGGCGTATTTGTGAGTGATGCGAGCAAGCGTGATGCGAGACTAAACGCCTATTTCGGTGGTTTAGGAAAAACAAAACGGGTGGTATTGTTTGATACCCTGCTGCAAAAATTGACTCCGCAAGAACTGATTGCTGTTTTAGGGCATGAACTGGGCCATTTTGCTCACGGTGACTTATATAAGAATATTGCGATGGTCGGGGTGATGTTATTTGGGATGTTTGCAGCATTTGGGAATCTTCCACCATCGCTTTATTTTCAACTTGGTGTTTCACCGTCCCCTCATATCATGATGATGTTGTTTATTCTTCTTATGCCGATGGTGAGTTTTGTGATGATGCCGCTTATGGGACTTATAAGCCGTCATAACGAGTATGAAGCGGATAAAAAGGGTTCAGAGCTTGGAGGAGCAGTGCATTTGATCTCAGCTCTGACAAAATTGGTGAGCGAAAATAAAAGCTTTCCTCTCTCACACCCTCTCTACCGCTTTTTTCATACAACGCATCCACCGGTGATTGAGCGTCTACGTGCTTTGGGATCGGATGTGGTTGCAGACGTAATGGAAGATTTTGTTGATCCATGCCCAGTACTCTAAAAGAACTGCATAACGAGATCACGGTAAAACTTACCGGTGTTGTCGAATCTCCGCGCCGTGAAGCAGAGTTATTACTGATTGCCTATCTACAGAAAGATCAACTTTATTTTATCACCCATCAAGAGAGCTTGATGGACGAATACGAACCTCGTCTTTTGGAGTGGATTGAGCGTCGAATGCGCAATGAACCGTTGGAATATTTGACAAATCGTGTAAGCTTTTACAGCAGAGAGTTTTACATTGACGAGGGAGCGCTTATTCCCCGTCCGGAAACGGAGCTGTTGATTGACGAAATCTTGGCGCGTGTCAATACTGATACATCGTTGACATTCGTCGAAGTGGGGGCTGGAAGCGGTATTATCTCTATACTGCTCGCTCTACATTTGCCCAATGCCCGTTTTATTGCCGTGGACATCTCTGTAAGAGCACTGGACGTTGCTCGCCGCAATATTGCAACATTTGGTCTGGATGATCGCATTGAACTGCGTGAGGGTGATTTACTGGGCTGTGTGGATGAGAGAATCGATTTTCTCGTTTCTAATCCTCCTTATATCGCTTGCGATGCGTCTTTGGAGCATAATTTGTCGTATGAACCCCAAAATGCTCTTTTTGGCGGAACGATAGGTGATGAGATAATTCAAAGACTGTTGGATGAAGTCTATGCCAGACACATTCCTATCTTTGTCTGTGAAATGGGATATGACCAGCAAGCAAAAGTGCAGGAATATCTAAAAACTTTTGCGGTACAATCATTGGAATTTTACAAAGATTTGGCTTCGTTTGATCGGGGATTTATTTTAAAGGCAAACCATGAATAGAAAAGCCCTAGTTGATATTTTTTACCTCCTTACGATTGCGATGACGGCAGGTGCTGTTCTGATTTTGGGAGCTTTTGTGGCAGCAGTGGTGTTTCACTCCGAACTGTATTTGAGCATACCATTGCTTTCACGCTACGAAGAGGGAAAAATTATGGGGGAAATCTTCCGCCGTTTTACCTACTGGAGCTATATCATGGCTATTATTATCGTGGGGTATGAAATTGCACGTTTTAAAGCGATGCAAATCGATACCGTTTCGATTATGGCCTCTTTTGGCTCTGTTGGTACATTGCTTCTTTTCAGTGGTGTTTACAGTCCTAAAATGTTGGAATTTCAACAGCTTGGTGAAGCTGCAATGATGAATAATTCGTTTGAATCGTTGCACAAAGCAAGTGAAATTGATTTTAAAATCATGTTAGTAATGTTACTCGTTTTATTTAGTCGTCGAGCATATTTATTGGTGGTTAAACGATGATCCGATTTGAAAATGTAACCAAAAGTTTTGGAAAACGAGAAATTTTACGTGGAGTAAATCTCGAAATAGAGCAGGGTAAAACAACGGTTATTTTCGGAATATCAGGCGGTGGTAAATCGACAATTATCAAACATATGGTAGGATTGCTCAAACCTGACAGTGGTATCATAAGCTACAAAGGGACCCGTATGGATCATGCTGATGAGGCGACATTGCGAGAAATACGTAAAAAAATCGGCTTCCTTTTTCAAAGCGGCGCGTTATTTGACAGTATGAATATCGGAGAGAACGTCGCTTTTCCGATGCAGGAACATCAACACCTGAGTCCAAAAGAACTCGAATATAAAATTGATGAGAAACTGACCATGGTTGGACTCGATCCAAAAATCGTCAAATCATTGTATCCGGAAGAACTCAGTGGCGGGATGCGCAAGCGTGTAGGATTGGCTCGTACGCTCGCATTGGAACCGGAGATCATTTTATACGATGAACCGACCTCAGGGCTTGACCCCGTCACGAGTGACTTTATCACTCAGATGATCTGCCGTCTTCGCGACGAGATGGGGATGACCTCAGTCCTTATCAGCCATGACATTGCCGAGAGCTTCAAAGCAGGAGACAATTACGCAATGTTATTTGATGGGGTGATCGTCGCAGCCGGTGATAAAGAGACCTTTCGTAACTCACCCAACGAAGTCGTTCAGCAGTTTATTAATGCACGTTCAAATGGACCGATAGCATTTCATTAAAGCTTATCTCCCACCAAACTTCTTCGCCCACCACTCTTGCGGAGTGATGGTTTTATCTTTTAAAAAATTCTCATCAAAATTATATTCGTATTTGGAGCAGTATTCGAGGATAATGGCATAGGCTTCATTGATCTGTGTGCTCATAGTATGAGCGGTTTGCAAATCATCGGGGTGTTTGTCGGGATGCCATTGTTTCATCATCATTTTATAGCGGGATTTTATCTCAGAGAGGGTGACCCGGTCACTTAGGCCAAGGAGCGTTTTGGCCTTTATGAGCGTGTCAAAGGAGAGCATGGAATCGGGTAGTTAGTCTTTTTGCTGACGCATAAATGTTGGTACATCTAGGAAGTCTTCGCTGTAGTCACCGTTTGCTACCATAGCCTGAGCACGAACCACTACACGTGGTTTCGCAGAAGATGCTTCTTTGTTTTCAAATTCACAGTTATTGATACCCATAGAAGCTTTTTTCTCAAAACCCGTAGCTACGAGTGTGATACGGATAAAATCAAGGGCAAGATTTTCATCGGTTGTTGTACCAAAGATAACTTCAGCACTTTCATCCACACTTTTTTGAACGACTTCCATAGCCGCGCTGAGTTCCATAAATGGAAACTCAGGGTGCATGTTGAAGTGTACTAATACACCAAGTGCTCCGTTAATAGACATATTGTCTAACAATGGAGACTCAATTGCATTTTTGATCGCTTCGTATGCTGCGTTATCCCCTTTGTACTCGCCAACACCCATTAGGGCAAGTCCACGGTGACTCATAACGGTACGCAAGTCCGCGAAGTCAAGATTGATATCATTTTCGCCACTGGCCAAAATAACACCTGATGTGCCGCTAACAGCGCGAGCAAGTACGCTGTCAACAATTTTAAAGCTGTCTTTGATCCCTAGCTTTGGATCAATAATAGAGAGCAATTTATCGTTTGGAATAACAACGATGGAATCGGATTCATTTTTTAGTTCTTCGAGACCTTCTTCAGCAAGCTTCAGACGTTTGCGTCCCTCAAATGAGAACGGCTTCGTAACAACCGCGATCGTCAATGCACCAACTTCTTTGGCAATCTTAGCGATAATAG
The DNA here is from genome assembly GCA_030694265.1 of Sulfuricurvum sp. Lineage (GTDB taxonomy): Bacteria > Campylobacterota > Campylobacteria > Campylobacterales > Sulfurimonadaceae > Sulfuricurvum. Next base: position 225,360 of record JAUXYP010000001.1, read on the forward strand.
GCGCAGCACCTGTTCCTGTACCACCACCCAAACCAGCAGCAACAAAAACGATATCCGCACCCTCAAGAGCACGACGTAAATCTTCATAACTCTCAATGGCTGATTCTTTACCGATTTCAGGCTTCATTCCGGCACCCAACCCTTTGGTTAGTTTGGCACCCAATTGAATCTTGATTGCAGCTGACCCTTGTTCTAAGACTTGTGCATCCGTATTTGCGATAATGAGTTCAATTCCAGGAATTTCCTCTTTAAGCATATAGCCGATCATATTTCCGCCGCCGCCACCAACACCGACTGCTACAATCCGTGCTCCTGTTAACGTAGATGATTCATTGATTGAAAATGGTTCCATACTTGCTCCTTGATATGTTTAAAATAATTGGGTTGCCCAATTCCAAAACTTGGAAAACGGGTTGGGTTGTTCGTCGTGATTATGTGGATTTGAACCGATATTGACCATCTGCGAAGAGTCTGTTTTAGCTTTCACATCACTTTTTGGTACGCTCTTCTTTGAAATTGTGGAAGAAGTTGCCGATGGGAAAGCGGTTGATTCCAAATCCTCCATATCTTCTTCCATAATAGGCGCTTCATAGTGAATGGCTTCTTCGCTAGCATGACGCATTCGTTTATTGACATCAATCTCATACGGTGTATATCCGCCCGCAGAGTATTTTATAAGGCCAACAGCACCTGAATACGAAGGGTCACGAAGAGTATCGAACAATCCTCCCATATCAGATGGCTTAGCAAGACGTACGGGCATATTATCGAGAATGGCAACGGCAAGCTCACGTAGGCCTTCGATTTTCGTAAAGCCTCCGGTGAGTACTATTCCTGCGCCCATATGGTCTTTAAGACCGCTTTTCTCAATGGATTGTGCGATGATCATCAGGGTCTCTTCAACACGTGCGTATATGACGTTATGAACCACTTCGAGAGATACTTCATGCGTAGACGTTTCATCACCGATAACCGGAAGTTCGATAAGATCGTTGCTAGGAGCATAGAGTGAACCGTAGTTCATTTTGACATTATCAGCGGTTTGTAACGGCGTGTGCAGTGCCATGGATAAATCGTTGGTGATGTGGTTAGAACCCACACCTAGGAAATCGTTGTAGCGGATCGCATGCCCAGAATGGATAACGATATTGCTCGTATTTCCACCCATATCGACAACTGCGGCACCCAACTCTTTTTCATCCAAATTCAAAACGGCAATCGCGGATGCATAGCCGCTGAGTACAATGCTCTCGACATCAACGCCGGCAGCTTTGACTGCTTTGCGCAAATTATTAAGATTTGATTTTTGAGTCGTGATGATATGCGTTTCTACTTCTAAACGCGCAGCATTCATCCCAAGTGGATCTTCGATAAAGTCCTGATCGTCTACTTTGAAATTATAAGGCAGGGCGTGAAGTACTTCAAACTCATTAGGAATATTGGCATTGTACAAAGAGGTGTGCATAACACGATTGATCTCTTTGAGCGTTATCTCTCTGTTGGGAACATTAACGATTCCACTGGAATTAATACTCTTGGTATAGGCACCGGAGATGGTAACGATAGCACTTTTTATATCCGTGCCGGCAACCCGTCGTGCATCATTAAGCGCGGCTTTTATAGATTTAGAAGCAAGCTCAATATTGGTGATGCTTCCTTTACGAAGACCCTGTGCTTTAGAAATACCTGCACCAATAATCTGAGCGCTGTTGTCATCATCTATTTCGGCGATTATGGCACAAACTTTTGTCGAACCGATATCGATGGCTAAAACCGTTCGTTTCAAAATCAAATCCCCTCTGCATAGATTTTTATTGGATACTTACTCTCAAGCATTTTCATAAGCTTTTGATTGAGTAAATTTCCTTTTAGCTTCATCGCGGTGTTCTCTTCAGCTACTGCCTTATCTTGTAGCAACTTTTGTTCCAAAACGTTATAGAGAATGACGTTTCCGCTTTTTAAAGTTAAAAACCCTTGTTTTTGTTTGGAAGCAAACAATTTCTCAGTAAATTCAGTCGATTCTTCAGCTGATAATCCGCCAAGAGGGGTACTTTGCGTATGCATAATGAAATCACTCACGGTACCGCTAAATGTTTTATAACTGTTTTGCGCTAACTCTTGGAGTTTGCTTTTTTTCATTTCATTCAGGTAAAGCGCGTTAGCTTCCTGTTTTGCTTCTTCATAGGTTTTTTTACTTGCCGGATTTAAAGCATTCAATTTAATAACAATGAATTCATCACCCACTTTTCGTGGTTTCAAGAAAGGCTTATCCGTAGTTAATGCTGAGATCTCTTGGAACAACTCCGGGGCAAAAAGATTGTTTTGAGAGGTAACGGTTGCTTTGCTGACGTTTACCGAAGGATCTAACGTCCCTTTTTTGAAGTCTATGTAACGACGAAGGGCATCGTTTTGGGTAGCTTGGTTACCCATATGGATGATAGAGAGATCATACGAGGCTTCTTTTTTAAACTCATTTTGATGTTTTTCCCAGAATGCTTTGAGTCCTGTTTCATCAGTGGCAAGGGCAATCATAGTCGGAGTCAAGAGTTTGTACTCAATCTTATCCGCAACACCCTGTGCTGATGCAATAGCATTGTTTTCTAATGTTCTTGCTTCTGGTGTGAAAAGGTAGAGTGTTTTTTGAATCAGAAGTTCTTTGCGCATTCCTGTTTCATACTCTTTGATCGTAAGGCGATTTTGACGCAACACTTCTGCATACACTTGCTTGTCAAATGAACCGGCTTTAGAAAAAGCTTTTTGATTTTTTATGATATTAAAGAGCTCTTGATCACTTACGGTGATATTGTAGCTTTGGGCAAGATTGAGTATCAATGCTTGATCTACCAAACTTTTAAGTGCTTGACGCTGCAGTCCAAACTGTTGTGCTTGCTTTTCGTCCAGTTTACCTTGGAAAAGTTGATTGTATTGGTTGAAAAGATTGGAGTAGGTTTTCTGAAGTTCTTCTGCAGTGATGGATACATCGCCAACTTTTGCAACGGCACTTGCTTTGTCTCCATAACTGTATTGACCCCATCCAACAAATCCAGCCCCAATAAAGGCGATTGTCGAAATCCAAATCGTAATAACGAGATATTTTCGGTGGTGTTGCATCCAAGTAATCATAATTATGTGGGCCTTTAATTCATTTATGGTGTAAAATTTGGATATTTTATTGCTTTTACCATTAAACTTCGATGAATATTGAAGAGCCATAACGGTTGTTAGTGAATTAAAGCTAAAATTTGTAGATTAAAGGGCTAAATATGACCAATGAATTGATTTCGAAGCGAGATATGAATGTTTTGTGGCATCCGTGCACGCAGATGAAAGATCATGAAACCTTTCCCATTATCCCTATTTCAAAAGGAAAGGGTGTTTATTTAGAAGATTTTGAAGGTAATCACTATGTTGATGGTATTAGCAGCTGGTGGGTCAATCTATTTGGCCATGCGAATCCGTATATAAACGGCAAAATTAAAGAGCAGCTGGATAGGTTAGAACATGTAATTTTGGCTGGATTTACCCATGAAGGAATTGTTAAACTTTCCGAGAGATTGGTGGCATTGGCACCTGAGGGCTTGACACGCTGTTTTTATGCGGATAATGGTTCCAGTGCTGTTGAAGTTGCCCTTAAAATGAGTTATCACGCCCATCGTAACCGTGGAGAGAATAGAGGACTTTTTGTTTCCTTAACGAACAGTTATCACGGTGAAACTCTGGGAGCTCTTTCGATTGGGGATGTTGCCCTTTACAAAGAGACGTATGAACCGTTGTTGATTCGCTCTATTCAGACGCAAACTCCTCGTGATCAATCGCTGGAAGCAGCCCATGAAGCCATTGCAAGTTTTGAACAATTATTAAAAGAGAAAAATCAGGAAATAGCAGCGCTGATTGTCGAACCGTTAGTACAAGGGGCAGGGGGAATGGTGATGTATCATCCCCATTATTTAACCCAAGCCAAACGTTTATGCAGTGAGTATGGAATTCATTTTATTGCCGATGAGATCATGGTCGGATTTGGGAGAACGGGGACGATGTTCGCCTGTGAACAAGCGGCTATAACACCTGACTTTTTAATCCTCTCAAAAGGGCTTACCGGCGGCTATTTGCCTTTGTCGGTTGTTATGACTACGGAAGCGATTTATGGAGAGTTTTATTGTGATTACAATCCATATCGCTCTTTTTTACACTCACACAGTTATACGGGGAATGCGTTGGCCTGCGCAGCTGCTAACGCGACGCTGGATTTGTTTGAAAAAGATAAAGTGATTGAAGCCAATCATCGGCTCTCATCAGCAATGAATGAGGGACTAAAACGATTTGTAACGCGTAAAGAAGTTAAAGAAACGCGTCAATGCGGGATGATCGGCGTTATAGAGTTACAAGGGTTTGATTCTGAAAAGCGGATTGGTGTAAAAATCCATCGTCATTGTCTGGCGAACGGAATATTGATACGCCCATTAGGGAATGTAATTTACGTAATGCCCCCTTATGTTATTACGGTAGCAGAATTGGGGCGTATTTTTGATGCTATAGAGAGCGCTTTAAACGAGTTGACGTTATAATACGAGCAATAAAACCTGAAGGTAAATCTGTGCAAAAATCCCCTCATATTCCTGTTTTGTATCGTGAAGTCATAGAAGCATTTAGTGCGTGTGATGAGGGGATAATTATTGATTGTACACTCGGCTATGGCGGACATACCTCTTTGTTATTGGATGCTAATGTAAAGCGTCGTTTAATAGGTATTGATCAAGATCCTACAGCGATTGCATTTTCAAGCCAGCGTTTGGAGTTCTATGGAGATCGTGTTAGCATTCGACAGGGGCGTTTTTCGCAAGTTGCTCAGACACTTTTGAATGAGTATACGGATCAAGTTTGCGGAATTTTGGCCGATATAGGAGTATCATCGCTTCAGCTTGATGTGAGAGAACGGGGATTTTCATACGAAAGCGATACGCTTGATATGCGAATGAATCCTGATGCATCTTTGTGTGCTAGCGAAGTAGTGAATGAGTATTCGCACACTGCACTTGAACATATTTTGCGCGAATACGGTGAAGTAACCAATGCAAAAAAAGTGGCGGAAACGATTGTACAACGACGACCGTTTGAGTCAGCGAAACAGCTCTCCGGCGCTATTTTTCATTTGATGCCCAAGGGAAAAAAGATTCATCCCTCCACGTTGGTGATGCAAGCGATTCGCATCGAAGTCAACGATGAACTGGGTGAGCTGACCCGATTACTGGATGCTATTGAAAAGGGACCTCAGAAACGTTTACGTGTAGCCATTATCACGTTTCATTCGTTGGAAGATCGGATTGTAAAGCAGCGTTTTTCAACATGGTCTAAAAACTGTATTTGCCCCGATGACGCTATGCGATGTACGTGCGGTAATAATAATGCGATAGGCAAAGTGATCACCAAGAAGCCTTTAAGTGCTCAAGAGGATGAACTGCGTTCAAATTCACGAAGCCGAAGTGCTAAAATGCGAATTTTTGAGATAAACAGATAGGTTTTATGAATGAGTGATAAATACGATATTTTAGAAGCGACTCAGGAGATCATCGTACCTGATGATACGATGGGGATTCATTTTTTACGTAATGTATTTGTCGGAATATTTTTAGTTCTGATTTTTGTTTTTCCGAAAATTTTTATCCAAACGCAAATTTATTTTAAAAGTCGGGAAATTTCAACGCTCAATCGTGAACACGATGCGCTAAAAGAGGAAAACCGTATCATCCACTCCAAAGTGGAAACGATGCTCTATAAAAGTAAAATTCTCGATACATTGTATTAGCCCTAAAGGAATAAGATTTCTGATGGTATAATCCCCCTTTACTTTTCTCATGGAGGATAGCAACGCCGTTATGTTTAAAGCACTTTTCCTATGCGTGACTTTCCTCTCTTTACAAGCAGCGCCTTGGCGAGAAATGAAAACCTTTAATGTAGAAAAAGATCAGCTAATAAAAATAATGGTTAAAAGCGAAGGTCAAGAACGACTGCTCTCTTGGCGATGGACGCTTTATACGGATAAAGCGCTAATCGTCCATGAAAACTTTGATCGATTTGTTGGACAGCATGTCTTGTATGCCGGATACACGAATCAAAGTTTTCGAAAACAGTTTCTTCCGGCAGTTAAAAGCGAACGTGATGCTGTGTATGCTATTGTTGTTTTCAAAAAGTTTGATGAAGGTGCCAAAAAAGCACAGTTCGATCTCTTGTTGTTTGATAAAGAGAAGCGGGTTGTGTTGGATTATTTAACGGAGAAATAAATTACGTGATGTTTGAACGTGTCGAAACCATTATTCGCAATCTCGTAGAGGAAGTTGACTTCCCACAAGCAACAGAGCTGTTTTCAAAACTCTCTGGGGGGAAACGTTTACGAGCACGATTGATCCTTACAATTGCTCCCACCCATCCGGATGCACCGAAATTGGGAGCGATTGTGGAACTGATCCATGCCGCAAGTTTACTGCATGACGACGTGATTGACGAGGCAATGCTTCGTCGAGGTGTTGAGTCCGTGAATGCTACGCATGGCAGTAAAATTGCCATTATGCTAGGGGATATTCTTTATTCTAAAGCCTTTAGTGCCTTGACTGCGTTTGATCCTGAAGTTGCCCGAATCATTGCCCAATCGGTTACACAGCTCTCGGTCGGAGAAATGATGGATGTTGAGATGGCGGGGGAGTTTAATTTTGACCGTGACCTTTATCTCAAAATGCTTTATTTAAAAACAGCAACGCTTATTGAATCTTGCGCCTATTGTGCCGCGTTACTTGAGGGGAAAGATCCAAAAGCATACGGTGTCTACGGTAAAAATTTGGGATTGGCATTTCAAATCGTGGATGATATTTTGGACATTATTGGGGATGAAGAAACCCTTGGAAAGCCTGCATTGAATGATTTTGTGGAAGGGAAGACAACGCTTCCCTACATTGATTTACATGATGTTTTGGATGATTCGGACAAGGTAAAATTGATCGGATGTCATGGTCGGGTGTTAGAATCCCAAGAGAAACAGTGGCTATCCAATGCAATGAAAGAACATGGAATCATAGAGCGCTCATATCTAAGAGCGCAAGAACTTTGTGATGAAGCATTGAGTGTTATCGGTGATGAGGATGCTTTACGTGCCATTATCACAACCGTGATTCAAAGAAGTCATTAATGCATTATCTCGTCATAAGTTTTTCGCATAAAAATTCAACACTCTCTCAGCGTGAGAAATTGGCATTTGTAAACGATGCGGCAAAAATTGCGATGATGGAAAAAATCAATCATCATCCTCATATCAGCGAATCGATGATCCTGTCGACATGCAATAGAATCGAGATATTTTGCAGTTGCAGTCATATTCAAGAAGCAAGTGATTATCTTCTCTCTCTCCTCTCAGAACACTCCCGTTTTGCATTAGATGAGCTGAAAATGCGCGGAGATATTCTGGATGATTACGGTGCAATTCACCACTTGTTTAGTGTTGCTAGCTCCCTTGACTCTATGGTGGTAGGAGAAACGCAAATAGCCGGGCAGATCAAAGATGCATTTAAATTGTCATTTGAACACGCATTTTGCGGACTTAAAATCTCAAGAGCCATGCAATTTGCCCAAAAATGTGCGGCTGAAATACGCAATGTAACTGAGATTTCATCAAAACCTGTCTCGGTTGCAAGCGTTGCCGTGAGTAAAGCACGCGAATGTTGCGGATCGCTCAATGGCATGCGAGCTCTTGTTATCGGATCGGGAGAGATGTCGGTTATCACATGTAAGCATCTGAATGCGCAAGGTGTCGATGTTACGATTATGAATCGGACGTTTAGCAAAGCCGTAGAAATTGCAGATGAATGCAATGCAAAGGTTCGATCATTTGAAGAGCTTTCGATTGCGGTTAATGAATATCCGCTTCTCTTTACAGCAACAGGGGCTATTACCCCTATTATTGATGAAGAGATGATTGAAACTTGCTCATTTGATCGTTATTGGTTTGATATGGCGGTTCCTAGAGATATAGAGTATGAAAATGGATCGTTTGGGATTCATGTGTATCGTATTGATGATCTCAAAGAGATTGTGTCGACCAATATAGCGTTGCGCGAAGATGAAGCGCGCACTTCATTTGTCGTTATAGGTCGTCAAAGTGCCGCTTTTTTTGAATGGCTCAAAGCGTTAACCATTGAGCCGTTGATTAAAACAATGTATGAATCGGCTTACAGTTGTGCACTTACAGAAACACAGAGAGTTATGGAAAAGGGCTTTATTCCAAAAGAGTATGAAGCTGCTGTTCAAAAAGCGACTGAACAAGCCCTAAAGCGTTTTTTACACCCTTTTTCGCAGCGGATGCGTGATGCCTCCGATCCCCTTAGAGCAGATTCATTGATAGGGGCGATGAGCTTCTTAATGAATCAAAATGATGACCAAACTCCACCAACCCAAAAATCTTATAAAGGTTCCTAATGCGTTTTTCCAAAGCTTATATTCCTACTACCAAAGAGTCCCCAAAAGATGCGCTGCTTCCTAGTCATATTTATCTCTCACGCGGAGGATTTGTGACGCAAGTTGCGAGCGGTTTGTACAATTTTCTCCCTCTTGGAAAGCGTGTTTTGCGTAAAATCGAGACGATCATCAATGAAGAAATGGATCGGGTGGGAGCCTTGGAAGTTGATCTAAGCTTTGTTACGCCAGCAGAGTTGTGGCAGGAGAGCGGACGTATTGAGAAATTCGGTAAAGAGCTGTTACGTTTTCGTGACCGTAAAGACAATCTTTTTGTTTTGGGGCCGACACACGAAGAGATGATGGTCAGCATCGTTCGCAACCGTGTAACGAGTTATAAACAACTCCCTATTAATCTCTATCAGATCAAAACCAAGTTTCGTGATGAAGCGCGTCCCCGTTTTGGGCTTATGCGCGGACGTGAGTTTGTGATGAAAGACGGGTACAGTTTTCACTCCTCTACAGAAGACTTGGATCGCGAGTTTGATGCGATGGAAGCATCTTACAAGCGTATCTTAGAGCGTTTAGGTCTTGATTTTCGTATTGTAGAAGCAGACAGCGGAGCTATCGGTGGCACGGGTTCAAAAGAACTTATGGTCTTGGCGCAAAGCGGTGAAGATACTCTTGCGGTATGTGATACGTGTGAATACGGTGCGAATGTGGAGGCAGCACGTCGTGCACCACGTAAAAGTATCCCTGAGGCACCAAGCGCTGATTTTGCCCGTTTTAAAACACCCAATATTAAATCAATCGAGGATTTAAGCCAATTTTTTAAAGTTGATCCCTATTACACACTTAAAGCGGTTATCAAACGTGCGATGTACATCGAGGGAAGTGAATTGGTTTGTTTCTTTATTCGTGGATGTGATGAACTTCAAGAGGTCAAAGCACGTAACAGTGTTGGGGCTATTGATTTGGTTGATGCGAGCGAAGCGGAGCTAGTCGAAATTGGATTGGTTCCCGGTTTTGTCGGACCGCTTGATCAGGATAAAATTCGTTTGGTTATGGACAACGATACAAAAAATGCAACGACAATGATTTGCGGTGCGAACGAGTCTGATTACCACTTTGTGGGCGTTGATCTAAGCGTTATGAATGAAGCCGTGTTTGCCGATCTCGTCGAAGTGCAAGAGGGGGATGGATGTCCTCATTGTGATGGAAAGCTGACGCATACCAAAGGGATCGAAGTAGGGCATATCTTTAAACTCGGCACGACGTACTCCGCGCCGCTAAAAGCTGAATATCTCGATGAAAACGGACGTTCTACTCCGTTTATCATGGGTACGTACGGGATGGGCGTGAGCCGACTCGTTGCTGCGGTAATTGAACAGCATCATGACGACAAAGGGTGTATATGGACGCACGCAACGGCTCCATACATGGTCGACGTTATGATCTCTAATATCAAAGAAGAAGCACATGTAGCGTATGCAGAAACCTTGTATGAATCGTTAGGAAAAGCAGGTATCGAAACCATTTTGGATGATCGTAAAGAGCGTTTTGGCTTTAAAATGTCCGATGCAGAGCTGATTGGTTTCCCGTATACCGTTATTATCGGTAAAGAGATGGAAAACAATCAAGTTCAAATCATGATTCGTAAGACACGTGAGATACTGACGGTGAATGCCGATGAAGTACTTTCAAAACTGAAGGAACTGATCGGATGATCTATTTTCTGATTTACCTGTTTTTAGAGGTAATGATTACGGTAGAAGTGGCTTCTCGTATCGGAGGATTCGCAATGTTCTCAGAGATTATGGTGAGCGCACTGATCGGTATGGCGATCCTCTTTAATTTTAGAACAACTTTACTCTCCAACGTAATGGAACTCAAAGAACGACGTATCAGCGCAAACGGTTTCTACAAGCGCAATCTTTTCTCTTTATTGGGGGCGATATTGCTGATTTTGCCGGGTATTTTTACCGATATAATGGCGGTAATCATACACATAGTGTTATTGGGTTCACTCATCATTAGCCGTTTTATGCCAAAATATCCACAAGAAAACCAATCACACCAACCAAAGGATGACCATGTTATTGATGCAGAGATTATCAGCGACCCTCCTACTTTGCGCTAACGTATTTGCCGCTAGCGATGCAGAGGTATTAGCATTTTTGAAAAAAGGGATTGCCTCGAATTCGAATGTAAGTAATGTAGAACTGGATATTAACAGTAAAAAAGCAGTACCGGGAATGAAGGGATGGCAAGCTTATTTTGTGGCGATTGAAGCTGATGTAAAGCAAGGTGCTGAAAATCGCCACATTAATCAAAATGGTACCTATTTTGTCAGTGGCGATACGCTGGCAACCGAATTGGTAAACGTCAAAACAGGTGAGCGCTACAATGATACGCTCGCTCCTGATTTTCCAACGCAGTTTTATACAAAAAATAATTTGATCAGTGGCAGCGCAAACGCAAAATACAAAGTGGCGATTTTCTCCGATCCTTTGTGCCCGTTTTGTCGCCGTTATGTTCCTGAGGCATTATCGTATATGGAAAAATATCCGGCGGTATTCGGGGTTTATTATTTTCATTATCCGCTACCTACCCTTCATCCGGCTGCAGTGACGTTGACGAAAGCTGCTATTGCAGCTGAACAAGCAAATATGGATAATGTAGTTTTACGTTTGTACACAGTGGAGATTAATGCAAATGAAAAAGACGAAGGTAAAATTTTAGATGCCTTTAACAAAACATTTAAGACAAAACTGGGTCTTGCAGATATACGGCGTCCGTCGGTTATCAAACAATTTGAATCAGATCAAAAAGCGGCTCAAAATGCTATGGTTGCAGGAACTCCGACCGTATTTTTTGATGGCAAGAAAGACCAAAGTAAAATCAAGTACAAAGAAATAAAGGTTAAATAATTGATGAAAAAGCTCACCATTGCAACCCGAGGCAGTAAACTCGCTCTTTGGCAATCCAAATATATCAAGTCAGTGATTGAATCAAAGCACAGTGACGTTGAAGTAGAACTCAAAATTATTATTACCTCAGGGGATAAAATTTTAGATGTTCCGTTAGCGAAAATCGGGGGGAAAGGGCTTTTTCTAAAAGAGATTGAAGAAGCAATGCTTGCGGGTGAAGCACAAATGGCCGTTCATTCACTCAAAGATGTGCCTACCGTGATGCCTCAGGGGTTATTACTGGCGGCTATTACGAAACGTGAAGATGTTCGCGACGCCATGTTAAGTGAAAAATACGCGGATATTGATGCTTTGCCTCACGGTGCTGTTGTTGGTACCTCGTCACTGCGCCGACGTATGCAGCTTTTGCAAGAGCGTCCTGATTTGGTGATCAAAGATTTACGCGGTAATGTAGATACCCGTATCCGTAAACTCAAAGAGGGTGAATTCGATGCTATTATCTTGGCAGCTGCTGGGATTAACCGTTTGGGATTGACGGAGAGCGTAGCGCATTTTTATCCGATTTCCATGGATGAGATGCTTCCGGCGATGGGGCAGGGAGCATTGGGTATTGAGACGGTAAACGAGCCATGGGTTCTTGAGATAGCGAGTATGTTAGAAGACGCTGACAGTCGATTGGAAACAACAATAGAGCGCGGATTTGTGGATACATTGCAAGGCGGATGCCAGGTTCCTATTGGTGTGAGTGCACGTGTACAGCCTGATGGAACAGTGGATGTTCGAAGTATATTGGGGCTTCCCGATGGCAGTGAAATGATGGGGGAAGAACTGAATGTTGTTCGTGATGCAATAGCGGGTGTAGGTGAAGCCATGGCGCAACGACTCATCGATCAAGGGGCTATGGAGCTTTTAAGTCGTGCCGAGGCTATGGCTGAGGGCCATAAAGCATGACATTAGTCAAAACGCTTGAACTGTTAAAATCACGCGGAGAATTACGTGTGATTGACACCCCTTTGGACATACATCTTGAAATCCCTCACTTAGCGTATGCTGAAGTTAAAAAAGAGGGAGGCGGTAAAGCATTGCTGTTTACCCATCCTCTTGATGCTAAAAATAACAAAAATTTTACAACACCGGTGGTCATGAATCTTTTTGGCTCGTATGCCCGTACCGAGTTTTTGTTCGGGCGTGATGTTGAGGGTGTAGCTGTAGAGATAGAGAAACTTTTGCACATGAAACCGCCGCAAAATTTCAAAGAAAAAGTAGGCATGCTGGGCGATCTTTTCAATATGAAAGATATTTTCCCTAAAAAACTCAAAACGCGCGGCGCCTGTCAAGAGATTATTATGCAAGGGGATGAGATCAACTTGTATGATTTACCGATTCTTACCACATGGGAAGAAGATGGCGGTCCTTTTATTACGATGGGACAGGTGTATACGCAGAGCTTAGAGGGAGAAGTTGTTAACCTAGGGATGTACCGTCTGCAAGTGTATGATAAAAATCATTTGGGTATGCATTGGCAAATTCATAAAGACTCTTCGCATTTTTTTGATCAGTATCAACGTGCAGGGAAAAAAATGCCTGTTTCCATCGGTATTGGCGGCGATCCTTTGTATACCTGGTGTGCTACAGCTCCATTACCGTATGGTGTGAATGAATTGCTTTTATACGGTCTTATTAAAAAAGAGACGGTGAAGCTCGTACAATCCATAACCACTCCGCTATATGTTCCTGAAGACCTTGATTTTGTGATCGAGGGATGGGTGGATCCTGAAAAAATGATGTTAGAAGGACCTTTTGGGGATCATACCGGTTATTACACATTGGCCGAACACTATCCGGCACTTGAAGTCAGTGCCATCACGAGTCGTAAAAATCCTCACTATTTAGCAACGGTTGTCGGAAAACCGCCGTTGGAAGACAAGTACATGGGTTGGGCAACAGAACGTGTTTTCTTGCCGTTACTTCAAACGAATGCTTCAGATCTGGTGGATTATCATATGCCTGAAAATGGTGTCTTTCACAATCTCATTTTAGCAAAAATGCGTACTCTTTATAAAGGGCACGCGAGACAGTTTATGCACCTCTTTTGGGGATCAGGGCAGATGAGTTTTGTAAAACATGCTCTTTTCTTCGGGGAAGATGCCCCTAAACTGACTAACTATGAGGCATTAGCAACGTATGCCCTCAATCGTTTCTTGCCAAAATGTATTTTTATCTCTGAGGGAATTACGGATGCATTGGATCACTCCAGCCCTGAGTCACTTGTGGGCGGAAAACTGGGTATCGATTTGACAGCTTCTTATTCTGTAACTGGACCTGAGGTGGTTGATAGCAGTGAGCTTCTTGGTATGATTCGCCCTTACCTTGGTGAAATACAGGAAGTCACCCAGTATATGCGTCATACGGCTAACCCCATTACGGTAATAAGTGTTACGAAAAACCGTTCGCTTGCACGTGTGGCTGAAATGCTCTCATCGTTACAGAGATATTTGAGAATCGTGATCGTGGTTGATGCACACAATAATGACATTCATAATCCGTATATGCTGTTGTGGCGCGTGACGAATAATATGGATGCCGGACGCGATATTATGATTCATGGTTCTATGGTTTCTGTAGATGGAACGTGTAAAAACCATTATGACGGTTTTGAGCGCCAATGGCCGGGAGATGTAAACTGTACTCCTGCTGTTATTGAAAAACTTAAATCGATTTCTCTTTGGGATTTAGACGCTAATTTAGAGAAAAAATATCAACTTTAACCAATCGCTACAGCATTGTCTGCTTTGAATAGGATGGTGATGTTATTAAGCAATTTATTAGAATTACTGATGTAACATTGATTTACATTTTTTATAACAGGAATTACTAATTTAATGAGTAAAATAAATCAATTCATTGCACTTGCATTTTTGTTGGCTGCGTCGGTAGTTAATGCCGCGACGTATAAAGGTCAGAAGGTTTATATTGAAAGCTGTAAAGGATGCCATGGGGGCGGACAAGAGCTTGCGGCTTCCAAAAATACAAGAACTTGGGAAAAGATTATGGATAAAAAAGGTGAGAAATTGGCCGATATCCATATGGCTTCTAAAAAAGCGCAAGCTTCTTGGGAATATTTTGGGGATCGTAAATTTACCAAAGACTCTCGGCATCTGGAAGACTTTCTCACCGAGTACGCTAGAGACAGCGGTAACGTCCCCGCTTGTAACTAATACAGCAGACTCATCCTTTAGGATGATGCTTTTCTCTCAACCAAATTGCGCTAAAATCCTTTAACTTTTTACATTATAATGGAGAGATCATGGAAAAAATGTGGTCCGGACGGTTTGCACAGGATGCATCGTCATTATTAGAACACTTTAATGCATCTATTATGTTTGATCAAAAATTGTACCGTGAGGACATTGAGGGATCGATTGCTCATGCACAAATGTTGTGCACGCAGGGAATATTAACACAGGATGAACTAACCTCTATCGAAGAGGGAATGGCGCAGGTTTTAAGCGAGATAGAAGAAGGCCAATTTGAGTGGAAAATTGGGGATGAAGATCTGCACATGGCGATTGAAAAACGTCTTACGACTATCATCGGGGATGCAGGTAAAAAACTTCACACGGCACGTAGCCGAAATGATCAAGTAGCTTTGGACTTTCGACGTTATGTTTTGCGTAAAAACAATGAAATCGCCTTTCAGATAAAAACCGTAATGCGGACAATCGTTGATATTGCACGCGAGCATACAACGACACTTTTACCGGGGATGACTCATTTGCAGCATGCGCAGCCGATTAATTTTGGATTTCATATGCTCGCATATGCGACGATGCTAAAACGTGATATCGAGCGTTTTGAAAGCTCGTATGAGCGTAACAATGTTTCTCCGATCGGGTGTGCTGCACTTGCAGGAACACCGCATAATATTAATCGGGAAATGACCGCTAAGCTGTTAGATTTTGACAGTGTTAGTATTAACTGCCTCGATACCGTTAGTGATCGTGATTTTGCTTTGGAGATCCTCTTTAATATTTCAACATTAATGATGCACATTTCGCGCCTTTCAGAGGAGATTATCCTCTGGTCAAGTTATGAGTTCCGTTTTGTTGAATTGTCGGATGAGTATTCAACGGGATCATCGATTATGCCTCAAAAGAAAAATCCGGATGTACCAGAGTTATTACGCGGTAAAACAGGACGTGTTTATGGAAACTTGATGGGGCTTATGACCGTCATGAAAGGGCTTCCGTTGGCGTATAACAAAGATACCCAAGAGGACAAAGAGGGTGTCTTTGACAGCGTAGAAACAGCAGAGATTTCTTTGGAAATTTTGCGTGAAGCTCTTAAAACAATGACCATTAAAAAAGAGAATATGGAAAATGCCTGCAAACTTGGTCACTTGAGTGCAACGGATTTGGCCGATTATTTGGTTGAACATTGCGGTGTGCCGTTTCGTGAAGCCCATTTCATTACGGGTAAAGCAGTTGCCCGTGCGGAAGCATTGGGAATTGATTTGAGTGAAATAGAGTATAAAGAGCTTCATGCTATTGATGAACGAATCAAAGAAAATGTACTTCGTTATTTGAGCATTGAACACTCAATGAATGCCCGAACATCCCAAGGGGGTACGGCAGAAGTACGTACTTTGGAACAAATTATTTATTTTGACCATTATCTACAGGAGACCAAATGAAAATTACCGTAAGCCACCAAGATGCGATGCGTTTTGTTGCCAAAACCGAAAAAAGCAGTTTTATCATTGACTGTCCTCAAATCTCCCCGATTGAGTATTTTTTAAGCGGCATTATTGCATGCACTGCAACCGATATCGTTATGCTTCCAAAGCAGCAAGGGTATGAAGTTACGAACTTGCAAGTAGATGGGGAAGTGGTACGCAATGAAGAAGCTCCGAAAAAGTTTAATTCACTTCATTTGGAATACCGTTTTGATTCAAATGCGGATGATACCCTTGCCGCACGCTGGGTTATGGCAAGTCTAGAGACATACTGCTCGACCATTAATACTATTCGTGATACTACAGCCATTACCTATACAATCAAACATAATGGCAAAACAATTCGTGAAAATGAGACAATGATCAGCGGCGGCGGTAGCGACGTTGATTTTGGATCGCTTCAAGGGTGTAACGCCTAAAACTCTATCTTTTCATTTTGTTTTGCAGTAGATGTGTCACCTTGAAAATATCTTTGATTATGTTATAATCTGCGGATATTCGTGATAGTTTAAACGTAAGGCAAACTATGAAACAGACAGATCAAACACTACTAGAACAGATGCGTATAAGCGAATTTGATATTTCCAATCGTAAAATGCTTCTTTCGTTAACACAAAAAGATTGTGAGCTATTAAAAGGGTGTAAAAATTCTATCGAGACAAAGATAGATACACTTGTAGAGGTATTTTATGAATTGCAGACCAGTATTCCTGAAATTGCACTTTTGATCGGCGACGCAGATACATTGGCCCGTCTGCAGAGTGCTCAGCGCCATTATGTCCTTGATCTGTTTAGTGGATTGTATGATTTAGAATATGTGAACAACCGCCTACGAATCGGTCTGGTGCATAAGCGCATCGGAGTGGAGCCGAAACTCTATCTCTCTGCGATGAATACCCTTAAAGGATTGCTTGTAAATACTCTTAGAGAGTCGATAGCAGATATTACTACAGCTGCAGAGACGCTCGCGGCTCTTGATAAATTATTTTCATTCGATGTAACGCTGGTATTTGAAACCTATATCCGAAGCCTCGTATCTGAAATCGAATCGTCCAAAGAAAAATCAGAGCAGTACGCAAGTGCACTTGAAGAGAAGGTCAGAGAGCGAACGGCACAGCTAGAAGAACTCTCGCGAGTTGACCAACTGACGGGATTACTAAACGTGCGAGGGTTAAATGAGACGCTGACACGGGTACTACGTGCGGCTCAGCGCCGTTCGGAACCTGTGTGTATAGTTTACATCGACATCAATGATTTTAAAATTGTTAATGACACGCATGGACATCAAACTGGTGACGAGATATTGCGGATTGTTGGTGCTTCTATTAAAAAAGTTTCGAGAGCAGAAGACAGCTGTTTTCGCTACGGCGGAGATGAATTTTGCTTGATCCTTCCTAATTGTACTGAAGTAGAGGCGAGAGAAATTTATACTAACCGGCTGAGGACTACGATTAACAAGCAGAATGAAAATGTTACTATTAGCGTAGGTGTTCTTCAGGCAGGACCTGATGAATATCCGGAGACTGAAACCTTTATCCATCAAGCTGACCAAAATATGTATATAGACAAAAAGGTGCATAAAGCCAAAAAAAAGGCTAAGATACTATAAAAAATCTTTCGGGTCAGAGTCAGAAAAATGGCCCCATTTCAGATGGGTTCCCCCCAAGAGATGAAAGTGCAGGTGTTTAACCTCTTGCGCGCCATCTTCCCCAATATTGCTGATGATACGGTACCCGCTTTCATCAATACCGACTTCTTTAGCCACCTCTTGCATAAAAGTAGACATTTTTCCCATCACTTCACCCGGAACATTATTGAAACTGTCATAATGGGCTTTTGGAATAATGAGAACATGAACGGGTGCTTTTGGATTGATATCGTGAAACGCATAAAAACCTTCATTTTCAGCAACCATGTTTGAAGGGATTTCTTTCGCTACGATTTTACAAAAAATACACATACTAAACCTTTTTTTATCCTCATTGTAGCATACAGATGAAGCCTTGAAGCTTATTGTAAAAGAGATTTGATTACAATTGCCTAACTATAATGAATGATGGAGATTTAGCTTTGGAAGAGTGGTACAACGCTATAAAATCGGCCGATACAATTGATAAAATTGAAGAGATTCGTATTTCTGTCTTTGGCAAAAAAGGGATAATGAACACCGAGTTCGCCCGTATGAAAGATGTTCCCGATGCTGAAAAAGGGATGTTCGCAAAAGAACTCAATATCCATAAAGAGGGATTAAACGCGTTGCTTTTGGAGCGTAAGCTTGTTTTAGCTCTTGCGCATCTTGAGCAGACGATGAAAGCTGAAGCCATTGACGTAAGTCTTTATTCTGCTTCCAGTGAGCGAGGAAGCTTGCATCCGGTCTTGGAAACTATGGACCGTATTGTTGAATATTTTACGGCAATGAATTTTTCAGTTCAAACAGGGCCTATGGTCGAAGATGATTTTCATAACTTCGAGGCCTTAAATCTTCCTAAATACCATCCGGCACGTGATATGCAAGATACTTTTTATTTCAAAGACGCGATGCTGCTGCGTACGCATACGTCGCCCGTACAGATTCGTACGATGTTAAGCACCCAACCGCCGATTCGCATGATCGCACCGGGCGCTGTGTTCCGTCGTGATTACGATTTGACACATACCCCTATGTTTCATCAAGTCGAGGGATTGGTAGTAGAAGAAGCGGATAAAGTCTCTTTCTCAAATCTGAAGTACATTCTTGAAGATTTTTTGAAAACAATGTTCGGAGATATCGATGTTCGTTTTCGTCCGAGCTTTTTTCCTTTCACAGAGCCATCGGCTGAAGTGGATATTAGCTGTATTTTTTGTGCAGGTGAGGGATGCCGTGTCTGTTCGAAGACAGGTTGGTTAGAAGTTTTAGGATGCGGTATCGTCGATCCGAACGTCTTTAAAGCAGTGGGTTATGAAAATGTCAGCGGTTATGCTTTCGGCCTTGGGGTTGAACGTTTTGCGATGCTGATACATCGTATTGGAGATTTGAGATCTCTATTTGAGGGTGATGTTAGATTATTGGAGCAGTTTAGATGATCGTTACTAAAAATTGGCTAGATGAGTGGATTGATCTAAGCGGGGTTGAAACTCAACTGCTTCTTAAAACATTAAATTCAATTGGATTGGAAGTTGATCGTCACGACACTGTCTGTGTACCGGATAAAATTGTAATTGGTTTTGTTGAGAGTTGTGAGCGTCATCCTGATGCAGACAAACTCAATGTATGTCAAGTAAACACGGGCAATGATGTACGTCAAATCGTTTGCGGCGCATCCAATGTACGTGCCGGTATTCATGTTGCAGTGGCAATGGTAGATGCTGTTCTCCCGGATGGATTAAAAATCAAAGCAGCAAAATTGCGCGGTGTAGAATCACTGGGTATGATTTGTTCGGCAAAAGAGATCGGGCTGCCTCCTATGGGCGAGGGGATTATGATACTCGATGAGAGTATCGGAAAGCTTGTTATTGGACAAGAGCTTAATACGTATCCGTCATTTTGTGATGATATTATCGAGATTGAATTGACTGCTAACCGTGGAGACTGTCTAAGCATTCACGGTATTGCGCGTGACTTGAGTGCTGCTTTTAATAAAGATCTCAAAGAAGTGCGTAAAAAAGAGGAGCAAGAAGGGCGATTAGGTATCGGGCGTATTCTACAGCTTCAACATACAGAGACATTTGATACGGAACTTCTTTTTGGGGCTGTGGATATCAAAGAGTTGAGCGTTCCGTTTTTAATAGCACTGCGTATGGCGATTATTGAAGAGAGCTACGAGACAGTCCTTGACGCATTTTTGCAATACACTACCCATAATACAGGTGTTATCTTACGAGCTTACCCATTTGCAATGTTAGAAGAGACTCCTAATGCTAAGTCTATTATATCTCTTGCAAAAGATGAGAATGGTTATGCCTCACTGTATGGCAAAGAAAAACTCTCAGTAATTGGGGTTTCGCAGCAAAAAGAAGCACGTTTTAGTGCAAATGAAGGGCTTGCAATCATCGAGGCCAGCTACATCCCACCTGAAATTATTTCACAAATGATGGGTGAAACGAAAATTGAGAGCTGTCCTCATTATTATCGTACGTCCAGAGGCAGTGAGCCAAAACTCGATGCGGGTATGCGTTTTGCGATGAATTTGTTTGAACAATATTCACAATCCACCATTTATGCCGGTCACTTAGAACTTCAAACCCCTAAAGAAGCACGCGTCATCACGATGTGTGAAAGCGAATTTGAATCCTTTATCGGGATGAAAGTTGATAAAACAACGTTAACCCATATTCTGAAAAACTTGGGGATGCTTATCAGCAAGCCTAAGACATCGATTTTTGCGATAACGATACCTCATTTTCGACATGATATTATCAATCGTCAAGACATTATCGAAGAAATAGTGCGTATTGTCGGTATTGATAATATCCCTTCAAAGCCTCTTGTTTTTGCAGAGAAGAACCAAAATACAGCAGATTTCGAGGAATATCGTAAAACGCGAATGTACCGACAGCGTGCAGCACAAAGCGGTTTTTTTGAGAGTGTTCATTTCGTTTTCAATGAGCGTGCTACGTTAGAACGTTTTGGATTTACATGTACCGATGAGAGTAAAGAACTGCTTAACCCGATCACGGCAACGATGGATACCCTTCGTCCAACATTACTGATGGGATTGTTACTTTCAGCAAGTGCGAATGTCAAAGTAAATCAGAAGAAAATTGCCTTATTTGAATGCGGAATGGTTTTTGATACCAATCGTAATGAGAGTAAACGCATTGCTTTTATCATCAGCGGCGCATCTGAGATGGATAAGCTTTCCAATGCAGGAAAAGCACCAGGTATCGATTTTACGACTTTCACTCAGCGTATTAGTGATATTGCAGGGAGCTTGGAGTTGACCACTCACGCAACTACGCATACCTTGGCTCATCCGTATATGTGTGCCAAAGTAATGATAGCCGGTCGTGAAGTAGGAGAGCTGTTTAGAGTTCATCCTCATGTAGAAGAGGAGCTTGATCTTGGACATACGTATGTATGTGAACTTGATATGGACTCTCTTCCCTATGGATTGGTTCAAGCTAAACCGTTTTCAAAATACCAGGCATCTTTTAGAGATTTAAGTATCTTGATTCCAAAATCATTGACGTATGAAGCGATCAAAGAGGTTATAGTCAAGCATGCAAGTCCTGATGTGAAGCGTTTTTATCCGGTAGACCGCTATGCATCCGAAAGTTTGGGAGATCAAGTGAGTCTAAGTTTGCGTTTTGTATTGCAATCCGAAGATAAGACGCTTGAAGAAGAAGAGATTACAGCGGCAATTGAGTGGATATTGACAGGTTTGAAAGAAGAGTTGGGAGTGAGTTTGCGATGATACGTGCACGTGTTGATGCCGCAGAGTCATTTCGTTTTAAGAGCGATGCAATAGCTCCCGATAAATCGATTTCTCACCGGGCAGCCATGTTTGCCATACTAGCAGAAGGCGAAAGCCGAATTGAGAATTTTTTACGGGCAGAAGACACCCTCAACACGCTTAAAATTGTAGGACACTTGGGAGCAGATATTCACGATGACGGATTGGTGATTACCATTAAATCTAATGGAATCCAAGAGAGTGCTGAGATTTTAGACTGCGGTAACTCGGGGACAGGAATGCGTCTTTTTTGTGGGCTTCTCTCCTCAGCACAAGGGCATTTTATCCTTACTGGAGACGAATACCTAAAACGTCGTCCGATGAAACGGGTCACTCAACCGCTTCGTAATATAGGTGCGAAACTTGATGGACGTCACAATGGTGATCTTGCCCCTCTTTCAATACGCGGTTCATCCCTTCAAGCATTTAGTTATGAGTCTAACATTGCTTCAGCACAAGTGAAAAGTGCCATGATTTTGGCCGCATTGCGCTCTGATGGAGTATGTACTTATTATGAGCCTGAACTTAGCCGTGACCATACGGAACGGATGTTAAAGGGGATGGGTGCCCATATTGAAGTGGATGGTTTAATCACGAAAATTTGGCCGCTGCAAGCTGCCTTGTCTCCTTTGAACATACGTGTTCCTGCCGATCCTTCCAGTGCCTTTTTCTTTGCTGTTGCTGCAGCCATTACCCCAAATGCAAGTGCAGTTTTGGAGGGGGTAACTCTTAATCCTACGCGCATAGAGGCGTTTAAAGTACTTGAAAAAATGGGTGCAGATATCACTTATGATATCACGGACGAACGGTATGAACCTATCGGTACGATTACGGTTAAGTATGCTCCACTCAAAGCGGTCGTTGTAGAGAAAAATATTTCATGGCTTATTGATGAACTACCGGCACTGTCCATTGCTATGGCGTGTGCGCAGGGTCAGAGTGTTATTAAAAATGCAGAAGAGTTACGGGTTAAAGAGTCTGATCGTATTAAAACCGTTGTGGACAATCTCAATCTTTGCGGGATTACTACCGAAGAATACCCTGATGGATATGCCGTGAATGGTGGAATTTTACGTCAAGCATGTGTTAACAGCTATGGAGATCATCGTATTGCTATGAGCTTTTTAGTGGCGGGTTTACGATGCGGGATGGAGGTTGAAGATATTGAATGTATCAATACTTCATTTCCTAACTTTTTTGATCTATTAGGACAATGCACCAAGGTAACACGATGAAAATACAATTAGCAGAGAATTACGGATTTTGTTTTGGCGTTAAACGCGCCATTAAAATTGCGGAAGAAAATCGTAACTCTGCAACCTACGGACCGCTTATTCATAATGCCAATGAAATAGATCGTCTTAAGCGTGATTTTAATGTAGCATTGAGTGAGAATTTGGAAAGTTTTCATGCCGGCGATACGGCAGTTATTCGTACTCATGGTATTCCAAAAGAGGAACTTTCTCTCTTGCATGAGCGTCAAGTAAATGTGATTGATGCAACCTGCCCGTATGTTACGAAGCCTCAGCAAATTTGCGAAGAGATGAGTGAACAAGGATACGATATCCTCATTTTCGGAGATGAATCGCATCCTGAAATCAAAGGGGTAAAAAGCTACGCAACCGGAAAAGCGTATGTGGTCAATTCGGTGGAAGAGGTTGATGCACTTCATTTACGTGAAAAAGTGGCCGTTGTTGCTCAAACGACGCGAAAAATAGAAGAGTATCAGCAAATCGTTGGCAAATTGATGACAACACACAAAGAGGTGAGAGTTTTTAATACAATCTGCAACGCTACATTAGAAAATCAAGATGCTATCTATAAACTAGCACGTGAAGCGGATGTGATGATTGTGATTGGGGGGAAGAATTCTTCCAATACCAAACAACTTCATTCCATCGCGTTGAGCGAATGTGCCGACAGCTACTATATCGAAAGCGATGTTGATTTACAAGCACAATGGTTTACGAATAAGACTCTTTGCGGTATCAGTGCGGGCGCTTCTACTCCCGATTGGATTATTCAAGGGGTAATTGAAAAAATTCAAGCCTTGACGCAGCCTTAATTTCCTCTTTTCTAATCAAAAAAAAAGCATTTTTACGCTATAATCAGCCAATTTTAGTTACAAGGGAATAGGCATGGCTTTCGATAACGAAGCATTTGAAGAAGAAAATTTTGCTGAAATGCTGGAGGCATCGTTCAAAGAGCAAGAATCCACACGCATTACAGAAGGTGAAGTAGTAGAGATCCAAGAGAGTGATAACCGCGCATTGGTAGGCGTTGGTGAAAAACTTGAGGGTATCCTTTCATTGGATGAAATTCGTGATGCAGCAGGCAATCTTCTTTTTAACGTTGGCGATAAAATTACCGTTATGGTAATTGGACATTACAATGAGCGTCCAAAAATTTCGTACAAAAAAGTACTTGAGCAAGAAAAAACATTGGCATTTATTAATGCTCATAAAGAAGACTTTGAATCGGTTGTAATCGAAGCATTGGTTACTAAGAAGAACAAAGGCGGCTATCTTCTTGAAGCGGATGATGTTCATTTCTTCCTTCCTCGTTCACTCGCAGCGTTCAAAGACACAGACCAAGTTGTCGGTAAGACAATTAAGGCACAAGTGGTCAAAGTTGACCCAGCAGAGGCATCAATCGTTGTTTCTCGTCGTAAACTTTTCAATGATGAACGTAAGCGTAAAAAAGAGGTGATCGACGCATTGATGGAAGAGGGTAAAGTTATCCAAGGTACCATCAAAAAGATCACTAGTTACGGTATGTTTGTGGATGCTGGCGGGATTGACGGTTTGGTTCATTACAATGAAATCAGCTACAAAGGTCCTGTTAACCCGTCTAAGCTTTATAAAGAAGGCGACATCGTTAACGTAAAAGCAATCGCATACGATAAAGAAAAGCGTCACCTTTCTCTCTCAATCAAAGCGGTTCAATCTGATCCATGGAAAGAAGTGGAAGAAGCATTGGATGAAGGTGATACCATCACTGTTACCGTCAGCAACATCGAGCCATATGGTGTTTTTGTTGATTTGGGTAATGATATCGAAGGCTTTTTGCACATCTCTGAAATCACATGGGATAAAAACATCAAGCATCCAAAAGACTATTTGACAATGGGTCAAGAGATTGACGTTGAAGTGATTGAAATCAATTCTGATACGCATAAATTGCGTGTGTCCTATAAGCGTCTTCAGCCGAAACCGTTTGAAGAGTTTATGAAGAAAACCAGAGAAGGAGATGTTGTTACAGGAACAGTTACTTCTTTGACTGATTTTGGTGCATTTATCAAAATTAATGGCGTAGAAGGATTGCTTCATAATCAAGATCTTTCATGGGACAAAAATGCGAAATGTAAAGAAACACTAAAAGTCGGTGATGAGATCGAAGTAAAAGTAGCAAAAATCAACGTCGAAGACGAAAAAATTTCTTTAAACCGTAAATCATTGGAAGAGAGTCCAATTGATAAATTTGCACTGAATCATAAAATGAATGAGGTTGTGAGTGCAACTGTCCGTGACATTAAAGACTTTGGTGTATTCGTTTCATTAGAAGGCGGTGTTGATGCATTGATCCGTAATGAAGACCTTTCACCAATGGAGCCCGAAGAGCTTCAAATCGGTCAAGTTATTGATGCTGTCATCATGGTTATCGATCCAAAACGTGACCGTATCCGTCTTTCGGTACGTAAGTTAGAGCGTATCAAAGATCAAGAGATGCTCAATGAGATTAATGATAACGATGCGCACAGTCTCGGTGATTTGATTAAAGATAAATTTAAATAATTTGTGATGCGACGATTCGCTTATTGGCTCTTTCCGATTATAGCCATTTTTGTAGCTGTTTTTATCGTCGTATTAATGATTGAAGTCAATCCTGTTGCACCTGCTATAGGGCAGGATATTGCTTTGGATGAAACGCCAAAACCGCTCCTCTCGGAGGAGAGTTCATCGGGATGGATTAAGAATTTTAACATTAGTCATGAAAAAGAGTATTTTTACCCTGTCAATGAAGTGACCATTGCATTAGATGATAATGAGAGTCATACGAAAGCTCAACAATATCATCTGGTAGTTCCTTTGAAAGATTCTTACGAGTTCTTTTGTCTTAAGCAAGAACTTAAAAATAGTAACCTTCCTTATCTCTTGAACCAAGAGGGGGAGGGAATGACCGCGTTGATTGATTCAGCCGATCACACTAAGCTAACTACCCTTGTAGCGAAACTAAAAACCTATCAAATTTCGGCGACTTTATCGTCGTTTAAAGAGGATTAAACCTATGGAAAAATTTAAAATCGTTGTTTGTGATCATATTCATGAAGAGGGTCTCAATCTCCTGCGTGCAGACGATCAAATTGAGATGATATTTGCGGCTGATATGGATAAAACAGCCTTGTTGGATGTTGTGGCAACTGCTGATGTTGCTATTACCCGCAGCTCAACAGATGTTGATGATAAGTTTATTCAAGCGGCACGCTCAAAGCTCAAAGCGGTTGTTCGTGCCGGTGTAGGTGTTGACAATGTGGATATTCCAGGATGTTCAAAAGAGGGAATTATCGTCATGAATGTTCCGACTGCCAATACGATTGCTGCAGTTGAATTAACGATGACGCACATGCTGTCTTGTATGCGTATGTTTCCGTATTCTCATGATCATTTGAAAAATCAGCGTATCTGGAAGCGTGAGAAATGGTATGGGTATGAACTCAAAGGAAAAAAATTGGGAGTCATCGGTTTTGGTAACATCGGTAGCCGCGTCGGTATTCGTTCCAAAGCATTTGAAATGGAAGTTATTGCCTATGACCCGTATATTCATCCCTCAAAAGCAACGGATGTCGGTGCTAAATATACCAGTAATTTCCAAGATATTTTAGACTGTGACATTATTACCATTCATACGCCTAAAAACAAAGAAACGGTGGGGATGATCGGTGCAGAAGAGATAGCCAAAATGAAAGACGGTGTTGTCCTCATTAACTGTGCGCGTGGCGGATTGTACGATGAAGAGGCTCTTTATGAGGGGCTTAAATCACGTAAAATTCGTTTTGCAGGGATTGATGTTTTCAATAAAGAACCGGCAACCGATCATAAGCTTTTGGATTTGGATAATATCTGTGTCTCTCCGCATTTGGGTGCTAATACGTTTGAATCGCAGTTAAATATTGGTTTAGAAGCAGCACAGCAAGCCATTGAAGCAGCAAAGGGTATTGCGTATCCGCATGCACTAAACCTTCCGATTGATGAAACAAAGATTCCTTCTTTTGTTAAACCATTTTTAGAGATGAGTCAAAAAATCGGATTTTTAGCGTCTCAAATGAATAAAGCGCCAATCATTTCTATCAAAATAAGCGGCCGTGGCGATATTGCTCAATATGTTAGCTCTCTCGCTACTTTTGTAACAGTAGGTGCATTGGCTGAAATGTCAGGTGAAACGATTAACTATGTTAATGCCGATTTCGTGGCAGCCGAGCGCGGTATCAAAATTGAGACCGAAGAACTTCCTGGAAGCCCTGTTTATAAAAACTTGGTTACCGTTAGATTAACCACCGATAAAGACGTGATTGAGATCAGTGCTACGATGTTCAATGATGATGTGCAACGCATTGTAGATATCAACGGATTTGGTGTTGATGTTGAGCCAAAAGGGAACATGATTTTGTTTAAAAATACGGATGTTCCTGGTGTTATCGGTCACGTTGGCACCACGTTGGCAGCCCATGCCGTTAATATTGCTGACTTCCGTTTAGGCCGTAATAAAAGTGGTCAAGCGTTAGCCGTCATTATTGTTGATTCTGCAGTCAGTGAGAAAACACTCAAAGAATTAGCCTCTTTAGAAGCATGTATCAGCGTCTCTTACGCGCGACTTTAAGCTTTTTTTAGCCTCTCCTCTTTGGAGGATGGTGTCAATATTATTGTCAAAAATCAGACTTTTCTTTTTTATACTCTCCTCGCTTAGTATTTTTACCATTCTTTTCTAATCTATTAAGTATTTTATTGGTTTATTTGCAAATATACAAGTTATAATTTAACAGATAATAAGGGGTATATATGGCAAATAATGAGTTGACGTTTGGTGAAAATGAGTTTATCGTTTCAAAAACAGATTTGAAGGGGAATATTACGTATGGGAATAGCCTTTTTATTAAAATTTCAGGCTATGAGGAAAATGAATTACTGAACAAGCCTCATAATATTTTACGCCATATTGATATGCCTGCACTCATATTTACATTATTATGGGAACGCATTCGCAAAGGTGAAGAAATTTTTGCATATGTTAAGAATAAGACAAAACAAGGAGATTTTTATTGGGTGTTTGCGCATGTAACGGCATCTTTAGATGCTAGTGGACAAATGATCGGTTTTCATTCTGTACGACGACGTCCGACACAAGAGGCGCTTTCAGTAATTAAACCTCTGTATACAGATTTGTTGCGTATTGAAAAAACAGGAGGAGTGGATGCATCCCGTAAACACCTCGAATCCATTCTTGCACAAAAAGGGGTCAATTATGACGAATTTATCTTCTCTCTCTAAAGTTCAGTATGCTAATCTAATTTCGCTTGGGATTTTCGCACTTGCCCTCAGTGTAGAATTTATCATTGATGGCTTTAGCTGGGTCCGGATGTTTAATATTGCCAATTTTGGGCTGGCGTGGTTTATGTACATTAACCTTCGCGCTGCACAAGAAACTATCCGTAGTCTTGCCTCCATTATAGATGGTGCTAAACAAGGAAATCTGGAAGGAAGGATAACTCATATAAAAGACCATGGAGAGCTCAAAGATCTCGCATGGAATACCAATAATCTCCTTGATCAGCTCGAAATTTTTATGCGGGAGATCAGTGCCGGTATCAATAATGCGAGTAAAAGTATTTTTTACCGTCAGATGATTCCTAAGGGACTTGCGGGTACATTTAATTATAATGCTGTCTTGATCAACAAAGCGATTCATGCTATGGAAGAGAGTCATGCACATATTGAGCGTATTGCTGTCAATTCAACGCTGGGTGAAATCGGGCGCGGTATTGCGGGAGGTCTTACCGTTATACAGAGTGATTTGCAAGATAGCATTAAGAACCTTGATGAAATTGTGGGGGTGAGTAAAGTCACAGCGGATAACTCCAGCCGTACGGTCTGTGACCTCGAAAAGATCATCACTAAACTCTCTTCTCTCATTGAGCTCGTTGGAATCTCCAATGATGCGATTAATGCCCTTAACAATAAAACCAATGAAATTAATTCAGTCCTTGATTTGATCAAGGATATCGCTGATCAAACGAATCTGCTGGCATTGAATGCCGCTATCGAAGCGGCACGGGCAGGGGAACACGGGCGCGGATTTGCCGTTGTTGCGGATGAAGTCCGTAAATTGGCGGAACGGACTCAAAAGGCAACCGGCGAGATCGGGATCGCAATACAAACACTTCAGCAAGATGCTTCTGACATTCAAAATAATTCGGATGATATGAGTATTATTGCAAATGAGTCAAGTAGCACGATTGAAACATTTCGAGATACCCTTCATTCGTTTAATCGTGATGCGCTTTCAACGGCTTTTCAAGCAGACATGATTCAAAAAACTACCTTTATCACGTTGGCTAAAATTGACCATGTCGCTTTTAAATCGAATGTTTTCAGTGCTATATTCCAAGGGCGTACAAAAGCCACTTTCTCCGATCATCATAGTTGTCGTCTCGGAAAATGGTATGATACGGGAATAGGGAAAGAGAAGTTTTCTCATCTCCCGAGCTTTCGTTTGGTGGAAAGACCTCATGCGCTTGTACACAGTAAGGCGCATGAAAATCTCGCATTTATCCAGGGTGAGGATAGAGTGGTTGCAAACAAAGAGGTCATCGTCCGTAATTTCTTGGAGATGGAAGACGCCAGTGATGAGCTCTTGGTTATTTTAGATACTCTTCTGAGTGAATCCGCGGCTCAAAAGCAGCTATAAACATTAAGGGTGTCTTCTTTTAGTCCCTCTTTGTTATAATCTACTACTTTTTTAAAGCGGGTAAGTGGA
Source organism: Sulfuricurvum sp. (assembly GCA_030694265.1). Lineage (GTDB taxonomy): Bacteria > Campylobacterota > Campylobacteria > Campylobacterales > Sulfurimonadaceae > Sulfuricurvum. Next base: position 254,924 of record JAUXYP010000001.1, read on the forward strand.
TGAATATTGAAGAGATCGGGGCGTTGTTACAGAGTAAAAACAAGCTCCTTTCGGAAGTTTATTTTGAGCTTCAGCGTGCTTGCGAAGCCAAATACGGTCCCGATGCGCTCGTGATCATAGAAATTGGATCCTTTTTCGAGATTTATGAGGTCAATAATGAAACGATGAAAATCGGAAAGGCGAAAGAAGTTGCCGAGTTTCTGAACATTCAGCTCACCCGTAAAAACAAAACGATACTCGAAAACTCCGTACAAAATCCCCTTTTAGCCGGTGTGCCTACGGTATCCATTGAACGTTATCTGGGCCGTTTAGTCCAATCCAAAAAATACACAATTGTCCTCGTACGTCAGCAGGGCGAACCTCCTCATATCAAACGCTATATTTCCAATATTATTTCTCCCGGTACCAATTTTGACTACATTGCTGAAGTGAGTGAAAATTACATTGCTTCCCTTTTGATTGATCAAAATAACGGTGTTTATTCAGTAGGATATGCCGCCATCGATGTAGGGACGGGTAAAACACTGATCAACGAGATTCATGGTACACGTGAGGACAAAACGTATGCGTTGGATGAGATTTTCACTCTACTGCAAAGTTATCTAACCTCTGAAGTGGTTGTGACCTTTTGCGACAGTAGTATTGATGTTGAAGAGGTCAATCGTTATTTGGAACTCAAAAGTCATCATCGCAGTAACCGCAACGAGAAGAGGCTGCGTATCGATTACCAAAATGAGTTATTTGAGCGTATTTATCAGATTCGCTCGCTTTTAAGCCCCATTGAATATCTGGATTTGGAGCGTTTTGCGTATGCTTCAGAGTCATTGGCCCTTTTGATTCATACTATCATTGATCATGATCCGGCTATTATTGAAAAAATGAATCGCCCAACTTTTTTGGGAACAAACCGATATATGTATCTGGGCAATAATGCGGCGGAGCAGCTTGGGATAATCTCCAGAGATAATGATGAAATGACACTGCTAAAGCTGATCGATAAAACATCGACTGCAATGGGTAAAAGGCTGTTGCGCGAACGCTTACTTAATCCTATTTGTGATGCTAGTTTATTAAATGAACGATATGATCTCATTGAAAAAATGGAAGATCATATAGCCCCATTGGAAACAAAACTCAAAGAAGTGTACGATTTAGAGCGTATTTTACGCCGCTTGAAACTGGGTAAGCTCCACCCCTATGAACTTGCCTACTTTTATGCCTCATTAACTGCGGCAGAGAGTTTGTTCACTGATGCCAAGCGGTTAGGGATAGATTATGACAAAAGCAGTGCGGTAGAAGCACAGCTGTGTGCGAGTGAATTGAAACGTATTTTTGATATTGATTCGTGTGCGAAATATCGGCGTGATCAGGTGAATGAAAACCTCTTTAATGAGGGAATAGACCCCGCTATTGACGCGTTGGAGCGACTGCAAGAAACCAATGAATCGAAGCTACAGCTGATCATTGAGCACATTGATAAGCATTTTGAGAGTGGAAATGGTCCGTATGCGTCGATAGGGTGGCTGGAGAGTGAGGGGTATCATTTGCTGATGACCCGTAATCGGTATGTCAATGTTGAGGAAGTACTGCATAACAGCTTTTTTACCATTGAGGGGACACACTATTTTTTCCGTGATTTCCAGATTCGCAAACTTAAAACGACGGTGAAGCTCACTTCTGCACTGCTTGATGATCTTTCCATCGAAAATGCAGGGGCAAAATCTCGAATGCTGGCTATGGTCAAAGAACGCTATCGTGAGCAGATGGAAGCGATCGAAAAACGGTTTTCCCATGCGATTGAACATCTGATTTCTTTTTTAGCCGTTGTCGACGTATCGCTTAGTGCTGCAAAGGTAGCGAAGCAATACCGCTATGTTCGTCCGATACTGGTTGCCAATGAATCCAAAACGTTTATCGAAGCGGTTGGATTGCGCCATCCGTTGATCGAATCACGTGAAGAAAACGGTATTTTTATCCCCAATGATCTGTTTTTAGGGGATGGGGCTAACCACACATATGTAGAACATGCTACGCTGGAAAATGCCAAAGAGGTTAACGGCGTATTGCTGTACGGGATAAACTCCAGCGGTAAGTCATCACTGATGAAAAGTATAGGTATCGCGGTCGTAATGGCACAAGCGGGATTTTTTGTCCCGTGTGCGATGTTGCGGTTTTCTCCTGTGGATAAATTACTGACGCGTATCGTTTCCAAAGACAATCTTTATAAAGGGCTCTCCACGTTTGCGGTGGAGATGCTGGAACTGCGCAATATTTTCAATCGTGCAACGCCCAACAGTCTGATTTTAGGAGATGAAATCAGTCACGGTACGGAGACCGAGTCCGCATTGGCGATTGTGGCGAGTGCTATCTTGAAATTACGAGAGATTGGCAGTCTTTTTATCTTTGCAACACACTTGCATCAGCTCTCTAGTTTGAGTGAAATACAAAAAGCACAGAACATCGTATTGCTGCATTTAGGGGTTTACTACGATGAAGCCACGGACAAGCTCGTCTATGACCGCAAACTCAAAAACGGGAGCGGTAGCACGCTGTACGGGTTGGAGTTTGCCAAATCGCTGCATATGGATGAAACGTTTATCCAAAAAGCGTATGAGATACGAGGGCGTATCGGGGATACGAAGGGTGAGATATCGCAACTCAAACGAGAGAAAAAGAGCCGCTATAACAGTAAACTCTATTTGACTAAATGCGCGTTGTGCGATGAAGCTGTGGATGAAGTCCATCACATTATCCCACAAGCCAACGCGGATGAGGGCGGTTCTATCGGTCATTTTGGGATGAACCACCGTTACAATTTAATACCTCTTTGTTCAAAGCACCACAGGCTCGTCCATGAGGGCAAAATTGCCATTCATGGGTTTGTGATGAGCGAGGATGGATTGCGACTGAGTTATTCAGAAACGTAAAGAGGATAGGTCAATGAGAGAGTCACAAGTATATGATCTGCTTCGAGGGTATGATTTTAAGATCACCCCTTATGTCTCTTTTAAAATGGATGAAGTTCCCAAGATTGATTTTTTTCCTATTGTGGTTAAGTTAGAGTCGGATAAGGTCGTGCATAAAAGCGATTTTGGAGCGGTCAAACTCAACATCAACTCGTACGATGAATTAGCAGTGGCGAAAAAAGGAATTACGGCTAATGTATTGGCCAAGGGTATTGTTCTGGATAGTGATGACCGTTTTATAGCGGCTCAAATGCTTAGTGGGATAGAACTCTATGTCGGGATGGTCGATGATGCCGTGTTTGGCAAGACGATCGTGTTTGGTAAGGGGGGAATCGAGCTGGAACTCTATAAAGATGTCTGTTCCATCGATATCTATGCCGATGAGGAAGAGATTAAACGGGCGATTAATTTAACGACTATATCAAAAATATTTCACGGGTTTCGAGGATTTGAGTATTCGATTGAGATGGCGGTTGATTTAATACGCGCTGTTCAAAAGCTTTCACTGAACAATCCTAATATTATTGAACTTGATTTTAATCCTGTGATTCTTACCAAGGATGGGCTTATCATTGTCGATGCACGGATAAAAAAGGGTGAAGCGAGAGCTGAAAAATTGGGAAGCTTGCGAAAAAACAGGCATCATTTTTTTACCAATGAACGCGTGGCATTGATCGGTGCATCCTCTGACTCTATGAAAGTAGGGTATGCAGTAGCACGAAATTCACTCGATTTTGAGGGGGAACTCTTTTTTGTGAATGCAAAAGGGGGTGAGCTTTTCGGTCATACCCTGTACAAAAATATTACGGATATAGAGGGTGATATTGATACGGCTGTGATCATGATTCCTTCTGGCTTTGTGGTTGATACGATTAAGGAATTAGTTCAGAAGAATATTAAAAATGTGATCATTATTTCGGCAGGTTTTAAAGAATCAGGAGATTTTGAGAGCGAAAATATCATTGCAAGTTTGAGTCAACAATACAATTTTAATGTCATAGGCCCAAACTGTCTGGGATATCTTGAGAGTTTCAAAAAACTTAATCTTACATTTGGAATTGGCGGCTTGCAAAGTGGAGGATTAGCATTGCTCTCGCAATCAGGAGCGGTACTCTCAGCACTCATGGACAAAGCATACGATGCCGGGATAGGATTCTCTCATCTTGTCTCATGCGGGAATATGGTTGATTTGGATTTTGCCCAGATGATCGATATGCTTAATCGTGAAGAGTCGTGCCGCTATATTTCTATTTATGTCGAGGGGATTATAAACGGTAAAGAATTTCTGCGCGCCATACGAGAGAGTCAAAAAAAGATTTACATTTTTAAAACCGGCAAATCTGTGCAAAGTCAAAAAGCGGCTTTTTCTCATACAGGAAATTTGAGTGGAAATTATGCGATGTTTAAAGGACTGGCTGAATCGGTAGGGGCTAAAATGGAGGAGAACATCGAAGCATTGCTGTTTAACCCGTTTAATGAAAGCAAAAATATTTTGGTGGTGACCAATGCGGGGGGGCCTGCTACGATATTGACTGATTATATTGTGGATCAAGGGGGGATGCTCTACACGTTAAGTGATGAAGAACGTGAGAAGCTAGATAGCGTTCTTCCCTCCAATTGGTCGAAAAACAATCCGATTGATATCATAGGGGATGCGATGGCAGATCGCTATGCGAAGACCTTGGATATTGTGAGCACCTTTAAAGAGGTTGATTTGGTGTATCTCCTTATTACGCCACAATGCATGACCGATACGCTTAATATTGTCAAACTGTGTGAGAGAGCGGGAGCACAAAAGATTTATCCGATTCTCTTGGGCGGTCATGAGATGGAAGAAGCGCAGCGCTATCTTAGAGGTAAAAAAATTCCTTTTTTTAAAACACTGCAATCCGCAACATCGTTTTTATAATAGGCTATTTTAGAAAAATTATAATTATTCCAAATTCATTGCTTGTATCCAACGTAATTGTTATATTAGGATTCTTTATCAAATTTTCTTAAAAGGCATCAAGTGAGTTGTTGAAAAGTATAAGGGGTACTTGAATGACTTATTGTTTTAATTACTCATATGTTGTAATCATTTTGAAACATTTTTAATATATAAATCACAGATAAAATGATCTTTTGTGATTGTTTTATGATTTTTTATCAATAAGATATCGCAATTCTTAAATTTTATTAATGGTGTGTAATGACTGATTTGAAGCTTTTGATAGTTGATGATATGGACGTAAATCGTTTTATATTGGCGAATATATGTGGAAAATTAAATAATATAGAAACGCGTGAAGCAGAAAATGGCATTGAAGCCATTGAGATAGCAGAGCAATGGCATCCTGACATTATATTGATGGATATTGTGATGCCAAAAATGGATGGATATGAAGCATCTAAGGTTATTAGAGCGCGTTATCCGGAGATTATGATTATTGCCATAAGTGCAATGGCAGATCCAAGTATGGAAAAAAACTTAGCATCAATTGGTGTTGTTACGTATATTCATGAGCCTATGGACAAAGACTTCATCCAATTTAAGCTAGAGAGTTTTTGCGAATTAATTCGTGCACAAAAGGGAAAATTCAAACAGCTTTCGAATGCTAAAGCCCTCAACCCTTTTAGCACAGATATTCGCCATTTAAAAACTGTTTTTAATATAGATGATGCAGAGTCTATGATGGATTTTGGAATGTGGATATTGGGGAAAGTGCCCCTTTCCTGTTTTAAAGTAGATATAGCGCTTGAACTTTTTTATTCAATTATGCGTCAGAATACATTTAATCAAAAAACACTCTCTATTATAGTAGAAGAAAATTTTTATGAAATATTTGTAACCATAGAAAGCGCAGAGGGATTTGTGCTTCAACAAGCATCTCGTGCATTGGCAGACAAACTGAAAGATAAGTGTGTCATCACAGATACTTGTATCTATGTTCGTATGCCTTTGCAAGAGAGTGCTCCTCTTTCTACAACCCCGGTAAAATTGCCTGAGAAACATATGGAAGTACTAATACCAATAGTCGAAACGAAAATTGAATCTGTTGAGCTGATCTGTACACCTGAGAAATCACTAGAAACACGGGTTGTTGTTGGTGAAGAAAAAGATTTATTGCGACAGAGCTTTACACAAAAAACATCGGCGCAAGAGTACGTACAAGATATCGGTGGAGACGTTCTCGATGAAATTCGTGATTTGTCCAGTGCGGATAATGAATGGCAAGAAGATCTTAGTGCGCTTGACAATGAAGCTACAGTAGAAAATTTACATCATTTTGCAGAGAGTGTATTGGGAACATACATCCATGCGATTAACGGTCTTTTTGAATTCACTGCGCTTGGCTATGCTCTTTCTGCTCTTGCACTAAGTATAAAAGAAAATTCGGAAGGGATCATTGGTGATCCAAAGAGACTAAAAACATTGCTTATGCTTTTAGAACACTTAGGCGAAGATCTTTCATCATGGCGAGAGCATATTTTCATTGCACAAGATACGGCAGACATCCATTACTTGGACAGTTCATTTTTTAGTTCATGCATGCAAATTGAGGGGATAGTCAGCAATAAAGTTGTTCAATCTGATGACAATGATGAGATGGAATTTTTTTAAACACACTTCAAGGAGGAAATAAATGGCAAAAAGAGTGATTATTGTTGACGATTCGAGGGCGGTTATTGCAACAGCACAACTCGCGTTGGATGAGATAATAAGCAGTGGAGTAATTGAATTCAAATCGTATTTGAATCCAGCGGAACTGTTAGCTGCACTTCAAAGCGGTGCAGAGAATTTTGATTTGCTTATCAGCGATGTCAATATGCCTGAGATGAACGGATTGGATCTGGCCCGAGCGATCAAAGCGGATGATCGGTACAAAACCAAACCTATCATTATCTTAACGACGGAGAGTTCAGATCAGATGAAAATGGCAGGTAAAGAGATCGGAGTGACCGGGTGGATGGTCAAACCTTTCAGTGATGAAAAGATGGTCAAATCGATCAAAATGGTATTGGGGGTATAACAATGGAAATAAACACAGCTCAATCTAGAAGAGAACGGTATCTGACGTTCTTTTTAGGTGAGGAACAATACGGTATTGCAATCGACCGTATCAAAGAGATTATTGCGATGATGAAGGTGACGTATGTCCCTAAAACACCTGAGTATATGAAAGGGGTCATCAACCTGCGCGGTTCGATTATCCCTGTTGTGGATACAAGGTTACGTTTTGGAATGGAGCCTCAAGAGCCTGACATGCATACGACGATTATCATTGTTGAAGTGTCAAAAGTCAATATCGGCTTTATTGTAGACCGTGTAGAAGAGGTCGCATCGATCGATTCAGCCAACATGGGAGCAGCTCCGAAATTCGGTAGTAACGTGGATACTGATTTTATCTGTTCTATGGCGCAGATCGAAGAAAATGTTGTGATGATACTCGATGTGCTCAAGCTTTTCGAAGCCGATGAGCTGGTAAGTTTAGAAGAGATACAAAAAACACAAACAACAGAGGGAGAATAAGATGAATTGGTTAGAAAATATGGTATTGCAAAGTAAGTTAATCTTGCTGACGGCGGTTATGATGATAGCGCTTGGTGCACTTGGGTTTTTAGGGTACAGCACAACGCAAAAATGGGATAGCAGTATCAACGTAGTAGGTGCTGTTAAGCTTCCTTCTATTGTTGGTGTTATGGAGATGCGAATCGGAATTAATCAGGTTGTTATTCAGCAAAACCGTGTGCGCGGAGTGAAGGGTGATCCGAGAATGCGGGAAATCCTTCAGGATGCTATGGAGCGGACGAACAAAGGGCTCGAACGCTATGAAAAAGGGCTTAAAATTTATGCTCCTCTTCCGCAAACAGCTGAAGAAGCTATTGAGTGGAAAAAGTATGAAGAGAACTTTGGGAAATGGAAAGAATTGAGTTTGAAGTTTCAAGCTAATACCCTTGAACCACTTTCTCGTAACACTGATCCGGCGATGGAAGAAACTTACTTTGCTCAGATGAAAACCTTTGTCGAAACAAGCCGTGATACTCGACAAGCGGCATTGGCTAGTATGGATGTTATTGGAAAAATCAACGTAGACAGTGCGGATGAAGAGGTTAAAATGGCGCAACAGGATGCAAGTTCTGCCGTACAAATGACGATAATGATTGTACTGATTGCTTTTGCTATCTCCATCATCTTGGCAATATTGATTATCCGCTCGATCACTCGCTCGATCACACAAAGCGTCACTTCAATCCGTGATGGTGCAATGCAGATCACCTCTGCTTCTGACCAAGTCGCTTCATCATCATCCTCTTTGGCACAAGGGGCCAGCGAACAAGCAAGCAGTGTTGAAGAAGTCAGCGCAACACTCGAAGAGTCTACTGCGATCAATACCCAAAACACTGATAACGCACGTCAAGCCGATATTTTGGCAAGAAACGCAAACGATTCGGCGAAAGCGGGATATGAGAAGGGGGAACAGCTCTCTCACTCTATGCACGCGATTACCGAATCAGCGGCTAAAATTTCAGGAATCATTAAAACCATCGACCAAATCGCCTTCCAAACCAACCTTTTGGCTCTTAACGCGGCGGTTGAAGCGGCTCGTGCCGGTGAACACGGTTTAGGGTTTGCAGTCGTTGCGGATGAAGTACGTAATTTGGCACAACGTGCAGCCTCTGCTGCCAAAGAGACTTCCGATATTATCGAAGAAGTTGTAAGCCAGATCAAAGAGGGAAACCAAATTGCTCTTGCAACACACACTTCATTCCAAGAGATCGTCGAACAGTCTAAAAAAGTATCTGATCTGATCGGTGAAATCTCGATTGCCGGCAAAGAACAATCCGAGGGTATGTCACAAATTAATCAGGCAATGGGACAAGTCGACCAAGTAACCCAACAAGTGGCTGCAAACTCTGAAGAAGCAGCAGCTGCCGCTGAAGAGCTCAATGCACAAGCGACCTCTATGATGGAAACCGTCGGTATTCTCGCTGCCATGGTAGGGATGCAAACCAATGCTCCTGTTGTGGCATCCAAGAAAAAGAAGGCTATTCAGCAATTGGAAATGAGAGCCCCTATCGCTCCTCGCAGAAATATTTCTGTTCCTCAACATAGAGGAGCTTCCGCGAAAGCAGAAGATGTTTTTCCTCTAAATGAGGATGACTTGAGAGAGTTCTAAGATGCTATTTGACGGTGATGAGCTCACCATAGCTTTGGATATGCCAATGGAAGAAATTCGGGAGTTCGAACTGTTTGTTCGACCTCGTTTGGAATACATTGAAACCATAGAGGTTGAAGAGGGGACATCTTTGCGAAGCAGTTCTCTTTTAGCTTTACTGGTAAGCCTTAAGCGAACCCGTCCGGAGTTAAAAATACCTTTTTTAGACAAAGGCTTGACCGCTTCGAGCGGCAATGGAACCTTACATTGGATGTGTCATGACTAAACAAGAACAAGTCAAAGCGATTTTTATCGAAGAAGCCGGGGAAATTATAGAGAAACTCGATGTCAACATTCTCCGTTTTGAAGAAGATTCGAGTGATTTTGATCTCTTAAACGAAATATTTCGAGGGGTTCATACGCTAAAAGGCAATGCCAATGCGTTTGGCTTTACCCGTTTGGGTGAATTTGTTCACCATTTCGAAGATGTATTGGATCATTACCGCAGTACGAAAGAAGATGTTGAAGAACACCTTCTTGAACTGTTTGTGGAAAGTGTAGACATCATTAAAGAAGTAATGATATGTGAACTTGATGCCCTTCCTGATCTTCCGAATGGTTATCCTGATTGTCTAAAAAGTATTAAAAATTTGATCGCTTCGAAAAAAAACGGATCGCTATTGCCTACAATAGAAGAAACTCAAGAGGTCTTTGGTGATTTAGCTTCAGAGTTTGCGTTTGAGTCTCCCAGGGGAACAGAAGAAGCGGTAGAAAAAAGTATACAGTTTCACCGTGCGATGCAAGAGGATGGGCTTAATCTTTATAAAATTGAGCTTACATTGGATGCTGATTGTTATAAACGCGGATTTGATCATCTCCTTTTTCTCAATTTATTGGGTGAAAAAGCAAAATCATTGGAGAGCTTTTTTGATATGGAAGACGTATCAACCCTCGATACATTTTCAAGCGACGTTAACAGCATCAAAAAAGTCCATGTAATCGTATTAACTCCACAAACTGAGGAGGAGGTTGCAGAGAACTTTGAGTATTTATTCGATAATGAATACCACATTACTCTGATTGCTCCCGTAGTAGCCCAGGCGGCTATTGAAAAAAAAGAAGTGATTGAAGAAACCATTGAAACACTTAAAAAACCAAAAGCAGAAGAGCGAAGAGGTACGGAGAGGGTAACGACAGGTTCTACTATTCGTATCGATACGTTCAAACTCGACGAACTCTTTGATTCGGTCGGTGAGTTGGTTATTGCCCAAAACTTCATCGCCCAGAATGAGCAAATTCGCGCAATCGAAGACGAATCAATAAAGCGAGCGATTGAAACACTTTCTAAGATCACGAAAAAAATTCAAGACCGGGTTATGAGTTTGAGAATGGTCGCGATACGTGATACATTTGACAAGATGAAACGTGTTGTTCGTGACACGTCTAAAAAGACAGGTAAAGAGCTTCATCTCAATGTCCAGGGTGAAGAGACAGAGATTGATAAAACAATGATCGACAGCCTCTCAGACCCATTGATCCATATTATCCGAAACGCAATCGATCATGGTTTGGAGTCTGATGCCGCAGAGCGACTGAGCGTCGGTAAAAAAGTGGAAGGGACGATCACATTACGTGCCTACCATAAAAGCGGCAGCATCGTCATCAGCGTCAGTGATGATGGGCGTGGAATCAACAAAGAAAAAGTGTTGCAAAAAGCGATAGAGCGAGGTGTTATTACCGGGGATGAAAATCTCACAGACAGTCAGATCTTTGGTTTGATTATGCAGCCCGGTTTTTCGACAGCCGATACGATCAGTGACCTATCAGGGCGCGGGGTTGGTTTGGATGTTGTTAAAACGTCAATAGAAAAGCTTCGCGGTAAAGTTGAAATCGATTCAAAAGAAGGAGTGGGGACAACATTCTCCATGGTTCTTCCTCTGACATTGGCAATTATTGACGGAATGCTTGTACAGACTGCGGGAGAGATTTACATCATTCCTACTTTGAGTGTCGTCGAATCCTTCCGACCGAATCGTGAGATTGTAAACATAATCAAAGGGCAGGGCGAATTTGTCAGTATGCGCGGACAACACATCCCTGTTATACGATTAAGCGATGTATTTGATCTAACTACAGATCGTATCCCTCCTTGGGAGGGAATTTTGGTGTGCGTTGAAACGGAAGCCGGCCGCATCGCAATTATGGTAGATGAACTCATAGGGCGTCAGCAAGTAGTAATTAAGCCATTAGGTAAATCATTGGCGAAACTCAAAGAAATCACAGGTGGAGCAATCCTTGGTAGCGGTGATATTGCTTTGATCCTCAATGTCGATGAATTGCGCCCGCTTATTGAGGGTGCTCATGGTACAGCTTGAACTAAGTCCAGCGGATTTTGATCTTTTTCGCCGTTACATCTATGAAAAAGTAGGGATCTCCCTCTCTGATCAAAAAACCACCCTTGTTCAAGGGCGGCTGAATAAGCGGATCAATCAATTGGGGCTCAACTCATTTCGAGACTATTACGATTATTTGGTCACGGATGCATCTGGGGATGAGCTTGGTTTTTTTGTCAGTGCTATCTCCACCAATGTTACTTCTTTTTTTCGAGAGTCTGCTCAGTGGATATGGCTAGAGAGCTATTTACCGGCACTGATTGCCTCTAAGCGAGAGAAAAAAATCCGTATTTGGTCAGCAGGGTGTTCCAGCGGTGAGGAACCCTATACTATTTTGATGTTTTTACAGCACCATTTGAGTGATTTTGATCAGTGGGACATCAAAATTTTGGCAACCGATATTTCTGCCAAAGTACTTTCCAAAGCCATTGTCGGAAAATACGAGGCAAAGCACGTCGAAGCACTTCCTAGGGACATTGCATTGCGTTCATTTGAAAAAGTACGTGGTGATACGCAAATGAGTTATCAAGTCCTTCCCCATTTACGGGAAAAAGTACTGTTTCGTCTTTATAATTTAGTAACGGACCCGTTTTTCTTCAAAAACAAATTTGATATGGTCTTTTGTCGAAATGTAATGATCTATTTTGATGACACTACCCGTCATGATCTAATAGGGCGCTTTGGAACTCTGCTTCCAAAAGGGGCACCACTGTTTTTAGGGAGTTCAGAATCCTTAACATCTCATCGTGATACATTGAAACTCTTGGGTTCTTCAATTTATCAACGACTGTAATAAGGATTTTATTATATATGGACAAAACTGTTATAAATAAGGAAGCTAAATTTGATAGCAACGAGCTTTTTTTTTCCATTACTGACAAGCAAAGCACGATACTCTCAAGCAATAGTGTTTTTGTCCGAATCAGTGGTTATCAAAAAGAGGAGTTGATTGGGCATTATCACAATGTAATTCGTCATCCGGATATGCCCAAAGTCATTTTTAAAACGCTTTGGGACTATTTACAAGCGGATAAACCGATTGTAGCCTATGTAAAAAATAGGGCAAAAGACGGAGGGTATTATTGGGTCCTTGCGGCCGTTTTTCCCTTAAACGATAGCTATGTCTCCATTCGTATTAAGCCCAGTACAAAGATATTTTCTGCGGTAAAAGAAGTTTATTTTAAATTGTTGATGGTTGAGAGCCAAGAGGGAGTAGACGCAAGTGCCCTTAGGATTTCAACTCTATTACGTGATTTAGGTTATGCAGATTATGATCATTTTATGAGTGATGCTCTTTTGCAAGAACTGCAAGGGCGTCAGGAAATTATTTTTGGAACATGCCATAGTAAGCAAGATGTGGATTCTTCGTCTACATTATTGCAAAATCTGAAGTCGGTTCACAGTTACAGTCAAGCTTTGATGGATGAATATGATCACTGGTTTGAAAAAATAGCAATGTTTAACAGTATCAAGTCGATGTTTGAAGAAAAAGGGCTTTCGCTTCGTCATCTTGCGCGAGATATAGTCTTGTTATCGTTGAATGCTTCGGTATCATCACATAAAATTGCTCATGGTGGAGAAACTTTTGGTATTTTAGCTCGGGACATTCACAGTAATGCAAAAGATAATGATGTTCTAATCAATGATATCCATGAGATAGTTAACAAGGTCTCCAATTCGTTAAGCACAATAGTATTGGCTATCGCTTCAATGCGTTTGCAAATTGAGATGGTAACAAATTTCATCGAAGAAGTGTCCTGTAAAAAGAGTGATATGCCCTTGAGTGAAATGAGTGGAAATGTTTGCGATCTCATCGCTTTAATTGTGGCGTATTCGACTAAAACAAACGCATTACAAAACACGCTTGATATGCAAATTAATGAAAGTCTGGTGCATCTGGATCAATTAGAAAAGCAAATGATGTATTTGGGATACATACAGGTTTATGGTTTTATCGAAGCGGCTGCAAGTGAGGGTGAATCGGTACGATTTAAGGTTATCTTTTCTCAGTTGAAAACGCTCGTTATGCAAACTTCACAAGAGATTGATGTTATGCAAAAAAGCGGGAAACGTTTTTACAGTGAGAACCGTCGGCTTATGGAAAAATCAAATGGGATTGATATGTTACTGAGTCATTTGAAAGAAGAGATGATGATGATTAAGACAATGGAGCAAGAATGATGAGAGAGACACCTCTTTATGAAGAAAAAAAATGTGAAGATGCATGCGAAGAGATTGCTTTTTTAAGTCATAAGATATTGGATTTAAATAAACAATTGATTGAAAGTGAAAAAGCCAAGTCACGGTTTTTATCGTTAATCGGTAACGAACTCAACAACCCAATGACGGCACTTTTAGGGATGATTCCTCGTTTGGCCCCTAAAAATGATGAAAAACTTGAAGCTATTTTTGCATTGGTACATGAAGAGGCATTAATATTGGATTTTCGCATTCAAAACTTGGTGACTGCATCGGAAATAGAGAGTGGCGCATTCAATATTTCTCATTCATTGGTGGATATAAACGAGATCATCAAAGAGGCGATAGAGACATTAAAATACCCAATCAAAGTAAAAAATATTGATATAGTCATTCATGATTCGTTAAAGCAAAAAGTTGTTACCGATCCTCAAAAACTCTATATTATCCTTAAAAATATTTTAGCTAATGCTATATGTTATGGGATAGCGGATGGTATTGTAGAAATTATCATTCTTGGTGATGACTCAAAGATATCAATTGCCGTGAAAAACCAAGGAAAAGGACCGGATGTAGAGTATAAACCACAGGTTTTTACCCGTTTTGCCAATGGACCTGACGGAGCGCATGGATTAGGTCTTGGGCTAAGTATCGTTCGTAATTTGATGGAATGTTTGGATGGAAGTATCGACTATGTTGTAGGCGATGGGACGGTCATATTTACACTTACTTTGCCTCTAGAAACAATCCTTCCTGATTCTGAAGCGTGTGGTTCCAATGAATTTTTATTTGAATCGTTTGATGGGGCGATAGAACTCTAATGATTCAAGGATGTTCCACTTTTATTCATGTAGGACAGATACATGTGGACACGGCACCCACCGCAATTTCTACGGTTCTAGGTTCGTGTGTTGCGGTATGTTTGTACGATGCTGGTCTTGGAATAGGGGGGATGAATCATTATTTACTCCCTTTTTGGAATGGGAATGGCTTGCAATCACCAAAGTTTGGAAATATCTCAATACCAAAACTGATTGAAGCGATGATGGCAAAAGGGTCGACCCATAAAAGCATTGAAGCTAAAATCTTTGGCGGCGCTTCTATGAATATCGGGATAAACGATTCAATGATGATTGGGCAAAAAAATATTTTGGTTGCTAAAGAAATTTTAAAAGAGTATAAAATTGCCATCGTTGCCGAGGATATTGGTGGGCAAAGTGGGCGTAAGATACAGTTTGATTTACAACGGGGCAAAGTACTGTTGAAGTATGCTTCCAGTAATAATTAGGGGGTAGAGTATGGCAATACGGGTACTAATTGTTGATGACAGTGCAACTGCGAGAGCCGTTTTAGCAGATATCCTTGGATCAGACCCTATGATCGAAGTAGTAGGAACGGCATCGGATGCGTATGTCGCACGCGATAAAATAGTCGAATTGAAGCCGGATGTAATCTGCTTAGATGTAGAGATGCCTCGAATGGATGGGATCACTTTTCTAAAACGCTTGATGCATTATATGCCTCTGCCGGTCATTATGGTTTCATCCCTCACACAAGCGGGAGCAAAAACGACACTCCAAGCACTCGAATCGGGTGCGGTCGATTTTGTACCCAAACCTCATTCCCATATTTATGATGGCAAAGATGAGATGCGTGACGAACTTATTTCAAAAATAAAAGTTGCAGCCAAAGTGAAAGTTAAACAGCGTGTATTGGGAAATACACAGCAGGCCAATACTACGTCACTGGCAGAAACGACCCATAAAATTTTGGCGATAGCGGCGTCTACTGGTGGAACGGAAGCACTGAAGGAGGTCTTAATGGGACTTCCCCGTAATGCCCCTGGAACCATTATTGTTCAGCATATGCCGGCTAATTTTACAGGGCCATTTGCAGAGAGGCTTAATTCCTTATGCGCAATGGAAGTACGTGAAGCCCGCAATGGTGATTCGATTACACCAGGTCTCGTATTGATAGCACCTGGAGATTATCATATGGTAGTACGGCGTTCAGGTGCTCGTTACTATGTTGAAATAGGCAGTGGCGATAAAGTCTCCGGTCACCGTCCCTCAGCTGATGTACTACTTAACTCGGTTGCTAAAATTGCAGGAGCCAATGCTATTGGGGTTATCTTAACTGGGATGGGTGGTGATGGCGCACGAGGGTTACTTGCCATGCGTAATGCAGGTGCCAGAACTATTGGACAAGATGAAGCTAGTTGCATTGTTTATGGAATGCCAAAAGTAGCCTATGAACTAGGAGCAGTAGACATACAAGCATCTTTACAGAAAATTTCTTCTCGTATATTAGAATCTTTATAACTATATAGACCTATTGAGATTGTTTTATGATTTGAGATTGATATGATTGCTTAATAAATTATTATTTAGGGATCAGACGATGATTTTTATGAAAGAACTGCAAAAATTTTCACTTCGATTGAATCTATTATATGTTGAAGATAATAGATCAGTACGAGAAGAAACGTTAAAAGTTTTTGAACCTCTATTTGCACATGTTGATATTGCCGAAAATGGTAAAGAAGGATTAGATAAATACAATCAATTTCATTATGATATTGTTATAACAGACATCAATATGCCCGTGATGAATGGGATCGAAATGATTGAATATATTCATGAAGTCAATCCTGAGCAAAAAATAATTGCTATTTCAGCACACGATGAGACTGATATATTATTGGATATCCTCTTAAAGGGAGTGAGTAGTTTTATCCTAAAGCCCATTGATTTAGACAAACTTTTTAAAATACTTTTACCTGTCTGTAGAGATGCAGACGCACAAAATGTTAATATTGAACTCTTTAATGCCTTACAAGAAGAGCGTAAAAAGCTTAAACAGACTGTGGAAGCTTTGACCTCTCATATGCATACGGTGAGTATTAAAAATGAACAAATCGGAGAACTCTATTTTCAAACCAAACCTGAAATTGAATCACAGCTTTTGGAAGAATATTTTGCAAAAGATGAAGATCAAGGTTATGAAAAAGTTGTATTTTTGTTCGATGATTGTGAAGAGATGAGAGATTTACTCAGTGAGATACCGGATAAACTTTCCAATTTTACGGATGCCAATGATTTGAAGTATATTGATATAGTAGCTAATGACGTTTCTAAAATAGCTAATATTTTGTACCGTTATACCCCATTTTTAGATCCTTTGGCTCAAAAGTTGGAAGAGCTTGCTCGAATGATTGCACAAGATCCTGATTTTATCACCATAATTACAACTAAGCCTGAGCATATTTTGAAATTATTTGATGCTATTTGTATTGATCTGAGCTTTTATATTAAACGTTTTTCAATAGAGAGTATGGCGATGAAAAATATCCACCATATTCATCAGCCAACGACCCTGAGTATTCAACAAATCATCACCATGATTCATCCTTCAGAAAATGATGATGAAGGTGATATGGAATTTTTTTAAAATGCATTACAGAACTATCCTAAGATTTTGGAGTTTATTTAATGAATAATACTTGTAAAAAAATGATACGTTATGATTTAAATGGTCTTGTACTGCCGGTGATTTTAATTGTCCTTTTAATTGCTATTCGAATTTATCATGGATATTTATTGTTTCATGTTATGGTAGAACTTTTTGCTGTTATTGTAGGTATCCTTATAGCAATTATCTCTTATTATATGCATAAATTTAGTCGTAATGATTTTTTACTTGCGCTTGGAGTCGGCTTTTTTTGGACAGCCGTGCTGGATTTATTTCATATGCTTAGTTACCACGGTATGAATGTCTATCCAGAAGTTATAAGCGCAAATCCATCGACGACACTCTGGATATTTGCTCGCTTACTCCAAATTGCAACCTTACTTGCAGCTCCTTTTATCCGTTTTGACAGAGTATCACCACACATGCTGTTTACAGGAGTGGGGCTTTTAACGGTCATTTTGTATTTTGGTACTTTTATGGGTCTGTTTCCTGTAATGCATGTCCAAAATACAGGAATAACAAACACGAAAATTGCACTTGAATATTTTGTGATTTTTGGATCAATGGTCGCGATGTTGATTTATAAATGGACACGTAGAGACTACCATCCCTTTATGTATCATACGATCATGGCAGCGCTTTTTTTTAATGTCATAGCAGAAAGTTGTTTTACACTTTATGTGGACTTGTATGGTATCACGAATGTATTAGGGCATATTTTTAAATTTATAGCATATTTGATGATTTTTAGAGGAATTGTTGTTACAGCACTCAAAGAGCCATTTGCTGTTATGTCTAAGAGATCCACTGCTTATGATGCTATTCCTGTTCCTGTTGTAATCGTTGATAATAATGGGATCGTACGTCAGATTAATCATATGGCAAATCAGTATAAGTCGAATCAAGATGATATAGTAGGTCAAGGTAATCATGAATTATTTCATCCGAATTTAAATGCAGATGTTTGCCCGATATGTCAAGCCATAGATAAAAAAATATTTAATACATTAGAAGTAGAATGGGAAGATAAATATGAGCAATATACCATTAGCCCAATCATTGTTGATGGTATAGTGACGGGGACACTACAAATAAGTATTGATATTAGTGCTCAACGTCAAGCGGAAAAGCAGCTGCATAAAAAAGCAACATTGTTAAAAACCATTATCAATACTATACCGGTTCGATTATTTTGGAAAAATAAAGACTCAGTTTATTTAGGATGCAATAATCTTTTTGCTGAGGATGCCGGTTTAACTAATTCTGATCAGATAATCGGTATGCATGATCACCAATTTTATTGGCATGATCAAGCCAATTTGTATCATAAAGACGATAAATATGTTATGGAAAATGGTATGTCTAAAATCAATTCTGTTGAACCACAGGACAGGGGAAATGGCGAAACTGCTTGGCTAAGCACATCAAAAGTACCCTTATATGATGAAAATGGCGATGTGATCGGTGTGGTTGGTGCTTATATCGATATTACAAATATTCGATTGGCTCAACTTAAATTAAAAGAGAGTGAAGAATTTTATCGAGTAATTTTTTCATCAGTCCATGAGGCAATCCTAATATTAACCGATAATACCATTAGCGATTGCAATAATTTGGCATTATCTCTATTTGAATTGGATAGAGAATCGATGATTGGGATGGATATCTTTAGCTCAACATTCAGTATTGAATGCCGTGATGAGGATTTGAGTCATCATATAAAGCTCTCAGCTCAAGGTCAATACACACAAACGCAGTGCACATTGATATTACAGACAAAGGTGATTAAAATAGTCGAGATAAGTATTTCTGGATCGGGTGATTTTTCAGATAATAAACTTATTATGGTAGCCCGAGATATTACAAAAAAAATTGAACTTGAAAAATTATTTACAATGCAAACAAGACAAGCGCAAATGGGTGAAATGATTTCTATTATTGCCCACCAATGGCGCCAACCGTTAGCTATTATTAATGCGATTACATCTCAAATGCGGTTAAAACAGTTGATGAATGGAGAAGAAGATTCTCCTGAGTACCAAAATCTCATAAAGGTAGAAGAACAGTCCACCCATCTCTCCCAAACCATTTCTGAATATCGTGATTTTTTCAAACCCGATAAACCAAAAGAGTATTTTAATTTTTCATTACTCATGCGCCATGCGCTTAATCTTCTTGATCATACTCTAAAAAATCATGGAATTATAATTGAGGAGGTTATTTTAAATGATCCAAAACTTTTTAGCTTTAGAAATGAAATCTTACAGGTATTAACTGCTTTATTAAAAAATTCGTTGGATGCATTTCAAGATAATGACTGTAAAAATGGTAAGATCGTTCTAACGTTAGACAGCGATGACACTTATTCAATCTTGAGCATACACGATAACGCCGGTGGTATATCAAATGAGAATATGAATAAATTGTTTATTCCGTATTTCACGACCAAAAGCAAACATGGTGGGACTGGTCTGGGTCTTTATATGAGTAAAATGATTATACATGAACATTGTGAAGGAGTATTAGAAATGTCCAGTCAAGATACAGAAACGATATTTACCATTAAAATCCCACATCAGGTACGTAAATGAGTTTAAAAGAACAATTAAACCATATCATAGAATACTCAAAAGGGATGAGAATTCTATATGTAGAAGATGAACAATCGATAAGAGAAAATACGAAGATTCTGTTAGAAACGATCTTTTTGGAGGTTCAAACAGCTAATAATGGACTAATGGGGCTTAAATTATATGAAGAGTTAGCATTTGACATCGTTGTAACGGATATATTAATGCCAGAGATGAATGGTGTTAATATGGTAAAAAAAATAAAAGAGATCAATCCAAATCAATCTATCATCATTACGTCTGCATGTGAAGATAGTAACTATTTGTTAGAACTTATCAATCTAGCTGTTGCTCAATTTATCCTTAAACCGATTAAAACAGAACAGTTAATAAAGATTCTGGATGAAGTTGTCACAAATATTTATAATCAGCGTAAGGTAAATGAATTTACGACTCAGCTCAAACAAGATCTGATTCATCAAACGACCCTATTAGAACAATATAAAGAGGTTGTCGATTTTGCAACCATTGTATCAAAGACAGATTTAAGTGGAAAAATAATTTATGTTAATGAACAATTTATAAGAACGAGCGGATACAGTTACGATGAAATTGTTGAAAAAAAGCATAAACTTCTCCGACATCCGGATATGAGTCATGAATTTTATGAAAACCTTTGGCAAATGATATTAAGCAAACGAACATGGAAAGGTATCATAAAAAATATCAAAAAAAATGGTGAACGTTATATTACTGAGACAACTATAAAACCTATTTTAGATGAGTTTGGCGATATTGTCGAATTTATTAGTATCAGTTACAATGTGACAGAATTGTATGATCTAAATGACGAGATATGGCAAACACAACATGAGATGTTATCACTTCTTGGGGAGGTGGGTGAAACACGTTCGCAAGAGACTGGAAATCATGTACGGCGTGTGGCAGAATACTCAAGATTATTGGGACAATTAGTAGGATTAAATGAAGAAGACATTCGATTGATCTACGGTGCCGCTCCGATGCATGATATTGGAAAAATCGGTATTGCGGATGCTATTTTGTTAAAACCGGGTAAACTTGATCCTGACGAATACACCATTATGAAAACGCATAGTAGCATTGGTTATAATATCTTGAAACACTCAAGTCGGCCATTACTTCAAGCTGCTGCAATTATTGCAAATGAACACCATGAAAAATGGGATGGATCAGGTTACCCCAATGCTCTTAGCGGGGATGGTATTCATATTTATGGACGTATTATTGCATTGGCGGATGTGTTTGATGCATTGAGTTGTGAACGTGTTTATAAAAAAGCGTGGCCGATTGAAAAGATCATTGATCTAATTGTCAGTGAGCGCGGTCGCCATTTTGACCCAAATCTGGTCAAGCTATTTATGGACAATATTGATCAGTTTACAGAGATTTCGTATAAATTTACTGACTAAATAAGAAAGGTCAAAATGGCTAAGTTCAATGAATTTATTGAGTTTAAAAATCTGTCAGTGTTATACGCAGAAGATAATGATACATTACGTGAGATCACGGAAAAGACTCTGAACTTAGTCGTAGGAAAAGTTTTTTCTGTGGCAAATGGGGTAGAAGCCCTGGATGTTTATAAAAACAACACGATTAATATTGTTATATTAGACATTCACATGGGCAATATCAGTGGTATCGATGTTGCTAAAAAAATACGAGAGCATAACGATAATATTCCCATTGTAATTGTTTCAGGATCAATTGCTACCGAAGACCTGTTAGCTGCATGCAAACTCAATTTAATCGATTACATCCACAAACCCATAGAGTTTAATGCTTTAATAAAAATACTTTATCTTGCCGTAGATCGATTGAAATCTCATGGAATGCTCCAGGCAACAATCAATGATACTTTATCGTATGATTATTTTGGAAAAGTATTTGTTCATAAAAACTGTGAAAAAACCGTATTGACGAAAAATGAGATCCTTGCGATAGAACTGCTACTATCCCAACGTGGCAAGGTTATCCCTTATTCGGGCTTTTCACAAGCATTGGATGAGGAAATGTCCGATGGTGCACTCAAAAATCTAATACTTCGAATTCGAAAAAAAATGGGAGATGATAGCAATCTTCGAAATTTAGCGAAGATTGGATACAGTTTAGTTTGATTTTTAAGTATAGCTTTATTTTATTCTATAACATTGTTTTACAGTATTCTTGGATTAAAGTAAATTAATAGAAATGTGGACAATGAGTAAAAAAATCACGTGGTATCAGTTAATCAAAAAAAATTCTTTTATAAATAAATATAATCTTCTTTTCGTACTGCTTGTCTCGATCATTATAGCTACTGTAGTATGGTCATTATCCAAAACCTATTTTGAAGAACGTACACAAGCACTATTTGAAATAAGAGTGAATACAAACATTGTTCAAATAGAAAAACGGATAATGACGTATGAACAGGTATTACGCAGTGGCGTTGCCTTTTTTCAGGGTAGTGGCCATGTAAGTTCCGAAGAATGGCATCGATTCATCCAAACACTTGAAATCGATAAAAATTATCCCGGCATGCAGGGTATGGGGTTTTCATTAATGATAGCACCTTCGGATATCAGACGAGTTGAGCAAGACATGCGGATGAATGGTTACCCAAGTTTTACGATAAAGCCTAAAGGTAAGCGTGACCAATACAGTGCAATACTCTATCTAGAACCGCATGATCCACGAAATTTAAAAGCTCTCGGCTACGATATGTATTCAAATACAAAGCGCCAAGAAGCCATGATGCGAGCGCGAGATACAGGTGCTCCGTGCGCTTCAGGACCTGTAAAATTGCTGCAAGAGATTGATACGGATATTCAGCCTGGTATTTTGTTATATCTTCCATTGTATAAGACAGGGAATAAGACAGACACGATTAAAGAAAAACGTCAATCTTTAGTCGGATTTATTTACAGCCCGTTTCGAATGAGAAATCTATTGAATACTATTGTTCTTAAAGATGATGCGGTAGATTTTGAAGTATACGATGGTGATAAAAAATTTAAAAAAAATTACCTTTATAGCACATTTGAGCATAAGAGTTATGTCTCAAAATATCAGGCTAGAAGAACGCTTTTAGTAGGGGGTCGTAAATGGGATATCTATTTTTACAGTACACCGGAATTTGATACATCAACTGATAATAAATATCCGCTTTTATTTACATTTTTTGGTGTATTTTTTTATTTAATCCTTTTTATGATCATAGCATCCCTCATCCAAAGTCAAAAAATAGTTCACATAAAAACATCTCAACTGGAACGAAATCAATTGTGGCTTAATTCATTGTTGAAAGCTGCTACGGATGGCATTCATCTATTGGATTCTGATGGGAATCTTATCGAGTACAGTATTTCGTTTATTGACGCACTTGGTTATAGTCATGAGGAAGCGCAAAATTTGACGATCTTTGATTTTGAGGCACAACTTTCTAAACAAGATATTATCGACATGATGGCTTCAGTTACTGCATATCCTATAGCATATGAGACCCGTTTACGCTGTAAAAATGGTACTGTATTTGATGTTGAGATTACAACACGTGAGCTAATCTTGGATGGTAAGCGGTTTTTATATGCTTCGTCACGTGATATTACGGATAGAAAAAATGTTGAAAAAACACTTCATGAGAATAAAGTGTTCTATGAAACTGTTTTTTCATCAGTACATGAAGCTATTTTGATTTTGGATAACAATAAGATTGTTGATTGTAATGATATGGCAGTGCAATTATTTGAATTAACCAAAGAGAACCTCATTGGCATAAATGTGCTTGATACTGTGTGGAAGATTGAGTGTGATGATGCTGTTTTTGGGAGTCATCTCGATGCCGCGTGTTTAGGGAAACCTGTATTGGCACGTTGTTCACTTGTCATTGAAGGTGTAAACAAAAAGATTAAAAATATTGAGATAGTGCTTTCAGAGTTTGGGAAAAATGAGGGAAAGTTGATTTGGATTGCTCGTGATATAACACAACAGTTAGAAGAAGAAAAATTATTTAGAATGCAGACACGTCAGGCCCAAATGGGTGAAATGGTTTCAATGATTGCACATCAATGGCGGCAGCCTCTTGCAATAATCAATGCTATTACAGCTCAATTGCGTATTCAAGAGGCTATGAAAGAAGAGTCTGACATGTTGCTAAGTGAAAAACTAATGAAAATCGAACAGCAGAGTAATCATCTTTCGCAAACGATTTCAGATTACCGAGATTTTTTTCGTCCTGACAAGCCCAAAGAATTTCTAACCCTATCTTCAATACTTAATGATTCGCTCGATCTTATCGACTATGCCCTCAAAAGTAATGGGATTAAAGTAACAAAGCTGATTCTAAACGATTTAAATATCTTTACCTATCGTAATGAGGTACTCCAAGTTTTAATTGCACTCTTGAAGAACTCGATGGATGCATTTATTGAAAATAATATTCATGATGGAAATATTACACTCACTGTCGATCAAGATGATAAGTATGGGATTATCACAATATTGGACAATGCAGGTGGGATTAATGATGAAGTGATGAGTAGACTTTTTACCCCTTATTTTACAACCAAAAACAATGGTCTTGGTACCGGTCTTGGCCTTTATATGAGTAAAACCATTATTGAAGAGCATTGTGAGGGGATCTTAACCGTTTTTAGCGAAGGGGTTGATACCATCTTTACGATTAAATTACCCCTATAGTTACTGGTGTTAGAGCTTTATTATTCTTTTCTTATGTAGTATTTTAGGGCCATATGTAAAGCACTGATTATTACGCCATAACCCGGCTTAATGGGCGTGAAAAGGGCTGAACGAGCTGGGCATATATTTTCGGGATATCAAGGATAGAAATCATCTCATTTCCGAAATCTTCGGCTCTATCGGGGATGATAACTGCTTTGGTCAGCGAATTTTCATTTTTCAATACATTACTGTAATTGCTGATCGAACGCAGTGGAATCTCCGGACTGCTGTAAATTGCATCAACAGCGAGACCGAGATAGACTACCTGCTGCTCGATGAGGGCTTTTACAATAATGATGGTATCGCTTTGCTTATTGTATTGCTTGTTGATACCTAAAAGTTTGCCGAGTGATATAACACTGACCATCCGTTTTTCAAATCCGATGACTCCCAAATTGTATTCGCTCGCATGGAGTATGGATGTGAGCTCTTGATGTACCAATGAACAGACGACGTTTTTGGACTCTACAGCAAACAGAGATTTATCAATGAAGAAGGTTGATATTTCACAGGTCTCTTCAGTCCCTGCCGCTTTTGGATAAACGTACGTACGTTTGGCAGGTGCTTCATTGACAAGAGCATGACACGCTCCAATAGGTCGGTAAAGAATAGCGATAATATCGTTGCTGTATCCATCGCTGTGTTTATATTCTCGGTAGCCGCTAGAACAGGTGGCACCTACTGTGTAGTATATTCCGTTGAACTCAATCATCTGTGCGTCACTTTGCCCATTGGAAAGCTGTAGAATGGATTCTGGAAGCGTAACGGTTGAGCCAATGGCAATCTCTTGGCTGGTTGAAGCAATAACTTGTCCTAAGCGATCAATGAAAAGTGCAAACATACCGTCTTTGATTTCATGATTTTCATTTTTTGGAAGGACATCGTGAAGCATGGCTTCAAATTGAGGCTGTGCATCAAATACGATACCGATTCCTCCGACTCCTTGCCCTGAAAAATCTTGTATACAGGCATTGTAAATATACGTAGAACGGTTGTCATAAAAGATACTCGGTTCAAACGGTGAAACAATGTACTCTTGAGTTGACTCAAGGCGAAGCGTTTGGGAAGCCCAGTTGTAACCGACACGTTTACCGATGTAATGCGTCTCTTTTGTGTTCGATACGGCAACAATAAATCCATCTCGATCATATACGAACATCGACGTGTAGACCGTATAAAGATCGTTAATGGTGAGTAAGATAGCATTCATCTTTTCACGGTCGTCTTCGGTAATACTGGTTTGAGAGAGGATTTCTCGAAAGGTTGTTGTTAGCGCCCACCATCGTGAATCATTTGAGCGTTCATAGAGATTTCGGTCCATGATATCGATGGCCAAAGATGACTGAAATTTCTGATCTTCTAAATAGCGGATGAGCATCGCGGTATTGAGATTGGCAACGGTATCGTCAAACACGAGTTTGGTCTCTTCCCCGGTTTTAGAAATTTCGTTGAGCAGCGCTTTTGTAAAAGGGTTTTCTTTATTGGCAGCGTTGGCGATTTGTACATTTCCGTTCCAAACGGTGATGTCGAGTTCGGTTTGAATTTTTTTCGCTTTGTCTAAAATATCGGTCAGCTCTTTTGGGAAATAGGCCGTTGCATTGGCCACCGTATCAAAAAGATTGTTTTTCAAAAATGAATTTCTGACAGAGGAACGAAATGCCAGATGCAGGGGAACCATCGCATGCCCAATCCATCCCGGGCCGAAATAGCCTTGATATCCTCCGGTGGTGACCGATTTATAGAGGTATTCAAATCCTGCATAATAGGTTTGATGGGTTTCGCTATTACGGGTATCTAGATGCGATCCAACGGGAACGTGATGGGTTGAAGATGACGCGATGACCTGTTCTTTGACATTCAGAAGTTCTAATGCGATGTAGGGATTTTCACGGGTAAGTTTATGAAAAATACTTTTGAGTTCATCTTCAAATTTAAACATCAAACATAAAACGCCTAACGGTTCTTGCGTCTGGGGATGATCGACGCGATAGGAGTAGATGAGAGAGGGTTTGTGATGGGTTAGATCACTGGTTCGAAACGTTTCGACGTACCCTTGATGGGTTCTTAAAGATTCTTGTATTAGGGGGTCTTTGGACATACTCACAGGATTTGTCTCATCAAGCTGTACCAGTACTTTGCCTTGTGTATCGAGTAAGATGATGTTCTCATAGACACTGTATTTGGCAACGTATTCGCGAAAATGTTGGGAAAGAGCTTCTTTTTTGGCTATTTTGAGATGTCTCATCTCATCAGAACTGGACATATCGGTAGTATTTAAGAAAATCAGATAATGGCGAATATCATCATCGGTTGCTAAAAAACCGATATCGGCGGTCCGTTCGAAAAGATTGCGGATTAAAATATCGATGGCCGATTGCGCTTTGGATTCGAGCTCATCGATACTTTTATGGAAGGTTTCCTGAGTGAGACGCAGCAGAGGCTCATCGAGGAGATCTTCGAAAGCTTTGCGGGTTTCACTCGTATCCATTCCGATATTGGACATGGAACCAAGCAGGGTTAACAAATTCCATTTATCGGAGAGAGAACTCATGTTTTTTTCAAAATTTTGTACATCGGACATGTAACCGATGAGGTGGTCGTAATGCATAGATACTCCTCATATATAAAACGTTTGGTTAAATTATGATGACAGTATAGGCAAGAGTCGAGTATGGAATATGCATTTATTGATTAATATTTAGGCAAATAATAAGAGTTAAAACTCTTATTATGATGAGCAGCTTAGCTTGAGGTTAGTATGTTGTAACGGGGTAGATTGCGCATAGCGTTCAAATTCAGGATGTTCATCATAGGGGCTTTGTGCGAGTTTTAAAAGACCATTAACGAGACTAAAATCATCTTTTTCGGCTAGGTCTATGGCTTCTTGTAAGATATAGTTTTTGAGTACGTATTTTGGATTACACGCTAGCATTTTTGCATGGCGTTCATGGACGGATGAGGTATTGATTTGTAAACATTCGTCGTAGATGTCCAGCCAGTCATTAAGCTGATTAGGAGCCAAGCTCAAAGCAAGCAGAGGGCTTCGATCTCCCTCATAATGACTCAGTGTTCGGAAAAATGGGGTCATGTCGGTGCGTCCATTTTCCATGGTGGTGAAGAGGGAGCGAAAGAGGGTACTTTCCTCATCGGGAAGAGTGTCCAATCCCAGTTTATTTTTGAGCAGTTCGAGCAGTTTTGTGGTGAAATAGTTCCCGTATTTTTCAAGTTCATGTGCCGATTTTTCAGGTGAGATCAGCGGTGAAAGGGCACGTCCCAGTTGGGCAAGATTCCAGTGACCGATGCGGGGTTGGTTGTCATAGCTGTATCGCCCCTCATGATCGGTATGGTTACAGATATAGCCTGATTCAAAGGTGTCTAGGAACGCATAGGGGCCGTAATCGATGGTTATTCCGATTGCTGACATGTTATCGGTGTTCATAACGCCATGGTTGAATCCTACGCTTTGCCAATGAGCAATCATATGGGCGGTACGTTTGACGATTTCCCCGTACATTTTTGTATAGGCATCTTCAACGCCCACGAGTTCAGGGAACGATTCTGTGATTAGAAAATCGGCAAGCTGTTCAAGCTGTGCATGTTTATTGGAGTGAAAAAAATACTCAAAGCTTCCAAAGCGTATCCATGAGGGGGAGAGACGCAAAACAATGGCTCCTCGTTCCCAGTTCTCCCGTGCCACTTTCTCATCTGAGCTGATAAGGGCCAAAGCACGTGATGTCGGGATACCAAGAGCGTGCATCGCTTCGCTCATCAGGTATTCTCGGATAGAGGACCGCAGGACGGCACGACCATCACCTTGTCTCGAATAGAGAGTTTGTCCTGAACCTTTGAGTTGCAGATTCCATCCATTGTACAATCCCAGATTAATGGCGCGTCCATCACCGAGTCTAGGGACAAAATAGCCAAACTGATGCCCTGCATAGCACATAGCGTAGGGGCGTGAACCGTTGAGTATTTGAGTACCATTGAGTATGTTGGTTAACTGTTCAGGGACAATTTGATCAGGGTCCAGTCCTAGCAGTTGCACTGCATCTGTGTTGTAGCTGACAAGCTGTGGATTGTGAAGAGGTGTAGGATGCACCTCATGATAAAAGATCGGGTCAAGATTCAGATAAGGAGTTGTAAGGGAGATAGTTTCTATTTTCATAAGAGAGTTTTACCCCAAAAAACTGAAACGTTCATCGGCTAGAGAGATCACCTCTCTTTTTTAAACTCGACGCTAGGATTCGAAAAAGAATTTTTTCTCGTCGCCTTCTTTGTGCAATTTAATATGAGTGACCTTTCCTATAGGAGAAACGGCATAAACCCTATGTGTTTTTGGATCAACGAATTGGATGCGTGTATGTCCGTCATAGGCCTTTTGATGCGTTACAACTGCATGCAAATCGGCATCATAGAGTTTGTTGAGTTTACGCTCAAATGCGTGTATCGCATCTTCTTGTGCTTTGATCATAATTTCTTCATTCTTTAGGTAGGCAACCGCACTTTTATACTGAGTAACCCGCACCTGATCCGCTTTGAGCGGGTCACGATTTTGTCGCTTTGCAGTATTGATATTTTCGATGCTGCGTTGAACACGCAGATGATGCTCTTTGAGAGCAATCTCCTTTTGCAAATACTCTTTCCCTCTTTGCTGCAACTCAAATTGTTTACGTGCTAATTCATTCTCTAAAACAGTGATTTGATCCAAATAACTCGGGATTGCCCGTGGGTTTATAATGAGCTCATTGCCATTTCCCACAATACTTTTTATTTCAATCGATTCAAGTGCGGTGATTTTGGCATTCGAATAGAGTACATCAATAATGACACGCTCGGCAATAATTTCGCCTCCGGACATATTTTTGACATAAACAGTTTCACCTTCGATGGTTCCTGCTTCGAGTATATCAATGGTGGCATTTTTGGCTTTTAAATTTCCGCGGTGGAGATGAATAGTAGCATTTTCTTGCACTTCAATCAACGATTTTTTGTGAGTTTGAGCTCCGATGGTTAATTCGCAGGCTTGGATCTTTGTATTGCTTCCAATCGTCCCTTTTACATCGAGTGTTTGAACCTCGATATTGACACCTGATCCAACAGCGTCACCATCTTCATCTCCGTGACCTATTTTGATATTTATCTCTTTTTCTTGACCCGCTTCCAACGAACCGGTGCTTCTGAAACTGGCACTTTTTAAATGAAGATCCTGACTGACAGAAAAGATGCCGTTTTTACGTTCGATGAATCCAGATTTGGTTGCATAGAAACGGATGGAATGGTGATCTTCTTCGGCTCTAATACTCTCTGGATCAATAATAATGGCATTCTCATAGCGAATCAATGGCTCCCCAATATGGATGTGTTCTCCTGTACAGCTACGTCCATCTAGACCCCAAACGGGAAAAATATACTCCAAAATAAGGTCATCTACTGCAACGCCATCGACTAAATTATTTTCACGTTGTATTTTTTTATAGTGCTGTATTACATTGTCATTAGAAGGAGCAACAGGCGGAAAAAAATGGGCAATGGGTAAACGGTACGCAGCTACAAGTGGTCCCTCTTTTTGAATCTTCAGAAGCATCGCATTGATCTCCTTATCCAAACTTCCATCAGTGATCCCTATCATAAAGCCGCTGCGCAGTTTTTTACGATAAAGGGTCTCTTTTAAATACTCTTGCAATCCTTTTTTAAGGGGAAGCTTGGATGTTGGATCGATTATGGCGACTGCTTTGGATTTGTATTTATCCGAAGCTATGGTGAAACGAAGATCGAAATGAGGATGCGGTACGAGAGGGCGTACGAGAATGTGATACTCTTGACGTATCAGTAATGTGGCTGAGCGGATTTCCACTTCAGTGGTGATCTCATCAAGGTTGGTTCCTTCAAGAGTACGCCAATCCTCATCGATGGTTCCACGATATTGGGTTTGGTACGAGAGCAAGTCAAAGTCAACAGCATCAATGGGCATACGCCATTGCAGTGCTATCTTTTTAAGCTCATCAGGAACATTGGAAGTCGTTATTTTAATGGCGTGCAAAGTGTTCTCATTTTATTACAAAAATATTACACGATAATAGCTAGTAATGCATTAGATAACGCTTGAATTATCGAGTAGAATAGGAACCACAATCAGTGAGGCAATAACCGCCGCGATTGTACCAAAAATCAGAGAAACGCCTAAGCCTCCGAAAACTGCATCGCTTGCAAGTAAGGTAGAGGCGAGAATAATCGCAGCAGCAGTTAAAAATATAGGTTTTGCGCGTGTCGCGGCTGCATACGCAATCGCCTCTTTTTTCTCCATCCCTTTTTGGGTTATAAGGGATTTGGTAAAATCGATTAACAGCAGTGAATTACGAGAACTGATTCCAATAAGGGCAATAAATCCGATTAAAGAAGTGGCAGTTAAGAAAAAAGTATCGGCTGTAAAAAGATTCATAATAAAATGACCGATGATGACACCGATGATGGAGAGGAAACTGCCCAATAATACAATACCGGAAAGGGCGAAACTTTTGTAATAAATTACCATCAGCAAAAAAATCAGGAGGAGTGCTGCGATAAAGGCACCGCCTAAGTCCACAAAGGTGTCGAGGGTGACTTTCATCTCTCCATCCCATTTCAAATCATAATGCTGATGATTTTTTTTATCAATCAATTCAAGATCAAATAATCCTGTTTTATGGATCGTGTACTCGTTACTAAATTGTTCCAAAATCGTTGTACGTGCAGCCATCAGAGGATAGACTTGAGACACCATATCGGTTTCTGCTACGACATTGCTCATTTCCCTCAGGTCTTTGTGCATAATACGGGGATTTGATTTTACCGCAACGATATTGATGACTTCAGTGATGGGTACCATCATTCCCATGCTGTTCATAAGATTGAGGCTTGAGAGTTTTAGTGTAACAGCATCTTGTGTATGGGCGTCAAATTTTTTATTTTCAGGAGTTAGGGTTAGATAAATAGGAATTTGTTCGCTTGCCTTTTGGCTATTTTTGACCGCGATACTCATTCCCTCAAATGCCATATACAGGGTGTCGTTTACTTGTTGGACGCTTAGACCTGATTGTGTGATCTTATCGCTGTTGACGTGGACCTCAAATTTATCGACGATTTCGTCTTGCATGATGTCCACATCAACGAGTCCTTTGGTTTTTTGAAAAACCTCTTGTACCCGCTGGCTTAGGTGGCGAATACCGTTTGTGTCTTCGCCGTAAATTTCCGCAACCACCGCTGCCATTGTTGGAGGGCCTGCGGGCGGTTCTGTAAATTTGATACTTGTTTGTGGGATAAGTGTTTCACAGTGTTGGAGAATTTGGGGACGCAGACGCTGAACCATAGTATAAGATGGCTCATCACGGTGATCCTTTTTGGTCAAATTGACAACGATTTCGGCAACATTTTCGGAGTTTTTAAACTGAGACCCTTTGATAAGTCCTGCAAAATCCAACGGTGCACCACCACCCAAGAAGACTTCAGTATCAATAACTTGGCTCTCTTTTTGGATGATTTGCGTTACACATTCCCCCACTTTAGAGGTTTGTTCTATAGAACTTCCGATGGGGAGGTCGATGTAGATGCTGTAGGTGTCACTGTTTTTCCCAGGGAGCATTTTGGCCAATACAATTTTAGAAGGGATAAGGGCAACGGCAATCATAAACGCGGCCAATGTCCCCCATAGAATCTGTTTTTTCTTTTTTGGTGTTTCTAAAACAGTGCGTAAATAATTTTCAAATTTTTGATACATCAGTGAACCTCAGAGTCATGATCGGGTTTTTTCAAAAGGCGTACAGCCAGATAAGGGGTGAAAATGTAGGCCACAAAAAGTGACGCGATAAGTGCCACAGGGACATTGGCAGGAATAGGTTTCATGAACTGTCCCATCATTTGTCCTACAAACGCCATTGGGACCATGGTGAGGATAATGGCAAGGGTCGCAATGTTCGTTGGTGCTCCTATCTCATCAGTGGCTTCAATCATCAGTTGATCAATATCCTGATCAGCGGCACCGGGAGCATGAAAATGGCGATGGATGTTTTCGATAACAATGATCGCGGCATCCACCAGCAATCCCAAGCTGAGCAAAAATGCAAAGAGGGTAATACGGTTTATCGTTTGCCCTGTGAGATAAGCTACAAACAAAGTAATCGCCAAAATAGCAGGAACGGTAAAAGTCACGATAAGAGATTCTCTCCATCCCAGTACAACGGCCAGTAAAATAGCGATGATGACAATGGAAAGGAGGAGATGAAAGACGAGTTCATTAACGGCTTCGTTGGCTCTTTCACCATCATTTCGGGTTATTACGTAGTGTATTCCCTCATTTTTTAGGGCTTCTTTGTATTTTGATAATTCTTCTTTGACTTCATCGGCAATGATAACGGAATTGGCACCTTGGAGTTTGGACACAGTGAGGGTGACTTGATTGATAAGAGGTGAAAAATGACCATCAGATTTCTTAACGCTGATGAGTGCGGATTTGAAATTTTGAATATCTTGCCCTTGGGTAACTGTTGCAATATCACGTAAATAGACGGGTGCACCCATATTTTGAGAGATGATGATATTCCCGACATCTTCGGCGCTTTCAATCGCATTTTTGACACCGATCATGACAATCTCATTGGAAAGTGTTTTCCCTTTGATCTCGGGAACATTGTAGGAGAGCGATTGGACACCTTGTACGATTTGTCCCAGAGAGAGGTTGTAGCCGCTTAAACGTTCCATATCAACGGTAACGTTGTATTGCTGCTTCTTATTCCCCTTGAGATTGGTGACGGCAACATTATTGAGCGCGTTTATACGGTGCTGAATTTTTTTGACCCGATCTGAAAGGAGGGTTGGATTCATTTTAGGGTTATTGGCATAAAAAGCGACCGATACGATGGGGATATCAATATCAATGTCCAGTGGTTTGATAATCGGCTGCATGGCACCTTTTGGAAGGATATCCATATTCTGCATCAGCTTATCATAAATTTTTAGATTGGAATCTGCTTTAGCCTGTCCGATGTAAAAGGCGGCATTGAGTACGGCGACATTGTCCATCGCGATTGAGTGAATGTGTTCAATCCCTTTGACCTCTTTGAGTTTTCGTTCGAGGGGTTTAATGATGACATTCTCAACTTCATTAGCGGTTGCCCCAGGCAGGGCGATGATGACGGTTGAACCGCTGACTATCATCTGAGGGTTCTCTTCACGCGGCATCATTTCTAGCGCCAGATAACCGATGATAAGGAGGAATAGTCCTAATATAAGGGTGAGTGGATTTTTGATAAATGTCTTGGCCAGTTTCCCGGCGATATCTTTAGGCTCTGGATAGTGAGAATCAGACATGGTATTCTCCTATTGAATTTCGACGAGAGCGTACATTCCAGGATAAACGGCCTGTCTTGCTTTGAAGGAAATTTTAACTTTGAAAGTATGGGTCATAGGGTTGGAACTAGGTATTACGGAACTGATGGTTCCAATACCGATAAAGCCCACTGAGGGGATAGAAATTTTGACCTTTTTACCGATAGGCGTTAATTTGAGATTGTTTTCAGCAACGTCGACATTGATCTTCAGATCACTCATATCGGCTAAAACCATGGTTGGCATTCCCGGCATTGCCATTTCGCCCACTTTGATACTTTTTGAGATGATCACTCCGTTATTGGGAGCTACAATACGTAAATAGCGGTATTGGTTCTTGACCTCTTTTAAACGGGCTTTGGCCTGATCAACTTGATGTTGGGCAATGGTGATTGTGTTGCGTAGATTTCTGCGAGAGAGTTCGATATTTTCAACCTCATAGCGGGAAACCATATCTTGTTGTAAAAGACGCTTGTTACGTTCCAAATTGAGTTCAAGATTTTGGTATTGGTTTTGATACATTTGCAGTGAAAGCTCCGCTTGTGCGATTGCTGATTCGATTTGGGTTTTTGAAGAATCAATCTCTTGGGAATCAATAGTGTAGAGCAGATCGCCCGTTTTGACACGTGAACCCTCCGAGACGTTAACTTGTGTTACAAAACCCATGTTGCGGCTAGTGATCATTTTTTGGTTGTCGCTAAAAACACTGCCCGATAGGCTCAGCCCTGCTGCGCTTAATGTGGCGCTTAGGGTAAAAAGTAGAATCGATAATGTTAGTGCTTTCATTTTTGAGCTCCGGCGGTAAGTTTTTCGAGGGCAAAAATGCGCTCATTTCGTTGGTTTTTGATATTTTTAAGGGCCAATATTTTTTCGATTTGTTGAGAGTGCTTGATGAGTACATCGCTCATTGAGGCAAGATGCTCACGGTATCTCCCCTCATAATTACGGTAAATCGCTTCTGAAAGTTCTAATTCTTTGGTCAAGCTTTGAATTTGGAAATCATCATTTTGTATTTCGGTACGTATTTGATCGTATTGCAATGAAATCCCTTTTTTGGCGAGCTCCATTTGGGTTTTGCTTTTGAGGTGTTCAATGCGCGCTTTTTCGAGTGTATGATTGTCGATACCGCCGTTGAAAAGATTCCAACTAAGCCGTGCCCCGATTGTGTAGGCTTTATGATTGCCAAAATCACCTAAAAAAGTATCGTCTGCAGTAGCGGCTTCCCCAAAAGCACCGATTTGAGGCAAATAAGAAGCAGTCGCAACGTCAATCATCTGTGAGCGTATTTCAAGACCACTGGACGCTTTTTGCAAATCCAAATTGGAAGCCATCACATCCGCTTCACTGATATTGGTCTGAACACTCTGCAAATTTGGGAGGGTGATTTCAGTAACATTTTGATTCAGTAAAAAGCTCAAATAATGTAGGGTGAGTCTTTGATTGTTTTTCAGCTCTTGAAGGGTACGGGTTACGTTTGCTTTTTTGGCCTGAACCTCGAGTAAATCCACTTTTTTGGCATACCCTTCAGTAATCATTGCGGTTACGGTTTTCTCCAATGCCGTGATGTTGTTAAAGATGAGGTTCATGTGCGTCATCGAATCGTCAATGAGTGCCATGTCATAGTAGCTTTTACGGGTTTGGTATATTTTTTCTGCCGTTACAGTGGCCGTATCAAGCTGTTTAATTTTTTCCATCTGGGCTGCTATTTTTTCATAACCGGTAAGTTTTCCTCCAGTATAGAGGGGGATTGAATACGCCAGTTTGGACTGATGAAAGCTTTGATAGCCTGGGTAATTGAGATCTTTTGGCATAACTGAGGCATCACCCGTATATTGAGCAAGTCCAAAATCGCCGAATGTTGCTTCACGTGAACTGAGTTTAAACCCAAATACATTGAGTGCTTCATTGGAGCGACTCGCGGTTTGAGTAAAATCGAGTGATCCATACGAGTACCCTTGCGCTATTTTGAGATCACGCTGTGCACTTTGGGTTGAGAGAGAGGCCGCTTTGATTTCGAGATTTTGTGTTTTGAGAAGTTCGATGGCATCATTGAGCGAGAGAGGAGCGGCCTGAAGTTCTAAAAAACTTAGAAATAAAGAACACGATACGATGTTGCGAAGGATGATGTGTGTCATATCTGCAAGACCCTTTATAAGATATTTGTGATACTTATTGTTATTATAAGCAATTATGGCAATAAGTATTTTATCTAAAAATTGTTCATTTTCTAGTATCAATAGTAGCTAAATGATAACATAAAAGTAATATGTTTGGAATTCAAAGCGGTTTGCGGTAAAATTCGTCTAAACAGTCTTTTGAAGGAATAAAGCATGGCAACAATCGGCATGGGTGATATCAAAAAAGGGGTACGCCTCGAAATTACAGGTATCCCATATAAAGTAGTAGATTTTCAGCACGTCAAGCCGGGCAAAGGTGCAGCCTTCGTACGTTGTAAAGTTAAAAGCTTTATGAACGGAAAAGTAATCGAAAAAACGATTCATGCAGGTGACAAGTTTGAAGTGCCAAATATTGAGCATAAAACAATGCAGTTTTTGTATGATGATGGCGATATGCTTCAGTTTATGGACAACGACAGTTACGAGCAGTTGGGTCTGTCGTATGAGCAGTGTGATGATGCAATGAAATGGATCAAAGACGGCACCAATGTTGACATGATCTTCCACAACGGAAAAGCAATCAGTGTTGACGCTCCTGAAATCATGGAACTTAAAATCGTTGATACTCCTCCTAACTTCAAGGGCGATACCTCAAGCAGCTCTAAAAAACCAGCAACATTGGAAACAGGTGCTGTTGTACAAG
This sequence comes from Sulfuricurvum sp., assembly GCA_030694265.1. Lineage (GTDB taxonomy): Bacteria > Campylobacterota > Campylobacteria > Campylobacterales > Sulfurimonadaceae > Sulfuricurvum. The sequence continues at coordinate 291,604 of JAUXYP010000001.1, forward strand.
TTCCTTACCACGTTCTTGAGGGTGATATTATTCGTGTTAACACCGTCGAGGGTGAATACATGGAAAAAGTTAAATAAATTTACTCTTCTAGTTGCGGATTTATTCCGCAACTCTTTCTTAACTCTTCTGTTTTAGTCACATTAAAGCCTTAACTTACTACTATCTATCAACAAACTTACATACTATTGGTAATAATAAAGGAGTTCTTATGTCACGTGTACTTGTTCCTATAGCTACAGGATTTGAAGAGATTGAAGCCATTTGTATCATCGATGTGATGCGTCGTGGAGGGATCGAGGTGATTATGGGTTCATTGGATGATAATTTGCTTGTTAAAGGTGCTCATGGCATTGCAGTACAAGCTGACAGGCCGATTTCAGGGCTCAGTGCGGATGATCTGGATATGATCGTTCTGCCTGGCGGCTGGGATGGTACAAAAGCTTTAATGCATGATCTAGCCGTTCAATCGCTGCTCAAAACAATGGACGCTAAAGGGAAAAATATTGGTGCGATCTGTGCCGCTCCACTTGCCCTTTACACCGCAGGAGTTCTCAAAGAGGGGTACACCTGTTACCCAGGTATCGAAGAGCAGATTAAGTTGGCAGGGTTTTCGGGAGATAAGGAGGATGTTGTTCAAAGCGGCAATGTTATGACCTCACGCGGGCCTGGTACCGCAATCTGTTTTGGTTTGGCAATCGTTAAGAAACTTGCAGGTGACAAAGCTTACGAGGGACTTCGCAGCGGACTGCTTGCGCAGTATTGCGCACCGCTTTAATACTTTAAAGAGAAGTTGCAGTACCATAAGGTAATTTACTTTATGGAGCACTTTCGTGAATCAGGACAATACCCTCAACAAAGAAGCCCTCAATTATCATGAGTTCCCACAACCGGGAAAAATAGCAACCCAAATCACCAAATCTTTTTCATCTCAGCACGATTTGAGCATGGCCTATACTCCGGGTGTTGGGGCTCCGTGTTTGGCTATCCAAGCCAATCCACTCGATGCTTATCGCTATACATCTAAAGGCAATCTCGTGGCGGTTATCTCCAACGGAACAGCAGTATTAGGTCTTGGTAATCTTGGGGCATTGGCATCCAAGCCGGTGATGGAAGGCAAAGCGATCCTCTTTAAAAAATTCAGCGGTTTGGATTCGTATGATATTGAGGTGGATGCGACGGATATTGATCTATTTTGCGATACGGTTGCGGCGATTGCTCCGACATTTGGGGGAATTAATCTCGAAGACATCAAGGCACCTGAGTGTTTTGAGATTGAACGCCGTCTTGTTGAACGGCTGGATATCCCTGTGATGCACGACGATCAGCACGGTACGGCCGTGATCTCATCGGCAGCCATTATGAACGGCTGTAAAATTACGGGCAGGTCATTGGAAAACATTAAAATTGTGATTGTCGGAGCGGGAGCTGCGGCGATTAGCTGTGGACGAATGTATCGTTTTATGGGAGTAGGTGAAATTTATATGTGCGACTCAAAAGGGCTGATTCATGCAGGGCGCAATGATATTAATGCTCAGAAGCAAGAGTTTGCAGCAGATGAGGGGATGACGATGGAGATGGCATTTGAAAATGCGGATGTCGTAGTAGGGCTTTCAAAGCCGGGGAGTTTTACCATTGACCATATTATGCGTATGGCTTCTAATCCTATCATTTTTACCCTTGCCAATCCGATTCCCGAACTCTTTCCCCAAGATGTTAAAGCTGCCCGTCCTGATGCGATTATCGCGACAGGACGCAGTGATTTTCCCAATCAGGTAAACAATGTGCTGGGGTTTCCGTTTATTTTTCGCGGAGCGATGGATGTGCGTGCCAAAACCATCAATATGGAGATGAAAGTAGCGGCATCCATGGCGCTGTCCGCATTGGCACAAGCTCCTGTCCCGGAATATCTGAATGAAATTTATGGCACTAAACTGCTATTTGGAAAAGAGTACATTATCCCTAAACCCTTTGATAAACGGCTTATTGTCGAAGTTTCCAGCAGTGTGGCAGAGGCGGCAGTTAAAAGCGGCGTAGCGCGTATTGATTCATTTGACTTGGAAAGTTACAAGGGTGAATTGGCACAGCGCTTAGTAGAAGACAATTTTCTATAAGACTTTTTGAGCATGGAGGAATGAAGATGTTCGAACATCAAGATACGTTGCATGAACTTACGCAAAAAGGCTTATTCAGCAACAAGTTAAAAGCTACCCATCGCGCTATCAATGAAATATTTCCTTTTATTATCCGTATTGCGATAGCGGTCTATGATCCTGAGACAAAAGTCTTGAAGACTTTTTTACACAGTAGCGGTGAAGATAATCCTCTAAGCCATTATCAGTCACTGCTTGCAAATGCTCCTTCTTTGAAAAGTATTCTAGAAAAGGGGAGGCCTCGTGTCGTCAATGACCTCAATGAATTTGCCTATGGAGAACATGAACATACTCAAAAGATTAAAAATCAAGGGTACGCTGCAAGTTATACAATGCCTATGTATAACGAAGGAATTTTCATGGGGTTTCTCTTTTTTAATTCAGACAAAAAAAATGTCTTTACTGAAAATGTGTTGCGCCAACTTGATGTTTATGGTCATATGATCTCGCTATTAATCATTAATGAATTTTCTTCTATTCAAACATTGACTGCTGCCGTTAAAACAACCGGTAAACTATCCCATTTAAGAGACCCTGAAACAGGAAGCCATCTTGACCGTATGTCACGCTATAGTCGTATCATCGCAAATGCTTTGGCAGATAAATACGCTCTTGATGACAGCTATATAGAACATATCTTCATGTTCGCTCCGCTGCATGATATAGGCAAAATAGGAATTCCCGATACTATTTTGTTAAAGCCAGGTGCCTTGGATGAAAAAGAATGGTCAATTATGCAGACACATGCCCATCTAGGACAAGAGATGATTGATGATCTTCTGAAAAATTTTGGACTTGTAAATTTTGAACATGTAGATATTTTACGCAATATTGCCGAATATCATCATGAAGCCATTAACGGAACAGGATATCCTAGGGGAATAAAGGGGATTGAAATTCCTTTAGAAGCCCGTATTGTTGCTGTAGCAGATGTGTTTGATGCGCTTACCAGTGTGCGCAGTTATAAAGAAGCTTGGAGTAATGACAAAGCGATAAGTACTCTGAAAGAACTTTCAGGGGAAACGCTGGATCAAGACTGCGTTGATGCCTTAATCCACAATATGGATAAGATAATAGAAATACAAGAACAATTTTCTCAGGATAAATTTGGCTAAAAAATATAATGCTAAATTTCGCTATAATGCGGCTATCAAAACGGAAAAATCCGTAAGCCGCTCAATATCTGCACATTTGGTTTTAACTTCCTCTGCATTGTTTGTCTGCTTGAACTACCCAAAGGAACTTTACTAATGTTATTTACAGATTTAAAACTGTCAGAGCCGATTTTAAAAGCGATTACTGATCAAGGCTACACCACTCCATCCCCCGTCCAAGCGCAAGCTATTCCGTTTATTTTAGAAGGGCGTGATATGCTCGCAGGTGCTCAAACGGGTACGGGTAAAACAGCAGGTTTTACACTGCCGATGTTGGAGATACTTTCACGCACTAAAAATACCAAAGGTCCTCGTCACATACGTGTGCTTATTTTGACGCCGACACGTGAGCTTGCGGCGCAAGTGGGTGAGAGTGTTAAAACGTACGGTAAATATTTACCGTATAAAAGTGCCGTTGTTTTTGGCGGTGTCGGTATTCAACCTCAGATCACTACATTGCGCAACGGTGTTGATATTTTGATCGCAACTCCGGGCCGATTGCTGGATCACATGTCTCAAGGAACAGTTGATTTGCGCAATGTTGAGATGTTGATTCTCGATGAAGCAGATCGTATGTTAGACATGGGCTTTATCAAAGATATCCGCCGTGTTATCTCCATTTTGCCACAAAAACGACAAAATCTTCTTTTCTCTGCGACCTATTCGGATGAGATTAAGACGTTGTGTGAATCGATTTTACGCAATCCTGCCATCGTTGAAGTAGCACGTCGCAATACCTCCAGCGAGCTTGTTACGCAAAAGGTAATCTTAGTCGATTGTGCCAAGAAAAGTGCCCTTTTTGGACATTTGGTCAAAGAGAACAAATGGGAGCAAGTGTTGGTCTTTACCCGTACCAAACACCAAGCCAACAAGCTCTCCGAGTACCTCCAAAAAATCGGGGTCAGTTCAGCGGCCATTCATGGTAACAAAAGCCAAGCAGCACGTACTAAAGCGCTTGCTGATTTCAAAAATGGTTCGGTTAAAATTCTCGTGGCAACCGATATCGCAGCGCGTGGATTGGATATCGATCAGCTTCCGCATGTTGTTAATCTCGAACTGCCAAACATTGCAGAAGACTACGTTCACCGTATCGGACGTACCGGACGTGCGGGTAATGAAGGTGAAGCGATTTCATTGGTATGTGTGGATGAGTATGATTACCTCAAGGGAATTGAACGTCTGATCAACCGTAAGCTCGATCGTGAGGTTATTCCTGGATTCGAGCCTGATCCTTCCATCATGGCAATGCCGATCATGCAAGGACGTGGCGGCGGAGGCGGACGCGGTAACAGCGGTGGCGGACAGTCACCTAGCGGTAAACCACAAGGACAAAAGCGCGACAGTTCGAGCCGTAGATCTGAAGGAAACCGCAGCGAAGGGCGCAGTAATAGTCAGCGTCGCGAAGGCAGTGGTAGAGGCAGATAAAAGAGGATGAAAATTCTTGTCGATGCCGATGCGTTTCCCAACGCACTCAAAGAGGTTTTGATGCGCGCGGTTCTCAAGCGCAAAATTACCACTATCTACGTAGCCAATAAAAACATTTCCATTCCGAATGTCCCTTTTGTTTCCATGCAAGTCGTGGAGCAAGGTCCTGATGAAGCCGATCACCGCATTGCCGAGCTGTGCGAGTCTTGCGATTTGGTCATCACTGCTGATATTCCCCTTGCGGATCGTATTGTCACTATCGGTGCTGTGGCACTTGATCCCAGAGGGACGATTTACGATGAAAACAACATTAAACATCTCCTCGCGATGCGAAATCTTATGGAAGAGTTGCGAAACTCGGGAGAGATCACGGGGGGACCTGCTGCGATAGGGGCTAAAACTGTTCGAGAATTTGCAGATGGGCTCAATAAGTTATTGTCGAACCGCCTTAAACCTTTTCCTAATTTATAAGCATCACTCTTTTCTTTTTCATTCTCCTATACTAGAGATATTTTAAAATTTTTATTGCTTTCTGAGAGTACTTTTATGCGTGAAAAATAATGTTATTACTATAATAGTTATTATAATAACTATTTAAGCTCCATCGTTCTAAAATGTCACAATTTTTAGAATAAAGGGATTACATGAGTTTCGAATCGGATAAGTCGATCGCCTTTTTGATCGCCAAAACGCGTAATATTTTGAAAAATGAACTTGAAAAAGAGCTAAAACCCTATTCGATCTCGTATGCTCAGCGGGTTATCCTCATCCGACTATGCGAAAAAGACGGCTTGACCCAAAAAGAGTTGGCGCAGGATACCTACTTTGAACAGTCGAATATGACACTTATGCTCGATAAATTGGAGTTAAAAGGGTTGATTAAACGCGAACCGAAGGAAAACGATCGCAGAGCCTATTTAGTGACTATCACAGCCCAGGGCAGGGAGCTGAAAGAGCTTCTGATATCTTTAGGTGATAATGTAATTGAGAGGGCTTTTCGCGGAGTCAGCGATGATCAAAAAGCCAAACTTGCAAGTCTCTTGCAGACGCTCTATGAAAATCTTAAAAATCCTGTATCATGAATTTAAAAATTCTTTTGCCTGCTTTTTTTGGTCTTTTACTGGCAACCGGATGTGTTCCAAAGATCGATAAAGCGGTTCCTGTCTCTGAAGCGACAGTGAAGAGTGATTTAGAAAAAAACATGCTCCTTTTCAACGATGAAAAACTTGTAAGTGATTGGTGGGAAGGGTACGGGGATGAACAACTCAATATCATGATTGAGCAAGCATTATCCAACGCACCGACCCTTAAAAGTATCGAAGCACGGTACGCACAAGCCAACAGCATCATCCAATCGGTTCAATCGCATAATCTCCCTTGGCTTTCTGCAAATACAAGTGTCCTTCGGGAACGCTTTAGTGAAAATCACATATTTCCCCCACCGCTTGGCGGCGGTACCTACACGCAGTATCAACCGTCATTGACACTGGATTATGATTTTGACTTTTGGAACGCGCGAGGCTCGCACATCCTGGCCGCTAAAAATGGGGCTTTTGCCAAAAGAGCCTCCATCGAAGCTTCTAAATTGGCATTAACCAGCGCTATGTGCGAGAGCTATCTCTCATGGAACTATGATGAACGTAAGCTTACGGTGTTAAGCGCTATGGAGCAAACAAACCGTCAAGAGCTGAAAATTATTGAAAAACAATATCGATTGGGATTGATCGATGCGGTAGCCATCAATGATAAAAAGAGCTCCGTTTTCCAAATGATGCAGCGAATCATGGAACTCAAACGGACTGTTGAGGGAAAAAAAGAGGCTCTTTGTGTTTTAGGTGGATTTCTCCCCTCCTATGCGGATACCCTAAAAACTCCTCATATTAAGGACACATTTACTCTCCCGTTGCCTAAAGAGATCATGCTGGATCTTCTCGCACACCGTCCAGACGTTGCCATCGCAAAATACACGGCGCTGAGTAAAAGTCATACGATTGAGCAGACAAAAGCCCAATTTTATCCCAATATCAGTCTCAGCGGCCTCATCGGTTTTACCTCGTTTAGCTGGACCAAACTAATCGATCACTCCTCCTACACTCCATTGGCAGGAATTGCATTATCACTTCCGTTGTTGGACTGGGGGGAGAGAAAGGCAAACCTGCAAAACAGTGTGAGCGATTATAACAGTTCGGTCTATGAGTATAACGCAGTCGTCATCAAAGCAGCCAATGAGGTTGTTGTGTTACTCAAACAAGCCAAACTCATTGAGGCACAACGACAGCTTCATAATGAAGAGATGAGCGCTAAAGCGGCGAATGAAAACATTGCGCGTAAAAAACTCTCACTAGGATTGAACAATAAACTTCCCTACCTTGGTGCAAAAAGAACGGTCTATGAGGGGGAAATCGAATCGCTAGGCTTGAATGAAACAAAATCGTTGATTCAAATCGATCTGATCAAAGCATTAGGAGGCGGATACACCGATAAAGAGGACACCAATGCAAGCCGCTAATATCCTTATTTCATCGCTTAAAAGGTTTCCGTGGCAACTTGCATTGCGCCAGTGGCTTACAATCGATGCTCCGGTTCTCATTTATATGGCCAAGGTGATCATTGCTGCGCTCTTAGCGCTGTGGATTGCAATGACCTTGAACATGCCAGATCCCCGAACGGCTATTTTCACGGTTTTCATCGTTATGCATCCTCAAAGCGGACTCGTATTTTCCAAAAGCTATTATCGTATTTTGGGAACGATTGCCGGCGTAGGAATTTCACTTGTGATAACAGGGATGTTTTCGCAGGATCCGGTTTGGTTTATCGCTTTTTTTGCCCTTTGGATCGGTCTTACTACCGCAGCGGGATTTAAATATCGCAATTTTCAGTTTTACGGGTTTGTTTTGGCGGGATATACGCTATGTATCGTTTCCCTTCCCGTTATCGAGACACCGCTTGATGTTTTTGACATCGCTGTTTCCCGCTTTTCTGAAGTCCTTATTGGCATCATGTGTGCGACTCTGGTCAGCGATATTGTTTTTCCCCGTCGCCTATTGGATTCGTTGATTGCGAGCGAACAAGAGCGGTTTCGTAATGTTCTCTCTACCTTGTCCGATCCCCAATCGGTTTTCGGTACGTTCGATGATACTAACCCGGCCGTTAGCCGCTTTTCCAGCGGAGTTGTCGGACTGAATGCGGTAAGGGTCAACAGCAGTTTTGAGAGCGGATCCGATCGAAAAGAACGGCACTATTATGGGCATCTCAACCATGAGTATATGAATCTTTCCACGACCTATCATTCTCTAAAAAGCATCATTGCAGCGATAAAAGAGGGTGAAAAATCAGAGGTGATATGTGCGTTAGAGCGTCTGTATGATCCTATCGCATCCGTATTGAAAACACTTCCCGATACGTTGTTACACCCGGAAGATTTGGATACGGTTATTCGAAAACTCTCAGAGGTTAAAAAGACGCTTGAAGAGCATTTTGAATTCGATAAGGAACGTCTTAGAGAGGTGATGTACGTTGAGTGGGAGGATGAATTCACATCGGCGGGATATCTGATTGGGCGTCTTTTACATGAGCTGCACCATCACTGTGCAACCTATCTTTCTCTTCTCAACCATCGTTTATCGGGAAATTCATCCTTCGAACTCAGTCGAACGGTACGGTTTTCAACCCATACCGATAATGTTTTGGTTGCCTTGGCCGCATTGCGCGGAATCGGTGTGTTACTCGTGACAATGCTGTTTTGGATTTTAACCGCATGGCCTTATGCAACCTTGACGATCACGATGGCGGTTGTCATCGGACTGTTACTGGGAACGCTTCCGAGTCCTCTAGACGGTGTCAAAGACTTTTTCAAAGGGGGCGTCGTTGCGCTCATCATTGCCGCCGTTTACGACTTTTATCTGATACCGGCGTACACATCCGATCTCTTAACTCTCGGGATACTTCTGTCTCCTACGTTAGCCCTTATCGGATGGATGACAACAAGGCCGAAGTTAGCGATTTTTACGTTTGGGTTTGTATTTATGTTTATGACCCAATGTTCTCTTGATCCCTATTATAAAATAGAACCGACCAAATTTTTAGAGAGTTCTCTGGCGGCATTGATCGGCATCGTTTTCGGCGGTCTTGCGTATGTATTGGTCAATTTCTGGTCATGTTCCCTCACACAGCAAAGAGTTTCGAAGATCTTGCGTACTCAAATCGTGAGGTTATGCAATGGAGTTTTGAATGTAGAGCGAAGCGCGCTGGAGAGTACGGGACGTGATCTAGTACAGCAGTTTTCGACGCAGGGAAGGCTCAATATGCGTTCCAGTCGTCTGGTGTTCGAATGGCTCCTTTCTACGCTGGAAATCGGACGTTCCATTTTGGCAATCCGACGCAGTCTCAAAAGGCTCTATGCCCGTTATTACCCTGAAAGTATCGACATTGCTTTGGAATCGATCAAAGAGTATTTTGAGGCTCCCTCATCATCAGGGAGGGAGCAGTTACTTGGCACACTCCAAGAGAGTCTCCAAGTGTTACGTGTAACCCAAATGCCCAGTGAGAAAGCTCAATTTAAACGGGTGCAAAGTGTTATCGTTGAGCTGGCCCTCATACGTACGGTTTTACTCAATTCACAGACCTTTCCTGTGGTTACGGAGGATTCATGCCATTAGATATAACCTTGTTTGGGATTCAGATGCCGACGCTCCTTCCTATTTTCGTTATGAGCGCCGTTGTACAGATTTTATTGGATCGTGTGATGTCGGATGCCGGCATCTACCATTATGTTTGGCACCCAGGATTGTTTCGAACAGCCGTATTTGTATGTTTGTTCTCAATCCCCTGTTTACTTATTTATCGCTAAGGAACTAAAATGAATAAAAATAACAAACTGGCAAAACTTTTACGCTTTGCCATCACTTTTTTAGTGGTTTCTCTGGCCATCTTTTTAGGTCTTATGCTATGGGATAACTATATGAACAGTGCATGGACCCGAGATGGTCGTGTCCGTGCCGACGTTGTTATGGTCGCACCGGATGTTGGGGGATTGGTTAGTCGTGTCGCCGTTGTGGACAATCAGTTTGTTAAAAAAGGAGAACTTCTTTATCAAATCGATGAGGTCCGTTTTCGTCACGCGTTGCATGAAGCACACGCCATTGCTCAGACGCGTAAAGCCGAATATGAGATGAAAAAACGCCAGGCACTGCGACGCAACGTCGCGGACGATGAAGTCGTATCGGCTGAAAATCGTGACGATGCTCTTTATGATGCTCAAATTGCCCATGCCAGATACGAAGAGGCGATGACGCAAGTAGAGACACAAGAACTTAATCTTGAGCGCTCCTCTGTTCTTGCTCCTACGGATGGCTGGGTATCCAATTTGCTGTTGCGAAAAGGTGATTTTGTTCAAGCAGGCGAAAAAAGGATGGCACTCATCACCGGCGATTCATTCTGGGTTTATGGCTATTTTGAGGAACATAAACTCTCGATGATTCATATCGGGGACAAGGCTCAGATGAAGATGCTGGGAACTAAATATACTCTAAAAGGGCATGTTGAAAGCATCGCGAGAGGGATTTCAGATCGTGACAATGTAACGGATGGCCGCCTTTTGGCGAATGTTAATCCAATTTTTACCTGGGTTCGATTGGCGCAGCGTATCCCTGTTCGTATCCATATCGATGAGGTGCCACAAGGGTTGAGCCTCTCCGCGGGGATGACGTGTTCGGTAAGTATTATTTCCGATAAATCAAAATAAAAGGTGTTAGATTATGAAAAAAGTAGCGGGTATCGTTTCATTGTTAATGGTTGCAGGAGTTATTTCGTCATGTTTTGCCGATACATATCAAGAGGGTAAAACGGCATTAGCTCAACATAATTATTCAAAAGCTATGGAAGCGTTTACAAAAGCATGCGATAGCGGTAATTTCAAGGGGTGTTTTCAACTTGGGGCACTGTATGAAAACGGGGAAGGGGTTGGGCAGAATACTTACACAGCAGCCACCTTTTACACACAAGCGTGCAGAGGGGGCGAACCGCTTGGATGCAGTAATATGGGCCTAAAATATGATACTCCTTAAGAAAAAAAGGGGCTATTAAATACGTTCTTAATCACGCAAAGACTATAATCTTTTTATATTTTTTCAAGGTTTTTTCATGAGCGTTCCTCCGTTTACCCATCTGCATTTGCACACCGAATACTCACTGCTTGATGGTGCCAATAAAATCTCGGCATTGGCAGCACGGGTCAAAGAGTTGGGGATGACGTCGGTGGCGATGAGCGATCACGGGAACATGTTCGGAGCGATTGATTTTTACCATCAGATGCGCGATGCCGGGATTAAACCAATTATCGGGATGGAAGCGTATATCCACAATGGTGAAGAGCTGGGGGACAAGAGCATCAAACAGCGTTTTCACGTCTGCTTGTTCGCCAAAAACGAGATAGGGTATAAAAACCTGATGTATCTTTCCTCACAAGCCTATATCAACGGCTTTTACTACTTCCCCCGTATCAATAAACAGCTCCTGCGTGAAAACTGTGAGGGGATCATCTGTACCTCTGCGTGTTTGCAGGGGGAAGTAAACTGGCATCTCAATCTCAACAGCGAGCGCAATGTCAAAAACGGCGCGCTTGGGTACGATGAAGCCAAACGTATCGCGTTAGAGTACAAAGAAATATTTGGGGATGATTTTTACCTTGAAATCATGCGTCACGGGATTGCCGATCAGCTCTTTATTGATGAACAGGTGATCCGTATCTCGCAAGAGGCAGGAATCAAGCTCGTCGCTACCAACGACACCCACTACACCTTTCCGGGCGATGCGCAGTATCACGAAGCGTTTATGTGTATCGGGATGAATAAACTCTATGACGATCCCAAGCGTATGCGTCACTCAGTCCATGAGTTTTATGTCAAATCTCCTGAGCAGATGGCACTACTGTTTGCGGACATTCCTGAAGCGCTTTATCATACGCAGGAAATTGCAGACAAATGTCAGCTCGAGCTCAATCTGGGCAATCCTACCCCTCCAAATTTTAAATTTACGACCGAATATGCCCTCGAAGAGGGATTGGTTATCGAAGAAGATTCGGAGTACTTTATCCACCGTTGCCGTGTCGGTTTGGAAGAGCGACTCAAACACGTTCCAAAAGAGCGTTATCAAGAATACCGTGATCGCCTCGAATTCGAAATTGGGGTCATCAATCAGATGAAGTTCCCGGGCTACATGCTCATCGTTTGGGATTTTGTCCGTGAAGCAAAACGTATGGGGATCGCTGTTGGTCCTGGGCGTGGTTCTGCGGCGGGAAGTCTGGTAGCGTACAGCCTTGAAATCACGGATATCGATCCGATGAAATACGATTTGCTCTTTGAGCGTTTCCTCAATCCCGAGCGTGTATCTATGCCCGATATCGATATGGACTTTATGCAAGCACGCCGTGGCGAGATTATCGACTATGTGGTACGCAAATACGGACGCGAGCAAGTTGCACAAATTATCACCTTTGGTTCGCTCTTGGCCAAAGGGGTTATTCGTGACGTCGCACGTGTTTTAGACATGCCGCTCTCTCAAGCGGATATTATGGCAAAACTAATTCCCGATGAATTGGGTATTACCCTCAACGGTAAAACCAAAGGGGGAAAAACCGAAGACGGTGCCTACCAAAAAGAGCCGAAGATTCGAGAACTCATCGAGGGTGATGCGTCTGCGATGCGCGTGTGGGAATTTGCGAAAAAACTCGAGGGTCTAAAGCGTAATGCGGGGATGCACGCGGCAGGGGTTGTTATCTCCAATGAGCCGTTATGGAAAAAAACTCCTATTTATAAACCTTCTGGGGAAGAAAACTACATAACGCAGTATTCGCTGAACTATCTCGAAGATGTCGATTTGATCAAATTCGACTTCTTGGGACTCAAAACCCTCGACGTTATCGACAGCGCCATCAAGCTGATTAAAAACCGATACGATAAAGAGGTCGATTGGCACGCGATTGACGAAAACGATCCCGAAGTGTACAAGGTGATCCAAAGCGGTGACACGATCGGTATGTTCCAGATCGAGAGTTCGGGGATGCAAGACCTTAACAAACGTCTAAAGCCCAGTTCATTCGAGGACTTGATTGCGGTCTTGGCATTGTATCGTCCGGGACCGATGGAGTCTGGGATGCTTGATGACTTTATCGAGCGTAAACACGGACGTCAAGCCATCACCTATACATTCCCTGCGATGGAAGCGATTCTCAAACCCACCTACGGGGTCATTGTTTACCAAGAGCAGGTTATGCAGATCGTTCAGACGATCGGTGGATTCAGTCTGGGGTATTCGGACATTATTCGTCGTGCGATGGGGAAGAAAAAAGACCTCTCGGCTTACAACGATGAGTTCAGCCAAGGGGCGGCAAAACAGAGCTTGGATTACAAAAAAGCGTCCGAACTCTTTGACCTGATTGAGAAATTCGCAGGATACGGGTTTAACAAATCCCACTCTGCCGCGTATGCGATGATCACCTTTCAAACGGCATGGCTCAAAACCTATTATCCGCAGGAATTTATGGCGGCATTGCTAACGAGTGAAAAAGATAACACCGACAAAGTGGTTAAATACATCGATGAAGCCAAACGGATGAAGATCTTTTTAGGAGCGCCTGATATCAACCACTCACAGCTCGAATTCTCAGCCATCAACAAAGATGGTCAAGATCAGATTCTCTTCGGTCTAGGAGCGATCAAGGGTGTTGGAGAAGCGGCAGTAGAATCGATGCTCGAAGCCAGAGCAGAGGGTGAATTTAAAGACATTCAGGATTTTATCAATCGCATAGAGCCTCAAAAAGTAAACAAACGCGTGATCGAATGCATTATCAAAGCAGGGGGATTGGACAGTTTTGGCTATTCACGCCGTGCGCTCTTGGAGCAGGTCGAGATGATGGTAGAAACCGCCAAAAAAAGTTCCACGCTGCAAAAAGATGCGCAATTCAGTCTTTTTGGGGATGATGATGAGGTCATGACGGTTGAGTTAACCCTCAAAAACTATGAGGAATACGATCTCAAAGCACTCTTAGAGTTTGAAAAAGACACTTTGGGCTTTTATGTCTCAGGGCATCCACTCGATAACTTCCGAGAAGCCATTGACAGTATTAATTACACACTCTCATCCGAATTGGAAAACATCGCAGACGGTTCGAGTGCGATTTTCATCGGTAAAGTCGAAGAGATCAAGGTAAAAATGTCGAAGAAGGGATCACAGTTTGGTCTCGTGAGTCTAATGGATTTTCACGGCAATATCGAGATGATGCTGTTTAGTGACAAGCTCGAACAGCTCGAAAAAATGGATCAGGATGAGCCGATCGCATTCAAGGTAAAAGTAACCCACACAGAGATGTTCACCCGTATCAGTGTAACGAAGATCATGACCCTCTCCGAAGCCAAAAAAGAGGCGAAAAAAGTTGAAACGAAAATCGTCGAAGCACCGCAAGAGCCGTTGGTATTACGTATCCGACTCAGCGATAATCTCGAACCGCTAGAAAAACTTTATACACTTGTTCGCCGTAACCCAGGGCGTCGTGCGATCAAACTGATCATTGTCTCAAAACTATGCGATGTCGTCATCGATTCGGCAATACGGGTGGATAACAAGGTGCTTGAAGAGTTAAGTGGTTTGGAAAATGTGGATGTGATTTAAATTCATTATGCACACAAAAGCTGTAATCGAATTACTGTGAAAGTAATTCATATATTTTCTTTATTTTCAATAGTAATGAGGATTTTTCTATAACTTTTTTTGTAATAAAAATAGATTATCCATGCGCTAATATACCATGTTAGTGGAACGAGAAAACTCAAACCGTGTGGCATTAAATGACCTTGAAGAGCAACAACAAGCACTGTTACTATAATTTTCAGTATATACGGAATTATTAAGGCAGCAAGTACCCACATTACTTTTGTTTGTCCTGATATTTTATTTGAAAGTGCTATTAATATAGCAGGGGCAATCGCAATTATAAATCCTAAAATAATCCCAATTATAATGCCATACATAAGAACCTCCTCCATTATAAAATTTAACTTATATTACGTATTATAACTAAAAAAAATATTTTTTAAAGTTAGTAATTTTAATATTTTTGTAGTATAATGTATCTACAAAACTCTACAGGAGTAGACAATGAAAAAAGCAATTAATATCCGTATAGATGAATCTCTATTAAGTGATTTGGATCAATATGCGCATGAACTGGATCGTTCTCGTACGTACTTGATCGAAAAAGCGGTGAGTGCATATTTTGATACGCTTGATGAAATTATCAGTGATAAACGCATTGATGACATCAAAAGTGGCAAAAGTGAAGTTTATACTCTCGAAGAAGTTGCACTCAAACTGGGATTGAATGTATAAAGTTATCATTCCAAAAACTGTTTTTAAAGAGCTTGAAGCAATTGGTTCTGAAAATCAAAAACTTATTTGGACAAAAATCAAAGATCTCGAAAGTGGTATTTTTAGCAGTGATAAGCCCCTAAAAGGAAGTCATAAAGGAAAATTTCGCAAACGTGCAGGGGATTATCGTATTGTTTATTTGCGAGAAAATGATATTTTAGTAATTACACTCATCCGAATCGCTCATCGAAAAGAAGTTTATTAAGGAAGGTAACCATGCGCGAATTTAACGAAAAACTGATCCAATTTATCGATGCTTCTCCAACACCATTTCATGCCGTGGTACAAATGGCTAATGAATTGGAAGCCGCAGGATACCAAAAGCTCGATGAGTGCGAGAAGTGGGAATTGAGCGAGGGGAGTGGGTACTACGTCACCCGTAACGACTCTTCGATTGTGGCATTTACCTATCCGCCGTCTCTGAAAGGGTACACCATCGTAGGTGCCCATACCGATTCTCCTCATCTGCGTCTAAAACCCAATCCGGTGACGAAAAGTGCGGGGACGATACGGTTCGGTGTGGAGCCGTATGGGGGGGTATTGCTTAACCCGTGGTTTGACCGTGATTTGAGTCTGGCTGGTCGGATTGTTTATGTGGACGGTCAGGGTGTGCGCTGTGAGAAGCTGATCGATATCAAGCGCCCTATCGGTGTGGTCTCTTCACTTGCGATTCACCTCGACCGTGAGGCAAATACGAGCCGTTCCATCAATGCCCAAACCGATATTGTCCCGATGATGGCGTGCGGTGAAGAATTTGATTTCGAGTCGTGGATATTGGAGGAAGCGGGAGAGAGCAGCGGAAAACTTCTTGCCCACGAGCTGAGCTTTTATGACGTGCAAAAAGGGTCATTCCTCGGTATTCACGAAGAGTTTATCACCTCTGCGCGTTTGGACAATCTACTGAGCTGTTATGTAGGACTTCAAGCATTGATTCATACCAAAAATCCAATGATGCTCGCGTGTATGGATCATGAAGAGGTGGGGAGCGATTCGCACGTCGGGGCAGGGGGGACATTTGTCGAAGAGGTACTGCGCCGTATTGCAGGTGAGAACTTTTCTACCCTTATGCGCCAATCACTGATGGTATCGTGTGACAATGCCCATGCACAGCATCCCAATTTTCCGTCCAAACATGAAAGTGAGCATGCTCCGTTATTAAACCGAGGCGTTGCTATCAAGATCAACTCCAATCAGCGTTATGCAACGAGCGCTCGGACGATGGGTCGGTTTGTTCAGTGTGCTAATGAAATCGCCGTTGCAACGCAAACGTTTGTAACGCGCAGCGATATGGGATGCGGTTCGACGATCGGCCCCATTAGTGCAACACGCTTGGGTGTAGAAACCATCGATGTTGGTGTCCCGACGTTGGCAATGCATTCGATTCGAGAATTGGCAGGGACCGAAGACGCGTATGGACTGTATCAAATTTTACTGCATATTGGGGAGTCTTGATGATCTCAGCTGAAGAACTCAAAGCTCTTATTGATCAAACCTATAAAGTCGAAGAAGAATACGTATCTCTTCGCCAATCGTATGATCATTTACAATCAACAATTGAACAGATCATTGAGTTTTTGCCCAATGCTATTTGGATAGTAGAAGAAGACGGATCGATTTTTCTGCAAAATTCCCAAGCTAAATTACTGGAAAATTTGTTCGAAACACTGCATTGGGATGAACAGGATTATGAGGTGACTTTTGGGGAGCGCTCGTATTTGATCAAATCGGCACTGCATAATGAAAAACAGCTCTTTAGTGCAACCGATATCACGGAGCAAAAGCGCAAAGAAAATCTGGCGACCATGGGACAAATGGCGGCGCATCTGAGTCATGAAATCCGTAACCCTATCGGCTCCATCGCACTCTTGGCCTCAACACTGATGAAACGGGTCAAAGAGGAAAATAAACCGATTGTCAGCGAGATACAAAAGTCATTGTATCGTATTGAGCGGATCATCAAAGCCACGTTGATGTTTTCGAAAGGAGTTAGTACCCAAAAATCGGCACTTAAATGGAGTGTTATTCGCAATGAACTCAAAAATGCGATCGGCTACTACAGTTATGCTAAAGAGATCCATTTTCAGTTTCCTGAAGTGGAGTTTGAATTACAAGGGGATCTTGATTTACTGGGGATGCTTTTTACCAATTTCATTTTTAATGCCATCGATGCGATTGAACTCGATGATGAGCATGACGAGGGGAGTGTTGAGATCGTATATACGAGAGAGGGGGAATTTCACCGTTTTGCTATCTATGACAGCGGTATCCCCATCGTAAATGAAAAACTGCTGTTTGAAGCGTTTAAAAGTACCAAAGAAAAAGGAAATGGTTTAGGATTGGTTCTGGCCAAAAACATCGCGAGTGCCCACGGCGGGAATGTGGAGCTGTGTCGGGGTGAGCGCAAAGGGTTTATTATCACCCTTGGCTAAGATTCTTTTTGGCTGTTTTCCAACTCTAAAACCAGTTTCCATGTTTTGACGATGGAATCGGGATTTAAAGAGATCGAGTCAATTCCCGATTCTACTAAAAACTGGGTGATTTCGGGATAGTCAGAGGGCGCCTGACCGCAGATGCCGATGTATTTTTTCTCTTTTTTACACGCATCGATTGCCATTTTCAACATCCGTTTTACCGCTTCATTACGTTCATCGAAGATGGAGGCTACGAGTGTGCTGTCACGGTCAACGCCCAATATAAGCTGTGTCAAATCATTGGAGCCGATGCTGTATCCATCGAAAATTTTCAAAAACTCGTCGGCAAGGATAACGTTGCTGGGAATTTCACACATGGCGTATATTTTTAAGCCGTTTACCCCTTGTACCAGCCCCTGTGTATTCATAATAGAAATGGCATTGCGTCCCTCTTGCGGTGTCCGTACAAAAGGAAGCATCAACTGCATGTTGGTTAATCCCATCTCATCGCGAACTTTACGCAGCGCTTCACATTCCCATTCAAATGCTTTTTTGTAAACATCAGAGTTGTATCGAGAAGCTCCACGAAATCCTATCATTGGATTTTCTTCCTCTGACTCATAGGCTTCGCCACCGATCATGTGACGGTATTCGTTGGATTTAAAATCACTGGTGCGGACAATGACGGGTTTGGGGTAAAAAGCGGCACAGATCGTTCCGATACCTTCCATGATTTTTTCTTGAAAAAAGTGCTTAGGATCGTCGTATCCACGCATCAGGATTTTAATTTCATCGGCGTTTGGAACGGTTTTATTTTCCATCATATCAATCAGAGCCAGCGGATGGGTTTTGATGGTGTTGTTAATCACAAATTCCATACGTGCAAGCCCCACACCGTGATTGGGCAATCGGGCGTAGCGAAAAGCACTTTTTGGATCGCCGATATTGAGATAAAGGTGTGTTTGAGGTTCACCGCAATCGCTTAGATCAAGACTATGAACATGATAGGGGATAAGTCCCTCATACACATGACCTGTTTCCCCCTCGGCGCAGCTGATGGTGACGTCTTGTCCATTCATAAGTTGAGTTGTAGCATCGGATGTACCGACAATGGCGCTCACCCCTATCTCTCGGGCAATAATGGCCGCATGACAGGTACGCCCTCCGCGATTGGTAATGAGGGCAGACGCCTTTTTCATCACCGGCTCCCAATCGGGATCGGTGTTATCGGTTACGAGCACGTCACCCTCCTCAAACAGATGAAATTCACTGCTGTTATGGATAATACGTACTTTTCCACTTCCGATTCGCTCACCGACCGCTGTACCGGAGAGAAGCTCTTTTTTAGCAGTATTGGCATCAAAGACATACGAGGAGAGGGTGAAGTTTTTTTCTTTTTGGCTTTGCACCGTTTCGGGACGTGCTTGAACGATGTAAAGTTTTCCATCGAGTGCATCCTTCGCCCATTCGATATCCATAGGAGACTCTTGTCCGGAGAGTTTTGAATAATGTTGTTCGATAATATACGCATTTTTGGCAAGATGGATGATTTCATCATCCGAAAGAGAAAACTGATGTTGTAACGTTTCGGGTGTGTTGATGTTGAGGGTTTTAGCGGTATCTTGGGGATCATAGATCATCTGCAATCGTTTTGTCCCCATCTGACGTTTTAGAATCGTCGAATGGCGTGCCAAGGTTGGTTTGAAGACGATAAATTCATCTGGGTTTATTTTACCGCCAACGATGTTCTCCCCCAATCCCCATGTAGAGTTGATAATGATCAAAGAATCCGATCCGGAATCAGGATCAATGGTAAACATGATACCGCTGCTGGCTTGATCGCTTCGGACCATTTTCTGAACACCTGCACACAAGCTTATCTGCATATGATCGAAGCCGTTATGATGACGATAACTGATGGCGCGATCGGTAAAAAGGGAGGCATAACACCGGCGTACATGCTCCAAAAGAGCTTCTTCACCAGAGATATTTAGAAAACTCTCTTGTTGTCCCGCAAAACTGGCAGTAGGAAGGTCTTCAGCCGTTGCAGAAGAGCGAACGGCGACGTCGAGTATAGGAAGGTTATAGTGAGCACATAAAGTGCTGTAGGCACTGACAATCTCTTCTGTAAGAGATTGGGGAAAGGGTGTATTGAGAATGAGGGTGCGGATTTTTTGCCCTGTATCAGAAAGAGAAGTAACATCATCGGGATCAAGTGTTTTTAAAAGTTGCACAATCTGGGATTTAATACCGGTTTCATTAAGAAAGGCACGATAAGCTCGCGCGGTGGTGGCAAAACCAAAAGGAACATCTATCCCTTTTGAGGAGAGATTACAGTACATCTCACCTAAGCTGGCATTTTTACCACCCACAAGAGCGACATCATTATTGGAAATTTGATCGAAAAATAGGATAAATGGCATATTGTCTCCCTTATATCATAGCGTACCATAACGTAGGAGAAAAAGGGATAAAAAAAGGTTAAGCGTTGAGTAGCGGCATCGGTTCGGGTTTACTTAGGTAATATCCCTGAACATAGTCGATACCAAGTTCGATACACTCGTCATAAATATCTTTTGTCGAAACGAACTCAGCAACGGTTTTGATATTCAAACGGTGGGCAAATTCAACGATGGCACGTACAATATCTTGTGCACTAAAATCAAGATCAAGACGGCTGATCAGAGAACCGTCAATTTTGATGTAATCAACATTAAGTTTCATGATATGGGCAAAATTCGAATAACCGGTTCCAAAATCATCAATAGCAATTTGACATCCATACTCTTTAACGCGCGTTATAAATGCCAAAACTTCTTGATAGTTCTCAATCCCCTCACCTTCAAGTAGTTCAAAAATAAGCCGATCACCAACGGGATGTTCAGCAAGAAGTTCATAGATCATAGTTTGAATTTTTGGGTCAAGTATATCATCTATGGAGAGATTGATCGAATAGCGATGCGGTGTTGAAATGAGCTGTTTGAAAATTTGGCGCGTTACAAATTCAGTGATATGAGAGTAAAGACGTGATTTTTTAGCAATGTCCAAAAACATACCCGGAGCTACTACCGTACCATCTTCATCAATAATGCGTATGAGTGCTTCATATTCAAAGATATTCTTTGCGGAAGCTTCATGGATTCCTTGAAAATAGAGGACAAAGCGATTATGATTAATGGCCTCTTTGAGTTTCTTGCTCCACACAATATTATTCTGATACTCTTCTTTTATGTGGAGAGAATCGTGATATTTTACAAAGTTAAAGCTTTTCTTTTTTGCCGTTTTAAGCGCCATGTCTGCACGTCCGAGCAAATCACATCCCTCATCAAAACAGATATCAGCCCCCATGCTAAAAGTGATAAAAATGGTGATAGCGTCAATTTCACAATTGATGGCATGAAGACGATTCAGAATCGTCTGACACATGGTTTCAAATTTTTCAACATTGATGTAGTCACTAAGAGCCAATGCATACTCATCCGAATGCATTTTATACAATTTTAGAGAGTACTCTTCGATAATGGCTTGGATGGACTTTGCCATTTCTTGCAGTACCTTATCGCCAATTTCATGGCCATACAAATCATTGATCTCTTTAAAATTGTTGATATTGAGGAGTAAAACGGCGATGTGCTTTTTTTGTTCGATGTTTTCAAGAAGCGCTTTTCGATTTGGAAGGCCTGTAAGGCTATCGGTATGAAGTTGACGATCTAATTGTTGTGTAAGCTGAGCAGAAAGGGCGCGTATTCGATCGATAAGGGTTTTAAAACCGATATGTAATATTATTAATAATATTGTGAGTAGTACTACGCTGATTAATAAGACGTTTTTGATTTCTTTTTCATAAGAAAGTTCATCTTCGGTGATATCCAGTGCACAGATCATTCGTGCTAACGGTTCGTGAGTGTAAGTCATTAATTCACGAGAGGCTATGATATAGGTCTTGTTTTTGATCTTGTAACGTAGAGAATCGAGAAAAGAGTAATTAACAGGTAACTGCTTAAATAACGGATTATTGGAAGAAATGAGTGAGTAGGAACCATATGTTTTTGAGTGATCACCCGGTAACATTTTATGAAGAGCTTTAGTATCAAAAGCAAGGGCACTTTTAATGCCGGAATGGGCATTCAAACGTTCTTGTATCCGATCAATTTTTGACGATACTTGCACTACGCCTAAAAATTTATGATCTTTGAAAATCGGGATAATACTGACAAGGGATATATGGTATTTGGTAACGTCAAGCGAAGCCAGTGGCTGTTGTGTTTTTATAGCAAGGGCAAGCATAGGGCGTTGTATGGTGATATTGTCCCCAAACTTTTTAGGCTCTTGCATACGAAGAAAATGAAATCCGTCACTTTGTATAAATCCGGTTAAATCAACATCACCACGCGTATTAGCATCCTTGAAATAGGGGAGGGCAAAGGCATAAAGGGCATCGCGGTCACGTGCTTCAAATGCATCCACGATATGATGATCGGACATCATTTTACACGCAAAATGATTGAGCCCCTTTTCGGTATCTAAAATAGAGAGTTCATACGCATTTTTGAGTAGCATTCGATGCGCTTGGGTCTTTTGTTCGAGTACCCGTTTTTTATCTTGGAGAATGGAGTAAACGAAGTAGCCCACGAGGATAAGGACAATACCCATTGCAAACAATGTCGCCTTAATTCGTATTTTATTCACTCATTTCCCTATAAAAAAATTAGGCATATAATAGCATAAAAACAGAGATTTCTTAGCTAAACCTTAATTAACTATTTGTGTTTAAAAAGGATAGAACCTAAACGTACAAGAGTAGAACCGCACTCTATCGCGAGTTCGAAATCGCCGCTCATCCCCATGGAACATACTGTGGCATCAGGGAGCTGTTCAAATAATGAACGCGTTGTTTCAAAACTTTTTTGGACGATAGCGCGGTCATCCGTATGTGCACCGATGCTCATAATCCCCTGCAGGTGAAGATTAGGGCACTGAGTTGCAATTTGAGCGTATTTATCACTAAATTCTTCGGGCATAAACCCTGCTTTTGTCTCTTCATACGCAGAATTTACCTGAACCAGTGCCCGCAAGGTTTGGTTCTCTCTTGAAAGACGTTCTTGGAGCGCCAGCGCGAGTTCCAGAGAATCAATAGAGTGGATCATATGAGGATGAACCCCCAAAAGCTGATTGATCTTGTTTTTTTGCAGCGTTCCGATGAAATGCCATTCCAATGGTAGCTCTTCGAGTAAATCTGCTTTTATTTTCAAATCTTGAACTTTATTTTCACCAAAAGCGCGTTGGCCGATGGAATACAAATCACGGATAGCTTGGGCATCCACGTATTTACTTGCAGCAACAATTTTTACGATGTGATGTTCACTTACACGGATACGGGCGCGCTCGATGCGCTCAATGATAGCATCAAAATGACGTTTTTGCTCTAATGTATTCATTGCATTAATCTCGTAATATCGTTGTAAAGTCCCAAACTCATTAATCCCAGTAAAATAACCCATCCACCAATGGTGAGTTGTGTAATAACTGCTTCGCTGGGTGCTTTTTTGCGAATCATCTCATAGAGGTTAAAGACGATGTGTCCTCCATCAAGAGCGGGAATAGGCAGAAGGTTCAAGACGCCGAGATTAACCGAGATAAGTGCCGCAAAGAAAAAGAGACTCATCCATCCGTATTGGGTAGCATCTGCTGTGATTTGAACGATACTCACAACGCCTCCCAGCTCTTTAGCAGGAACAACGCCGGTGATCAGCTTTTGAACACTTTGAAAAATCATCAATGAAGCATCAACCGTCTCTTTTGAAGCATACACTAACCCTTGGGAAAGACTCAGGTGCAGTGTATGTGTTTGGCCAGATGGGGCGATACCGACCATCCGTTTATAGATTTTTTCTTTGAACATATTGGTGGATTCGCTGATGCGGGGGGAGAGGGTGATGAACTGCAGTGTATTTGCGCGCTGCACTTGCAATGTCAAATTACCTGTAGACGACATAATGGAATCGGAAAGTTCATCCCATTGGGTTATTGCCTCACCGTTGATCGAGAGAATACGGTCATTTTTTTGTAGACCCGCAACGCTGGCCGGTGAATTGACAGAAACCATACCGATAACAGGAGAGAGCGCTTTTGGCCCGCCAAGAGCAATGGCATAAAACAAAAACCAAGCGAGCAAGAAATTGGCAAAAGGGCCTGCAAGGAGGATGATGATCCGCTGCCACGGTTTTTTGGAATTGTAGCTGTCATTGTCATTACTAATTAGCGTCGGGTCCAGATCATCCTGCCCTTTCATTTTGACATAGCCCCCTAGAGGGATAGCCGATACTTGCCATTTGGTACCCAACCAGTTGAATGAGGCAAGCTTTTTACCAAATCCGATGCTAAAAACTTCGACATAAACCCCGAAAAATTTAGCGGCGCTGTAGTGCCCCAATTCATGAAAAAAGATGAGGGCGGATAAAATAAGTAAAGCAACAATCCAACTCATACGGTTTCCTTGGTGCGGTATGCTTTTGCAAATCCTAACAGATATTCACCGCCGGAATAGACCGTAACAGCGACTGCCATCCACAAAAGGACATTTCCCCCATCCCAATGCATCAGCAAAAATCCAATAGCGATCATCTGGATAACGGTTTTGACTTTACCCATGAAGGAGGCGCTCACATCAATTCCGATCGAGATGGAGAGGGTGCGGAGGCTTGTGATAAAAAGCTCACGCCCGATAATGATGTAGATAGCCCAAGCAGAAGCCTCACCGCTCATCATCAGACCTAAAAAAGCGGCTAATGTGAGCATTTTATCCGCTAATGGATCGAGGATTTGCCCGACGATGGTAATTTGATTCAGTTCACGAGCGATGTAACCGTCAAAAAAATCGGTAACGCTGGCAAGGACAAACAGCAACGATGCGGTGTAATAACTCCAGCTGATATGCCAGCCGTTATCGGTAAAAACTTCTGGATTGAGAATGACCCAAAACATCACCGGAGCGATGAGAAGGCGTGAAAGCGCGAGTAGATTGGGGAGGTTAAACAAAAAATGCCCTTTTTATGTATCGCTAAATATTTATTTTTTGTGATTATAGCTAAATTGGGCTACGTTCGGGAGTGTAAGAGATTGTAAACTTTGTTGTTTTCTCTTTTTCCGATTGCGAGTACCAAGATGACAATTGTTTCCTCTTTAACTTCGTAAGCGAGTCTGTATCCTGCTGTTTTGAGTTTGATTTTATAGACCGATTCAAATCCGCTGAGTTTATCTTTTGGGACTTTTGGGTTATCGAGCCGTTGTTTGAGCTTTTTTTTAAATTGCTCTTTGATGGTTGCGCCCAAATCATTCCACTCTTTGAGTGCGGCAGGGTGAAACTCTAAATCATAAATCATCGAACGAAACTTTGATCGGAGTAAAGTTCTCTTTTATTCTATTTTGCACCTCTTTGGAGAGGAGATAATCATCTAACATCTCCATGAGTTTTTCATAGGTTTTAGAGGGAACAAGATAAGCGCTGGCGACATTGTGATTGAGAATCGCCACCACTTCGTCCCCTGCATTTTCGAGAATTTGCGTGGGTGATTTTTTGAGTTCGGTGATGCTTGCCGTGTAGTTCGCCATTATCGGTTGCATATTAAGTACCTTTTTTAGTGTCTTATTTGATGCACTATTATACTCAGATGGATTGATAATGTCAAAAGTATATTATTTTTCCGTCATATTGTGCTTGCTTTGTCATACCGTACTTGACACGGTATCCATCCCCATTTTAATTCAGTTTGTCTCTGTTTCTTCAGGCTACCAAAAATTAACATTTAACGCCTGACCCGGATTGTAAAAGCCACTCGTGTGTTTTTGATTAGTATCCTTTGGGTTCTTGGGGTGTTGTTGAGTTTTCATTAGTTATTGAAAACCACTTTTTTGTATCGTAGGCCAAATTTTCGACCCAAGTTTGATATTCCGGCATTAGCTTATTTTTGGCTCTTTGGCCTTTATATTAATATTAAAATATCTTGTTTCATATTTATGTGAACCATCCTCTAATAATTCTGCATGAGCAATATTACTCCCTGGTGTTCCATACCATTCACTATCTGAGTCTTCAATAGTAAAATGGATAGTAGAAAATGGATTTTCAATTATCAATTCATCTTGTTTAAACTCTAGTTTGCTCTTTGGTGGTAGAAAAATTCCTTTTGTTATTACTTTAAATGGGACTGGGGCAAATATGTTGCCATTGTCTTGAAGTAGCTTGGAAAATTGCTTTATAGGAATAAAGGTATCCTTTTCTTTTTCTTCTGGTCTTATTCGAAATGAGGTGAAATGCATTCTTGAAAAGGCTTTAGTTGTTTTTTTGTAGTCATTCTCTTCCGAAATTAAAAAACCAACTAAACTATACATTATCAAGTGATGCATAACTTTCTGTGGATTTTCTTTAAATAATTTAGGTTCATTTTTTGCAAGCCATTCACTTGCATTTAAATCAATATGTATTCTGTAATTTGATGATACTGGATAAATGTGTTGTGCAACTTCTGGACGATCATGAAATATTGATAATTCTGTATTTATGACATAATTTTCGTTAGTATCTTCTAACTCGAAAAATACATTCATGTAGAACATAAAAACAGTACCAACCACGGCACTAAATGCAAATACTATATTACGTGATTCAGTATTATGATATACAACAATAAAAAAGATAGATGTTAAAATTAACAAAGCTATTGATATGGAAGGAATCATGTAAATATTTTTCATGTTGTTGTACCCTAACTATTTATTGAATGAACATTATATATTTTAGAGCTTGGATTTAACAAAATAAATGAGCACAAATCTATTTATTTGTTAAAAAACAATAGTTAAAGATAGCTTTGAGGGGGATAAAAGAATAGATTCCGTGTCGTAGCACGGAATAACGGAAGGTCTGTTATCTAAACGTAGTTCCGCCATCAACGACGATTGTTTGACCCGTAATCCAGCTCGCTTCTTGCGTACAAAGGAAATAAACGGCACCTGCGATATCGTTGGGTGAGCCCATGCGGTTCATCGCAGAGCGTCGGATAGTTTCGGCTTTGACTTCTTCGTAGTTGGTAAACGCTTTGAGGGCATCGGTGTCGATTGGACCGCCTGAAACGGCATTGACACGAATGTTCATTTCACCCAGCTCTACTGCGGCATAACGGCTCATCGCTTCAACAGCTGCTTTGTTGGTACCATGACCTGCATAGTTTTCGATGTAGATGAGATTGCCCGTACTGGACATAGTGACGACGGCACCGCCGCCTACTTTTTCCATACGTTTTGCCGCTTCTTGCGTTCCAACAACAAAGGCATTGACGGTTGCGGTATAGATGTTGTTAAGACCTCTTGGTTTTAGACGCATAAATTTACCGTATCCACCGACAACAGGACGGCCGTAAATCATAGCATTACTGACAAAAAAGTCGACACGGTCAAAATCAGCATCAATGGCTTCAAAGAGAGGTTTAAACTCATCTGTTTCTAAAATATTGAGAGGATACGCGCGTGCCTTGATTCCATATTTTGCTTCGAGCTCTTGTACCAACACGCCAGCTACTTCTGCATTGCTGTTGTACGTAAATGCGATATTAACACCGTTTTGAGCAAATTTTTCAGCGATGGCTTGACCGATTCCTTTTGTGGCTCCGGTAATCACCAGTGTTTTGCCCTTCATATTTGTCATTGTTTATGCTCCTTGAATGGTGTAGTTTTTCATGATTTCTTCGATTGCTTTGAGGTTGGCCGCACTAGGCGCAACGAGTGGAAGGCGATATTCCAATGTGTCGATAAGCCCTGCAATGTACATAGCGGCTTTGATCATAACAGGATTAGACTCTAAAAAGAGGGCTTTGTTGATCGGATAGAGAGTATCGTTGATCGCTTTGGAACCTGCAAAATCGCCTGTCAAGGCTTTGGCAACCAATTGACTTTTCAGGTCAGGCAATAGGTTAGAGGTAACCGAGGTGATACCGGCGCCGCCGCATGCGAGGATGGCGTAGTCAATCGCATCATCACCGCTAAAGACTTTTAGTTCAGGTCTTCGTGATAGGAGTTCAATGGTACGTTCAATGCTTCCGGTTGCTTCTTTGATACCGTAAATATTTTCAACATCATCAAAGAGTCGAATAACCGTATCGGCACTGATGTCCACGACGGTTCGTCCCGGAACATTGTAGAGCATAAAAGGGAGGTCACTAACGGACTGCGCAATCGCTTTGTAGTGTTGATAAAGACCTTCTTGGGAAGGCTTATTGTAATAAGGGGCAACTGAGAAAATCGCATCTACGCCACATTTTTGCGCTGTTTTAGCGGCTTCGATGGCTTCAGAGGTTGAATTACTTCCTGCCCCTGCGAGTACCTTGGTATTCGTACCTTTACAAACTTCTACAGCGATTTCCATACAAATGCGGTCTTCATCGTAACTGAGGGTTGCGCTCTCGCCCGTTGTGCCCACAGGACAAACGGCATTGATTCCATATTTGATTTGTCTACGTATAAGATCAGCGTATTTTTGCTCATCCAATTTCCCATTTTTGAATGGAGTGATCAGGGCAGTTGTGGAGCCTGTTACTAGATTCATTTTTGACCTTTGCGTAAAATGATAGTAGTGGATTTATCAATGTCAAAATAGCGTTTGGCTGTTTCTTGGATATCAGTGGGTGTCAATGCATTGATCGAAGACTCATAACGCTCTAAAGGAGAAATATCGCCTCGTGCAAGGTAGCTTCCAAACAATTCGGCTACCGAGGTAGAGCTCTCTAGAGAGTATATAAAATCAGAACGGGTGTTGATCTTGATTTTGTCCAATTCCGCTTTCTTGACCGGTTTTTCTTGCAGTGCTTTGATCTCTTTCCAAAGCTCTTTTTCGATGGCTTCAGCGGTCACACCTTTGTTGGCAATGGCTAAAAATAAAAAGACACCCGGATCAATGGTTTCCATATTGTAAGCATGTATTTGATTGACGAGTCGTTTTTCATCTACGAGTTTACGGTACAAACGTGAGCTTTTACCGGAACTGAGCAATTCACTGATGGCGGAAAGTTTCGGTTGGTCGGCATGTTGAAAATTGGGAATAGGAAAAGAGATGGCCAACATTTCTACTTCACTCTCTTTGTTAACAATGACCCGTCGTGCTCCGTCTTGTTCAGGCTCAACAATTTTAATGGTTGGAATATCAACCGTATTGGGAACATTTTCAAAATGCTTCTGGGCTTCGGTAAACACTGTTTCGGGTTTGATGTCACCCGTTACGACCAAAATCGCATTTTTAGGCTGATAATAGGTCTTATGAAAGTCTTGAATGTCTTTGAGTGACCATGTCTGAATATCATTCATAAATCCAATTGGAGTCCAGTGGTAAGAGTGGTAGACATACGCGCTGTTAAAGAGGCGAAAATAGAGGTATCCCATCGGATTGTTATCGGTTCTCCAGCGGCGCTCTTCAGCAACTACATTACGTTCTGGCTGGAACTCTTCGTCTTTTAGATTGAGGTTTTGCATCAGTTCGGCAAAAAGATTCAGAGATTTACCCAAATTTACACTGCTTGATTTGATGTAGTAGTGTGTATGGTCAAATCCTGTGGAAGCGTTATTGAGTCCCCCGATACTTTTGACCTCTTCATCAAACTCACCCGCTTTTAGGTTTTTGGTTGATTTGAAATTCATATGTTCCAGCATATGGGCGATACCGCTTTTTCCCATTACTTCATTACGGCTTCCTACTTTGTAGAAAATATCCGTAGAAATAACGTCTGAATGGTTGTCCATAGGGATAGCAACGACTTGCAATCCATTGGAAAGCGTTTTGGTTTCGTAGTGAGGCAGGGATGAAGCCATTAAAGTTCCTATCGTAAAAAATAATACCGTGAGAGATTTCATTAGCGATCGGTGCCGATAGCTTCTGTGATAGAGCTGTAACCGTCTTGGGCGAGTAAATCGATAAGACCGCTGTTGATCTCCTCTACTACTTCAGGACCTTTAAATATAAGCGAACTGTAGAGCTGAACGAGTGATGCTCCGGCTCGGATACGGCGATACGCCTCTTCAGGAGTAGAAATACCACCCACACTGATGAGGATAGTTTTTCCGAAAAGCTCTCGTGCAATGGCATCAAAGATGTAAAAACTGCGTTCTCTTAGCACTTCACCACTGATTCCGCCGATGTCTTCGGGATCGGTAAGGAGTGAATAATCAACCGTTGTATTGGTCGCTATAATTCCATCTGCACCGCTTGCAACGGCGTGTACACATAGTGCTACGGCTTGGTCCTCTGACATATCAGGGGCGATTTTAAGGAGAATCGGTTTAGAAGTAATCTCTTTTGCAGAACGGAAAAGTTGAGAAATAAACTCTTCATTCTGCAGATCACGCAATCCCGGCGTGTTAGGTGAAGAGATATTGATAACCATATAATCGGCGTATGGATGAAGCGCCTTGATAAGTGTTGTGTAATCTTTGAGGGCATTTTCTTCAGAAGTGAGCTTGTTTTTTCCGATATTGACACCGATTGGACTGCTGAATGGGTAAATGTTTTTCAAGCGATGCGAGATACGGAACAAGCCGTCGTTATTGAATCCCATCGCATTTTGCAAGCTCTCTTCTTCGATATGACGCCAAAGCCGTGGACGGGGATTTCCCTCTTGCGGTTTTGGGGTTAGGGTACCGATTTCGGTAAAACCAAATCCCATAGCAAGTGTTCCCTCGATCATAGTGGCATTTTTATCAAATCCTGCGGCAAGTCCTACCGGATTGAGGAATGTTCGCCCAAAAAGCTCTTGGGTCAGCGAGGGATGGGTGACAAAATATTTGGATATAAAATGGTTTAAAAGGGGTGGACATAAGCCGGCACCGCGTAAAGCAAGAGCCCCTAATGTATGTGCATTTTCGGGCTGAAGCTTGAATAACCACGGTTTTAATGATTCGTAATCGATCATAGGGTCTTGCCTTCTTGTGATAAATTGATGCGATTATACTCTAAAATGGTTTAAGGGTAAAAATTAAACCATTTCACCGGCTAAACGACGGTATGCGTCGGATATTTCCAAGAGTTCTTGATGCGTACCGCGGGCGATGATGCTGCCTGCTTCAAAATACAAGATAGCATCAGCGTGGGTGATGGTGCTGAGACGGTGAGCGATGGTAATGGTGATTTTATCTTTGGAATACGCATTGAGGGCATTTTGTATCCGTTTTTCACTCTCATTATCCAGTGCACTGGTCGCTTCATCTAAAATAAGCAGGGATGCGTGTTTGTAAATAGCTCGCGCAATGGCGATACGCTGTCTCTGCCCCCCTGAAAGATTTGCCCCAAACTCTTGCATCATAGTGTAAATACCCTCAGGTAAATTTTGAGCAAATTCGAGGGCATCGGCCATTTGCAACGCTTCGATGACCTTTGATTCATTAACAGCACTGCCGTACGCGACATTGGCAGCAAGGGTATCTTGGAAAATGTAAACGCGTTGTGAAACACTGGCTATTTGGTGTCGCAGAGAGTTTTGGGTGTATTCTTTGATGTTAAGATTGTTGATGTTGACAGACCCCTCATCTACGTCATAAAAGCGTAATAACAAATTAACAAGCGAGCTTTTTCCCCCACCGCTTTGTCCGATAAGAGCAATGTTTTGTCCTGCATTAATAGTGAGATTTAAATTTTCAAGCGCTTTTTTATCCCCAAATTTGAGTGTGACATTGTTAAACTCTACACTTTTTATAGGTTCTGAAAGCTCTTTTGGACCATCCTTAATAGCATTGTCAATGTCAAAAATATGAAAGACACGTTCACTCGCCGCAAGGGCATCTTGAATTTTCCCGTAGATGGAGCTGACACGGCGAAGTGGCTGAAATACAAGACCTACCGCGGTTAAAAATGCGGTAAATTCACCAACACTCATTCTTCCGGCGTATACTTCTTTCCCTCCGACATAGATCACTGCTGCTAAACCGATGGCGGCAATGATTTCCATGAGAGGAGAAACCAGTTCATTGGTATAGGTTGATTTCATATTGATGTTAAAAAAGTATTCGTTGTCTTCTTTGAAGCGTTTTAATTCATAGTCTTCGGTTGCATTGGCTTTGATGATCTCACTGTTGTTGAACACTTCCGTTAATCGGGTCATAACATCGGCATTTTTTTCTTGGGAACGGTGTGATAATTTTTTGAGTCGTTTGGTGATTGAGATAAGGGGGACAATAATGACCGGCATGACAATGAGAGACCAAAATGCCAACAGTGGATTTAGCCAAATAACATAACCGACCAAAGCAACAACGGTAACGCTTTCACGTATCAGCTCAGGCAGCATGGAGGAGACAAAATATTGGACGCGTGCGAGATCATTGGTGATGCGGGAGATGAGTTCACCGCTGCGGTTTATGTACAAAAACTGCATGTCCATGTGCATGATATTCTCTAACAAATCTTCACGAAGGCGTGAAATAATATGCAACCCTATGTAGTTGGTATAGACCGACTGCAAATATCTGCCCAATGATTTCAGCACATATATCCCGATGAGCAGTAACGGAATAAAAATGAGCATTTGCGGATCTTTTTTGATAAACATATCATCCATGATCGGCTGCATAATATGGGCTGTCCCTGCCGTTGCAGTAACGGTGAGGACTATTCCGATGAGAACCAGAAAGTAGTAAAATTTATACCCTTTGATATAGGGCCAGTAACGTTGATAGATCTCTTTCAATTGCTAATCTCCCAGAATGTTCCATTGACGGTGTCCATGATAGAGACGTTCATGCTGAGTAGTTCATCTCTAATGGCATCCGATGCGGCAAAATTTTTGAGGGCTTTGGCCTCAGAGCGTTTTATAATTAAGTCGTTAATTTTGGCTTTTGTGGCATCATTAAGACCGAATTGAAAGTACTCATACGGATTTTGTCCGCCAAAACCCAATACCGTTTCAATCATTACAAGAGAAGACAGTAGGCTTTGGCGAAATGTTTTGTCTTTTGGATTGGCATCCAGCGCGTCATTGGCCGAAGCAATCAGTTCATCAATCAGTGCATACGCTTTGGAAACATTTAAATCGTCATTAAGTACTTCGAGTAAGGCTGTCTTGAATTCGGTGTCAATGAGTTCAGCAGAAAGCCCAAAAATACGTTTTTTAAGTCGATAGAGGCGATCAAGGCGTTTCTTGGAGGCTATGAGATCTTCTTCATTAAAATTAAAATCGCCCCGATAGTGCGTACTGAGGAGATAAAAACGCAGCACTTCCCCATTGTAGGCTTTGAGAGCATCTTTGAGAAAAAAACTGTTCCCAAGACTTTTGGACATCTTTTCACCGTTAACATTGATAAAGCCGTTGTGCATCCAATAGCGGGCTAATTCGTGATTGGTGGCACAGCGTGTTTGTGCGGCTTCATTTTCGTGGTGAGGAAACAACAAATCAGCCCCTCCGCCATGAATATCTATGGCGTAGGTCATCCCTTTATTGGGGAGATATTTTTCAATCATCGCAGAACACTCCAAATGCCATCCAGGACGTCCGGGGCCAAAAGGGGAATCAAACGAAATAGTGTCATCATGCACTGCTTTCCAGAGGGCAAAGTCACCTTCATTGCGTTTTTCAGAAACTTTTTCAACACGGCTGATATTTTCACTGCTTTGGCGGTTGGAAAGAGTCAAATAGCTTTTGTCGCTAGCCGTATCAAAATAAATATCGCCGTTACTGATCATATAGGCATGTTCATTGTTTAGGAGTTTTTGTATCATCTCGACCATCGCATCAATGGATTCGGTCGCTTTGGGTTCGAGTGTTGGAGGACGCACCCCGATGGCATCCATATCACGATGATAGGCATCGGTGTAGCGTGAAGCGATTTCACTTGGGGCAATTCCGAGTTCTCGTCCTTTGTTGATGATTTTGTCATCAATATCCGTGATGTTTCGGGCAAAGAAGACATCGTACCCGTTGGCTTCCAATACACGGGTCAAAAGATCAAAAGCCAATGCGCTCTTGGCATGCCCTAGATGAGCATCGTCATAGACGGTTGGCCCGCAAACGTAGAGAGATACTTTTCTCTCTACGAGAGATTCAAATTTGCATTTCGTTTTTTGTACACTGTCGTATAGAAACATCGTCTCTCTTTATCGTATCAAGTTGAGTAAAAAATAGTTTAGAGTGTAAAATAATACTCCAAAAATACTCACTCCTAGGATAAAGTAGAAACTGTATTTCGTTTTGAGCAGGTTCAAAACAATTCCAAACCCTATCTCTCTGGCCGTGAGAATGAGCTGAACAAAGCCTCCAATACTTCCAGCAAGCGCCAATCCTGCAGCTCCCATAGGCTTCATAAGCAGCAGTGAAAAGATGAGATTGATAATGAGGGATACTCCCGCTATTTTAGCGGCTTTTATGTGTTTGTGCATGGCATACAAATAGAGAGAAAAAAGTTTTGCAAGCCCAAAGGGGATCAATCCTACCATGTACATCATCAGAACATCGGCTGTGTTGTGGGTATCTTGTATTGTGAAATTACCCCTCTCAAACAAAAGCCAAATAATGGGTTCGGATAAGAGCATTCCCCCCAGTACCGATATACCCAGCAGTGCGCTGAGCAGCCAAAACGATTTATGTAGGTTTCGGTAGGCGAGAGTATGGTTTTCATTTTTGATTGCTTTGGCGATAGAAGGAAACAGTGCGGTGGTGATGGCTAACGCGATAATGGCAAAAGGGAGCTGAAAAATACGGTTGGCGTAAAAAAGATAGGAAACAGAGCCTGCGGCTAAAAACGATGCCAAACTCGTATCAATGAAGGACGCTACTTGTGCCGTGGAATTACCCAGCAGTGAGGGGAAAAAGAGGGATGCAAATTTTGATTCCTCCTCTTTGACATCTTTGGTTTTTCGGTAATTCCATCCGCCTACGAGAAGTTTTAAAAGCCCCTTGTCGCGAATCGAATAGAGATGGGTTAACACTTGCAGTAAACCGCCGATAAGAATCGAAAAACTTAATGCATAAACAATGGTTTTAGGATCACTGTGACTAAAGAGAAGTAGGGCAGTTACCATGGCGATATTGAGCCATACAGTGGAAAAAGCCGTGGTAAAAAAATGCTCTTTGTGTTGCAGCAGTGTTCCTAAAAACGTGACAATGAAGATAAGATCCAAATACCAAAAATTGATCATGGTAAGCGGCGCTGTTTTGGCAATTAAGTCTTGATTCCAATCCCACGCTAAAAGTTTTGTAGAAAATTGAGGAAAAAGGGTGACAAGCAGGGATAAAATAACGATAAAGACCATAAAGCGAATGAAAATAGCAACGGCAAAAACACTTTTTTGTTTGGATGCGATGTACGAGGGCATAAAGCTTTGGGTGAATGACCCCTCTGCAAAAATACGGCGAAAAAGGTTGGGAAATTTAAAGGCCATTAGGAAAATATCACTCCACATATTGGCACCCAAAACAGAGGTCATTAAAATATCTCTTGCCAGACCGCTAACACGGGAAATAAGGATGCCAAAAGAGTTGGAAAATATCGATTTGAACATTAGATAAAAGACCGTTATTGAATTTTACGTTAGTTTAACCGATATGTCATTAAAATGGCTTATTGATAGTCTATAAAAAGGAGAATGAAATGGTGGCCGATAATTCAACCCCTATTATTCCTTTTATTGTCCGTGCCAGTAATATTGCAAAAGAGCTGATGCAAGCTGCAGTTAATCATAACGTATCGGTCCATTCCCTCGATTTTAGACTTTTAGAGGTTCAGACGCTTAGTTTGATGATTGGGGAGACTCAAGCTGACTCGGATGAATGGGCTGAGCTTTCCCAATCAGATATTAATGAAATAACCAATGAACTTTATCTAAATCCTAAATTTGAACTCAGACAAATGTATGAGGTAGAAATCTTCTCCATTGCAGAAGTCGGTAAACTCGATCACATTGAATTGTCCATTGCCGGTAATGCAACACTTTGTAAGATTTATTTAACCATTAAACCTGGCAGTGAGTTGATTTATAATGCTACTTTTGAGGAAGTTTTTTTTGAGCTTATCATGAAGAAGAAGCTTCGTGCAAACCTTATGATTGGGATTTTTGATTCCATGATGCACAGCAACTTGTCAGAATTTATCGCAAAAATAAAAGTTAATGGTTCCTATCGCGTTGAGGGGCAGGAGCGTTTTGTTGTGGGGCAGGGATTAGAACCTACAGCCACCGTTGATGACCAATTGATAGTGCATTACGACAAAAAGCAAAATGGTCTTGATGAAGCGCAGCGTATCGACTACACAAAGCGTGGGTATCTTGTCAGTGTCGTTGCCAACGATTTACTTATAGAGTACATTAAGCCGCAAAAAGGGACCAGTGGCCGTAATTGCAGAGGAGAATATATCACTCAAAAAGAGCCTCTTGTCCAGTATGAACCGACATTTACCATAGGTGAAAACATCCTGCGTGATGAAAATGACGTTCGAATAGAATTTCGCGCCAAAACAGGCGGTTATGTCACCTTTGAGGGTGGAATGTACGACATTAAAACAGAAATGGACGTTACTGAAATCAGTTTTCGCTCCACTGGTTCGATTGATACACAAATGGATGCAAATGTATCAATCAATGTCAAAGAAAAAGACCCACTCAAAGATGCCATAGGTACAGGTATGGAGGTGACCGTCAATGCAATCAATATTGATGGAAATATAGGGCCAGATGCAAAAGTAACTGCACATAAAGCCGTTGTTGAGGGGCAAGTTCATAACAGTGCGACCATCACTGCGGATGATTTAACGATCAATGTTCATAAAGGTAAGGCATATGGGAAAGTGATCCATATAAAACGTCTTGAACATGGAAGTGTGGATGCAGATCGGGTTAGTATTGAACAAGCTACGGGCGGAATAGTGCATGCCAAAGAGATTGATGTGGAGTTGCTGGGCTCACATACGAAATTGACGGCATCAAAACGCATTGAAATTCAAAAGTTACAGGGTGGTGAAAATATTTTAACGATTGATCCTTTGCTTAATGAATCACGAGAATTTTTAGACGATGAACAAACTTTGATGATTGACGTTAAAAAAGTGATACATGAAGTTGGAAAAGAGCTTTCCGGTTATGAAGAAACAATGAAAAAAAATGCACCTGTGTATGAAGATATCAAACAGAAACTCATTAATTATAAAAACAACGGTATAAAAATTCCCGTCGCGTATGCTCAAAAATATAAGCAGCTTCAAGAATTTAAAAGTAAGTTAGACGCATTAAGAAAAGAGTACCAGGAGAAGTTGGATCATTATGCTTTTATTAGTGGACGGCACAGGGCACTGCAAGATGAGATATTTGAAGCACGTGTTATCAATCATGATCGCTGGCACAACTACAATGAGATTATTTTTAAATTGATAGACCCGCCTATTGATATTACGTTTATCCCCCCAGAAAACAGCGTAGGCGGAATATTTGGTTTGCATGTAGATGATGAGGGAATTTATTCAATTAAGGTACTGCCAAAATGATAATAGGATTAGAGGGAAATATTGTTTATAAAGAACCTTCTGCAATGCATTTGGATGTCAATGGGGTGGTTTATGAGGTTTTTATTTCCTTACATACCTACAGCGCATTGAGCGGTGAGCGCATTAGGGTGCATACAACGCATATCATTCGTGAAGATGCGCAGCAACTCTACGGCTTTATACAAAAAGGGGAAAAAACACTCTTTGAGGGGATGCTCAAAATCAATGGAATTGGTCCAAAAGCAGCGCTTGCAATTTGCAGCACCTTTACGCCGGAGCAGTTTGCAGGTATTATTACGTCTAAAGATGTCAATGCGTTGAAAAAAGTTCCCGGAATAGGACCTAAAAGTGCAGGACGGATTATGGTGGAATTGGCCGGCTTCGATGCTGTCCTCCTTCAGGGGGATAGCATGGTAAGTAATGCTTCTTCTGAAGCATCCATGGCGCTTGAGTCACTTGGTTTCAAGCGTGAACAGATTGCCAAGGCATTGAGCGCATCCAGTGCAACAGATACTGCTTCTTTGGTAAAAGAGGCACTGAAACAATTACAAAAACTTTAAAGGAAATACGTGAAATTAGCAATTTTATTCGGCGGAGCCAGTTATGAACATGAAATCAGTATTGTTAGTGCGATTACTGTCAAAGGGAAACTCTCTAATTTTGATTTGAGTTTTATTTTTTGTGATCAGGACCATCGTTTCTATCTTATTGATGCCGATAAAATGAAAGCGACCACATTTTCACGCACTCAACATATTAAAATGCCGCAATTGACGTTGGTTAAAGACGGATTTGAGCAACGAGGACTCTTTGGTTCAAAATTGCATACAATGCCTGTTCTCAATCTCATTCACGGTGGTGATGGCGAAGATGGTTCGATTGCTGCACTTTTGGATTTTTACGGCGTTTCTTTTATCGGACCTCGTAAAGAGGCATCCATGCTTAGTTTTGACAAACACTATACGAAGTGGTTTGCACAATCATTGGGCGTACAAACACTTCCCTATCAAGTGATCACTAGAGAGACGATTACGGAGATTAATACGCCATATCCGTTTATTATCAAGCCGTCATGTCTTGGTAGCTCTATTGGAGTGAGCATTGTACGCGAGGAAAGTGAACTGGCCTATGCGCTTGATGTCGCTTTTGAATTTGATAATGTTCTTTTGATTGAACCGTTTATATCCGGTGTCAAAGAATATAATTTAGCCGGTTACAGCTGTAGAGGTGAAATTACGTATTCAATTGTTGAAGAACCGCAAAAAGTAGAATTTTTAGATTTTGAAAAAAAATACCTCGATTTTTCACGATCGGCAAAAGTGGCGGAAGCAGCTGTCAGCGATGCGCTCGTATCTCAATTACGAAATGCATTCAAAACGCTTTATACGCCATTGTTTGAGGGTGCGCTTATTCGATGTGACTTCTTTGAAATCGAGGGTGTTGTTTATTTGAATGAAATCAATCCGATTCCAGGTTCAATGGCCAACTATCTCTTTGAAGATTTTAACGGTGCCATCAATGCTTTATTGGGGTCATTACCGGCTAAAAAAGAGATCCGTGTCCAGTATGATTACATCCACTCCATTTCTCAAGCCAAAGGGAAATAAGCGTGGCAGTAAAAACAGTTCACTATAAAAACGCCACATTTTCTATCAGTTATGAGATTTTAAATCCCAGTCATTCGTCCGATATTATTTTTTTACATGGCTGGGGTTCGAATAAAAACCTGATGAAACAGGCATTTTCCAAAACACTTCCCGCCTTTCGTCATATTTACATAGATATGCCGGGTTTTGGTGGAAGTAATTGCGATATTGCCCTTGAAACGATTGATTATTCAGCGATTATGGAACTGTTTTTAGAAGAGATTAGTGCCCATAAAAACGTTATTTTGGGTCATTCATTCGGTGGAAAAGTAGCAACACTGCTGAACCCGAAGTTTTTAGTATTGGTCGCATCGGCAGGTATTTTGGTTCCAAAACCGTTAAAAGTTCGCATAAAAATTTCCCTTTTCAAAATTTTAAAATTTACAAGACTTACCGCGCTTCGATCGTTTTTTGTAGCTCCCGATGCGCAGGGGATGTCTGAATACATGTACCAAACCTTTAAAAACGTTGTCAATGAAGATTTCACGGAGCGTTTTAAGGCTTACAAGGGGAAGGCACTTCTGTGTTTTGGAAAGACCGATACGGCTACCCCTTTGTGGACTGGTGAAGTGATACACACGCTTATTACAAATTCGCGGTTAGTAGCGTATGAGGGAGAGCACTATTTTCTTTTAAAAGAGGGTACGTCAATTGCTCGTGAGATTGAACAAAGTATGGATAAAAAGGAATACTAAATGGAATTAACGCAGATGATCACACTAGGGGCTAATTTTCTTTTTGTTTTTGCATTGGGGTGGTATCTTATTACCAATTTACAGTGGTATGATTATCGTATTGAGCGTGTAGTACTGCGTCACCATAAAACATGGTGGCATATTCTTTATTTTGTTCTCCCTTTTTTGCTCTACAATGTGTTTGGTATATATGGACCGTTTGTTTTAGTTGCGTACATTCCATTTCTCTATCTATGGCATGCTAAACTCGATAAAAAACTGATATTGACATGGCGTGTAAAGCGATTTTTAATTCTTTTGCTCTTTATCACTGTCGTTTTAAATACGCTTTGGACGCTTAGACATATCAGTGAGACGTACAGTCTCTTTTTACCACTGGCACTTGCTTATATTGCTTCGTGGGGAGTAGAGAAGTTTTTATTTATAATGTACAAACGTGAAGCGAAGAATAAAATAGCGTCGATGAGCGACTTGACCATCATCTGTGTAACAGGAAGTTATGGTAAAACGTCGATGAAAAATTTCATTGCACAAATCTTATCAGAGAAATTTAGCGTGTATGCAACACCGCGCAGTGTGAATACTTTGGGCGGAATTATTCGAGATGTCAATGAATCGCTTCCCGTAGATACGCAAGTTTACATTTGTGAGGCAGGAGCGCGTGAAATTGGTGATATTTATGCGATTACTCAACTGTTAAATCCTCAGATTGTTGTGGTAGGAAAAGTTGGGCCTCAGCATATGGAATATTTTAAAACATTGGAGCGCATACAGCAAACCAAACTTGAAATTATTCACTCGAACCGACTTCAAAAAGCATTTATACACACCTCTGTTACCAACGAGCCGCATGAAAAAGTAACCTTTTTCGGTGACGATATTCATAACCTTAATGCTACCTTGGAAGGGACCGACTTTGATCTAGCATTAGACGCAGCAGAGCACCATTTTCACACCTCTGTTTTAGGCGGATTTCAAACGATGAACATCAATGCGGCGATTTTGATTGCCCATGAATTGGGCATGAGTGCAGATGAGATTGTAAAAGCAGTTTTTCATCTCAAGAGTGTCGACCATCGGCTTCAGCGTATAGATGCGGGCGGAAAGATCATTTTGGATGACGGTTATAACGGTAACATTGACGGAATGCTTGAGGGAATACGATTGTGTTCCTTGCACACAGGACGTAAGGTTATTGTGACACCTGGATTGGTAGAAAGTACTGTTGATCTTAATCATCAGTTGATTATGGCGATCAATGAAGTATTTGATATTGCTATCATTACGGGGCAGCTCAATGCTACACAATTTGAATCTGAGTTGAAGGTTAATGAGGTCGTTATGCTTGCTGATAAAGCTCAGTTGGTTAAGACTCTAGGCGAAGTGACGAGAGCCGGGGATATTATCCTCTTTGCTAACGATGCACCGAACTTTATCTGATGAATGATATTTTGTATGCCCCATGGCGAAATGAGTACGTGGCAGGAGCAAAATGCGAGGGATGCGTATTTTGTCACATCAGTGAGAATGAATCCATGGATGAAGAACATCACGTTCTTTATCGGGATGAGCATTGTTTTGTAGTAATGAACCGTTATCCCTATACCCCAGGTCATTTTATGATTATTCCTCATTATCATACGGATGCCCTTGAGTCGCTTGACCCTGTCGTGTGGTTACACATGAGTACGTTAGCACAAAAAGGGGTTCGGATGCTCAAAGAAGGATTTGGTGCACACGGTGTCAATATTGGAATGAATCTTGGCCGTGAAGCAGGTGCAGGAATAGCAGAACATATTCATATGCATCTCGTGCCTCGCTGGGAACGTGATACAAACTTTATTACAACGATTGCGAAAACGCGTGTGTATTCGACTGATTTTGAGAAGATTTTTAAGAAGTTAAAAGAAATCATTCCTCAGTACCTCTCATAGAAAAACAGAATTTTTATTTAGCGAATTTAGAAGTTAATACGTCTATTTTTGCGCTTTAAGCAACTCTTCAATCCTCTCGGCACGATGCTTTCGATATAAAATATTTCTTTTGGATGCTCGTTGACATTGATTTACCATCCGTACAGATTATAAATCAATGAATATTTTTGGGTGTCACCTGTAATACTATTATATGAAGAAGCATATTCTCCCTCAAAACATAGGGCATCTTGCCCGATAAGCATTCCGCAAATCCCAGCTAAGAAGTTATATCCTACGTCATGAGTATCATCATTATAAGATAAACCAGCCATCCCGTAAGGTCGCCAGCGTTTTGTTACGATCTCTTTACCTGTTAATCCATAAAATACATTAATGGCTGGCTGTAGATAATCTTTGGGCAATATTTCAATATCATTTGCAGGAAGAACATCAAGAATAATCCCTTTTTTGAGGGCATCCTCTCTGTAGCTGTAATAATTGAGCGTCCCTTCAATTCCTAAATCAGGGTAGGCGCTGCGGAATCTTTTAATTGCAGAAAGTGAATATTGTGAGCCTTGAGCAAATTCAAGACCATCCGAACCAAAATACGTGAGTTGCTGTGTACCCAATGCTAACTGTAGCGAGCCAGTAAGCTGATACGTCGATTTCAACTCAATCGAGTTTTTGTATCCAGCCAACATAGTGTAGGTACTCTCATCCGCATCTTTGTGGTAAAAATATCCCCCAGACAAGACCAATCTTCCCACGCTATAGGCACCTGAAAGTTCTCCAAACCAAAAATTATCAATATTTTCATGTTGCCCTAACGCGGTTAACACGTTAAAGGAATCAAATTTTTTTGTTAAACCAACAGAAAATGCTTCATCATCTGGAACTTCTTTATACGTATCAGTATCATCATTGTTTTGCCATCTTTTACGCCCATTTACTTGAAGTTCCCATCCTTTGGAAAGCTCATGCGTTGCCAACACAGAAACATGTTTTCCAATTAATCCATCCCTGTCTTGATAGTCATTTTGAATTCTAAAATTATTAGCATTTTCCATCCATTTAACGTGCATTAAACTTGCCAAATCATCATTCATTGGATTTTCTTCCAGCCCTTGAAAACCAAGCTCTTCAGCCAATGGTTTATTACCTGATTGATATGATGCTTGCACTCTGTCAACTATAGGAAGTTCATGAAAATGCTCCTGCAAGGTTGCATTCATTTGTTCCGTGTCATTTCGTGCAAAAGCCAGATAAAAGTCCAACCATGGTTCACTCTTGCGAAGAAAATGCTTGACATGCAAAGTCGCTTCCTCACTGGATTTCATTGTAGAAACACCTAATAAAAAGTTTTGATACTGAGCTTGTGTTAGATTTTCATGTGCCATGGTTGTCCATTGAAAACTTTTTTCTGGTTCAAACTGCATCCCAAGGCGCAAATAAGCTTGCAAGCCTTCAGCATTTATCCCCTTTATCCCCTCTTTTTGTATAATCAAAGCATATTTTTTCCATACAATAAACTGATATTTGTTACTGGCTTCTTTTTCACCCATAAGCATCAATATATCACTGTATAAAAGATAAATTTGAGGATCTGTATTGATGTCGTGCGCAACCATATCAAAATACATTTTTGATTTTTCACTGTTTTGTAAACGTAAATAAGCCGTCGCCGCAATCATGGCATAATCACTGCGATTGGTTTGTAAATGATCTATTTTATCTAACCATGTGCGCAGTAAAGACAACCTTCCACTATCAAGAAGAAACCATCCGTATGCTTGATTGACTGCTACGCTGTTTGGATTTAAACTCAATGCTTTAAGATAAAAAGTATTTGCTTTTTCTTCATCCTTTTTTTCCATTGCAAGATCTGCTAAAATAATCCAGTATTCAGATTGAGTTTCGAGCAGTTTTTGTTCTGAAGAGGTCAGCTTTGATAATACTTCCAGAATGGAAGCTGTATCGTGAAGTTCTTTGGAAATATATGCAAAGTTAAAAAAGCCATATACTTTTGCATCTTTCGTAAATGATTCTAATGCAATTTTAGCTGCTATCTTTTTGTCTCGATTCGGAGCTAAAATCCCCAGTATTTCGCGATCATTCCCTCGGAGAAGATCTAGTTTCCAACGCTTTATCAAAACGGTGTATAAGGTATCAAAATCACGATTCAACCATAACATATCAACGTAAAATTCCCAATATTCTTTGTTGTGATGAGAGACAGTCGTTTCATTACGCCGTAAATACATCAATGCTTTAGGTAAATTCTTTTGTAGAAAAGCAATTTTCGCAAATTCCAAATCAAAGGTATCCACATTACCATATTGCCCAATAAAAATATCATATCGCTCTTGTGCTTTATCATAGTTTTGATTAACCAAGAAAAGATCGATGATAATACTTTGAAGATCAGCTGAAGGGTGTTTGGTGTTTAAGCTATCAAAAAAATGGACACCATCATTAATACGTCCAGTGACCTTGTATGCGTGCACTAATTTTGTCGTATTGGTTTCCTCCCCCTCACGTATAGAATCTTCAAGCATCGTAATAGCAACATCTTGATTTTCAGTTTGCGCTGCCAATATTTGTATTTTTTTACGTACCTCTTGCGATGAGCGAAGCTGATACAATTTGACATAATAGTCCAAAGCCTCAGATGGACGGTTAGTCCACAACGCTAATTGGGCCATTTTTTCATTCCACCATGGATTATTGCCAAATCGTTCGACTCCTTGCTTTGCAATCAAATAGGCATTAGTCAAATCTCCACTGTAAAGCATAACATCCAAAGTGAGCTTCAAAATATCAGGAGAAAGGTTACTGCTAGAGACATATTT
Source organism: Sulfuricurvum sp. (assembly GCA_030694265.1). GTDB lineage: Bacteria > Campylobacterota > Campylobacteria > Campylobacterales > Sulfurimonadaceae > Sulfuricurvum. The sequence goes on from JAUXYP010000001.1 coordinate 335,775, forward strand.
CTCAACACCAACTTTTTTGCGATGTGTAAATATCTTCTGGGTGGTAGAAGTGGTTTGATTACTTTCAAAATGATATTTATACGTAGATACAACAAGAGCATCGGGTGCATAGCGTTTATAATTTTTAACCAAATGAGAAGCTTTTTTATATGTATTTTTACAACCACATCGAAGAGCATATGCCCCATTAATGTGTAACCATCTACACTCTTGAGGATACCCGTCTATACTTAATGTATTTTCTGCAATATCAGAATCCCTAAGTGAATTTAGTTGTACAGAATAGCAGGTATCGTCACTGGAAAATGCCAAAGCAGTAAACAAAATAATGAGTATAAATATAGGCATTTATTCTCCAAGTGGCTTATGGTGATATTGAAACAGTTTCAGACTAAATCTTCTAGCATCGGCGAGCATATCATTGCCTAAATAATACGAAATAACCATTTTGACAAGCTCGTCATTATTCATTATCAATGATTCATTTTTTTCAATCAACGTTACAATATCGTCTTTATGTTGAAGGGCCATATGGAAATTGATAAGTTCTTTAAAACTCTTTACTTTCTCATTTTGTGTTTTCGCATGTGTAAAAGCAAATTCAAAGTTTTTCACAGAAGCCACATAGTTTTTATTGGTAAATTCTTTTTGGGCTAATAAAAGACGCCATTGAGGATCACTGCTATGGCGCAATTCATATTGCAATATTGTATTAGCTTGTTTATCCATTTTTAAATATAGAGCAACTTTATAGATTTTAAATACTTCACTGACATTCAAAAGATTTTGCTTTATCATCTCGATTTCAACCATTACTTTCAATTTTTGAAAATTCATCCGTTGCGCTTGCGTCCGAATAAATTCAAAATCTTCAACTCCCTTTGCATGAGGGATCATGCTGTATAAAATATTCTCCATTTCGAAACTTAAAGCACTTTTATCTACAGCAGATTCATCTTCAAAATAATGTGCTTTGGCAATAGCATATTTCAAATGATCAATACGATTAACATAGTGTGAATCTTCCGAAAATGTTTTTAAAAGCTTACTGGCATCATCAAAACGCTGCATCTTAAGATACATATTCACTAGTATTATTTTAGGTTGATTATCTTTTGGATAGGAATGGATGATATTAATGAGATATTTTGTACTTAAATCATAATTGGATACCTCTTGAGCTACCAAACTTACAATTTTATCTTTGGGAAAAAACATCACTAGCAAAAAGGTAAATAGAGCAAAAATTCCAAGTAGCTCCTTCTTGCTAACAATTTCTTTTTGTCGTTTAGTGGCAAATAAATTCAAATTTTACCTCAGATGGAAAGGTGGATGTAACACTAACGACACCTTCTTTGATTTTTGAAATGGTCATTTTTTGATTCGTTTTCATTTCGCATCCAGAAGGGAGATTCCATTTAGATTGAAAAGGAACATAACTCTTAAGTACTAATGCGCCATTACTAGATTTTACAACACGACCATTACTTTGGATAAGATAAGGGACCATCGGAGCTTTGTCACTCATGACTAACGTATAAACACCCTGTCCATTGAGATGGATATAACGTCCATCCACATCATCATAAAATCCAATAATCCCATCACTCTTAGAAAAATCTGGGTAGTGATTGTTCTTTGGAAGCTTTAATGTTTTCAACTCTCCTGCATTTCGTATTTCCCATCCATTCTCAATAGTAGCAATAGAAGTATTGTAAAAATCATCAGCAATTTGAATATATTGTGAAATATACAAAGGGAGCGTCTTTTGTGTAAGTGCATAATCATAAACACTTTTTAAAGATGCTAACGAGGGACTCAATGATGCAGAGTAGAAGTGATAATAAAGATCAATGGGTTTGTATCGTCTTGGCTTATCCGTCATTTCAAAGGTTTCAATGACACGCTTAAATCCCCATTTTGGAAAAATCCAATTTCCAGTGTAGACATTTTCATTTTGATTTGGCGCTAAAATTTGTCGGTAATCTCCTTTTTTTATGCTAATAGGAGAGACAAGAGATAGCCAAGGAGCATTTTTTTGGATTGTTGTATCACCCCCATTGATGGTAAGAATATTCGCTTCTTGCGCTTCTCTTAGTACTTCTTCGGGTGGATTACAATCGCCTGTCCAAAACAACATAGATGCATTTTTTGATGGTGATGTTAAATTGGTATTAATATAGTCAATACTTCCTTTAAGTTCCGTATCCAGCAAAAAAGTATAACCTTTGATTGGTAGATTATACCCCTCCAGATCGCCTTGGGCATCAACAATTTTTTTCCATTGAAAGGGATGTGAAAAAGAGTGGCTGGCAGGCTCTACATAAGGGAGTTTGAATATCTCTTTCACACCCTTTATCATCCGATTGGATAATAGTGGTGCAATACCGTTGGGAGCAACTTCACCTACAATAACTGATACCGACTGAGGTATTTTATACTGTTTAAAAACTTCATTATAAAGCGTTTCGACAGCATATTCATCAGGTTTAAAGCGTGTTTTTTCGATCATACCATCCCCGTCAACATGTGTCATCCAAAGTCGACTTCCGTTTTCTGTTGTCACATTAGGAGCAGGAATGGAAGGTAATTGTAAAGCGAGTCTAAATAATTCAACTGGGTCAATCGCCCATATCGAAGCATTACTAGAGGAAATCATAAAGCTTTGATCCAACGCATAACCACCCCATGGAGTGAGTGCGGCAGGGATAAATGATTGTCCCAAACTATTTTGCGCCTTAATTAGTGGTTTCCCTTCAAGTAGTTCAATGATAGGTGATTTATTCTCCAAAAAAGGTTGTGTTTCATAGCCTACTATCGAATCACGATGAGTTATCGTAATCGGATCAAGTACTTTACTGCGATTTTCAATCATTGATAAACCGAGGAGTTTGGCTTTTTGCGGTGTCATAGTAAAACCAAAACTATTTAAAAAAAGAACTTTGGTATTACTATGTATCGCTTCTTGAATAAAGCTAAAAAGCTCGGTTTCATTTTCTCCACCATCCCATATAATCATACCTGCTAAATTTTCTTGTGAAAGTTCTGGAAAGCCTTTTCGAATATCATGTAGTTTTGGAATATATCCCAAATACTCCAAAGGTGTTGAAAGAATAAGATAAGGTTCTGAATAAACGATATCATCTTTACTTAATTTAGAACCATCATATAAGATCAACACTTCTCTACTTAAAAGAGCTTTTTTCCCCATCCCATGAGTTAAAAGTTTATAATCGGTCACATAAGGGGTAAAGCCCTCAGTTACGATTTTATTGACCGTTTCTCTTTGAAGCTTTTTATTTTTAGGGGAAACGTAATCAATCGAAATTGCTTCAAGATTACAGTTTTGAGCAGCTTTAAGCTGATTTCGTAGCCAGTCTCGGTCCTCTTTTGAAACTTCTTTGTAGGTAAAGTCTTTGGTGTCAATTTTTTGATACAGAGATTCAGCTGCTACAGCATCCACATTCAAACATAATGTCTTTTGAACTTCAAACCCACGATTGGCAATAATCTTAGTGTCTGGAAACGTTGTACGTATTTGAACAATCAGCTCTGAAAGTCCTTTTTTATACAGCATCTCATCTTTGGATGCTATTGAGCCAAATGGAGCATCCAAAGTATCTAAAAAAAATCCTCTATATCCTTGTGTATACAAACTTTTCATTCGTGCCAGCACATAGTTCCGATAAGCGGGTTGTGTATAATCAGCAATTTTTGAATCCCATGCTTTATTGTTGGCTATAATCCATTTTTTATCATAAGGAGCATTTGATTTTCTCCATGGTTCGATTTCTCCAACACTGACATAAGCAAATAGTTTTTTCTCAAATCGTTTTTTAACAGAAGGATTAATCACATCCGGATCAACGACTATCCAATCAAAATGTTGCATAAATGTTTGACTGGGATTTACTCCATAATACAGTGCAATATCATGACTCTTTTTGGCCTGTAAACACACAGCCAAGAAGAGAAAGAGAAACAGTTTTATTCCCATACTATTGCAACATGAATGTTTCATAATTTAACCTTTTTAGAACTTTTCGAAGATAAAATAAACTTCCAATAAATACGATTAGCAGTGAAACAGAAAATCCATAACCAAAAAAATACGGTCCAAGTTCAATCGAAACAAATGTCAAAAGTACATTACCAACAAAAAATAAAATCGAAAGAATCATTGCTTCCTTACGTCTATCAATGTAAAATAAAAATGCTAAAATAGACATAAATCCAAGCTGTATTTGGGTTCCGATGAGATCAATATAAAATAAGGGTAAAAATAATTTTGGCATCTTAAGCGCCTCAAAAAGAGGTTCAGAAATGATTAAAATTCCAATATTAAAAATCCCCTGAATTGTTAAAATTTCACGAATTGAGGTTCGCACAACATCAATCATCCCATTTCGATGACGATCAATTTGATCCAACACCCCTCCTTGACGAACTGCAGAGTAGTATAAGTCATATTGTTCAGCAAACTCAACCTCTAAACGGTAGAAAAAAACTGCCATCCCTGGAATAATAGATAAATATGCCAGAAATATAGGCATATCGTACACCATAGAGCTATTAAGGTGACCAATAACATTTGTCCCTGTCAAAGGGTGATACCAAAATATAATTTTATCCGCCCAAACTCCCAAATTATACGCTAATCCAGCAATAGCTAATGTCCAATAAAAATTTTCTTTTTTAAACATATCAAACTGCATGAAATAAGGAGATGGGTAGTGTTTTACAATCGCAATCATCAGCAACAATAACAAAAGAAGATTGCCAGCTAAAAAAGAAAAAAGCAGCCCTTCTATTCCATAAGGCTGAAATAATAAAGAGAGGAACAAGATTAGAATATACGAAATAAAATATGCCAATATAACATATTTATAAAACCTCAAACTCATCGCCAAAATATTGGAAATCCATACACAACTTAGAACCAAAAAAGTAGAAATAACTAAAGTGATAAAAAATTCGCTTTGATCATAAAATAACCATTGACTCAAAGGAAATGCAATCAAAAAACCAAACAATGAAATTATAAATAAAAGCCCAAAGAAATTAGGTAATACTTTATCTTCTCTCCCCTCATATACCCTGTCTGCAACGTAACGCGTAAAAGGAAGCTGTAAAAAACCTGTAAAAATAAGACTGGATGCCATCATAAGGGCATAAGTAACGATAATTTGAAATTTAATCGTATTTTCACCTGAATTAAAAAAATAAATATTTATGAATCCAATTAAAAAAATAACAATCATCGAGATAACCCAAGGACCACTACTGAGCGCTGCTGAATAGCCATACGCCTTGAGCAATGAAGTAAGCGTTCCTCTATCTGCAATTTTTTTTAAATGAAATCCTATTCCTGCCACGGTTGCATCGCTTTTTTATAAATTTCATCGTAGGTTTGAAAGAATAATTCTTGCGTATAATATTGATTAACCCGAGCCAGAGCTGTTTGTTGACAAGCATGCCAATAGTCACTATTTTGCAATAGTTTTAAATAGGCTTTTGCAAGTGCACTTGGATTGGCAATAGACACTACTTCCCCCGCCGCCCCAAGAGCCAAATCTTCCTCACCTAATCCACCGTAAATAAGTTCTTTACATGATCCAACATCGGTCGTCACCGCAGGTAATCCAGCCGCAAACCCTTCTAAAACTACCAACGGCATCCCTTCACTAATAGAGGTCAATGTTAATATTCCACTCTTCGGAAGTACATCTAAAATATTTTGAAATCCTAAAAATTTAACATTGTCGCTCAAACTAAATGTTTCAATCATATCCATACATTCTTGTGCGTATTGCTCTTCTTCATCAGTTGGACCTACAATCCACCCCTGAATATCGGGGATATCCCGCTGAACAATACGAATAGCACGAATGAATGTTTTTATATCTTTGATGGAGACCACTCGTCCTATCAAAGTAATAACATTAGGGATAATAAGAGGGCGTTTCTCAATCACGCTTCCTAGCTTTTTAACATCTACACCATTGGGAACAACACGACACTTTGACTCACTGGCTCCATAGACAATCTGAACCGATTGAGCACCAGCAAACAACGATAAGATAACATCAGCTCTTTTGTAACTAAATCGACCTATCCCCTCAAAAAAACGCACCCACATCTCTTTGATGACATCATTTTCATCTGATTTTTTAAAAATATCAAATTTTCGATAACTTAAAAAATCATTGGTAAGCAAATCGATTTTACGCTCTTTAGTATAAATCCCATGCTCTGTAAGAACGTAGTGTATCTTGTCATTAAACGCTAACAGTGCCCCTGCAAAACCAGCATATCCCGTTGATGGAGAATGGACCGTAGTACAACGCCCTTCTAACAATTTTGCTATTCTCGCAATAACCCAAATAGGACTATGAATATTTCTAACCGTCCAAAAATAATCAATAAAAGGGATATCAGAAGCGCGTTCATTGTATTTTTTTTCAATATATTCCCATGAGCGATGAGCATACAAAAAGAAAGATTCACTCACTTTATCCGTATAAAAATTAAGCTTTTGCAACTCTTGAGGTAAAGCGCCCTCATGATTCTTAAACCACTCGTGAATGTATTCGACGTTATCAATGCTTTTTTGATCACCCTCCATGGATTTGATTTTTGGTCTTGATGGATCGTCAAATAAATACGAAACTACCAAAAGATCAAGGTTCTCAGGGAACTCATACGCTATTTCTCCATAATCATCAGGACGACTTCCCATAAAAACAACACCAAATCGATAATGCTTTAAACCGCTAATAAGCTGATGAATCCACGAAGAAACTCCACCTCTCACATAGGGATATGTCCCCTCGGCGATAAATAAAATATCCACCTTATTATTTTTATCAATCAAAAATTTCATTTTTTCTTATTCCACACTTGCTGCATTCCATGCATTTTTAAATCCAAAGCAGCACTGGGATAGAGTGCAATTAATGAAGGAATTTTCCAATATTCTTGTTTTAAAAATGCAATTTCCGCTAAATACGAACAAATAGCTTTCGTATAGGTACCACTGTGTTCAAGAGCCTCATGTATTAAAAGCTCTGCATTGTGAATATCACCATTAAATAGATAAAGTCTTCCCTGAAGCATAATTAAATCCTCATCATGTGGTGCCAAAAGCAGTCCCTCATTCATAATAGATTGAATTTTAGTTAAAAAATAGTGCTTAAGATTGTCATCGGCCAATTCATAATAAAGCATATCCCAATACAAAAAAGCCAATGTTTTATACCCTTGAATCTTGTGCGAAATTTCTTTGGTTTCATGAATTGCACCCAAAGCGGTATGGATTTTTTTGTTTAGCTCTTTTTCAAAATGGTCTATTAAACTAAAACTATAGAGTCGAACTTCATCACTTTCATCTGAAAGTGCCTGCTTGATGAGGGTAATAGCTTCAGGAGTATTGAGCTTACTTAATGCAGATAAAGCTTTAATTTTTGTTTGTATTATCGCATCAGATTGATTCAACGTGTGTGCCAGCGATGCTTCTCCAAAAATTCTTTTAATTTCTGGAAAATCATCACTAATTTTATTGAAGCTAATTTTGTCCAGTGTTTGAGTTTTTTCAATCCCTTTTGCACCCAGTAGACCAACAATAACAATTAACAAGCTCAATAGAATCCCAAAACTTAAGGTCATGCCCGTTAACATAAAGAAAAAAAGAAAAACTTTTAGTCGCTCAGCGGGATAACGTGACTCCAACCATTTCATCTCACACCATGCCAACAAGGCAGATGCTATTGCATGCAAAAAGAAATATTTATAGATATCCCATTGTGAAAAATGGGTAATTTTTCCAGCCCCTAAAGCATACAGTTCTATCAAAAAACTAAGAATACAAAGGAGTATATAAATCATGATCTGCTCTGGCTTGATGTTGAAATCCAATCAAAAAGCCGATTTGCGGCATCAATGCCAACTACCATACTTTGGAGATTGTCATCATCACTCAAATGAACCTTGTTTAGAATACGCTTCTCAAAACTCAACGTACCACTAATATTTTCAAACGGTAAAAGAAAAACATAGTAGCACTCGTCGCTACTGATTTCAATACGTTCAAAGAGATCTAAAACACGCAGGCTATTTAAAAGAAAATGATCCAACATACCAATCGATGCTGGCTTTGTAGCATGAATAGCAAACAACGAACTTTGAACACCATAGCTATGGTTAAGTTTAAGGAGTCTCATAAGCTCAAACAAAAAATCATCCTTACAGACTCGGTATGTCTGAGGGACATGAAAATCAATATGTTGATTCTCTTCTTGCTCAAAATAGTTAAGAATTACTTCGATTTTTAAAATATTATCAATATTAAACATCATAAATGGCATTTTTTTAAGTATTAAAACACCTCGTAATTCATTTAAATAATTAAAAGATGGTAAAACAGCCAACCAACTATCTCGATCATGTGTCTCTATATCCGAAACATAAATAGATTCGAGACTGCTAAGCATTTTATCAAGCATAGGATGACTTTTGTCATAAACAATGGTACTATTACCAATCTCTGCCAGCTTTATCGCACTCTCCCCTTCAAAGTGATAATAGGCAGCATTTTCAACTCCATAATAATGAGACAATCGCTCAAGTAACAAGGTTAGCCGATCCTCTTTAGGCTCATCCGCCAAAGAAACGATAGCTTCACGCAAGCTCATAGGTTTCATGATATAGGTTTTTTCAAGCTGATCGTGCGATATTTTTGCCAAGAAAAAAGCATTCCCTAACATTCTAAGACGATTTTTGGTGTACAAATTGTTTTCATTTGCAATATTTATTTTTCGATTCCAATGATAATGGAACTCTCCATAAATGAGAACAAAAATAAGGTATTGCATTATTTGCATATAAGGAATATTAGTATAAAAATTAAGCGACACTACATACGAGATACCCAGCATAATAATTCCCACAACCGTCCCATAAAAAAGGGTGAATACAGTCATAAAAATTAAAAAAACATCATATCTTCCAGTAAAAAAGAAAGGATCAGTCGGTCTCAGTAAGTAGCCAAACAGTGTAAAAGCGGTAGTCCAACCAACAATTTCAATCCAAACGATATAATTTGTCAGCATCTCTAGGCGCTTTTTCAATAACCCTAAAAAAACAATACGTAGCCAATTCATAGCTAATATTAATGGATCATAGATGTGATGACATCTTGAGCTGCAACACCCACTGAACTATAGCCAAATCCGCTTTTACTCGCAGTTGCACTGTACACAATTGCTCCCGTATTAACGTCATACACTCGTACTACAAGACTCACTGCAGGCTCGCCATCAATTCCCGTCTTGTATCTCCACTCTATGACCTCTCCGCTCATGAGATAATCCGCAGATATCTTCCGAGCTCTATCGAGTCTATCGCTCAAAGGTGGGTTTGGTTTTAAATACTCCTCATTGGGAGACGTATAAATTGTTTTACTCGTATATCCACGATTCAGTAATGCAGCATCTACCATAGCTGCTGCTCTGTAACCCGCCATTGGGACTTCTGTATAATTTGCAAACGAATCAACCGCCATGACACGTGTCTTGTCTAGTTTTGCATCGGATGTTGTTAATGTCACACTTGAACATCCTATTAGTAGTAGCATGGAAACCATTAATATTGAAAATCGCACTTTAACTCCTTGGTGTAATATCATTTATACATTTAACCCATGAGGGTTTTTGGATTGAAAATTCCAACTGTCTTGACACATTTGCTTAAGGGTTCGAGAAGCTTGCCAACCTAATATTTTTTTGGCAAAGGTAGGATCTGCATAACACGATGCTATATCCCCCTCTCTACGTGGAACAATACGATAAGCAATCTCTTTTCCACTTACTTCGCTAAAAGCTTTCACTATATCAAGTACACTGTAGCCCGTACCTGTCCCTAGATTAACTACCGTACATTGCGGGACAACCAATGACTCTAATGCCTTTACATGTCCTTGCGCCAAATCAACCACATGAATATAATCACGAACTCCAGTACCGTCGGGAGTTGCGTAATCATCCCCAAAAACACTTAAATAATCGCGACGACCCACGGCAACTTGAGCCACAAATGGGATTAAATTATTGGGCATATCTTTAGGATCTTCACCAATCAAACCACTTTCGTGTGCCCCTATGGGGTTAAAATAGCGTAAAATTGAAATACACCACGTCGAGTCGCTTTTATAAAGATCACGTAGTATCTCCTCAACCATCAGCTTTGTTCGTCCATAAGGATTAGTAGCAGTGAGAGGATGATCTTCGGTAAGGGGAAGCTTTTGTGGATCACCATAAACCGTTGCTGAAGAACTAAACACCAGCTTCTTGATGTTATTGGTACGCATAGCACGAAGTAGGCATAGTGTACCTTGGACGTTATTATCATAGTATTCCAAGGGTTTTTCAACCGATTCACCAACGGCTTTGAGCCCCGCAAAATGAATAACTACATCGCATCCAACCATTGCTTTGTACAGCGCCTTTTCATCTCGAATATCACCTTCGACGAGCGTTACCGTCTTATGCGTAATACTTTCCACACGTCGAAGCGTCTCGTAATTACTATTACAAAAGTTATCGTATACAACCACGTCGTGATCAAGATTTAAAAACTCAATACACGTATGCGAACCTATGTACCCCGCTCCCCCAGTGATAAAAATTTTCATTAGCAACCTGAACTTATGGATTTCTCAACTTTCGTACATAGATTGAGTAATTTATTATTATATCTTTCTTCATCTCTTTTTTGACTTTAATACGAAAAATACAACTCCCAAGATAGCGAGCATCAAAACTACATTAACGGTGCTTTGAGTTAAATCTTCCATCTATAATTATCCTTTTTTATTCATAGTGAAACTATACCCTAGTTTGTATTTTGAGTAAGTTATTGGGAGAGTGTTCCTTGGTATTCACAATTGTGGAACATTTTTTGCGCCCTTATGTAGGTTTTAGCTTTTATAACCTACAATTGAGACTTCAAATTAACACTATGGACTTTTTTTGCGTATCGATAAATTTCTCAATGCCGTCAATTTAACCAAGCGCAGAGCCATTGCTCAGGATATGATCACAGAGGGTGTCGTTCAAATAAATGGTAAAGTCGTTAAAGCTTCTAAAAACGTAGCCATTGGTGATGTGATTACTCTCGTCTATCTTGAAATGACGCTGCGTTATGAAGTGTTGGCTCTTCCTACGATCAAATCAACTCCTAAAAGTCAGCAGAGTCTTTATGTAAAGGAACTCTCATGAATCCGACGCGAGCTGATTTTGAGGCACTGTTTGAACACCGTTTGAGTGATGAGCAAATGAGAGAATTTCTCCTCTCTTTGCCTCTGAATGCCCAAACTTCTTCATCAATGATTGCAACAGCGGCTGAGGTGATGAAACAACATGCTATTGGACTTAACGTTCCTTCTGCATTACAAGATCAACTGATCGATGTGGTAGGTACAGGCGGCGATAAAAGCGGTAGCTTTAACGTCTCCTCCACTGTATCTCTATTACTCGCAGGATGCGGTGCTTATGTGGCCAAACATGGCAATCGCTCTATCACTTCTAAATCAGGAAGTGCCGATGTTTTGGAGTACATGGGGATGAAGCTTGATTTGAGTCTGGAACAAACGGCACTTTTGCTCGAGGAGACAGGATTCGCATTCTTATTTGCTCAGTATCATCACCCGGCAATGAAGTTTATTATGCCGATACGTCGAAGTATTCCTGAAAAAACGGTCTTTAATATATTGGGTCCTTTGACCAATCCCGTAGGGCTTTCTAAAATCCTACTGGGCGTTTTTGATGAGGTATTTGTCCCTAAAATGGCCGAAGCCGCACAATTAGGCGGGATGAAATCGGCTATAGTGGTAAGTTCACGTGAAAAAATGGATGAGATTAGTATTAGCGATATTACGTATGCGGCACGGCTAGAGAATGATAAAATTAATTATTTTGAGATTGATCCGGAAGTTTATGGGATTAAAAAAGCCCCTTTCGCAGCTATTTTAGGTGGAGATGCCCAGATGAATGCTGCGATTTTACGCAATATCCTGAGCAATCGCTCTACTGATGCTCAACGCGATATGGTTCTTATCAATGCGGCGTATGCCCTCATTGCCGATGGGATGGCGCGTGATGTGCAAGAAGGGCTTGAAATAGCTCGTGATGGACTTCTAAGTGGAAAAGCACATGATAAATTGACACAAATTATTGCGGTATCCTCCAAGTTATGATGCAGCTCTCTCTTAATCAGTTATCGCAACTGTGTGAACAGATTATTGCAAAACTGCCCAATGGCGGGGTAGTTATTTTACAAGGGGATCTCGCCAGCGGTAAGACGACGTTTACGCAAGCGTTTTCGCATTATTTGGGAATAGAGGAATCGGTGACGTCGCCCACTTTTTCGCTTCAACAACGTTATGGATACAAATTATTTCATTATGATTTGTACAATTACGGTTTTGAGAAATTTTTATCCATGGGGATGGTAGAGGAGCTTGAGCATGAGGGATACCATTTGGTTGAATGGGGCGATGAAACGTTGATTGAATTGCTAAAAAAAGCAGGGTTTGACTATACAGTGGTGAAAATTACCAAATGCGATAATGAAACACGATACTATGAGGTGCGTCAGTGACTGAAAAAATACATGAATTAAAAGTACATAATCTCGTTAAGACGATCAAAAAACATGAGATTGTTCGCGGTATCAGTTTGGAACTGCGTACAGGTGAAGTTGTAGGACTGCTAGGGCCTAACGGGGCAGGTAAAACGACTACATTTTACATGATATGCGGTTTGGTGGAAGCCACGGCGGGTGAAGTCTATATAGATGGAGAAAATGTTTCCAATCTGCCGTTGCACAAGCGCTCTCAAATGGGGATTGGTTATCTGCCTCAAGAAGCCTCGATATTTAAAGATTTGACCGTGGAAGAAAATCTTATTATCGCAGCAGAAGCGGGGAAACTTTCCAAAGAACTAGCTGAACAGCGCATTGAAGAGTTACTGGAAATGTTTAATATTGAGCCGATCCGTAATCGCCGCGGGATTAATCTCAGCGGCGGTGAGCGACGCCGTGCGGAGATTGCACGTGCATTGGTCAATAAACCTCGATTTTTACTACTGGACGAACCGTTTGCAGGGGTAGATCCCATTGCAGTCACCGACATCCAAAACGTTATCGCACAGTTGGTTGAGTACGGTATCGGGGTTTTAATAACCGATCATAATGTTCGTGAAACCTTAGCCGTATGTGATCGTGCCTATGTTATCAAAAGCGGTGAATTGCTTGCCGCAGGTACGAGCGATGAAATAGCACACAACAGCGATGTGCGCGAACACTATCTTGGCGAATCGTTTAAACTGTAAGTCATGGCAGCATTAAGGGTTCGAACCAACGTTGAGCTTAAAAACAAGCTTTCAAACACACTGCGCAATTGGCTCCCGATTCTCCATTCGAGTCTGAGCGATTTGGGGGATGCGATGTCTCCATTTGTGGAGTCCAATCCACTCATTGAAATTCGTTCAGGATACGAAGAGTCGTTTGAGTCCAAAATACCGAGAAAAATCCAATACGGCTATGTCCAAAACTCCCACTCCGAAGCGATAGAAGCCCTTACAATTGCGTATCGCAGCCTTTATGATGTTTTGGAGGAGCAGATGGAGGCGCCTTTGTTCCCCACACCTTTGTCACAGGCTGTTGCACGTCATGTGATCGAGAACCTTGATGAAGGTGGATATTATGAGGGAGATAGCGAAGCATTTTGTGCCAAAGAGAAGATTTCCCCTGTGCAGTTTGAGCAGATACGGGGACGTTTTCGTCATGTGGACCCTGTAGGTATAGGTGCGCGTGATCTTAAAGAATCTTTTTTATTTCAGTTGGATCATGCCACGATTAGTGATGAAGCGTATCCTCTTGCTATCGAGATGATCGAGCATTTGGATGGATTGAACCGTTTTCACAAAGAGTCTCAATTTGCTACGGTTATGCACGTTATTGGGAGTTTTAAAAATCCTCCCGGTATTGATTACATGGAAGAATCAGCGCAAGTAATCCCTGATTTAATGATTTACAATGATCCGGAAACAGGGATTGAAGTGAGCCTCAATGACCGCTATTATCCAACGATTTCTATTGATTCAGCGTACGGGGTGGATCATGCTTTTGTCCGCGATAAGATCAAAGAAGCTAAAAGTCTTATTGATGCGTTAGAGATGCGTAAAGCGACACTGTACAAAGTAGGGCTTATGATTGTGGAGTATCAGTATGATTTCTTTACGGGCGGTGCTATCAAGCCTTTAACGCTCAAAACACTTGCAGACGAATTTGGCCACAATCCTTCTACGATTTCACGCGCTATTGCGAACAAATACATTGCGTGTGATCGGGGAACACTTCCTATGAAAGACTTTTTTACGACGGCAATTGATGAGGATGTTTCCAATGCCGCCATCAAAGAGTACGTCAGTGAATTGGTAAAGGGTGAATCGCACAAAAAACCGTTGAGTGATATGAAATTATTGGAAATGGTTCAAGACAAATTCAAAATTACGATGGTACGCCGTACGATTGCTAAATACCGTGCACAGCTCAATATTGCAGGTTCGTCTGAGCGTAAAAAACTCTATCAGTTAGGTCGATGATAGCACTCAAAGCACGTCTTGACGCTGAGGTCGCATTGCGCAATTGTGCGGGAGAACTCAGTGCCGAAAAACCTGATCCCCTCATGATTGCACGAACCCTCAAAGATGAATGCCATGCCCTGACATGTGCGTTATTCGCTTATGGCAATGTTCAGGCAATTGTTGCTTTTTTAGGATCATTGGATCCACAATGGATTGATGCAGATGAAGAACAGATTACGCGCTCAACGCTAGGGAAATATTACCGGTTTCAAACGTCGCAGGATATTGCTCAATGGCTCATAACACTGGGGCGATTAAAACGTCAAGGGGGCGTTGAAGAGACGTTTGAACGGGGATATCGCAAGGATGGTGTGTTAGGGGGAATAAGCTGTGTGATTGAAACGCTGTACGATCTCAACCCCTATCGCTCTCAAGGTTATACGTTTCTCATTGGAAAACCGATCAAACGTATAGCCGGAACGTCGGCGATGAAGCGCTGGATGATGTATTTACGCTGGATGGTACGTAACGATTCACTGGATATGGGTTTATGGAATGTAATGAGTTCTCATGAGCTGATTATGCCACTGGATACGCATACGTTTTCATTGTCTAAAAAATTGGGTTTATTGCAGCGCAAACAGTGCGATCTTAAAGCGGCATTGGAACTCACGGAGACGTTACGCTCTTTTGATCCCAATGATCCTATCAAATACGATTTTGCCCTTTATCGTTTAGGGCAAGAGGGAATTGTTATTTAGAGTGTCTCAAAACAACAAGGAGCCGGTTTTCCAATATGGTATCCTTGCGCAAAATCTATCCCCATATTTTTTACCTGTTCTAATATTTCAGCCGTTTCAACATTTTCAGCAATGGATTTTGCTCCGATGGCATTAGCAAAAGAAGCGATTGATTTAATAATCTGGGCATGACGTTGGCTGTGCATAGTTTTATTAATCAAGGAACCATCAATTTTTAGATAATCAACTTCCAAGTGAATGATCTTGTCAAAATTTGAGTAGCTGCTTCCAAAATTATCAATGGCGACTTTAGCCCCTAAACGCTTGGCATGCTGTATGAATAAAGAGGCAGGAATATAGTTTTCATATATATCTTCCTCAGAGAGTTCAAAAATGATTTGGTTGGCGGTATCGCTTCTGATAATAATCTCTTCGATAATTTGCACCGTTGTAGCATTCATAATATCCAATGCACACAAATGAACTGAAAAGCTTTCATTACGTCCCTTGAAGGTATCACAGGCTTGACGAATGATTTCTTGGGTAATCTGCGGATAAAGACGACTCTTTTGAGCAACTTCTAAAAAGTCGTGTGGGGAGATAATGGCGGCATTGAGATCCATTAATCGGGCGAGAGTTTCATACTTCTCAATTTTTCCGGTGACGGTAGAGATGATCGGCTGATAATAGCACATAATACGTCCGGTATGAAACGCTTCACGTATTTCTGCGGCGGCTTGAACATTCTTATAGTATTGAGCTTCTGTGTCACTTCGAGGTTCATAAAACATGTATGATTTTGAAAATTGATTGGCTGAGTGAAGGGCTTCATCGGCATGTGCCAAAGTAAATTTTTCTCCGGCATCAACACCCATTCGTACGAGCAGCGATACGCTTTCATGACCGGCGGTGAACGAATGCCGGCTCAGCTCATCGATTGTGGTATCGCAATACACGATGAGCTCTTGATGTGGATAATCCTGTTCAATGAGCAGTGCAAATTCATGATTTCCTAAACGGTAGGCATTGTAATGCAGTCGTGTGAGCCAAAGGGAAAATTGCTGTAGAAGGGAGTCTCCGATACTGTTTCCGAAAAAATGGGTCAGCTCTTTGAAATTATGAAGTTCAATGATGATGAGGGCATGATAATGATAACGGTCCATATCAAAAAGAAGGCGGTGACGGTTAGGCAGGTGGGTAAGAGGATCTTTAAATCCTTCATCCAGCAGCTCTTTGGTTTTTTCTTCTACTTTTTCTTCTAAAAGATTCGTAGTTTCATACAACTTTTCACTCGTGGCATCCATTTCATCTGATAAAACATCAACGTGTCGCGCGAGAATATTGCGATAAAGAAGCATAAAAGGCAAAGCCCCTAGAAAAATAAGCAGTGTTTTTGCAGCGGTTTCAAATAGAACATTATCGGCTTGCTTATAGTCATGGACAGCGATTGCAATCACCGTTGCACAAAATATCAACAAGGCCGCAAAAAACTTCTTTGTATCGACTTTCATATCTACCCTCCACGATTAACATGATGCTAGTATACCATGATCATAAATGGAGTCGTGCATGATTGTATGGTACAATCACGGCAACAATAGGTGGTTAGTTAAGAATGAAAAAAATTTTAATCGTTGTAGATGGTGTTATCGGACGCCATTTTATTGAGCGTGTTATCGGTACACAAACGAGTGAAAATGTGTACTATGTTGTTCAATCCAAGGATGATGAACCGTTTGAGAGCTACAATTTAGCACGCTTTAAATTTTTTACTTTTGATCCTACGAGTTATTACAAAATAGCCAATGTTTTAAAAATGGATTTTTCGCAAGCCATTTTAGCGATGGAAAACCCCATTGACTTGGAACAAACCATCAAAAATATCCGTCTTTATAAACCCAATATCCGTATTATTGCACTTGATCTGTGGAATGAAAAAAGCCCTGATGATGGCATCGAATGGGTTAATATACAGCAAATTATTGCTCTTAATTTGATTCAATTTCTCCCAAATATCCCTGTACTCGCTCAAAATATAGGATTGGGAAATGGGGAAATCATGGAGGTTTTGGTCCCTTTTGGAAGCTCCTTCGTTTATCGTCATATCGGTGCAATTGAGCAAAATAACTGGAAAATAGCGGCAATTTACCGTAATCGTCAGCTTATTATTCCCACAGATCAAAAAATGATTCAGCCCAACGACAAGCTAGTATTGGTAGGAGAACCCAATGTTTTAAAATCCGTTTACCGTGCTATCAAGCGTGAACTCGGGCAATTTCCCGCTCCATTTGGAAGTAAACTGTACCTGTACATTGATATGGAAATTGAAAAAACAAAAACGATTTTTGAATTGGTACGCCGCAGTGTCTATATTCATAAAAAACTCAATAAGCCCTTACTAATCAAAGTGGTCAACCCCGGAAATATCGACAGTTTGAGACACATAAAATCGTACGTAGATACCGGTATAGAATTGGATATTGTGTATGACGGAATTGTGGATGAAGAAATTATGTTGAGAGACATTAGAAAGCATCACATCGGTTTATTTATTGTATCCCAAAAGATGTTTAGTAAACAAGCAATTCGATCTAGTCTCTATAAAAGCAACGTGCCGGTATTGAAATTGGCGGATCGCTCTTTTTCGACTTTAAAAAAGTCAGTGGTAATCTTGGGTGAAGAGAATCATGTTGAACATATTTCTACAACGATTTTTGACGTAGCTTCCCAGCTTGGATTTGATTTGGAATTGATTGATTATGTGGTTGAAGACCGAACTAATAATCTGCGTATTATTGAGCATTTTAATAATCTTTCAGATATTTTTTCCAAATCGATTCACGTGATTGAAACCGAAGAAAATCCTATTCGTCTTTTGAGAGAGTACGATAATTTTCTGCAGTGTTTACCTTTTACCGAAAAAATGTTTGCACATCCGTTGAAACGTTTTCTTGCGACTGATACAGAAACTTTGTACACAAAACTTGACACTTATCATCAGCTTTTCATCCCTACTCAAATCTAAAAAGTCTTAATTTTAAGAGACTTTGAAGTACACTATAATCTATTACTAAACTTCACTTTTTAGGCTTCGCATGACGATCAATATTGCCCTTAATCGAACCGTTGACGACTCTTACCCGATTCATATTGGACCTTTGAGCGAAATCGAATATGACGGAAAAGTCGCGATTTTAACCAATCCAAAAGTTGCGGGTCTCCATTTGCAAACGCTACTCTCACGTCTTGTGGCAAAAGAGGTGTATATTATTACCATTGCCGATGGTGAACAGTATAAAAATTGGGAGAGTATTGAGTTCATTTTGGATCGCATGTTTGATCACCGTTTAAATCGCAAATCTCTTTTAGTAGCATTTGGCGGCGGAGTGATTGGTGATATGGGTGGGTTTGCTTCGAGCCTTTACAATCGAGGCATTGATTTTATTCAAATTCCTACCACGCTTCTTGCTCAAGTCGATGCGAGTGTCGGCGGAAAAACAGGTATTAACAACAAATACGGTAAAAATTTAATCGGGGCTTTTCATCAGCCTAAAGCCGTCCATATTGATCCTTCTTTTTTAGAGACATTACCTGCCAGAGAGTTTGGGGCTGGAGTTGCTGAGATAGTTAAAATGGCAGTGACGTTTAATGCTCAATTTTTTGAATGGTTAGAGCATAATGATCTGCGTGTTGGGGATAATCTCATGAGGGCAATCACGCAAGCCGTAGAAACCAAAGCTCGAGTGGTAGAAGCGGATGAAAAAGAGCAGGGGCTTCGTGCAGCGCTCAATTACGGGCATACTTTTGGCCATGTCATCGAAAACGAAACCCGTTATGAAACCTATTTACACGGTGAGAGTGTTGCGATCGGGATGATGATGGCTAACGATTTAGCATGTGATATCGGACTTATGCACAGCGATGAAGTTAAACGCGTCCGGGCTGTTTTAGAACGCTACGATTTGCCACTAACGTATCCTATTTCGGATATTGAAAAATTTTACCAAGCCTTTTTCCTGGATAAAAAAAGTTCAGATAGCTCTATTACTTTTATCCTTCCACGCTCTATTGGCGCAGTTGAAATCATTGATACGGTTCCTGCTGATAAGGTTAAAAATGTATTGAAACGTTACAAAGGGGCATGATTATGAAATGGCACGGTATATTTTTCGTTACTCTTTTCCTTTTTGTTAGCGGCGCCTACGGGGCACCTAAAAATGACACTCAATTCATAGATGCGGAACCAAAAGAGGTAACGATTCAAAATGCCGAGCATGAATTGGCCCAAATTAACAAAGAGCTGACAAAAGATAGCAGTATTTGGACCAAGAGTTACAATTCGTACATGGCTTATCAAGGATCGCGTAAAAGTTTACGGGAGGTTCAACGACGTATTGTTGAGCTAAAAGATCGCCGTGAAACGGTTGAACGACGGTTAGAAATTGAGGCCCTGCAAGCCAAAGAGAAAATTTTAACGGATCAGATTGATGAGTTTAGAGCACAAGGAACCTCACCGTTCGCAAGCTTGTTAAAACCGGATGCCATAGGGGAAACACCTAAAATCACTAATCCGTTTGGTATTATTACGGGATTTTCGTACATCAAGCGCTTAAACAGTCAGTATAAGGACTACGAACTAAAAGCAGAAGAAATTCGAGAACTTACCGAGGTTATGGAACGCCAAGTTTCGTTATACCGACAACTGATGAAGCTTAATCCAAAAGCAGATTATGAAGTAGAACTTGATGCGACGCTGTTACAAATCGAGAAGTTCAAACTGGCTCTTGATACTCTTACCTCCACAGCAGATGTTTATGGTAAACGGGTGGAATCGATCGAAGCAAAAATCAACAAAGAGATTAAAGACCAACTGTATAAATTACTGAACATCGGTTCGGTGATTATTGTCTTGTTTATCATTGCCTTTTTAATCAAACGGATTGTAAAACGATACATTACGGATAATGAACGTTTTTACATGGCCAATAAAATACTGACATTTGTGACGGTTACTTTGGTAATAGTCGTCTTGCTGTTCACTTTTATGGACAACGTGGGGTACTTAGCGACTGTTTTAGGTTTTGCATCAGCGGGTCTTGCTATCGCTTTACGTGACTGGTTTATGTCTATTATCGGATGGTTTGTGATTGTCTTTGGGGGATCTATCCATGTGGGTGATCGTATCCGTGTTGAAAAAGATGGCATGATTTATTTGGGGGATGTGTTGGATATCTCTCTCCAAAGAATAACAATACACGAAGATGTAACACTCACAACCATTATGAATAATCGGCGGGCAGGACGGGTTGTTTTTATCCCGAACAATTATATTTTTACATCACTCATCGCTAATTACACTCATGGTACACTTAGTACGGTCTGGGATGGGATAGATATTACGATCACATTTGATTCTAATCATAAAAAAGCCATGCATATTACCAAAGAGATATGTCGTAAATATGCCAAGGGATACACAGAACTGACCCGTAAGCAGATCAATAAGCTACGGGATCGGTACAGTTTAAAAAATGCCAATGTAGAGCCTAGAATTTTTACATTTATTGAGCCTAATGGTTTGAAAATAAGTTCATGGTATTTGACAAATGCCTATGCGACTTTGACACTGCGCAGTACGATTTCGGCTGATATTGTTGATGCGTTTAATGCCGAATATGACATTACCATTGCCTATCCTACGCAGACATTTTATACGGGCCCAATTGAAAAAAAACAGCAGCCTATTATGGAAGATGCATGAAAGAAAAAGTTTATTTTAAAACCTTCGGATGCCGAACCAATGTATACGATTCACAGGTAATGATGGGTGCATTGACGCAGTACGAGGTAACGGAGAACGAGAGTGATGCAGATATCGTTGTCGTTAACTCCTGTACGGTAACCAACGGAGCTGATGTGAGTGTACGCGGGTACATAAACAGTATTGAAAAACAAGGTAAAAAGCTCTTTTTGACAGGATGTGGAGCGCATACAAAAGGGGAAAGCCTTTTTGGTGCCAACAAAGTACACGGGGTCTTCGGTCAGTCTGAGAAAATGAAAATCAATACGCTGTTGTCCCAAGAGAACCGCTTCTATGAAATCGGGGATCTCAATTACATTGATGATGCCATCGTGGATGAATTTATCGGAAAATCAAGAGCGTTTATTAAAATCCAAGAGGGATGTAATTTTCGATGCAGTTACTGCATCATTCCCTTTGTACGCGGTGACTCCCGTAATATGGATGAAACGAAAATATTAGAGCAAGTTTATCGTTTAGCGGGGAACGGTTTTGGTGAATTTGTCCTTACGGGAACCAATGTAGGCAGCTATGGTCAGGGTGAGGGAAAAAACATCGCCCAGTTGATGAAAAAAATGTCCATGATCCGAGGAGTTCGCCGTATCCGAGTAGGAAGTTTGGAACCCATCCAAATCAATGATTCGTTTCGTGAAATCTTGGATGAGCCGTGGTTGGAGCGTCATCTGCACATTGCGATTCAACACAGTTCCAATGCTATGCTCAAAATTATGAACCGTCGTAACCGTTTTGAGAGTGATGTGGAGCTATTTGATATGCTTCATGAAAAAGGATTTGCGTTGGGAACCGATTTTATCGTAGGGCATCCGGGTGAGACCGATGAACTGTGGAAAGAAGCGATGCAAAACGCGGCACAGCTGCATTTGACCCACATTCACCCCTTTACCTATTCCAAACGTGACGGAACACCAAGTGCCACGATGAAGCCTGAGGTTAACGGGGCTGTTTCGAGTCTCCGCATGCGTGAGTTAACCGCATTGATTGAAGCGAATAACCGTGCATTTCGTCGTAATGTAAAAGTTCCTTTGGATGTTTTGATTGAATCGGAAAATGAGGGAGTATACAGCGGATTGGATCAGTTTTTCAATAAAATTTTGATTCACTCAAACGAAGATTTATCCGGAAATTGGGTTCAAATCGAAAAATATGAGGTAACAGATGAACATAACGTGGCCGAATTTTAATCGTAATCAACTTATCCTTCTTATATCAGGCGGAATAATCGTTCTTTTGTTGATGTACGCTTTGTTGCGCGATAGCACCGATACTGTCTCCTTGGCAGAAGCGTCTCATCTTATTGGCGCAGGAACCGTTGATCATGCGGTGATGGATGGTGAGTACACGTATCTCTCCACACGTGATTATGGTGTTGTTAAAATACAATCTGCTCAACTACCTCGCGAACTGGTTTCTCAGTTAAAAATTGAACCTAAAAGCAGTTATGGCTGGATTATTTTTATCCTTATGGTTGGTGGTATTATCGGTGCATTGGGGTGGGTGTATAAGGGCCGTTTCACTTTCGGAAACTCAGAGTATGTCGAAGAACCCGTTGCGGTAAAATCTCAGGAACCGGAGAGTGCGAGCAATACATCGGTTGTTCCCGTGAAATCCAATGTCCGTTTTAGTGATATTGGCGGAATTAGTGATGTCAAAGAAGAACTCGAAGAGATTATTGATTTCTTGCGCAATCCAAAACGCTATTACAATTTCGGTGCTCGAATGCCGCGCGGTGTTTTACTCGTAGGACCTCCCGGTGTGGGTAAAACGATGATTGCCAAAGCAGTTGCCGCAGAAGCCGATGTCCCCTTTTTCTATCAAAGCGGTGCTTCGTTTGTTCATATCTATGTGGGTATGGGAGCGAAGAGAGTTCATGAACTTTTTGCTGCAGCCAAAAAAAATGCCCCCTCTATTATTTTTATCGATGAAATTGACGCGGTAGGTAAAAAGCGTGATGGTGGACGTAACGATGAACGTGAAGGAACGCTTAATCAGCTTCTCACCGAAATGGACGGATTTGAAGATACCGCTGGCATTGTTGTCATTGCTGCGACTAACAATATCGAAGTTATGGACAATGCTTTGTTACGGGCAGGGCGGTTTGACCGTCGTATTTTTGTTGAGCTTCCCACCGCAAGTGAACGCGCTTCCATATTGGAAAAATACCTTCACAATATTCCCAACGAACTCTCCATTGATGAGATAGCTAAAATGACGGTAGGATTCAACGGTGCCTCACTCGCAGCACTAACCAATGAAGCGGCATTATTGTGTTTGCGCAAGCATGAATTCCAAGTTAAAATGGAGCATTTTTTAGCGGTAAAAGACAAAGTGATGTTTGGGAAGAAAAAGATAGCGATGCTTTCACAGCAGCAGCGTCACTATCAAGCACGCTATCAAGCAGGTAAAGTATTCGCTGCAACATGGGCTGATTTACCATATGAGAAGATTACTCTTAGCAATGAGTCGATCACTCCTTCAAGCGCCGAGCCGTTGTTAAAACACGAAATAGAATCCCAGATTCGTATCCATCTTGCCGGAATCGCCGCGTGTGATCTTCGTTTTGGGGAACACGCTTCCAATGCGTCTCATGATGTTGTGGCTGTACGTGAATTAGCACATGCCATGATTTATGAATACGGTATGGGGCCTTCCCTTATTGCCAATGAGGAGGATTGTACTGCTGTGATAGATCGTCTGTACAGTGAGATTAAAACTCTTTTAGAACGCTATAGCAGCAGTGTAGATAAACTTGAGAGTATTTTAAGTGAGTATGAACAGATTTCCAAAGCATTGGCAAAAGAGACCATGAATGATATTTTATAGCGGTTTTTCGCTCATCAATGATCAGCGTTTTTTTGATGCATATCTAGTTGAGAGTGATTATACTGTTGCCGGATTTAGCTACGGTGCTATTAAAGCCGCACATCATGCAGCACATACAACGTCTCGCATCGACACCTTGCAGCTTTTTTCCCCCGCATTTTTTCAAACCAAAAAAACTTCATTCAAGCGACTTCAGGTTTCTGCTTTTGCGCACGATAGGAAAAGCTATATTCTCCGTTTTTTAGAGATGTGCTTCGCACCGTGTCCCGTCCAAGAAGTGGACATACAAATTGGAGAGAGTGATCAGCTCGATGAGCTATTGAACTATGCATGGGATGAAAAGCTGATGAAAAGTATTGTGGATAAAGGGATACGTATTGAGGTTTATCTAGGATTAGAAGATGCAATTATTGATGCGGTAGGGGCAAAAGAGTTTTTTTTACCCTATGCGACAGTGACCACGATTCGCAGAGGAAATCATTTTTTAGGAGAATGTACATGATTAAAATAGGAGTTATCACAGCATCTGATCGTGCCAGTGCAGGAATATATGAGGATATTTCAGGGGTAGCAATTCAAGATACAATGAAAGATTATTTAAAAAGTGAGCACGAGATTGTTTATCGTTGTATTCCGGACGATCAATCCACAATTGAAGCTACCATGATAGAGCTATGCGATGTGCAGGGGTGCTGTTTGGTAGTGACTACGGGAGGAACGGGACCCGCATTGCGGGATGTAACGCCTGAAGCTACCGAAAATGTATGCCAGAAAATGATGCCTGGATTTGGGGAGCTGATGCGCTCTGTGAGCTTGCAGTATGTCCCCACAGCAATTTTATCGCGTCAGACAGCGGGAATTCGAGGAAAATCATTGATTATCAATCTTCCGGGTAAACCCAAATCAATCCGTGAGTGTCTGGACGCTGTTTTTCCTGCGGTTCCGTACTGTATTGATCTTATTGAGGGGCCCTATTTAGAGTGCAACTCAGAGGTGATTAAGGTGTTTCGTCCAAAAGCATAAAAAAAGTTTTGGGTTTTAAAAATATACTTTTTCTAAAGAGATGTACTCTGTAAATTCTTCGATTTTTTTCTTCATTTCTGCGTTAAACATATTTTTAAGCGCAGTTGTTTCTTCATTTTCTTTTAAGTGCGATTGAACAAGCTCTATCCATACACGCCGATCATTAATGTAACCTAGCATGTCCTGCAGATGCTTGAGGGCATCTTGGTGTTCTTGCTTAATGGTTGGCAATAGTTGTAAAGCGTAGCGTACCTTTTTGAGGATTTTGCGCATTTTATGCAGTTGTTCTACATCCTCAGAAACTTTTGGGAGTATACGGTTGAATTCGTCTCTCTTTTTGTCAATATACAGTTGTACCTGCGGTTCAAAATCACTTTTAGTGATCCCTTTGATATGGGGTAAAAAATTACGTCCTAATACTCTTAGTTGTTGAAGTAAATTTTGATGGGTAAGTTCTTTTAAAAAGACTTTTCTTGATTTTTTTCTTTTGAGCTTGAATGTTTGATGCAGTTTTGCAGAGACTAAAAGAGGATTTGTTTTTATCCAATGATTTAAAACATCGAAGTTTCTGAGCTCACCGCCAAGAGTATGACAATGTGTTGTGTGTTTATAAAGTTTCGTGAGGGGATAACCGTTTAGTGCAATGATTTTTAGCCAAGTGCGCAGTTTACGAAGATCAACGCGTAAATCATGTAATATCTCAATGTTGTTATCGGCAAAAAAGTCAAGTTCTTTTGCTGCAATTTTGGAAATAATCTGGGAAAGCTCTTGTGCTAATGTCAGTGTATTGAGAGAAGTATCATGAGTCGTATTCATAACTAAACCTCACTTTCGATTGCGAGGGGAAAATCCCCTCTGAAAAAAGAGCAGTGGTTAAACGAAGTTAACTTTAGTAACGTGGTGCTGTAATCCAAGCTCGGCAGGCGTACAACCAAGTGCAAGTCCCACCATTTGTGGCATATGAAGAACCGGAAGTTTCACATCACGACCGATAGCTTTGGACGCGCCATGATGCTGAACATCAAGCTTTAGATGACAAAGAGGGCACGGTGTAACCATCCAGTCTGCATTCGCGTCCATAGCACCAGAAATCGCATTACCTGTCAAAACAGCAGCAGTGTGCGGAGACTGAAGTTCCGCATGGAATCCGCAACATTTGTTTTTGGCATCGTAATCCACATTGTTACCGCCGCACGCGATGATAAGATCATCAAGTGACGTAGGATTATACGGATTTTCACCACCATTTGAGAGATTTTGAAGCTCTGATGGACGGATGTTATGACAGCCGTAAAATGGTGCAATGTTAAATTGACTCAAAGGAACATTGACTTTTTTAGAGAGATTCTCCAAGCCGTAGTCTTGAATAATAGCATATAAAAAGTGTGTTACTTCAGACGTTCCTTTGTACTCAAGTCCTACTTCTGCAAGCTTGACATTCACTTTTGCTTTTAGTTCCGGATTGGTGTCTAGACGGTGCTTGGTCATGGCTGTATTGAGCTGACAGGTATTACAGATGGTTACCATCGTAAGTCCCAATTTTTCAGCATAACAGATATTACGAGCGTTGAGTACCAATGAAAGGAAATCATCATAATCTTGTAGGTGAGAAGCACCACAGCAAGATGCTTCGTCCAACAAAACAAGTTCGATACCTAATTTTTCGGCTACTGCCAACGTCGACTTGAGAAGTTCAGGAGTACTTTCGCGAGCAGTACATCCGGTGTAGAGTGCGTATCTAAGCTTTTCCATAGTTACTCCTAGAATTTTACGGTAGATGAAGATTTTATAAGTTTTTTGACTTCATCCAGATTTTTAGATTTTGGCATATTCCATGGCATAACGATTTTTCCGTTTTTCCACATTTCAAATGCTTCGGGCATGTGTTTTAGCACACCGATGTTTCCTTCGGAATAACGTACGAGTTCACCTTCGTCCAGTAACCCGTGTTTTTCGATTGAATGGGCAAAGCCAACAGCATGACGTGTTGCAACATTGTTTTTCGCAATCCCTGTTGAAAATATCATATTATGAAGTTTAGTGATTTTTTCGATTGGATTGACATCTTTTGGACATGCTTCCGCACATTCCATACATTTAACACAATCCCAAACACCTTCAGCCTCTTCGTTGACGATATGAAGACGCTCTAGGGAACTGTCATCACGTACATCCGCTGCAAAACGAAACGCTGCTGCAAATGCTGCAGGACCGATAAAGCGATCATTGATTTCCAATGCCGGACATGAGTAATGACATGCACCGCACTGGATACAGTAATCCGCTTCAAGAAGTTTCTCGGCATCGTCTGGTAGAACAAGATTCTCAAGCATAGGATTTTCATCAATATCACTGACAAGGAAAGGTTTTACTTGTGCGTGCTTGTCCCAGAAATCTTCTTTGTCAATAATAAGATCTTTAAGTGCTCTTTTCGTACTTAATGGCTCAATCGTTAATTCCGTACCGAAAATTTCAATAAGATCAAAAAGACGTGATTTACAGGCTAAGATGGCTTTACCATTGACTTTGATAGAACAAATACCGCAAATACCATGACGGCAGCTACGGCGGTAGGATAGAGATCCATCATGATCCCACTTGATACGGTTTAGGACATCCAGTATGACTTCTTCATGCGTAATATCTAATACGTAAGTATTGTAATAAGGAATATAATCTGTTTCATGATTAAATCGAAAAAGTTTAAAGGTCACCTGTTGTGATTTTATTTCGTCCATACGATGCTCCTTAGTATGTTCTAGCTTTGAGTTCATGCTTGCCAAGGGTGACATCCATGTAATCAAGGGAAATAGTGCCGTTTTCATCCATGTAAGCCATGGTATGTTTTAAGAAGTTTTCATCATCACGTGTAGGGAAATCTTCACGGAAATGGGCTCCACGACTCTCATTACGAGCAAGTGCACTGGCAACGATAAAGAGTGAGTAATCAAGCATATGACCAAATTCAATTGCTTCTTGTAATTCTGTATTAAAGATTTTTGATTTGTCACTCACACGGATGTTTTTATAACGCTTTCGTAAGTCTTCAATAATCGTCATTTGAGCATCCAAGGTCTCTTTAGTACGGAAAACACCGGCATTTTCGGTCATTGAATGCTGTAGCTCATCGCGAAGCTGTGGAACAGACTCTTGACCATGGTTTGTTAATGCCCAATTGATTTCATCAATCATTCGCTGTGCATCTGCTTGTGTTGCTACCCGTAATGGTATACCATCAACATCAGCCACCATGGTTTTACCAACAAAACGGCCAAACAGCAATGCTTCTAGAACGGAGTTCGCACCTAATCGGTTCGCACCGTGAACACTTGAACATGAACACTCACCCGCTGCATAAAAACCTTCAACGTATTCGGTATTGTTCTTACGGACATGCCCGTCTTTGTTCATAGGTATTCCACCCATTGAATAGTGGGCCGTTGCTGAGATTAAAATAGGCTCTTTTATCATATCAAGCCCCAAAAAGGTGATGGCAAGATCGCGAAGCTCTGGAAGGCGCTCCATGATTTTCTCTTTTCCTAGGTGGACTAGATCAATAAAAACAGCGTCTTTACGTGGACCTACGCCACGGCCTTCGCGAATTTCTTGGATAATAGCACGTGCAACAACGTCACGAGAAGCAAGTTCAAGAGCGTTTGGTGCGTATTTTTCCATAAAGCGTTCGCCCAATGAGTTTAGAAGACGTCCACCTTCACCGCGAGCGGCTTCAGAGATTAAAACACCGTTACCGGAAAGCCCAGAGGGGTGAAACTGTACAAATTCCATGTCTTCCAATGGAAGACCGTGACGTGCTACAAGAGAAAGACCGTCACCGGTATTAGCATGTGCATTTGAGTTAATTTTAAAGGCACGAGCGTAACCGCCAGTTGCGAACATAACGGTTTTTGCATTGAAAATGGCATATTCGCTGTTGCGTATGTTATACGCGGCAACTCCATATACTTTTCCATCTGCGTAAAGAAGATCAGCTACATACCACTCGTCCCAAAACTCTACGCCGACTCGAAATGCCTGCTCATACATGGTTTGAAGTAAAGTAAGTCCTGTGCGGTCTTTTGCAAAACATGCACGTGGTGAAGATTGTCCGCCAAAAGGGCGCTGTGCAATGGTACCATCTTCATTACGACTAAAAACAGCACCCATTTTCTCAGCCCAGCGGACTGTTTCAGGTGCTTTTTGGCACATAAATTCAACAACATCCTGGTCTGCAAGGTAGTCAGATCCTTTTACCGTATCATATTCATGTAACTCAACGCTGTCTTTGTCGCTAAATGCAGCATTGATTCCGCCTTGTGCCGCACCTGAATGAGAACGAAGAGGGTGGAGTTTGGTAATAACAGCTACTTTTTTACCGGCAGATTGTAATTCACGAGCTGCAGCACATCCTGCCAAGCCAGCTCCAACGATAATTGCATCGTAAGTATAAATAGGAATACTCATGCACCTTCCTTCTATTGTAAAAATATTTTCGATTACTAAGCCATTTTTTTTGGCAAAAAGTTATCCACGATTATAGCATCCGAAATACTTAATTAAGAAGTCAAATAGGGGAATAACCTGTGGAAGAGTCCATTTTAAGGGATTGTTGTCCATAAAAGTAACAAAATAAAGGTGGTAAAAAACAGTAATAACTTTTTTTTGTGTAAGTACCTATCCTTATCGGAAGTGATCTGCTTTTTCTCTGAGTTGGGCAACACGATTCCCACCACTTTCTTTGGCTTTGTCCATTACTTTACGTGCATCTAAAATAGATGATTCCAGGGCACTGGCAGGAGTTTTTAGTAAGATACCTCCACTGAGAGTGACTTTAATAGGCCCTTTTGCGGTGTTAAAAGCTGAATCATGAACGGAATGAACAATTTTTTCAGCGTCACTCAAAGCAATGTCTTTTGAATTTCGTGACATAAGAAAAACAAAATCATTGGTATCAAGATGGGCAATTACATCCATAGGCTGTTCATACATACTGATGATGTCACCTAGTTTTTTATAAAGAGCACCCATATCTTCTTTAGAGAGTGAATTTGACAAATTAATGTGTTGATCTATTTCAAAAAGAGCAATAAAAAGTGAATTGGAACTTTTAGTTGCTTTTTTTGCGTTATACATTGTTAGCATCCCTTTTTCATTGTTAAGCCCGCTTTGTGGATGAAGCAAAGATTGACTTGTATTAGCTATTGGGGCCTTACGCGCGAGACGTTTAACGATGAAATCAATCTCTTGTGTTGAAACTTCAGCTTTTGTTCCATCGATATCAACGGAACACGCTTTATTGATATCACGGTATATTTGATTGAGACGAAAGCGGTAAAGAAGAAAGAGGACTAATCCAATGATAAAGAGAGCCATAACCGTTGTTTTTGCTATCTCAATGGATTGATTGATAAGTTGTATCTGGTAGTCGATCATATGTGAAATGTCAGTGAGGTAAGCATCACGTGTGCGTATCATTTGATGTTGCATGGTTGCGCGTCCACGAGGTGTTGATTCTAACCAAAAAAGCGCAGCGTCTTGAAATGCGGATGAAGACGTGTTCAATGCATTCGACAATTTTGTCTGCTCCTGTATAGAAAGGATGAATGAATCTAATAAGGCATCCCTTACAGAAAGTTTGACGGCAAGAGACAGTTCGGCAATGTGACCGTTTACGGTAATCGTTGCCATTTGTACATCACTTAAATCTTGTGAAATAATAGCTTCAATGAGGATATGCTGTGATTTCAGGGCAGCAAGACGCGCAGAGTACTGGGTAATATTAATCAGTTGAATGCCAAGAAAGGTGATACCAAAGAGCAGAATAAAAAGAGATAATTTAAGATTAAAAAATATTTTTTGTATGGAGAGTAACATATAGTAATTCCTTTAAAATAGTGAAGATGATTTTAGCATAGAATCCTCTTAACAGAGCTGTAACTACATTTCGTTTATAATTATGTTATGAATATCTCACAATAGGGTTATCGTGAACGTTGAAAACTACTTTATCAATGCCATGAGTCATCGGAGCTCTCATATCGGCGACGATGGTGCCATTGTAGGAGAATGGATTTACAGCAAAGATATTTTCTTTGAGAATGTTCATTTCAAACGAAAATGGCTTTCTGCTTACCAGATCGGCTATAAGGCGATGATTATCAATATTTCGGATGCCATCGCCATGAATGCACAGCCCTTGTATGCCCTAGTAGGTGTTGCAATGCCTAAAAGTATGAGCTTATTTGCTATGGACGAATTGGCACGCGGTATGCGTGAGTGTGCGCTCCAGTTTGGTATTGAGATTATTGGCGGTGATACGATTGCCAACAGTAAGCTCGATCTTTCGATTACGATTATTTCTAAGAGTAAAAATCCGTTGTTACGGAAGGGGCTAAAATACGGTGATGTGATTGCACATACCGGTCAAATTGGAGAGTCATTGCGTCATCTGCGTTATTTGATGGCGGGTGGAAAGGTTAATACAAAGAGCCGGTTTGTTCGTCCTGTATTACGAAATTCGTTTATCAGCAAAGCACGTCCTTTTTTACGTTGTGGCATGGATCTTTCCGATGGTCTTTACAGCGATATCGGAAAACTATGTGCCGCTAATCGTTGTGGGATAACATGGAAAAAGCGTTATTTAAAACAGACAGCCTGTAGCGGAGAAGAATATGAAATGCTGGTCGCTTTTAGTGCGCGTAATGCCAAGGTGCTTGAACGCATATCAAAACTAACACGAACCCCACTAACGATCGTTGCAACGGCTCGTCGTGGTAAGTTTGTCAATCGCTGCAAAGCACACCATTTTTAGGGAGTCTACCATGAATCGACATTATTATCTACCGCATAGCCCAATTGAATTTCATTTTCGCCAATCGGCACGTGATTTCGTTGTTGATGAAATTCCTTTATACCCTTTTAGCGGGGAGGGCGAGCATCTTGTTTTGCATGTGCGCAAAAAGAACCTTACAACATGGCAGATGCTGGATATTTTTGCCAAACATTTAAATATTAAAAGCCGTGATATCGGTTATGCGGGTATGAAAGATAAAAATGCCCAAACCAAGCAATACATTTCCATTCCGAAAAAATGCGAGCTTTTGTTGGAGAATTTTGAACATGAGGGGATAAAAATCCTCGAAAAACAGTATCACAACAATAAAATTCGTATGGGACACCTCAAAGGAAACCGCTTTTTCATTCGCTTGAAAAAAGTGAATCCTACGGCAGCGTATAAAATTCATGAAGCGCTTAAAATGATCAAAAAAAATGGGATGCCCAATTATTTTGGATTTCAACGTTTTGGCCGTGATGGTGAAAATTATCTCAAAGGTAAGGCTATCATAGAGGGGACACTTAAAGAGAAGAACCGAAAATTGAACCAACTTTATATAAATGCATACCAAAGCTATCTTTTTAATGGATGGTTGAGTCGTCGTATTGAAATTTCAAAACTAGTGGAAGCATTTACTCTTGATGAACTTAGTATAGCGCTTGAAATGGACAAAGCTGAACTGGAAGTGATGAAGAAGCAACCACATCCATTTAAACTAATCCATGGTGATGTGATGATGCACTATCCTTATGGAAAGCTTTTTCATTATGAGAGTGAAGAGGAAATTGAGCGTTTCAATAAACATGACATCTCTGTGAGTGGATTGCTCAGTGGAAAACGTGCTACGCGAGCAACCGGTCTTGCAGGTGAAATCGAAGCAAAATTTGACACGATAGAAAATGGAATAGATGGTGCACGACGTTATGGCTGGATATATCCAGAAGAAGTTGAGGGAGAGTACAAGGAGAATGAGGCATGGTTTGAACTTCATTTTACCCTTCCAAAAGGGTGTTACGCTACGGTATTGATCGAAGAGATCGCTAAGCGGGAAATACAATCAGATGAGGAACAAGAGTAGTATGAAGCAACATTTTACGTCAGCACTATCCCAAGCATTCGGGCG
This sequence comes from Sulfuricurvum sp., assembly GCA_030694265.1. Taxonomy (GTDB): domain Bacteria; phylum Campylobacterota; class Campylobacteria; order Campylobacterales; family Sulfurimonadaceae; genus Sulfuricurvum. Next base: position 368,776 of record JAUXYP010000001.1, read on the forward strand.
CTTTGCGTCTAAAAAAAACACGCCTAAAGTTCAGAATTTCATTAATAATTCGTATGTGCGGATGATGGGTTTGGATATGAGTGAATTTAGATCACCCCAAAGTTATGCAAGTTTGAATGAACTTTTCACTCGTCATTTTGTGACTATGCGCCCTTTTTCAAAAGAAAAAAATGAGGTTATAAGCCCCTGTGATTCTCTCATTACCGAATGGGGCACGATAGAGGATACACGTGCTTTGCAAATCAAAGGGATGAGTTACGATGTTAATGCTTTTTTGGGAGAGCACATCAGTGCAGCTTCTAAGGAAGCTATTCGTGACGGTTCATTTGTTAATTTTTATCTTTCACCGCGCGATTACCATCGCTATCATGTCCCTTTAGATATGCAAGTGCTCAAGGCGGTACACATTCCAGGGAAACTGTATCCTGTCAATATCCCTACACTAAAAAATAAAGTCGATTTGTTTATAGAAAATGAGCGTGTCGTTATAGAATGCTTAAGTAGTGAGGGGAAACGATTCTTCCTTGTTTTGGTGGGTGCGCTCAATGTGGGACAAATGGAAGTTGCTTTTGAACCAAAGATACGAACTAATACAACATTGACTCCGTCAGTCTATGAGTATGAAAATCTTCGTCTTGTAAAAGGGGATGATTTTGGATGCTTCAAGATGGGCTCAACGATCATCATGCTGTGTGAAAAAGGGATGTGCGAATGGGATGTTCAAACAGGTGCGAGTGTCCGATTTGGTCAAACAATTGCTAAAGTTGTTTGATTAACGGCTACCTAGAATTTTTAGCTTAATGACTAAGTGTCCTTGATCTTCATAGATATCAATGGTACTATCAAGCGGCGGATGAATTGCACGCAAAGCACCCTGTACTGAATGAAGAACATGGAGAAATTTGGGATACATCGGAGTAACAATATATTGTATGTTATCTCGCTTGATTATGGATGCTAAAAGTGTAACTCCTGCATAATAAATACTTTTATTTATAGAGCGTTGCATACGGTAAGGACGTAAAATTTCGAGATTGTTTTTGAGCACGTCTCTCTCTTCTGGATTTAGGAGAGGATTACTCTGTGCTCGTTTGATATCATCATCAATATCTTCGGCTGTTTTTCCAGCCCAATATTCAATTTGTTCGTCGAGAGTTGAGGGGCGTTTGCGAATGATATCTAATAAAATATTTTCATCAAGAAGCTTACTTCCGGTTTCTACGACATAACACTGATCACTGGTATATTCGTGGTCCAAAGCTTCAATAAGCTCGGCCAAGACACTTAAATAGATAAATTTGTCTTCTTTACTGTTGTCAAAACAAATGCCAGTAACAGAAAATAAAGCCTTTGGACCTACATATTTAAGTGTTACATCCATTGATATCCCTAGATTAAACGTTAAATCTAAAATGCATTATATCACCATCAGCGACAATATACTCTTTTCCTTCTAAACGCATTTTCCCAGCTTCTTTGGCTTTACTTTCCCCACCGCAGGCGATGTAATCATCATATCCGATAACTTCTGCACGAATAAACCCTTTTTCGAAGTCGTTGTGAATGACGGCAGCAGCTTTTGGAGCGGTACAGTTTTTACGGATCGTCCATGCGCGTACTTCTTTGACACCGGCAGTAAAATAGCTCATGAGCCCGAGTTTATCAAAGCCTTTTCGCACTATTTGCTCTAATCCTGATTCTTCCACACCCATGTCACGTAAAAATTCGTTTCGCTCATCTTCTTCGAGACCTACAAGTTCTTCTTCAATTTTGGCACACAATTTGATAACTTCGCATCCGTGCTTCTGTGCATGGGCTCGGAGTCTTGTAACGAATTCATTGTCTTCACTCATCCCGTCTTCGTCAACATTTGCGCCGTACATGATCTCTTTGGCACTTAAAAGACGCACTTCACCATTGAGTTTTTCGAACATTTCACTGTCTGCTTTGGGGAAGTTTCGTGCAAGATTGCCCTCTGCTAAAAACTCAGCGAGTTCTTCAGCAAAAACAACCATAACTGCTGCATCTTTTTCATTTTTTGCCTGTTTTTTGAGTCGCTCAATGCGGTTTGTCAGCACTTCGATATCGGCAAAAATGAGTTCATTCTCGATGATTTCTACATCTAATAGAGGGTCAATACGTCCTTCTGTATGAACGATATTGTCATCTTCAAAACAACGAACGATTTGCAAGATCACTTCGGTTTCGCGGATGTTGGAGAGAAATTTATTTCCTAATCCCTCACCCTTGCTTGCCCCTTTGACGAGACCTGCGATATCAACAAAATCAAGTGTTGAGTACTGAATGCGCTCAGGGTTAACAATTTTAGCCAATGCATCGAGTCGAATATCCGGGACCGGAACGGTCGCTTTGTTGGGTTCAATCGTACAAAACGGATAGTTGGCAGCTTCTGCATTCTGTGCTTTGGTAAGCGCGTTAAAAGTGGTTGATTTTCCGACGTTTGGTAGTCCTACGAGTCCGATACTAAGTCCCATTAATTATTCCCTTGTTTTTGTAATTTTAATAACCATTCGAGCGTCATACGAACACCTGCACCCGTTCCGCCATAACCGTTAACATCCCATGCACTTTCAGTATATGCAGAGCCTGCGATGTCAAAGTGGACCCATTTTTCTTTCATATTGTCATCGATGAAATTATCGAGGAATAGGGCTGCTGTGATGGCTCCGCCATAAGGTTTGCTAGAGACATTGCACACATCGGCAAGATCGCTTTTGATCAGTTTTTTGAGATGGCGGTTGAATGGCAAAATACCGCAGTATTCACCTGCCTTTTCTGAGGCTGTGAGCCACGATTGTTTTAGCTCTTCATTGTGCCCCATTACCCCTGTTGTATAGGGCCCAAGAGCTACCATACAGGCTCCTGTTAGGGTTGCGTAGTCAAAGATATAATCAGCTTTGATTTTTTCTTGAGCATAGCCTAAAACATCTGCGAGAACCAGACGCCCCTCGGCATCGGTGTTTCGTACCTCGATGGTTTTACCATTTTTAGCTACAAGGACATCGTCAGGCTTGTAGGCATTGCCACCGATCATATTTTCTACTGCCCCAACAAATGCATGGACTTCGATGTCCAGTTTTAATTCACTGACAGCTTTGATAATTCCCATGACGGCACATCCGCCCGCCTTATCCATCTTCATAGTAACCATGGATGCTGCGGCTTTAAGGCTTAACCCGCCACTATCATAGGTGAGTCCTTTACCTACGAGGGTGATCACTTTTTTAGGATTTTTCGGCTTATAGGCGAGATGAATCAGGCGAGGTGGATTGATAGAGGCACGTCCTACACTGATCATTGCATTCATTTTTTCTTCTTCTAAACCGTTGACATCCAAGATGGTACACTTTAGATCATGACTGTTTGCCAAGCTCTCTGCTGTTACGGCCATCCCTTGCGGCGTCATATCATAAGGGGTATGATTGACCAAATCCCGAACAAAATTAGTGGCATGTGCCACTATGCGACTTTTTTCGAGAATGGAGGTAAGATCGTCAACATTCAATGAGACCCCGTCAATGTCATCTATTGAAAAAATAACTTCTTTGAGCGTGATCTCTTTTGGCGCAGACTTATAGCTATTAAACTGATAGCTTCCTAATATCGCACCTTCGATAAGTGCTTTGAAATGATGTTGAGCGTATGGAGAAAGTTTGACAGAACGATAGCTATAGTTCATAGCAGTTTTGATAGCAGAACTCATAGCGCTTCTCAAATTTTCATCAGTAAGCTCACTGACACCGCAAACCAAAAGGCGGCGTTCATGAAGGGCGCACAATTGCTCTTCTTCCGCTTTAAAACCGGCTTGGGTTAATAAACCATTTAGCTCATGCACTTTCAATAGTGTAGGTGTCAAGAATTCAATGGTAAGATCGGCGTTGATCAGGGTCAGGGGTTGGTTATCGAGTTTGACGTACACGGCGTTTCTCCAATAGGTTATTTTCGATTCTTCTAAAGGTCAAGATAATCCCTCCGATGATTATAATCAGCAATGGGACTGCAAAATACCAATGAGCTTTTCCCCATTTAAGTGCATTTAAAATTTCTGCGCCAAAATAATAAGCAGGAATGATCGTAGCAGAAGCCCAGAATAGGGCACTGATGAAATTGATAAATGCGAATTTCTTTCCTGAATATTTTGTGAGACCTATGGCCATAGGAATGGCAGTGCGCATCCCGATCATGTAGCGTTGAACAAATATAATGGGCCAGCCGTATTTTTTGATTAGCAAATGGGCGATAGCGAACTTGCGTCTGTGCGTGTGCAATTGATTATGGATGTAACGCTTGTTAAAGCGCCCAATATAAAAATAAATTTGATCACCCACAAAACCGCCTAGTGCTCCGACAAGTAGAGCAATAGGAAGGAACATGTCTCCAGTATGAGACATGATACCGGCCATAATAAGCCCTATTTCACCTTCAAGGATACTCCAAGCAAAGAGGACAATATAGCCATACTCTTTGAGCCACTCTAAAAGTAGATGTTCCACTAATAACCTTAATTAATCAAATTTTAGTAATTCTTTTGCTTGAATCATGTCTTTGTCACCGCGTCCGGAGATATTGACGATAATGGTTTTTCCTTTGATGTTATCCATCTTTTTGAGATAAGCCACGGCATGAGCCGATTCAAATGCCGGGATAATTCCCTCTGCACGGCTGAGCCATACAAAAGCATCCAAGGCCTCTTGATCAGTAATGTTATCATAACGCACCGTTTCATTTTCTTTATGAAAAGCATGTTCAGGCCCGATACCCGGATAATCCAAACCTGCTGAGATGGAATGGGCTTCTAGGATTTGGCCGTCATCGTCTTGGAGCAGATAGCTCATTTGACCGTGAAGAACCCCTGGACGACCTTTTAGAAGAGAACAGCCGTGTTTATCTGTTTCTACCCCTAAACCACCCGCTTCGATACCGATGCACTGAACTTCTTTGTCTTCCAAAAAGTGCTGGAACGTTCCGATTGCATTGGAACCTCCGCCGATACAGGCAATTACGTAATCGGGAAGCTTCCCCTCTTTTTCCAAAATCTGTGCTCTGGCTTCACAGCCGATGATGGCTTGAAAATCTCGTACCATCATAGGGTAGGGGTGCGGCCCCGCAACGGTACCGATGATGTAAAAAGTGTCACGTGCATGCGTTACCCAGTGGCGTATGGCATCGTTCATAGCGTCTTTAAGGGTTTTAGAACCGCTTTGTACCGCGTGAACTTTTGCACCAAGAAGTTTCATCCGAAAAACATTGAGTTCTTGACGGGCTACGTCTTTGGCACCCATGAAGATTTCACATTCCAAGCCAAGAAGGGCGGATATGGTAGCTGTCGCGACACCGTGCTGTCCTGCACCTGTTTCTGCGATCACTTTTTTCTTTCCCAATCTTTTTGCCATGAGACCTTGCGCGATAACGTTGTTGACTTTATGCGCACCGGTATGATTTAAATCTTCGCGTTTGAGGTAGATTTTTGCTCCTAGCTCGGCAGAGAGATTGGCAGCATAATACAGTGGGCTAGGGCGTCCGACGTAATCGGTGAGATAGCCATCCACCTCTTTCCAAAATGCTTCATCAAAACGAATTTCTTCATACGCTTTTTCAAGCTCCAAAAGAGCCGGCATGAGAGTTTCAGGAACGTAACGTCCACCAAAAATACCAAAATGGCCGTTTTGAGGATCAAATTTTGAAGGTGAGGGGATATACATCAGTCGACTCCAATAACGGTGTAAACAGGAACAACTTCACTGATTTTTGATTGTCCGTTTAAAAAATCGAGACCCATGATAAAGCAGGCTTCAACACACGTAGCCCCTACTTTATTGATCAAACTCGCTGCGGCAAAGGCAGTTCCCCCTGTTGCGATTAAATCATCGATTAATAAAACTTTCGGATTTTGGACATTGCTAAAGGCGTCAATATGGACTTCTACTTCATCTACTCCGTATTCAAGTGCATATTTTTCGGATACGGTTGTGTAGGGAAGTTTTCCTTTTTTTCGAATAGGAACAAAGCCTACATTGAGCATCTGTGCCAGCGCAGCACCAAAAATGAAACCTCTAGCATCGATGCCGGCGACATGGGTGAGATTATAGGTACTGTAACGATCGTGCAAATGTTTCATTAACAGTGCATACGCATTTTTATTGGAAAGTAATGTTGTAATGTCTTTAAAGACAATACCTGGTTTTGGAAAATCGTGAATATCACGAATTGAATCCATTAGGATTGCTTTGTCCTGTGCACTTAATGTCATAAATATCCTTAATTAAAATTATATAAGTGCGTCAATGCGCCCTTCGAGCTCTGCAATTTTGTTTTGAAGGCGATCCGTATCGATACGGTATTTTGAGTTACGCTGTTTAAGAGTTTTAACCTCGTTACGTAAATTATTGAGCTCTTCACTCAAAATATCTACATTGCCAAGGGCACGTTGCAATTGAATTTGATATTTTCGTATCAGTATCTCTGCTTCTCTAAGGGTCAATTTCATCATTTCACTAGAGCGTTGCTCTTTGACGGTAATACTGCGAAAATAGAACATTTTGACTAAGAAAAAGAGGGCTCCCAGTGTAACAACCGTAAGCAACGACCACTCAAGAAACATCCATTATCCTTTGATCGATTCGATTTTATCCACACGTCCACAATGTCGACCTGCTTCGAACTTTCCGGCAATCCAAGCATCCAAGATAGATTCAGCAACTCCAAGTCCAACAATACGTTCTCCAAAACACAATACATTGGCATCATTGTGTCCACGTGCAACAGTAGCCGTATAGGCATCATGGCACAGTGCCGCACGAATACCGTGAAAACGATTGGCGGCCATCGACATACCAATACCTGATCCGCAGATTAAAATGCCTTGTGAAGCAGGATCATTTAAAACATGTTCACACACTTTTACCGCATAATCTGGATAGTCAACTCTCTCTTTGTCAAAGGGTCCAAGATCAACAATTTCATGCCCTTTGTTACCTAAAAGCTCAACCGTAAAGTTTTTAAGATCAAGTCCCGCATGATCGGTTGCGATGTAAAATTTCATTCTTTCCCTTTTAGCTGAGCAATAGATTAAGTAGTGTCGACACGGGCCATAATAACAGCGGTATTTTAAGCGGTGTCATTAAAATAAGGATAATAACAATCATTCCATAAGGTTCGGCTTTAGCGAAAAATTCGGCGACTTTGAAAATACGAAATTTCAAAGCCAAATAGCTTATGAAATGCGCTCCATCAAATCCCGGAATAGGTAATAAATTAAGCACAGCAAGAACTACATTTATTTGGACCAATGAAATTGCTAGCAAGATTAAAAAACCATCTTTTGATTCTGGGGTATAGATACTAGGGAGTATGACCGCAAATAGTGTTGCGAGAAACAGATTATAGACGATTCCTGCCAAACTCACCTGCATGGCTGCGTTATATCCTCCATTACGGATGACTGTTTGCATATTAACGGGGACAGGTTTGGCCCATCCAAATAAAAAACCGCTTGATGCCCCTAGTAGCACTGGTAAAAAATAAGTCATAAGTGGAACAAGAACGGAACCGATAGGGTCGATGTGAACAAGGGGATTGATACTCAGCCTGCCATTTTGCTTGGCAGTCATGTCTCCATATTTGTAAGCGACCCATCCATGCATGATCTCATGACCGATAATGGCTATAAGAAGTGCAATGATCGAGGCCGCAATACCTATAAAATTAATAGAGTTCATTATCTTTTGCGTCTTCTATGATCCGTGCAGCAACGGCACGATCTAAGATCTCTTTTTCTTCTAGATCATGCGGTGTTTTACCGATACGATCCCAGCGAACTTGGTAATTGTCATCTATACTGAAATAGACAAACCACGGAGTCCCTTCCACTAAGCCGTAAGGAACAGCTCCCCAAAAACGGCTATCATTGGAATGATCACGGTTGTCACCCATCATAAAATACTGTCCATCAGGGACAATGATATGCGTAGTGTTAAATATTTCTGCAGGGTAAACACCATTATCGACAATGTTCTCATCGTGGTGAATTCCAGGATGATCCAGTGTGTATGGGTCTTTAACCCAAAGTTGCCCGTCAATATCTTTTAGCTCATAATTACTAAAGGCTTTTTTTGTATAGTCATTGCCTTCTCTAGGGTGAAGATATAAAACTTTATCCAAAACAAAAAGTTCATCTCCCGGAAGGGCAACACATCGCTTAACGTAGTGCAGTTTAGTATCATTCGGATAGCGAAAAATGACAATATCGCCGCGTTTTGGCTCATCACCATTATAAATATGTCCATCCGTTCCCGGAACGAGAGGTATCTCAAGAAATGGAAGATGAGGAGTAGGAATTCCATAAGCAAATTTTTTGGCAAAAAGATGATCACCGATTAACAAAGAATCTTTCATCGATCCGCTAGGGATACGGAAGGCTTGTGCAATAAAAAAGATAACAAACAAGACGATAATGATCGTTCCTGTCCAGCTGTTAGAAAAATGGTATGTTTTGACTAAACTATCGAGAATTTTTTTCTTCATGAATGGTGCTCTTTCGCGTGGTTTTGTGCGGCTTTTAGAGTATTAGAGAGAAGCATAGCAATCGTCATCGGCCCTACGCCTCCCGGTACCGGAGTAATATAAGATGTTTTAGGGGCAACAGCATCATAATCAACATCACCCACGAGGCGTCCATCACTCGCGCGGTTAATCCCGATATCAATAACAATACACCCCTCTTTGACCATATCTTCTTTGATCAGATTGATCACCCCTGCGCCTACGAGCAAAATATCAGCTTGGAGCGTATGGGCTTTGAGGTCTTTGGTATGGATGTGGGTGATCGTGACTGTGGCATGAGCATTTAGCAGTAGTGCTGCCATGGGTTTTCCTACGATATTGGAAGCACCGACGATGACGGCGTCTTTACCTTTTGGATTGATGTTGTATTCGTTGAGAAGATGCATAACGCCCAATGGGGTACAAGGGACAAACCCATCAAGCCCGGTTGCCAAACGCCCTACATTGTAGGGGTGAAAACCGTCTACATCTTTGTTGGGTGCAACGACTTCGAGGATTTTGGTAGTATCAATGTGGCTTGGAAGAGGCAGCTGGATCAAAATTCCGTCAATATTGGGATTTTGGTTCATCATTTCAATGGTTTTGATGATGGCATCTTGTGAGATATCCTCAGGCATTTCATGCGTAACGGAATAAAATCCTGCACGGTCACATGCTTTTTTCTTCATTCCGACATAGGCTTGACTTGCCGCATCGTGGCCAACTAGGATCACGGCCAAACCGGGGACATTTCCTGTACGATTTTTAAGTTCTTTTGCCTCTAGAGTAACATTCTCTTCGATTTTCTTGGCGAGGGATTTACCGTCTAATAGCTGCATTTAGTCACCGTCAAATTGTTTTTGGGTATGATACCGACAAAAGACTAACAATTGGTTAAAGGGATGACGTTGAGAGCACTACTGGCTTTGTTTATTGGGGTGCATGTTTACGGTGCTGCCACGTTTATTACCAAAGAAGAATATGCTGCGAGTTTGTATCATAATCCCAGAGGAATCGGATGCCAAATGTGCCATGGTGAATCGGGTGAGGGAAGACGTATCGCTGAGTATAAAGATGAGGGTGAGAAAAAAATATTTGAGGGGAAACCGATTAATAAAATTCCTTTTTCACTGTTTTATCATGCTGTGAACAATAAGATTGTCGGGATGCCCCGCTATTATCTTACGGACACAGAAATCCAAACCCTCTATTATTACCTCCACCGAGAAGAGTTTAAACGTGCCGCTTCAAAACATCGAAAACCTTGAATATCTGATCCAAAATCAGAATTTAGAGGCTTTGAACCGCTTAGCTGTTCCTGTAGCAAGAGTACAAAATCCTTCCCTTTCTTTTCGTTCATGCTTGATGCTTTCAACCCATAATCTCAAACACCTCGCGAAAATTCCCTCTTTGAATGCCGAGTGCATTATCCTCAATCTCGAAGACGGGGTTAGTTCAGAGCAAAAGCCCTATGCGCTTCGTTTATGTGCTATAGCGCTTTCTGAGCATCCAAAACTGGACAAAAAATTAGTCGTACGTATCAATGCGCTTGATGAGGGGGGAATGGAAGAGATAGTTTATCTGAACCCTTTTATGCCCGATGCGATCCGTATTCCCAAAATACGATGTGTTGAAGAAGTGCAAAAAGCACTTGATCTGATCGATGAAGGCATAGAAGTACATCTCTCTATTGAGACTAAAGAGGCGTGGCTAGCTCTGAGTACACTTGTGTGTCATTCTAGAGTTAAAGCATATTATCTAGGGGTTCTTGATCTCTTCGCTGATTTGGGACTCTCACAAAGCCTGCTAACCCCTGATAATCCTACAATGCAGTATATGCTCTCTCATTTTATGATTACAGCTAGGGCATGCGGGGTAAAACCTGTTTCGTTTGTTTATCAAGAGTATAAAAACAGTGATGGACTGCGCAACTGGCTAGAACTCGAAAAAACGATTGGCCTGGATGCAAAGGGGTGTATTACGCCTAATCAGGTTGAGGATATTCATGAGATTTTTGGATACAGCGAGAGCGAGATAAAGAAATGCCGTACGATAGTTACATTGTTCGAAGAAAATGCGGATAACGGAATTACAGGATTTGTGGATGAACGGTATGGTTTTATTGATGATCCGGTTTATAAGGGTGCTTTAGCGGTACTCAAGAGTTTATTGTAGGTTATACCATACCCGATAGCGAATAAGTGTTTTTTGTGCCGGTCGTGGATATTTGGCATAAGCGATTTCTATGGTTTCTCTGGTCGTATCGTTGAGTATAGAAAATCGGCTGTTTTTCAAAAAATGGATATCTGAAATACTGCCATCAGGGTGGAGATAAAACTCAATGGTGTTTGTTTCATCTACGCGGAGGTTATCCGGAATTTTGGAGCGCCCATAGCGGTCTAAAACACTTTGTGTGATACGGCGCATAGTCTCTTGATTATCAATAATATATTTTTGTTCCCCTGCAGAGAGTTCTCCGAATTTGTCCCCATACAGTTTTTGTATATTATCGCCGACTTTGGTGATGGAATCTGAAGAGGATCGGGGATTAGGGTCTGCTTTTGAGAGAAAATCATACAGACCAGATTCTTTTTTAGGTTGCGGTTGGCGTTCCAGTGTGGCTACTTGCGCAGCAACGTGACGTTCAAAGGCTCTTTTTGGTTCAGGGGGTGTTGCGGCTGCTTCAGGTACTTGGGTAACTGATTGTGCTTTCTGCGGTTTAGAAGATGGTTTAGAATCAGGTGTTTTTTGAGATTTACTGGCAGAAGTGAGTTTTTTGAGCTGTTCCCCTTTTGGCATAGGGAGTGCTTTGGTGATTTTTGGCATTTCATTTTTAACCACTGCTTCTTTGGAAGCTTTGGGACGTTCTTTGAGGGAGAGTTTAAAACGTGACGCTTCTGATTTTTCTTTTGGTTGAGGCATTATTTTTGGAGAAAGTGTATTAAACAATAAAAGCATCAGAAAAATGATAAAGTGAACCAGTAATGCAATAATCAATGCATAAAGAGAAAAAGATTTGGTTCGCGGCATAAGTCTCAATCATTCGGTTGGTTTTGGGAAATTATAGCTAAAAGAGTTAAATGAATTGGGAGTGTATTTCCATAATTGCCATTATAACGTGTTAATAGCTTAATGGCTATAATTAGCATCTATATAAAAGAGATAAGAATAGGAAGATTATTCATGAATATTGAGCACTCACAAAAAGCATTTTTAAAAGCCCAGGAACTTATTCCAGGCGGTGTAAATTCACCGGTACGCGCCTTTAAAAGCGTTGGCGGAATTCCTCGATTTATTGCAAGCGGCGAGGGCGCTTATCTGACTGATATTGATGGTAACCGTTATGTAGATTATGTACAAAGCTGGGGGCCGTTGATTTTCGGACATCGTGATGAGAGCATTGAAAACGCGGTTATTGAAGCAGTCAAGCACGGGCTTAGTTTTGGCGCACCTACTGAGGCTGAGAGTGAACTGGCAGAGTTGATTATCTCTATCTATGAGTCGGTTGAAAAAGTCCGTTTTGTAAGCAGCGGCACGGAAGCCGTGATGAGTGCTATTCGTTTAGCACGCGGATTTACAAATCGAGATGATATTGTCAAGTTTACCGGCTGTTACCATGGGCACAGTGATGCATTATTGGTTCAAGCAGGTTCAGGTGCCGCTACCTTTGGTACACCCAGTTCTCCCGGTGTTCCTGCCGATTTCACCAAACATACGTTATTGGCAGAATACAATAATATAGAGAGTGTTCGAAAGTGTTTTACGGACAGCCCTGGAATTGCCTGTGTGATTATCGAACCGATTGCCGGTAATATGGGACTCGTACCTGCTGATAAAGATTTTTTAGCACAATTACGAGCGGTGTGTGACGAGCATGGGACGTTATTGATTTTTGATGAGGTGATGAGCGGCTTTCGTGCGTGTTTGCATGGGGCCGAGAGCATTACGGGGACAAAACCTGATTTGGTGACATTGGGCAAGGTTATCGGTGGCGGTATGCCTGTAGGAGCTTTTGGAGGACGTTGTGAGATTATGGCATGCCTCTCACCTGAGGGTGGAGTGTACCAAGCAGGGACACTTAGCGGAAATCCGGTAGCAATGGCAGCAGGTCTCGCCTCTATTCGTAAGCTAAAAGCGAATGGAAGAGTGTTTGGGATACTGGAAGCTAGAGCAAAGCGATTGATGCAGGGATTCAATGAAGCGGCACAAAAACACAATATTCCTTTACAAACGGATGTGCGCGGATCGATGTTTGGATTTTTCTTTAGCGAAAACAGTGTTAGCAATTTTGCAGAGGCACTCAAAAGTGATACTCAGCGTTTCGCCCATTTTCATGCAGCCATGTTGGAAGCAGGATTTTATTTTGCCTGTTCGCAGTTTGAAACAGGTTTTATCTCAACAGCAATAACTGATGTTATGATCGAAGAGACGATTGTTGCAGTTGAATCCATATTTGGAGCACTCTAATGGAAAATATAGAAGAGCAAAAGCCTAGGCTTAAAGCTATTATTGAGGGGGCTGAAAGCCTTTCTCTTGGTATTTCGATAGTAGTGGCCGTATTGATTGGTGTTGGGATAGGTTTAGGGCTCAAAAAGCTGACGGGAATAGGGTGGCTGTTATGGGTAGGTGTTGCTATTGGACTCGCTGCGGCAATTGCAAATGTCTATAAAGCGTATAGCAAACAATACAAAGAGTTTGAAGCACTGGCAAAAGATCCCCGTTATAATATGGGGCAAACGATTGGTGAGGATGAGGATGACGAAAATTAAAAAAACAATTCTATTTATTGTTCTATTACATATTCCGATCGCACTGTTATTAGTGATTTCAGATGCTGTATTCGCCAGTTTTGAAGTGGCGATGCTTTCAGGTGCCATGATAACGATGGGATCACTCTACGCGTATCGCAACATGATCCGCTCAAAAGTGAGCGAAGTGGATTTGGATGTGCACAAAGACAGCATTGATATGATGGATGATCCTTATGATTTATACGAAGATGAACGTGACCTAGAGATAGCGGATGTCAAAGAGATGATAAAAGCAGAAAAAAAGCTCCAAAAACAAGCCATTATAGAAAATACCGTTAAAAATTCTGGGGCATGGGTTTCAGCTTACCGTCTTATTCCTTACGCTTTTTTTGCATTAGGATTTATCACGTTGGAAAACAATCAGATGTTGCAACTGCTACCGTATCTCATAGGATTAGGATATGGAATCGTTATTGGCTATCTAATAGCCAGAGAATGGTTTACTTCGTAATCATTGGAATATTTATCGTAATTTTAGACTCTCTCACATCACAGTAGAGATTATTTTCTTCTGCGAGACGGGTAATCTCTGATGTATATTTACGATTCATGTTTTGTGCAGAGAATTCGATAGCAAAGAGAGAGTACTTTTCACCCTCATACTTTATATGCTCACCAACTCTGAAAAATAAGCGTGTAAGTATCACTTCATTATCACTAAACGTTTGATAGGTTTTATTGAGCAGTTTGATGAAAATTTCTGCATGTAATCGTATTTCAGGAATAGAAGGATCCAATTCTTTGATGTATTTAACAGGTGAACCAATGGAATTAGAGCTGATACAGAGGTCAATGAGAGTATAGACATTGACCAAGCTTCCTTCAGGTTTTTGTTTGGTAAATTGGAAGGATGGGAGTTGGTAGAGACGAATACCGATTTGTTCTTCATCTTCATACCCAATGGTAATACCAAAAAACTTGAAACGCCCAAATTCAAGTTCCATAAAAGTTGTTTTAAATCCAAACGTAGCATTAGCATTGGCCATGGCAATTTTATAGATGATAGAAGCATCAGCGGCTCCCAGCAAATACTGAGCTTCCGTGTTGAGAGAGAGAACTTTACCGCTTGCGCTAAAGAGAATAAATGGATTGAAATCGTATTCAATCCATTGTTGATCAAATGTCATTAGTCTTCGATGTAGTTTTTCAATTTACGACCCACTTTTGGGTGTTTAAGCTTTTTAATCGCACTGCTTTCGATTTGACGAACACGCTCACGTGTAACATTGAGCTCTTTTCCGATCTCCTCGAGAGTACGGTCACTCTCATCATCCATGATTCCAAAACGCATTTTAATAACTGCTTTTTCACGTTCGTTGAGTTGTTCGAGAACACCCTCAATTTGAACTTTAAGGTCATCTTTGAGAACTGCATCCGAAGGAGAGAGGGACATCTTGTCTTCTATAAAGTCTCCAAAACGGCCATCTTCTTCATTCCCGATTGGCGCTTCGAGTGAAATTGGCTCTTTGGTGATTTTGATGACGTTTTTGACTTTCTCTACGGAGAGCCCGACTTCTTCTGCGATTGTCTCGACATCCGGCTCTTTACCGTGTTCTTGGAGATGTTTACGCATGATTTTATTGATACGGTTGATCGTCTCAATCATGTGGATCGGAATACGAATAGTACGTGCCTGATCGGCGATAGCACGGCTGATGGCTTGACGTATCCACCATGTTGCATAGGTTGAAAACTTATACCCTTTTTGGTATTCGAATTTATCAACCGCTTTCATCAATCCAATGTTTCCTTCTTGGATCAAATCTAGGAACGGAAGACCGCGATTGGTATAACGCTTTGCGATGGAAACAACGAGACGCAGGTTACTTTTTGCCATACGAGTTTTTGATGTTTCGGAAATATTTTTCCCACGTTTGATTTGTTCCAAGATATCAGCCAGTTTTTCCGGCTCCATATCAAAGCCGCCTTTGGAAGCCTCTTTGGTTTGGATTAATTTTTTGATTTCCATATAGGTACTGACCATGGTAGCTTCCGGAACTTTCGCAGCAATCTCTTCTTTGGTAAGTTCGGTAATTTTGTTAACAATAATGACGTGATTTTTTTTCAGCTGGTCGTTAAAAAGTGGAAGTTTGTACTCGAGTCGCTTTAGCTCACGATCAAAACCTTCGTCACTTCTTAGCGCTGTTTCCATGGAACGCACAAGCTCATTGATTAGTTTCGAGGTTGGCCCCAAATCCATAAGCGCATCTTTAAGGGTCTTTTTCTTAAAACTAACATTTAGGAAAAATAAGACGTAATCTGCATCCATTTCTTCAAGAGTGCGCTCTTCAAGCATCTTTTCAGTCGCTTTTGCCCAATCTTTTTTTGCTTTTTCGAGTGCTTTAAACGAAGTTATAACTTTTTCAATCCGTTTTTTGTCTTTCGCTGAAGGAGCTTTTTCCTTGCTCTCTTCATCATCAGAATCATCAGTATCGTCATCGCTAGAAGTGTCATCTTCTTCGGCATCGTCTTCAAAACTTTTGAATAGTTCTTTTACCCGTCGCTCACGATTGATTAGGGGGTCTTTGTAGTCAAGGATGAATTCAATGAGATAAGGGACAGAACAAATAGCATCAATAATGATCTCTTCACCCATTTCCATACGTTTGGATATTTCTACCTCTTCTTCTTTGGTCAAAAGTGGAATTTGCCCCATTTCACGTAAATACATACGAACTGGAGAATCCGATCGTGACCACTCTAGAAGCTCATGTTGCTTTAAAATGTCAAATTGATCGGTACTCGCTTCTTCAATGTATTTAATCTGAGCCGCACGTTTTGCATCGGCTTCTTGCTGATTAAGGATCTTGGCATGTTCCGAAGAAGTAAAAAGACAGGTTTTATATTTTTCTGCCAACTTTAAAATATTTTTAGCTTGAGCGAGGGTAGGTTGTTTATCAAACGCCTCTACAATGGCCTCATAGGTAAGACAATTTTTGGATTTATGTTCCGTAAATAGTGTTTCGATGTGTTTGTTTAAGTCTTTGACGCTCATTATGTAGAAGGCTCCCTTGCGGTTATAAAAAGAATAGGATTATACCGAAATAATATTAAATGAGCCATTTTATAAGAAAGTTAATCGCATATTAAATATGGAATGGCCTTTGCTTACTTGCTCTAATATCAGTTCTCAAGGATCAGAAATGCAAACGGGATATTATGCAGCTACAGGTGGAATGGTTGCTCAATTTAACCGAATGGACACAATCGCGGCCAATTTAGCAAACGTCAATACAGCCGGTTATAAGAAAGAGCAGCTTATTACAGGTGATTTTGCCCGTTTGTACAAAGAAGCGAGAGATGAACTCCCAATTAAGAATCATACTGAGCAAGCAGCACAATATTTAAATCGATCACTTTCTAGAGTTCCTCAGATTAGCGATGCTTATACGGATTTCTCCCTTGGGACATTACAAGCCACAGGCAATACTTTTGATATTGCTTTAAATAAAGAAGGACAATTCTTTGCAGTCAATACACCACAAGGAGTACGTTTGACACGAGATGGTTCATTTACAATGAACCAAGATGGAAAATTAGTTAACAAGCAAGGGTATGAAGTAATTGGAGCTGATCAAAAAGGGATTACTTTTAATCCAGGAGACAGCGTCGTAACTCTGGATAAAAATGGACAGTTTTCCACTAATATACCGGGATCAACGCAAATGGTTGCCGGTAAAAGTATGTTGATCGTTGAGCCTCAAAATCTTCGGATGCTGACCAAAGAGGGAGATAACCTTTATGTCCCTGATCCGGCTGATCCATTGAAACCTGTGGCGCAAAGCGGTGGTGTTATGCAAGGATATGTAGAAAAAAGCAATGTCAATGCGGTCAATGAGATGATTTCACTCGTAGAAGCAAACCGTTTGGTCGGTATGTATCAAAAAGCGATGGATTCACAAATGAATGATCTTAACCGTGATGCGATTGAAAAAATCGCTGTTACACGACGATAATCTAAGGAGATAAAACTATGATGCAATCACTTTATACCAGCTCAACCGGAATGCTGGCCATGCAAACACAAATTGATACGACCGCGAATAATATTGCCAACGTTAACACAATGGGGTATAAAAAATCACGTGCAGAGTTTGCAGATTTGATGTACAAGGTCATGACGTATGCCGGAACCTCAACAAGTGATACAACACAGTCTCCGACGGGAATCGAAGTGGGTCTCGGGGTTCGTCCAACGGCTATTAACAAGATTTTCTCTGAAGGAAGTCTAAAGCAAACGGATAACTCTTTGGATTTGGCAATCACGGGTAAAGGTTTCTTAAAACTTCAATTGCCTAACGGTACGGAAGTGTATACACGTAACGGTTCATTGAAAATTGATCAAAATGGTACTTTGGTGAATTCCGATGGTTACACTGTTATCCCCGAGGTTGTTATTCCAGAAGATTCAACGAATATCAGTATCGGAACCGATGGTATCGTAAGTGTTACTCAAGCAGGGCAGGCGCAGGCAACCCAAGTGGGACAAATCTCTCTTACAAATTTTATTAATCCAGCTGGTTTGCATGCCATGGGAGATAATCTCTTTGTCGAAACGGATGCTTCAGGTCAGCCGGTTGAGGGGACACCTGGGGATAATGGACTTGGAAATATCCGCCAAGGGTTTGTAGAGTTGTCAAACGTACAACTCGTCGTTGAACTTACCGATCTGATCACGGGTCAGCGCGCCTATGATGCCAATTCAAAAGTCATCACCACCAGTGATGAAATGCTCGCTACAACTAACAGCTTGAAACGTTAATACTAGTTTGTATTAAACTCCACATTGCTTGGAGTTTAATAGAGTTTCAACTCATCTTTGATATAATCTCTTCAATTTAGAACAGTAGGATGAAGTATGCAAAAAATGGAAGGTAAAGTTTGGAATTTCGGTAAAGATATCGATACCGATCTTATTATCGCTGCCCGTTATCTCAGCACCTCAAACCCCTTAGAACTCGCGAAACACGTTATGGAAGATGCCGATCCAACTTTTGTCAGCAAAATGGCTCCGGGCGACATTATTGTAGCCGGTGAGAACTTTGGATGCGGTTCATCACGTGAACATGCTCCTATCGCACTTAAAGCTGCCGGTGTTGCTGCGGTTATTGCACCTACGTTTGCCCGCATTTTTTACCGTAATGCCTTTAATATGGGATTGCCGATTTTTGAATTAACCGAAAGCGCCGAAATCAAAGAAGGTGAGCGTGTTAGCATCGATATGGATGCGGGAACGATCACAAATATGACTACGGGTAAAGTGTATAACTTTATTCCAATTCCTCCGTTTATGCAAGAACTTATCAGTGCTGGCGGACTTATGAATTATGCTGCAGCTGAAATCGCAGCGCAAGGAAACTAATCGAATGAAAACTTATAATATTGCACTGATAAAAGGGGACGGAATCGGTCCTGAAATTATTGATGAAGCGGTAAAAGTTTTGGATGCCGTAGCGCATGATGAAAATATTGCATTTACGTACCGTGAAGCTTTGATGGGTGGATGCGCGTATGACGTTACCGGTGACCCTCTTCCTCAAGAGACGATTGATATTGCACTTTCCAGCGATGCCGTGCTATTTGGTGCAATCGGCGGAGAAAAATGGGATACGCTTCCAAGAGAAAAACGCCCTGAAAGCGGCTTGCTACGTTTTCGTAAAGAGCTAGGAGTTTTTGCAAACCTTCGTCCCGCAAGTGTGTATGATGAATTGGTTAACGCCAGTTCATTGAAACCAGAGATCGTCAAAGGTGTTGATCTGATGGTTGTCCGCGAGCTTATAGGTGGGATTTACTTCGGTGAGCCAAAAGGGCGCGATGAAAACAAGGGTTGGAACACTATGGTGTACACGCGTGATGAAGTAATTCGTATCGCACACGTGGCTTTTAAAATAGCAATGGAACGCAGTAAAAAAGTATGTTCAGTGGACAAAGCAAATGTCCTTGACGTGAGTCAGCTTTGGCGTGAAGTGGTGATAGAAGTCGCGCGTGAGTATCCGGAAGTGGAACTTACTCATATGTATGTTGACAATGCAGCGATGCAGCTTATCCGTGATCCAAAACAGTTTGATGTTATTTTGACAGGAAACATTTTCGGTGATATCTTAAGCGATGAAGCGAGCATGCTCTCAGGTTCAATCGGATTACTTCCCTCGGCATCTGTAGGTGCAGCTATCGGTGTATACGAGCCGATTCACGGTTCAGCTCCTGATATTGCAGGGCAGGGTATTGCTAATCCGATCGCGACAATTTCTAGTGCCTCGATGATGCTTCGTTACGCATTAGGAGAGAACAAAGCGGCTGATCGCATTGATTATGCAATCAAACAAGCCCTCTCTCTTGGTTATCGCACCAAAGATATCGCAGCATTCGATGCAAAAGAGGTTTGTACGACAAGTCAAATGGGCTCTATCATTGCTGATTTTGCGGCTAAATGCAAACTTTAACCCTCGCTAATATTTACGAACTTCAAGGTCTCAAAGAAGAGGCATTGGAGATTTATAAAGAAATTTTAAAAAAAGAGCCAGGAAACAGTGATGCTAAGATAGCCATTCGACGGCTCTCCGGTATGCGAAAAAAGTTTCTTGGTGTTAATAATGAAATGAAAACTTTTTTTGTTCAAATGGACGAAAAAGCGGAGTTTATCCAGTTTGAAAGGTGGCTATTGCGCGCATGGAATTAAAAGATGTTATTTTATCGACGTTAGCCGAGCTTGACGATATGGTTGTCCGTGATACATTGGATCATTCTCAAGACGGTAGTATTGTGTCTAAAGAAACAGTGAGTGAGCCGGTTGAAGAAGAAATATCGGCTTCAGTATCATTTGCGAATGTATTGGCAGGTGAAACTCCTACGATCGGATCGGATGATGAAGTTCGAATGCTTGAGGGGATACGAGAGCGTCTTTTGGTCTTATTTGAAGGATTCCAATCTCCTAATAATGTCAATATCGAAGCCAAGGTAGACTTGACGTTGAATTTTTTTGAATACTTATTAGCGACAATTGATAATCGTTTGGACACAATCCGTTAATGAGCATCAATATGAATGAACAGTATCGCGTGTTAATACAGTGCAATGATGAAAAAGGACTTGTCTATAAAGTTTCCAGTATTTTTTATCATCGTAATCTCAATATTATTTCCAATCATGAATTTGTGGATAAAGTTCATAATAAGTTTTTCATGCGTAGCGTCGTGGCGGGTGATATTGATGTAGAAGATTTAAAGCAAGAACTTTCAAATGCTCTGCCTAAAGATACGATTTTAGAAGTGATTGCCCCACGTAAAAAGTGCATTGTATTAATGGCAACAAAAGAGTCGCATGCGTTGGGTGACATTTTGATCCGTTATGAGGCAGGCGAGCTGGATGCTGAGATCGTGGCAGTTGTCTCGAACTATAATCTCTTAGAACCGTTAGTCTCTAAATTCGGTATCCCTTTTTATACAGTCTCGCATGTTGATCTGGATCGTGACACACATGAAACAAATGTATTGGAATGTTTGGCTTCATTAGGAGAAATTGATTACATTGTATTAGCAAAATACATGCGTATTTTAACACCTCGTTTTGTGCAAGCTTATGAAGATAAAATAATCAATATTCATCATTCTTTTCTTCCAGCATTTATTGGTGCCAATCCTTACAAACAAGCGTATGAACGTGGGGTAAAAATTATTGGAGCAACAGCTCATTTTGTCAATAATAATCTTGATGAGGGACCAATTATCGCGCAAAATGTTATTCATGTAGATCATGCGTATAGCTGGGAAGATATGCAGCGTTCCGGGAAAGATGTTGAGAAAATTGTATTGTCAAAAGCTTTGAAACTGGCGTTAGAAGATCGTATTTTTGTTCATGCGAACAAGACAGTAATTTTCTAAATATGTTTAATATTGTCCTTGTAAACCCGCAAATTCCAAATAATACGGGTGCAATAGGCCGTTTATGTGTGAATACGGGTGCAAAACTGCATCTTATTAAGCCTCTAGGCTTTGATATTAGTGAAAAAGCTGTTCGTAGAGCAGGTTTAGACTATTGGCACAAAATTGATTTAAAAGTGTGGGAAAATCTTGAGGAGTTTTTTGATTCGATTCAGAAAAGTGACCGTTTTTTCTATGCGACGACTAAAACAGACAAGCCCTATTTTGAACACTCTTTTCAAGAAGGGGATTATCTTTTTTTCGGAAGTGAAACAGCAGGCATACCTGCGGATGTCCTAGAAAAATACCCTGCGCAATGTATGACGATTCCGATGACCAAAGAGGGTCGAAGTCTAAACCTCGCTATCAGTGCTGGAATCATACTTTATGAAGCAATTAAGCAGAATTTTGTTGGGTACAAGGAGACGATGTGATCTTTCAAATTTTTGATACGATTATGATTCTTGGATTTGTCCTCTTTTTAATTTACATCTTTAGAGGCTATCATCTTTCACGTATCGATCAATTTGACAAAGAAGATTCTACCTCTAATTAAAATATTTTTTTCGCCCAAACTTCCATTTTTTCTTCGAACCGTTCCATAAGTGTATTTGCTTTCTTAATTACATGTGCCATTGTGTACTCCTGATTGCCTATTTATTTTATTGATTTGACAAATAGTAATTAATTATTGGCTTAATGATAATTTATATGTCAATTTGTCATATAAATTGAAATATATGGCATAATACCTACAATATCGCTATCAATTAGAATTAGGGGGTGGGAAATGAAAAGTTTTTTTGAAATTGTCGAAACGATCAAAGATATCGTTTCAGGTGAATTTCCAGAGAAAAAAGTATTTGACAAAGATGTTGCGGAGCTTTTGGAAATTACTCAGATGAATTTTGCAACAATGAAGAAACGCAATAAAATTCCTTTTAATGAGTTACTTGATTTTTGTGCTAAACGTTCCATAGCGATAAACTGGATGCTTTACAATCAATCTCCGGAAAGTTTGATTGAACCGACTAATCGCTTTTATATGGTACGGTATTTCTCTTCGGTTAGTGCCTCTGCTGGTGGGGGCGCTGAAAATGATGAGCTGGATTATGAACCATTAATGTTAGAAGAAAATTTTGTGATCTCCTTGGGTGGTGAGAGTGAATTACGTAATATAGAGGCTATTAATGTTTCGGGTGATTCTATGGAACCGTCTTTTAGTTACAACGATATTGTATTTATCAATAGAGCTAAAAAAGAAGTTAGCCGAGGAGGGGTGTTTACCATACGGACTGAATATGGCTTATTCATTAAAAGAGTACAAGTGAGAATTGATGGTAAACTTGATATTATTTCAGATAATAAAGACTATCCAACTTATGTTGCACAGCGCAATGAAGTGGAGATCATCGGACGTGTTGTAGGGCGTTTTGGTGGTGTTGAATAAATCTAACTGGTGTTAAAGTGGAGCAATGCAGAACGTAATATACCGTTTATCAGTTTTAGGAGTGTTGATTTTTTTGTATGGATGCGGTCAAGTGCATCCACAAATTTCTCCTCCTAATTTAGGACTAAAATCTTTGCCTCCTGTATGTAAAGATATTAACAGCTCGAATGACACTTATGAGATTGCATTACCACAAGAGGTTGAGTCCGATGAGCTTCCTTCAATAACAAAAAAAGTAAATGATTTAGAATACTTTCCACAAGTTCTTCCTCCTTATTTTGATAATAATTTTACAAATCAGGAAACTGTTTTCGAAATTCAAAAACACTTTGAAGAACGTTACTACGCTCCATGGATGTATGCAGCAGCTCCGATATGTGCGAAAGAAGCTAAATGGCCAATCAGTGCATTTGTCGGCGGCTATGGGAACAATCTAAAGCCTGTTGATCCTTTATGGATACCCGAACTTGTAGTTCAGAGTAATTATGAAGCTTTTTCAACTGTGAATGAGGCGGCAGTTACGACTAGATGGATGAATATTCGTGTATTCCCAACGGAAAAACCGTTGTATAAAAACCCAGCTTTGCCGGGTGAAGGGTATCCTTTTGATTTACTGCAAAATAGTAGCGTAGCATTTAACGAGCCTATATTTATTTCTCATTATTCTAAAGATGGGTCGTGGGTTTATATTTTTACCAATAATGCGTCCGGATGGGTTGAAAGTGATGGTGTCGCGGTGATTAAGCCAGAGCAGATTGCATTGATGTTAGAAAAAAAGAAAGTATTTATAACACAAGACAGGGTCCCTTTGTACGATGAAGCGCATAAATTTGTAACCTATTCCCGCATAGGTATGGTATTGCCACTTATAAAAGAGACACCTGATGACTTTAAGGTCCTGTATGTGAGTAGATCTGGTATATCAGAAGAGATGAGTATTCCAAAAGAAGTAGCTCATGTAGGGTATCATTTACTTAACAAAGAAGAGATAATCAAGATCGGATCTCATATGTTGCGTAATACATATGGGTGGGGGGGGATGTTTGAAGAGCGTGACTGTTCTTCAATGATTCGTGATTTTTTCACACCTTTTGGTATTTGGCTTCCCCGAAATTCAGCGTCACAGGCTAAAAAAGGGGAAATTCTTTTTTTTAATGGACTTGACAATAATCAAAAACTCGCCTTGATTAAAGAAAGAGGGATTCCATTTGAAACGATTTTGTACAAAAAAGGGCACGTACTTCTTTATATTGGAACGTATGAAGACACTGTGATGGTAATGCACAATATTTGGGGTATCCGGACTATTGATCCTAGTGGAAAAAAAGGGAGGGTCATCGTTGGCAAGGCCGCTATTACTACCCTCCAATTAGGAGAAGAAGTTGAGAATTTTGATGCTAACAATATGCTTTTGAGTAAATTGGTAAGTATGAATATTTTCACACATACTCCTGCGAGTTATGTACGTGCAAAAACTAAAAGAAAAACTCTCTAAGCTTTAAAATCCAAGAGGGAACCGAGCATCTTATCTTGGGTCTTGATTGCTTCGACATTTGCTGCAGTTACATTTTCAATAGTAATTTGATCCGTAATCTCTTTGACCAGATTGGTTTGTGATTTTTCACTGCCATT
Organism: Sulfuricurvum sp.; assembly: GCA_030694265.1. Taxonomy (GTDB): domain Bacteria; phylum Campylobacterota; class Campylobacteria; order Campylobacterales; family Sulfurimonadaceae; genus Sulfuricurvum. The sequence goes on from JAUXYP010000001.1 coordinate 393,150, forward strand.
GTCAGTTGCACGTGTAGTTACCGCTGTAGTTGATCCTTTATTATCGGCTTCTCTTACAACAGTATTCTGAGGAACATAACGATCTGTATTAACATTGGCAATATTGGCCGCATCGTTATTCATATATGTTTGATTAGAAAGAATGGAAGATACGTTTGAACTTATCATCACGATACTCCTTTTTTAAATTGTTAATAGTATATTCTCCACAACCTTAAGGGTTGTAAAGAAAATAGATTTAATGCAGATCAGCGTTTAGTTTTACTTCACGAGTAGAGCGTCGACCGATAAGCGCTCCATTTTGTGAATCTTGACGAAAGTGGATGCCATTTAATCCTGAAAGTTCTGAACCTTTGAAGATAGTAGCGTTTGCTATTGTGTGGCTAGGGTTTGCAGACTGTATAAGCGCAAGCTGATCTGGAGATATTTGAACCTTTGTACCTGCTAAGATAGCAATCCCAGCATCAATAATACAGCCATCACCAAGAGGGATACCACATACACTGTTTGCGCCTAAGAGGGTATTCTTACCAATAGATATAGGATTACCGTCTGTACCACTGAGTACTCCTAAAATCGAAGCACCGCCTCCGACATCAGAACCATCTCCTACGATGGCAGAACTGGATATGCGTCCCTCTACCATACTGACACCTGTTGTTCCGGCATTGAAGTTTACATAACTTGCACCTGGCATAATAGTTGTTCCTGCATGTAACTGGGCACCAAAACGGACTTTTGAGTCATCCAAGATACGGGTATTATTAGCGGGGATAATGTGTTGAAGGAAACGAGGGAATTTATCCACAAAATCAATTTTTGGGTATTGATTGGCAATTTTGAGTTCAATTTCATTTTCACGTAGCCATTCAAGTTCGATAGGTTGCCCATCGGACCATGCTACATTGTGTAATGCACCAAATGCACCGTTAAGATTCAATGAACGTAAAGCAGCTTTTGCTGTGGAAAGTGCATAAAGCTTGAGATAAGTGCCCTCAACGCTTTTACAAGCGGCATCATTAAAAATCAGTACCAAACGAAACTCCTCGTCGCGCATACCGTTTTCTTTAATGTGATTGTACAAAGCAGAAATGACTTGAATATTTTTATGAGAATCACCGTACGCTTCCTGGGCATAAGGGGTGAAGGCATTAAGACATCCTTCTAAAAATTTAAGTGTTACTGGTACTGTTACTTCATCGGCATTAAAATCAATGCTATAGCCTTGCTCTTGTGCATTCTTAATAAAAATAGCTGCACTGCCAAGATTTTCGTTCCAATTCATAAATGGATACGTTGCCTGAAGAATTTTGGTTGAGTCTAATTGCCCAAAATCAACACGACAAATACCAAATCCTACTGGATTTTTATAGCCTGAAATGTTTTGAATCTCTTGAACGCTTGCTTTGAAAGCAGATTCTGTTTCTAAAATTTCCATATTCTCTCACTTGTGTTAATATTAATAGGGAATTTTAGCATAAACCCCTCGCACTGTGTTGAAGCTAGCATGTTATACTGTTGCATATCATTACAATGAGTCATAAATGGAAAAATGGATTGAGTTATTAAAAGCGAATAATTTTTTGGGTGTCAAACAGTATTTAAAAAATGGCGGCAACCCGAATGAAGTTGAAGAAAATGGGGAATCTGTTCTTTGTTTTGCTCTGAGATATCATTGTGATCAAGAAATTTTTGATCTTTTAATTGATAGCGGTGCTGATTTGTATCAGACAGATGACGAAGGGGTCAGTGTTTTTGATGTAGCGGTCACGTACAACAATCTATTTTTGATTGAACGATTGATTGCCGATGGGTTTGATGTAAATGTTTCTACAAGAAGAAGTGGATTTACCCCATTGATGGGTGCTGTTTGCTACGGACGGACAGAAGTGATACAAAAACTGCTTGATATGGGTGTTGATGTGGTTGTCCGCGATGGACAAGGTCTCAATGCCCTTGATTTTGCTCGAAAAATGCGGAAAACATCAATTTTAAATCTATTGACTGCTCATGTTGCACAACAAGATAAAAAATAGAGAAAGAACTACTCGTGCTCTATTTTTAAGGTAAAGTGAGGCTTTATTGGGTGGTCTACTTTATGCTTTTGGAAAAAATAACGTCGATAGCCTATGTAGGCGATTATTATGATTACCAATGCAATTAGCAAATAATTTAACATCTTTCTCTCCAAATATCCATTTATAATCACTACGGAAATATAAAATCTTAAGACTAGATCGTCATTATTTGGAGAAATATTAAAAAAAGTACTAAAGAATGGTGTAAAGAATGGCTTGAGCGTTCAAATCACGAATAAATAATTCAAAACTTTGTTCACATAACGCTTTATTCGTAGAAGCAACGGATATTTCCACGGATGGCTTTCCACTATTTAGCATAGGAAGAGAAGAAAAATCTACATCTTGATCGAGTTGTTTCATGATGTGGATAAGGGTATTTTCACTGGTTTGAGCAATGAGCGTTTTACGGTAGGTAATGGGAGCTTGAGGATAAAAGTTTTTCAAAATATAATCAACCATAGGGTGGGACATTTCAGGAAATCCGGGCATAAAAAAGTAGCGATTTTCTAAATAAAATCCTGACATATTATTGATAATGTTGGGAAGCAGTTCTGCCTCTTTTGGTAAGTCGGCCATGTGTATACGATTGGGAAATGCTTCATCGCCAAAACGAGCAAGGATATCGGAGTAGAATTGTTTATGAGATACAAGTTCTCCATCGCTGAAAACTTCTGAAGCTATTTGGCGCGTTAAGTCGTCAGGGGTGGAGCCGATTCCTCCAAAGCTGAACATGACGGCATCTGGATCGTTTTTGATCATGGCGTATGTTGCGCGTATAAGCTCATGATCATCTTTAATGATAAATGATGCAAAGAGTGTATGTCCACGTTGCATCAAAGCATTTTTCATATAAAGAAAGTGTTTATCATCTCGACGCCCATTGAGTATTTCTGACCCAATAATAACGGCATAAAAATGAGGTGTTTTCATTTGAGTTTTAAAATAATCTCTTTCTCAACGATATCAATAGGCTGTGTACCGTCAATACGAATGTATTTGACCGAAGCATCTGATTGTGAGACACTTTGGTAATAGGCGATAAGCGGTTGAGTTTGGTCGTGATAGACACTTAAACGGTCAAGAACAATGTCTTCTTTATCATCGTCGCGTTGTACAAGATCTTCGAGCGTTTCGTCATCTTTGCCTTCGATTTTCGGTGGATTGTAGACGATGTGATAGGTGCGTCCAGATGCTAGATGTGCTCGTCGTCCTGACATACGTTTGACGATCTCGGAATCGGGAACGTCGATTTCTATGACGGCATCGATGGCAACACCTGCTTCTTTGAGCGCGTCTGCTTGAGGAACAGTGCGTGGGAATCCATCAAGAAGAAAACCGTTTTTACAATCATCTTGAGTGATACGCTCTTTGACAAGACCGATAATGATTTCATCGGTTACCAGTTTGCCTGAATCCATAAACGATTTTGCCAGTTTTCCAAGATCGGTACCCGCCTTGATGGCCGCACGAAGCATGTCCCCCGTAGAGATTTGTGGAATATCGAAAGCTTTAGTCAAAAACTGTGCTTGTGTCCCTTTTCCTGCACCCGGTGCACCCAATAAAATTATTTTCATCGTATTATTCCCATCAATTAAATTTTTGATTTGATAAATGTTTCCATCTCTGTAACAATAACTTCGATATCGCGTTCACCATCGATTTTATGTAGAAGATTTTTTGCCGTATAAAAGTCTTGGATGTCATTAAGAGGATCTGTATAGACCTTCATACGATTATTAAATACTTTTTCATCGTCATCTGCACCACGCGCACGCCCTAAAACGCGATCACGGGCCACAGTTTCACTCACTACCACTTCAATAACGCTTTGGAGTTCAATGGATGTTTCGTTTATCAGGAACTTATCAAGTTCATGCATCTGTTCATGGCTTCGTGGGTATCCATCAAATAAAACAATATCGTTTGGGGCATTTTTAATCGCCGTTACGATGGTTTCGATTGCGATTTCGATTGGTACGATAAGGCCTTTGCTGATAAAACTGTTGATTCTCTGACCACGTTCACTTCCGCTGGCAACTTCAGCTCTTAAAAGATCTCCAGTAGAATAGTGAACCATAGCCTCAGGATTTTGTGAGGCAATAATCTGAGCATCCGTTGTTTTACCAGAGCCTGGGGCGCCGATGATTAAAAAAAGTTTTTTCATTATTTCGCAGTTTCACGTACACGAATATGAAGTTCACGTAACTGAGCGATGTCAACGGTGTTAGGGGCATCAGTCATGATACATGATGCTTTTTGCGTTTTTGGGAATGCGATGACGTCACGGATACTGTCTTTTTTCGATAAAAGCATCATGAAACGGTCAAATCCAAGGGCAAAGCCGCCGTGCGGAGGTGCTCCGAATTTCAACGCATCGAGGAGGAAGCCGAATTTCTCTTGCGCCTCTTCATCGCTGATACCCAAAAGTTTAAAGATTTGCGCTTGCAACTCTTGTTTATGAATACGGATTGACCCACCGCCTAGCTCAACACCGTTGAGTACGATGTCATAGGCGATCGATTCAATATCGTCAAGATGCTCGTGATTGAGATCACGTGGCATAGTGAACGGGTGGTGCAGAGCTTTGACGCGTCCATTTTCGATTTCAAACATAGGGAAATCAACAACCCAGACAAATTCGAAACGATCTTTGTCGATAAGGTTCATTTTTTCATGTTCCGCAATGAAAATACGGAAACGTCCCATGTAATCCCATACGGTTGTTTTATCACCCGCACCGAAGAAGACAACATCGCCCACTTCCATGCCAGTACGGTCTACAAGAAGCTGAAGATCTTCAGGGGAGAAGAATTTTTCCAATGGTCCTTTGAGACCGTCTTCTTTCATCTGGAAATAGCCAAGCCCTTTTGCACCAAATTTACGAACATAGTCCTCAAAGCTTTTCATTTCACGTTTGGAGAATACCAAATCGGCACCCGGAACACGAAGCGCTTTGATACGATTCATTTTTGGATTTGCGGCAATACCTGTAAAGATTTCGTTGTCACAGCGTGCAAAAATATCGATAACATCAACCATTTTTAGGTCATAACGCATGTCCGGCTTATCCGAACCGTACCACTCCATCGCATCGCTGAATTTGATACGGTTGAAGGGGGTTGTAATGGCGTGTCCGGCAGAGGCAAACATCGCAACGATGAGCTCTTCTGCGACACGGATTACGTCTTCTTGATTACAAAAAGACATTTCAACGTCTATTTGGGTAAATTCCGGTTGACGATCGGCACGTAAATCTTCATCACGGAAACATCGTGCAATTTGGAAATAACGGTCAAATCCGCCTACCATCAATAGCTGCTTAAAGAGTTGAGGTGATTGGGGAAGGGCATAGAATTCACCCTCATGAACGCGGCTAGGAACGAGGTAATCACGTGCGCCTTCAGGCGTAGATTTGGTCAAAATTGGGGTTTCAACTTCCAAAAATCCAAGTTTGTCGAGCGTATTTCGTGCAGCAATGGCGGCTTTGGAACGCAGTAAAAAAGTGTTGTACATAGACGGGTTACGAAGATCTAAATAACGGTATTTGAGACGTGTCTCTTCACCGACATTGTTGTCGCCTATTTGAAAAGGGACGGCTTCACTGCGGTTTTCAATGATAAGCTCATCAATAACGACTTCGATCGTACCTGTTTTGAGACGAGGATTGATAAGACCCTCACCGCGTGCGCGGATACGTCCATGTGCTATGAGGACAAACTCATCGCGCACTTCACTGGCTACTTTGTGTGCGTGAACATTGTCCGTTGGATCACAAACGAGCTGTATGAGGCCGCTTTTATCGCGAAGATCGATAAATACGATCCCGCCATGGTCGCGGTAGCTGTTCGCCCATCCGCACAATACGACCTTTTGGCCGACGTTTACTTCACTTAAATCAGTACAAAAATGACTTCTCAAATCAAAGTCCTTAGGTTATATTTTTCGCAATTATAGCTATTAGAAACTTTTGGTTTGATAACGTGACAGATCGCCTCTTACATACCCACTTTTTAAGTGGGAATTCAGACTGAGTATCATTTTTGCTAAATGAAGAAAAAAAGGGACAAAAGTCCCATATCTGTAGTTGTTTGTTCAAATGTCATTTAGTAGCCTTTTTTACATATTTTTGATAGAGTCTGTTTTCATCAAATTGCAGATGTTTCATTCCTGCAAAACCAGGAACTAAAAATACTTTTCGATCAATTTCCATATATCCAACTTCGCCACACATTGGTTCTGGATAGTAATACCTGTTTCCTATCGCCAAATCTGGCATTAAAGTTGCCGAATAGAGCTGCATGATTCGGCGGTTGTAGGCGACGACTTCTTTGGTTCGGTTATCGGTGATTTTAACTTCGTCGCTGTAGATGACTTTATGTGCCAGCTCGGAAAAGTGGATTTCTTCAATTTTTACAGTGTAGTTTGTTTGCGGCATTTGATCTTTGGTCGTTTCGGTGATGACGAGGGTTAGCTGGGTTTTAGCGGCTTCGATTTGTTTGGTGAGGGATTCTCTTTCATTATTAGCCTGCCCATAATCTTTTGCTACTACATCAAATTCTGCTTTTGTCCACTCTTTTACTCTGTATTTATTCCATGCATCTTCAAATAACGCATGCTTCTTTTGAGCCTCCTTGGTAGCCGCATACCCCTCCTTCACCAAATCAATATAACCCTGCGGAACATGGGCATAACTATAAACTTTTACTTTCCCATCGTGGGTATTGAGTGCCATCGTTTGCAGATGCACCCCGTCGAGATAATTACTTACCATGAGTTTGCTATCCGCTTCATCGAAACCCGGATAGACATTGTCCTCCCAGTAGATGCTGATCGGCTCTTCAACCGTGTGTTTGATATAGGTCTTGGGATTGGGTTCTTGTGCGCAGTAATAGGCTCCGAGGGTGTTGGAGAGGATGACGTCGGAGGCGTAGAGGGTGATGCTCGTGATTAGCGTTAAAAGTAATACTAAGAGTGACTTTTTCATTTAGGCTGCCTTTGGGTGGGAACGCATACTAACACTATACACTCCCACTTGGAAAGTGGGAGCGAGAGATAAAAACCTAGAGATCATACCTAAACATATTTTTAAACAAGTTTTATATAGAGGTGTAATGATTAAGATTTGTAAGGATTTTTACCTCTGTGTCAAAAGTTAGCTATAATAACTCAATTAATGAGTATGTGAGAAAAAATTTGAAATTAGAAAACATCAAACGTGTCGGAATTATTTTACGCCCTTCAACACCTGAACTCAAAGATATGTTTTTAGAAGCGAAGCGGATTTTTGAGTCGCGCGGTATCGAAGTTTCGATCGATCATGTAAGCGGTGGAATGATTGATGTCATGGGTCAGCCGTTTGATCTCATGTGCAGAAATAGTGATTTTTTAGTGACCATTGGTGGAGACGGGACACTCATATCCGCAGTACGCAGATCGTATGAGTATCAGATTCCAGTGCTGGGGATTCATGCCGGTAAATTGGGTTTTTTAGCGGATTTGGATTTTGGTGAGTTAGAGTCTTTTGTGGACAATCTTCTTACAGGTGAGTACCGAATAGATCAGCGTGCTATGTTAGAAGCAACGATTACTACCCAACATGGCGAAAGCCGAGTTGTTGCCTTCAATGATATTGTATTGACACGTCCTTCCATATCAAAAATGATCAGTTTGGAAACGTATGTGGATGGACGGGCGTTTAACACGTATTACGGTGATGGGGTCGTGATCTCTACTCCGACGGGTTCGACGGCCTACAATCTCTCAGCGGGTGGGCCTGTTTTGTTTCCACTGACGCAAGTATTTGCATTAACCCCGATTTGTCCTCACTCGCTCACGCAACGTCCAGTTGTTTTACCCGGCCATTTTGAAATCGAGATTAAAACACCGGATGCCAGTGCATTAGTCATTGTGGATGGGCAAGATATGGTAGAAATTACCGATAAGGATACTGTTCATATAAAGTTGGCTGATGGTGGGGCACATCTGATCCATCGTAAAGAGTTCAACTATTTTGAAGTATTGAAAGAAAAATTGGGGTGGGGGAACTAAGCCGTGATTGAGCGTTTTTATCTCAAAGAATTTTTAACCTTTAAAGAAGCGGAACTCGAATTTAAACCGGGACTGATCGTTTTTACGGGGCCAAGCGGAAGCGGTAAATCGATACTGATGCGTTCTATTTTGGCATCGGTAGGACTGGATGGGGTTGATGCCAGTGTGTGCGAATCCTCGGTATCGTGGCAGATCAATGAGGATGAGTATGGAATAGAGAACGAGGCTACGAATGTTTTTCGTCATGTGAAAAAAGAAAAAATTAATTATTTTATTAACAATCAGCGCACTTCAAAATCTTCGATGGAAGCTATCAGCTCATCGCATATACGCCATTTGAGTTTAAAAGATTACAGCGATTTTGACCCTATGTCGCTCATTGGATTGTTGGATGAGCGCATTACCCTTTTTAATCCGGAACATCGAAATCGTTTGCAAGAACATAAAACGAAATTTTTGGAATATAAGAAATTCACGGATGAACTCAAAGTTATTGAGGAACAGGAAAAGAAGCTCACGGAATTAAAAGAGTTTGCAACATATGAGATAGGTAAAATAGATGCAATTAAACCTATTGTAGGTGAAGACGAAGCATTAAATCTCATCAAAAAACAGCTCTCCAAGAAAGAAAAAATTGAAGAGTCGATACATGCAGCAGAAGCCCTGTTCACATATGAGTCACAGGTGAGCCATGCTCTGAGTATGTTGGAGGTTGAGAGTTCTTTTTTTGATGATACGATGAATGAACTACGCTCTGTTTTTGAAAGTTCATTGGAGAAATTAGAGGAGCTTGAAGATATTTCGGTTGAAGAAGTGTTGGACCGTATTGAGCAGTTAAGTGAGCTTAAGCGTCGCTATGGAGGAATTGCAGAGGCTTTAGACTACCGCGAGCAAAAAGCTAAAGAACTTGAGTCGTATGAGATGATTGAACACTCAAGGGGAGATTTGACCCATAAAATTGGGAAACTGATGGATGAGTTGCAACAGTTGGCAGATGAACTCTCTCAGCTTCGCTCAAAGGAAATAGATATTTCACTGGACAAGCTCAATGGGTATTTAAACATGCTTTATTTGCGTCCTGCAAGTTTAAGTATCGAAAAAGTCGATCACCATATATATGGTGTTGATCGTGTTATTTTGGGTCTTGAGGGAACGAAGCTTGAGAAATTGAGCTCCGGTGAGTTTAATCGGTTACGTTTGGCATTATTGGCACTTCGTGTTGAGAGTATGGAAGAGCAGGGCGGCGTATTAATGCTGGATGAAATTGATGCAAATTTGAGCGGTGAAGAGTCGATGAGTGTAGCAAAAGTCCTTCGCCATCTTGCACGTTGTTATCAAATTTTTGTCATTTCCCATCAACCCCAGCTCACATCAATGGGAGAACAGCACTTTTTAATCTACAAAGATGATGAGAGCCGTGTGCGGGAACTCAATGATGCCGAGCGTATTGAAGAAATTGCCCGGATTATCAGTGGTGAGGGGATCAGTGACGAAGCTATAGGATTTGCCAAAGAGCTTTTTGAGAGAGTACGAACGGAGAATCTACGATGATTATTGATACGCATGTCCATTTGGATGATGAACGTTACCGCGAAGATTTTGAAGAGGTGATGGCTCGTGCTAAAGCATCAGGAGTGAATGGATTCATTATACCCGGTGCACATCCCTCGACCTTGGAACGGGCGATCGAACTGTGTGAACAAAATGAAAATATTTATTTTGCGGTTGGGGTGCATCCGTATGATTTAGAGGGGATGGAAGGTTTGGATTTTGAACACTATGCCTCTCATTCTAAGTGCGTGGCTATCGGAGAGTGTGGGATGGACTACTTTCGTCTTGAAGGGAGTGATGAGGAAAAACTCCTTGAGAAAAAACGTCAAGAAGAGGCATTCAGGACACAGATTCGTATGGCTAAAAAGGTGAAAAAACCGCTTATTATCCATATACGTGATGCGAGCCATGATTCTAAGATGATTTTACTTGAAGAGGGGGCAGGAGAAGTAGGGGGAGTATTGCATTGTTACAATGCGGATGACGAGCTTCTTAGTCTTGCCAATGAAGGTTTTTATTTTGGAATCGGAGGTGTTTTGACTTTTTCCAATGCGAAGAAATTGGTCAATGTCCTTGCAAAAATTCCCAAAGAAAAACTCCTTATTGAAACCGATGGTCCCTATCTTACTCCTCATCCACACCGAGGACAGCGTAACGAACCTGCCTATACTAAGCTGGTTGCTCAAAAGATGGCGCAACTATTAGAGTTATCAGTAGAGGAAGTTGAAGCATTAACAACAGCCAATGCTAAGGTTCTTTTCAGGGGATTAACCAAACATTAATAACTTAGTGTTATACTCCTTTATCTACGTATGAAAGAGTAAGGAGGTAGATTGCGCTGGTTATTACTGATCATTTCATTCACTTTCTATGCATATGCATTCGCATTTAATCCTAATGATGAAAAAAAGATTGCCGTATTAAGACATTTTGATATTCCCGCATCTTTTTTAAATGATCCCTACTTAAATGATATGTACGTCGAGCAAAAGAGGGATTGCACACAGAACGGATTTGCTAATTCACCCGAAAATGCAGATATTCTGATCCCAATGCTTACCTCCTTAATATCTCAGTCGGATTTACCGAGCGAATTTTTATTTGTTGCATTGGCAGAGTCGGGATTGGATACGCTATCCACCTCTTCGCAAGGAGCTGGGGGAATATGGCAATTTATGGCTGGAACCGGCAGATTGCATGGATTAAAGATTACCTCCTATGTAGATGAACGGCGTGACCATCTTAAATCAACACGTGCTGCTATTACCTATTTGTCTCAATTGCATCGTCAATTCGGTAAATGGTATCTTGCTATTATCGCGTATAACTGCGGTGATGGAAGACTTTCAAAGGCGATACGTAAAGCTGGAAGTAATGATTTGAGCATTTTGGCAAATCCAAACAAGGGATATATTCCGCCGGAAAGCCGTCGATACATTCGTAAAATTATTGCTCTGGCTTTACTCGCGAGTGATCAAGTTTTTTTAGAACAAATTCAATATGACCATTTGATTGGCGTGGCGTCTGAAAACCCTATTGCTACCGTCTATCTTCCAGAGGGAGAAGATATTAATCATATAGCAGCGGTTTTGGAGATGCCTAAAAAGAAGATGCTTCTGTTAAATACTCATTTGAAACGTGGAATAACACCTCCCAGCAAAGATATGTATCCTGTCTATATTCCTGAAGATAAGCTAGAATTATTTCGACAAACGTACCGCACTAAAGCGCTGAAGGGATATTTTGTGATGCACCGAACAAAAGCGGGTGAGAGTCTTGCCATGGTATCAAAGCAATATGATGTTCCAACTGGGGCAATACGCGTTGAAAACATGATGGGTGATCGCGATGAACTGTCTAGTAATCGCAGTATTAAAATCCCTATCAATCGAGGGTTTATTAGGCATGCATCGCTTGATCAACCTCAATCAGGTGAAACCAAAATTTCAGTCGTAAAACTGTACAATTCGGCCATTGAACAGTTAAAAGCAAAAAATCTTTTTATTAAATCTAAAACCAAAGAAGATGAGGAAATTAAAGTCAGTGATTAGAGTTATTTTATTGGGATTAGTACTTATTATGAGCGGGTGTACCTCTTATATGGGTTCCTATCAGTACCGTCCCTCAAAAGTTTCCAAAAAGTACCCTTCGGATGTTTTAGCAGATACTCCTTCAACGGTAAAGAAAAAAAATGGCGAACTAACAGCGTCTATGCGCCCTTATACGGTATTTGGAAAAGAATATTGTCCGACGGTTGTAAGTGTTGGGGATACAATGACCGGGCGTGCGAGTTGGTATGGAAGTGATTTCCATGGCAAATCTACTTGTAATGGCGAAGCCTATGATATGTATGCGATGACCGCAGCTCACAAGACCCTGCCGATGAATACAGTAGTACGGGTTACCAATTTGGAAAACAATCAGCAAACCGTAGTACGAATCAATGACAGAGGACCATTTGTTGAATCTCGTATTATCGATTTATCTTTCTCAGCAGCTAAAGAGATCGATTTGGTTGCAAAGGGAAGTACTTCTGTACGCTTGGAAGTATTGGGCTTTGAACCAAGCGATGCAAAATCGATTGATTATAAAAGAATGGCTAATGGTCCAAAGCAGGAAGTTTTAAACTCATTTGCAGTTCAGATCGGTGCATTTGCAAATATTCAAGGAGCTCTTGAGACGCAAAAGAAGTATACGCCTTTTCATGGATACTCCGCAATCATCAAAGATTCGCAGTATAATAACGCTCCATTATTCAGGATTTGGTTACGCGGATTTAGAAGCGAAGCAGAAGCCAGAGATTTTATAGCTCAGGGTTATTTTAGCGGCCAGTTTATCACAAGGGAATAAGATGATTCAAAAAAATCGTAAAACCAAAGAGACCGATATCACGCTTGCGCTTAATGTGTCAGGAACGGGTAAAAGCACCATAGCGACTAACGTCGGTTTTCTCGATCATATGTTAGAGAGTTTTGCCAAGCATTCGCTGATGGATATTAACATAACCTGTAATGGTGATACGCATATTGATGATCATCACAGTGTCGAAGATGTTGGGATTGTTTTGGGACAGGTATTACGTGAAGCGATTTATCCTATTGAGCAAGTTGAGCGCTTTGGAAGTGCCGTTATTGTTATGGATGAAGCGGCAGTAAGCTGTGATTTGGATTTGAGCAATCGACCCTATCTACTGTATGACGTTGCGCTTGAGGGCAAAGTAGGGCAGTTTGATGTTGAGTTGGTAGAAGAGTTTTTCCGTGCAGTTGTTTTTAATGCGGGGATCACTGCTCACATCGTTTTACAACGGGGTAAAAATAAACACCACATTATTGAAGCAGCTTTTAAATCGTTAGCAGTGGCACTGCGTCGTTCTTTGATGACGAATGTGAGAGCAGGCGTTCCTAGTACCAAAGGTGTTTTGTGATTCGACTGTTATTGCTGGATGTTGATGGCTGTATGACCGATGGACGTATCATTTATAATGAAAAAGGTGAAGAGACGAAAAATTTCAACGTCAAGGACGGTTTTATCATCCGTTCATGGCTGAGGATGGGACATCATGTTGCTATTATCACCGGTCGTGAATCGGCAATTGTAACCCATCGTGCAAAAGAACTTCGTATCCCTTATGTTTTTCAAGGGGTAGATAACAAGCTTGAAGTCGCACAAAAATTGTGCGAAGAACTTGGTCTAAAGTCGCATGAAGTAGCTGCGATTGGCGATGATCTCAATGATTATAATATGCTTCAATGGGTTGGACAAGGGTATACGCCTAAAAATGGTGTTCACCATCTTCATGCAGTGGCTACTGTACTTGAAAATGTAGGTGGAGACGCAGTTGTACGTGAAATGGTTGAAAAAGTGATTGATCATAATGGCGAGCGGGAAAAATTCTTGAGTTTATGGATTTAGATGTCAATTAACCTCTTTTTTATCTTGATATTGAGTTTATTGGTAGGTATGTTCGGTTATTTTAAACCCACAATACTCATGGATGAGACAAAAGAAGAAGTCCCTAAGTTTGAACTTGAATCGTTTATTATTTATGAAATTAGTGCTGCGGGAATCGATCGTTTTTTTGAAGGTATCCATGGCAAGCGTTTTGAAGATCGGTATGAGGTTTCATCAGCAAAATTCAGTAATAATTCCAAAGACCTTTTTGAATCGATAAGTGCGAATGAAGCCCTTTATAAAGAAGATATTATTACATTAGAAGGCAATGTCCATTATATGCGTGAAGATGGACTGGAATTTCGTTCCGCTGAGGGTAAGTATGATACGCCTCACTCATTGGTTTCAACGCGCGGTGGTTTTGTGATTACGCAAAATAGTAATAGAGTGAATGGGACACAGCTGCTGTTAAATACACAGCAACATACGGTGAGTGCAAATGCAGTCGCCGGCAGTTACCAATTAGATTAATAGAAAGATACCATCATGAACAAACTTATTTTTATTGCTTTATTCTGCGTCTTTGGCCTTTATGCACAAGAACTTAAAGTGCTTTCTGCCAATTATAAAGGAGATCAGTCAACGGGAACCTCTGTCTTTACAGGAAATGTAATTGTAACAAAAGGCTTAGATGAATTGAATGCATCAAAAGTGACAATCTATACAGACAGTAATCGTAAACCTATTAAAATGGTTGCCGAAGGGGATGTCTCTTTTTACATTGTTACGGAATTAAAAGAGAAATACAGAGGAAAATCCCAACGAGCGGTTTACTTGCCCAATGAGAAAGAATACCAGTTCTACACAAAAGTCGATTTAATTCGTTTGGATGATTTTCGCCGTGTAAAAGGGGACAAAGTTGTTGTTAATACGATTTATGGGCATGCCAGCGCTGACAGTGCCAATAATGAGCCGGTCATGATGGTATTTACCCTTCAAGATACCAACTCAACTAAAAAAGGGACGTCAAAATGATCGAAATCATTAATTCGGTTTTTATGACATCGGCCCCCCATATTCGACTTTCTCCTGAAAATCCGTTGCAAAATGAAGTGGCTTTTATGGCCCGTTCTAATACGGGTAAAAGCTCGATACTCAATACCCTGACTCAGAGAAAATCACTTGCAAAAGTTTCTTCTACTCCGGGTAAAACGAGACTTATTAATTATTTCGATGTGGAATTTATGGATCGTGATACGGGTGCCAAATTGGAAGCAAAACTGGTGGATCTTCCCGGCTTTGGGTACGCCAAAGTAGCAAAGTCTCTAAAAACAGACTGGGAGAGTAATCTAACCGACTTTATCACACAACGCCAGCAGCTTCGTATTTTTGTACATCTTATTGATGCACGTCATCCTGACTTGGAGCTAGACCATTCGGTTTCTGAATATTTAGAGCAAATTTGTCGTAAAGATCAGTTTATTCTCAATGTCTTTACGAAAATTGATAAATTAAATCAAAAAGAGCTCAATGAACTTAAAAAACAGTTCCCGGATGCTTTGATGGTATCCAATACCAAGAAGCGCGGTGTGGATAGAGTGGTTGCCAAAATTTATGAATTATTGACCCATGTGGATACCCATGAAGATTGAGTATAAGAAACCGACGCTAAGGGATATCCCCCAGATGCAACTCTTGGTTGCTCCTGAGATAGAGAGCGGTGTCATTTTGTTACGCACAGATGATGAAATAGCAACCAACATACGATCCTATACACTGGCTATGGATGGAGATAAATTAGTGGGATTTTGTGCTTTACATATCCATTCTCCTAATCTTGCAGAAATTCGATCGATGATCATAGACAGTAATTACAGAGGTAAAAATATTGGGAGTGAATTGGTTAGTAAAGTGTGTCAAGAGGGGTTATTACTGGGGCTAAAAGAAGTATTGGCATTAACGTACCAACAACATTTTTTTGAGCGATTAGGATTTATAGAAATTCCAAAAGAGAGTATTCCCGAGCATAAAATTTGGGCTGATTGTATTAAATGTAAACATTTTCCTGTATGCAACGAAGTATCACTTATAAAAACTCTGTAAGCGATCTCTTGTGGATCGCTGTCTTTGGCATCTACATAGCGCTAAGCAGTATCTACCTTTTTTTCCCGCCAATGCTCGCGGTTCTTGGATTCCTTTATTATAGAGCATTACGGAGATATGATCTTTTTTCACTTATAGTGGCTTCCATAATGCTTTTGATGTTCGAAGCTGAAAAAGGATATTGGTTCGGTTCTTCGATTGTTTATTTTACACTGATTAGTCAATATGTTATGCCTAAAATTGAGCAAACGGTTCAATCACAAATGGGTATTAAGGGGATATTTGTATTGCTCTCCTACTTTGGTTTTTCTATTTTTTTAGGAATGGTGAACAGTGTGCTGATATTACCGCTTCCAAGTATGGATTGGCATGTTATTTTTTATATGGCAATTGAATTTGCGTTGATTGCGATTGCTGGATGAAATTTAAAATTTTATTAGCGATCTTTTCATTAATCTGGATATCTTTAGTAGTACGTGTATATCATCTCGCCATTCAGTCCAATGAACATTATGAAACACTGGCTCAAAATAACAGTATAAAAACAGAGTTCTCACCACCGGTTCGAGGGGAAATACTGGATCGAAATCTTGAACCTATAGCGATTAATGAATTGGGCTTTAAAATAGCACTTGCACCCCATTTAACAAGGGGGAAGGATACCCTTCTACTGGATCAGGAGATTGCTTATTTAGTATCAATGATTCCCACTCTTGACGCAAAAAAAATGGTAAAAGTTTATAAGCAGCAAGATTCTTATTATAATCATAGCTTTATAGATGTGGTTGATTTTGTCCCACATGAAACAATGATGCCGTTGTATTCATTGATGAACTTGCGTGAAACGATGAAAATTTCTCCTTCACCAAAACGCCTTTACCCTTATGGAAATTCTGCTTCTCATCTTATCGGGTATGTTGCTAAGGCCAATCAAAAAGAAGTGGATAGAGATCCTATATTAAAGCTTTTAGGACATGTTGGAAAAAGTGGTATCGAAAAATATTACAATCATTATCTTCAGGGAGAAGCAGGTGAACGTAAAATAAAAGTAAATGCCCATAATGTGGAGATAGAAGAGATTAGTAGAAGCAGTACGAAAGAAAACCGTGCATTGGTCTTAAATCTTGATATGCGTTTACAAAATTATATCAGCAGTATGTTTGAAGATAAAGTGGGTGCGATTGTTGTAATGGATACGAAGGGTGCTATCTATGCAGCTGGAAGCTACCCTGAATATGATTTAAATGCTTTTGTCGAGGGAATCAGTTCCGAGCAATGGAGTTATTTGATCAACAGTGTGGATGCTCCTTTTACCAATAAAATTGTTAACGGATTGTATCCTCCCGGATCAACAATAAAAACGGGATTAGGACTTATTTATGTCTCCTCAGGCATTTTAAACGAAGATTCACATGTCACTTGTACGGGATCATTCCGGCTGGGTAATCGCTCATTTAGATGTTGGCGTAAAACGGGACATGGTGGTGGTGTCAGTGTCGAAAAAGCGATTACGCAAAGTTGTGATGATTATTTTTATAAAGGCAGCTTGAATATTGGGATAGATCGGATGGCCAATGGGTTAAATCGGATGGGAATGGGGCGAAAAACAAATATAGATTTACCCAATGAATTTATAGGGACGGTTCCCAGCCGAAAATGGAAAAAAGAGAAGTTTAAACAGCCATGGTATCGCGGAGAAACACTCAATACAGCTATTGGTCAGGGTGATTTTTTGGCGACTCCTATACAAATTGCACAATATACGGCATTAATGGCAACGGGGACATTGCCGGTTCCTCATATAGCCTACAAAATAGGTTCTAAAGTTTTCAATCCTAAATCCAGGGATGTTCTTACAACACTAGAGAAGCAAAAACTGCCAATTGTACAACGTGCAATGCGTGATGTCTGTAATGATCCTAGAGGGACTGCAAGAGCGTATGTATCTACACGATTTCCTATCGCCGGTAAAACGGGTACTGCACAAACAACAGGAATCGGCCAAAGCGTTAAAAATCGCCAAAGTGAATACAGCATGGAATACTTAAAGCGCTCACATGCATGGTTTACAACCTATGGACCTGCCGATAACCCACAGTTTATTGTGACGGTTTTGGTAGAGCATGGAGGACACGGTGGTGAAGCAACCGGAGCAATCGTTTCGGGTATTTATAATAAATTATTGGAACTGGGTTATATAAAACTTACAGCACCTAAAGATGAAAATCTTAGCCTTGGGTCCGTACAATAAGGCTTAACGGAAGGGCGAACTTTCGAACAATCAACTCTTCTTTAGTACGCATTTCACCCTGATCAACTTCATGATCCATTCCAAGAAGATGCAAGATACCATGAATAAAGAGGAGTGCCAACTCGTCATTTTCACTGTGCCCTAATTCTTTTGCGACATCTGTAACCTTATCCACGCTGATAATAATCGTTCCCAATGGTGCGCCCGGAAACGGATCATTGGGGAAACTCAGGACGTCCGTGGGTTTGTCTATATTGCGGAATTCACGATTGATTTGTGCTATTTCGACGTTATCGGTCAGCATGAGTTCAATTTCTAAGGGGGTCAAGGATGAGGCTATCGTTTCAAGCATCTCAAAATTATAATTTTTATCGGTTCGGTTGTCTAAATCTATCATAGTAGAATTGTAGCATGATTTATTCATTGGTCTTTTGAAAAGTGCCTTTAATCTAAATGTATTCTCATGTAAGTAAAGTATAGATAGAGTATCTTAATGATAAGATTCGAAAAATTATGGGAAGGAGGGTGAATGAAGAAATTTCGGCGACTGTTTGCGATGTTGTTCATCCTCTCCATTTTTGCAGGGGCTATTCACGAATCAAGTCATACTCATCATAAGGGTGAAGTGTGCGAAGTTTGTGTTCTCGTTCATGCTCCTGGGCTTCTAAATGACGCTTCTAGTTTGGTATTTATTGAAGTATATCATATAGCTTTTGTTATCCCTTATATTGCGTACCCCACTCTTTGCTCAATCCAAACTCGAAGCCGTTCCCCTCCTATTTCCTAATCACAAATATAATTTTCAAACCATTTTTATAATTAACGATTAGGATATTTCTATGAAAAAAAAACTGTCTATTGTTGCGTGTGCAACGATTTATGCCCTTGCATCTGCGAATGAAATCCAACTTGACACGATAACTGTCGATGGGTCTACCGTTCCAACTATTCAACACAAAGGTATGCTCAAAGATTTAGTTGAGAAAACCGAATTGATCAATAAAAAAGAGATTGATCGCACTCAATCTTCCACCTTAAGTGATGCCATCGGGCAAGAAGTAGGGATTAATGTGACTACCGGATGTTCAATCTGCGGGCTTAAACGTGTGCAAATAAACGGTCTCAAAGGAGAACATACTACCGTTTTGATTGATGGTATCCCTTTTAACTCAACTGTTTCGAGTTTCTATGGGATGGATGCTATTGGCACGTCGGATATTGATAGCATCGAAATTGCTCGTGGTGGAGGGACCTCACTAACAGCTCCTGAAGCTATCGGAGGAACCATCAATATCATCCCTCGTAAACCACGTAAAAATGGAGTTGAAGTTGATTTGTCGATGGGAACATTAGGAACGAAAAATTACTCATTTTTGGGTGAAACAGTTACAGCAGATAAAAAGACAGGAATTCTCATTTCTGCATCCTATCACAATCAAGATCAAGTAGACAACGACCACAATGGAGTGAGTGAGTCACCAAGTTTGGAAAATCAATCTCTATCCTTGATGCTGACGCATGAATTTTCACCGTATGATTCGATCGAACTTAAAGCAAGCCATTTCACTTCAAACTCTTTAGGAGGACCGATGACTTCAGAAGCTTCTGCTATTGCTGGCTATACTCTACCATCTAGCACGCCTACATTTTCAGGAGGTAATGTCAATAATCCTCTTACAAGCCAGGCAATGGACGTATTAGAACGTATCAATACCACCCGAGATGAACTCTATCTTAAACAGCGCCATACTCTCAACAACACTATGAACCTCCAAACAACGCTTGCATACGCCGAACAATTTCAAGACTCCCTCTATGAAGGTGCCGATTATCTAAATACCGATAAAACCTATTTCGGCGATATTAAAATCGATCACGCCCTCAACAACAACCATTTCTTAACCTATGGAAGCGATGCTAAAATCGAAATAGCACGTTCAAGCTCTGTAGCATTCTTTGATGTTGCAGGAAGGGATAAAGATGATTTTGATTACACCGCTTTAGGAATTTATGGACAAGACGCATGGATGATCGACGATAAAAATGAACTCACACTTGCATTACGTGGTGCAAAAATCACCACCGACTGGCGTGCTAAAACGGCTCAAGGTAACGAAATTGATGAGAGCTTGCTCGTCCCTCGTTTTCTTTGGCGCCATAACCATACAAATTCCCTCACATCACGTTTAAGTGCCGGCATGGGTTACCGCGCTCCATTGACTTTTTTTGAATCAGAGCATGGTCTTCTCGACAGCGGTTTTGATATGGCAATCACCGAACTAGAAAAATCAAAAGGGGCAAGCTATGCACTCTCGTATGATGCTAACGGATTAAATATTACCGCATCCGCTGCTTACACTCAGGTGAAAAATTTAGCCTATATCAATGATGATTCTGGAACACCTACACTTCAAAATCTTTCTGAAACGGTAAGCGTAAAAAATGGCGATATTGCCATTGGTTATGAAGTCACGGAAGGACTAAACCTCTCAGGAGCTTACGAAATGTATCGCTATGATGATGCCTATAAATCGCATCTGACTCTCGCTGCTATCGAGCAACGTGCCCGTTTCAGTGTCGATTATGACATCAACGGTTGGGAATTGTATACGGAAGCTACATGGATTGGTGCACGTGATTTAACACCGTATGGGTATAGTGATCGGTTTAATGATTTAGCCCTTATCTCTCCTAAAAGTACAACGGCTCCCTCCTATACAACGGTCGATCTAAAAATTTCAAAAGAACTGAATAAAAACTTTACTGTATATGCGGGAGCCAAAAATTTGTTTGACACCATTCAAACCGATACCGAATCTCCACTCTTTTATGATGCTAGCGGCGGATTTGATTCTGCTCACATTTGGGGACCGCTTCGCGGACGAATGGTTTATGTCGGATTAAAAGCCACTTTTTAAAATAAACTGGAGTTTCTTACACCGCTCAGGTTATTTATGGAATATTATTTCTTGTTATGACTTAATAGACTGTCCGGTTTGTTTTGAAATGATTTGTGTAGTTTTTCTTTATGAATATCATTATAATATTCCACATCGTCTTTATGCATTTAATTACATAATCAAAACGAGTTTTTATCATGAGAAAAATTATCGAAAGTAGCTTCAAACAGTCTTTAAATTGTAGCATAAGCCCACCCTTGGTACAATCACATCAAAGGGTAAGATATGAGTAAAAAAGCATTGTGCATTATGAGTGGTGGGATGGACTCGACGCTGGTTGCCTATACGATGAGGGATCAAGGCTATGAGATTATCGCCTTGCATTTTAATTATGGTCAGCGTACGGTTGATAAAGAGTTGGAAGCCTTTCGCGCTATTACCGATGCATTAGGTACGAAAGAACGCTATGAAATTGATTTAGACTTTTTTAAAACCATCGGTGCTTCGGCACTGACTGATCATAGCATTGATGTTCCAACCCAAGGGATTGAACCGGGCGTCCCCATTACGTATGTCCCTTTTCGCAACGGGATATTTTTGAGTATAGCAACGGGCATTGCTGAAAAAGAGGGATGTGACGTTATCGCTATCGGGGTTGTAGAAGAGGATAGCAGCGGTTATCCGGATTGTCGTGATGCCTTTATCCAATCTTTTCAAGAAGCGGCTAATCTGGGTACGAAAGAGACGACACATATTCGCATAGAAATGCCGTTGGTTCATTTGCAAAAATCACAAATTGTTCAAGAAGCGTACATGCTCAATGTTCCCTTGGACCTCACATGGAGCTGTTATCAAAGCGAAGATAAAGCATGCGGCGTCTGCGACAGCTGCCGTTTACGTTTACGCGGATTTGAATTGGCAGGACAAAAGGACCCAATAGCGTATGCTGTTTGATCCGCTTCATTCGCCTTTTATACATATTCACGTATCTACCAATAGAAATACCTATATCTCTTTGACAAAAGAGGGAGAGGTGAGAGTACGAACACCTTTAAAGGATGAAACGAGAGTACGTCGTTTACTCGTTGAAAAGGGCGATTGGATTAATGCAAAATTAGAGATGATAGAGCAGGCACTTCCGACGCATAGTTTGGGCGAAACGATTCTATTTCGCGGTGAAATAATTCCGGTCCTTCAGCTACCACAATTGCAACAATCACTAGAAAAAAGCCGAAAAAGTATTGATATAAAAAAATATTACACCCGTTTTTATCATAATGAGTCACTTTTAACACTCCCCTCACGTATCCGTCATTACGCACAAAAGATGGATTTGTCTCCCAGTGAGATACGTTATAAAAACTTGCGCCGTCGATGGGGAAGCTGTGATTCGAATGGGGTCCTGACATTTAACGTGATGATGATGCAGTTGTCGTATCGGCATGTGGATTATATTATTGTCCACGAATTGGCCCACATGCGTCACATGAACCACTCAAAAGCATTTCACG
Organism: Sulfuricurvum sp.; assembly: GCA_030694265.1. GTDB lineage: Bacteria > Campylobacterota > Campylobacteria > Campylobacterales > Sulfurimonadaceae > Sulfuricurvum. The sequence continues at coordinate 415,486 of JAUXYP010000001.1, forward strand.
ATTTAGTACGTACTATTTTAAAAGATGAAAAACTTTTACGTCAGGAATTAAAAGCGATTCGGATGCATTAGAAGTCAAACCCCAATTGTCTCATAGACGAGCGGGTAGGGTTTAAGATACTCTTATCCGCACCGGCAACAAGAGCAAAATGAAAATCATTGGTTTGCAAGAGGGTTAAAATCTCTTCAGGGTATCGGTAAAAGAGGATATTTTCAACACCAATAGTGACACTTGAGCGCATGGAATCAGGAATCAAATAAAGAATCTTTGCCCAAGAGGCTTGAGCGTGTAAAAAGTCTCTCTGCTCATCAATGAACTCTAAAAGAGGTTCAAAAATTACCACGCGTTCACTGCTTCCAAACTCTTTTATTTCCAGTCGTGAATTGGTAAATACGGGGATAAAATGGCCCATTTTACTGAAGCTTTTTAGTTGAAATGGTATTCGCATAAAGGTGTAGAAAAAGAGAAGATGCTCTAAATAAGGGATAAAGAAGGGTGAGAGCATTTGTCGTTCATAGAAGGTGTCATTATGTATGAATGAGGTTTCAAAGAGGGTCTGCTCGATGATGGTAATGGTCTTTTCCTGAGCACGTATAAGCTGTGATGTTTCGATGAAGATTTCGGGATCGGTGAGCGCTTGGGAATACAATACGACCGATTTTTTTTCCAGGGGCCACAGCTTTTCCCAAACTTGTGCCATCGTTCCCTCGACGGGGCAGAAATTGGACGGGGTCGATACCGCTGATGCTAGATGCAATGTGATGGGGTCACACGCATAAACAAGCAATTCTTTTTCAAGTAGGTAGAAACGTAATAGGCGTTTTATGGCTTCGTCGAGGGATTCTACTTTTATCCAGGCAACTTCACTATCGCCCATTTGTGTCGGTTTATCGAAAAGGATACCATAGGCACCATTGGCGAGAGCTTCTTGAATATCACTTGGATTATAGGCCGCAAAAAGTGATCCCCGTTTTACTTTGGAAACATCAAAGGCGAGGTTTTCAAAGAGCGTGACATTGGGATTGCTATACAGCGTCCCTTTTGTCAGAGCGAGGATGTTTTCGAGTCTCATCCCACCGAACATCCGCTTTTACGGGATGTTTCAGGACGGATGAGGCAAAGCCCATCTTCATCTTTGGCTGCAAGTATCATCCCCTCAGAGAGCATTCCCATAAGTTTCGCAGGTTTTAGGTTGGCAACAACACACACCTGGGTCCCTACGAGAGATTGAGCACTGTAGTACTCGCGGATGCCTGCTACGATTTGGCGAGGTGATTCTTCCCCTAAATCTACTTTGAGTTTCAAAAGCTTTGAACTTTTCGGTACTTCTTCGGCCTCGAGTACTGTGCCCACCTTGATGGATGTTTGAAAAAACTGATCGATAGTGATGAGGCCATCTTCTGGGACGGTGCTTACTTTTTTATCTTCAGTCTTCGTTGTAGGGACCGCAGGTACTTCATCGAGCATTGCTTTTGGCGCCTCTGGCATCAATGGCTCTTCAACTCTTGGGAAGAGAGGCGGGATTTTCTTGATAGTGAAGGCTTGTAGCAGTTCTTTGTTGAGAATTAATGCTTGATAACTTTTCGTAGTGATTTCAAATCCGAGTGCATCGGCTATAGTAGCCGTTGTTTTTGGCATAATAGCATGCAGCATAACAGCAGCTTTTGCGAGTAAATTTGCAACCAAGGCTACTGTTGCAAGAGCTTCGTCTGTACGACCTTCTTTAATCTTGACCCATGGAGCATGCTCTTCGATCGCTTTATTGCCGATGGTAAATACTTTCCAAAGCTCTTCGAGATAACGATGCAGTTGAAGATCATTGAGATAGGTTTCTAACCCCCCTAAGATAGCATGAGCATCATCAATCTCTTTGGTGTGATATTTGAGAACGTCCACACTGTCGATGGCAAAATCGGAATATTTTTCGCTCATTCCGATGACACGATTGAGAAGATTCCCAAGGTCATTGCTCAAATCAGAATTCATACGGTCTATTAGAGCGCGTTGAGAAAAATCACCGTCTTGACCGAACGGGACTTCACGCATCATAAAGTAACGCAAATTTTCAACACCGTAGTGCTGTGCTACTTCTCGCGGGTCTACCACATTGCCTTTTGATTTTGACATTTTTTCACCATCGCGTGTCCACCATCCGTGTGCACCGATACGTTTTGGAAGAGGAAGATCAAGACTCATCAAAAAGGCAGGCCAGTAGATCGCGTGAAAACGTAAAATGTCTTTTCCCACAAGCTGAGTCGTAGCAGGCCAGAATCCCATTTTGGCTTCGTCGTTTCCATACCCCAGAGCTGTGACGTAGTTTAGAAGAGCATCGAGCCAAACGTACATGACATGCTTATCGTCATTAAGTGATGTTGGTACGGGAACACCCCAGCTGAAGCTGGTACGGGTAACTGAGAGATCGTGCAATCCCCCTTTGACAAAACTCATTACTTCATTGCGGCGTGATTTTGGAAGGATAAAGTCAGTATGCGCTTCATAATAGTCCATAAGAGGCTTTTCGTATTTTGAAAGGAGGAAAAAATAGCTCTCTTCTTTGACGATGGTGGTGGCGCGTCCGCAATCAGGGCAGCATCCGCCGTCCATTAGCTGTGACTCAGGGAAAAAGGTCTCACAGCTGACGCAGTAGTTACCTTCGTAAAAATCTTTGTAAATATCACCTTTGGCCATCATTTTTTCAAAAGCGGCTTGAACACCGATTTTGTGTTTTACATCGGTTGTTCGAATAAATTGGTCGTTACTAATGTCAAATTCATTCCATAAATTTTTGAAGCTTGCACTGATCTCATCCGCAAATTCCTGAGTAGGTTTACCTAGTTTTTTTGCAGCTTCTTCGATCTTTTGTCCGTGTTCATCCGTACCGGTGAGAAAATAGGTTTCATTGCCTTGTAGGCGTGAATAACGTGCAAGAGTATCGGCGATAAAAGTCGTATAGGCATGTCCGATATGTGCTTCGCCATTAACGTAATAAATGGGAGTAGTGATATAGTTTTTCATGTTTTTTCCTTAAGGTATTAAAAATCAAATCCGCCGGTTTCACCCTTGGACATACTCTCGTAAACGGTACGGACATACGCGGTGCGAATAGGGCATCCAATGAGCGAAGGGCAATTTAAACAGCTTTCCAACGCCTTGGATGTTTGACACTCTTGGAGAGCCTTTTTGGCTTCTTCCAGCTTGGCTTCGTAAGGGTTATTAGTTTTGTCCATAAACATCCGCTACAACAGATATCTCATGATTGGAACCAAAGAAGCAGGGGCTCGTATCGTGTACGTGAGCCGTTACTTTATCCAGAACTCTTTTTTGTCCGTCGATTGCTTTACCGCCGGCCAGTTCAAAAATAAATGCAAAAGGGAAGACTTCAAAAAGTTGGCGCAGTTTACCCTCAGGTTTATCCGATGCACCCGGATAGCTGAATAATCCGCCCCCTTTGAGGAGAATCTGATGTAAATCAGGAACCATTCCTCCCGAATAGCGCAAACGATAGCCGGTAGCAAAAAAGGAATCAATCATAGCTTTGTGATACGGTGCCCAGAACTGTTGTGTTCCACCCGGTGCCATGATTTTCCCTTTTTCATTTAGGTGAATTTCCTTGACGTACTCGAACTCATCTGCTTGGAGTAAATATAGTTTGACTTTTCCCTCATAAGCAAATACGAGTTCAACACGTGGGCCATAAACGACATAGCAAGAGGCAACGAGCTTAGAACCTGTAAATTCACCCTCATAGATACCAAAAATAGACCCAACGCTTAGATTGACGTCAACCAGGGAAGATCCATCAAGAGGGTCAAACGCGATGTAATAATGTCCAGCTTCATTGAGAAGCATCGGCAATTCTTTCTCTTCACTGGCAATGGTGTGGACGCTGCCAACTAGGCTCAGTTCTTCTTCGATGATAAGATCGCTTTGGATGTCCAGCTGAAGCTGTGTTTCACCAGAACTGTTTTGTTCTTGGGAATAACCGATATCTTTGACATCAATAGCGTGTTTAATGCGAATAGCGCTACGCTCAATCGCTTCTAAAATTTGTTTCATTCAATTACCTTTGCGTGTGTTAAAATCCAGTCAATAACTCTGTCAGGATCGTTAAGATCGAGTACGTCTACCGACGATGGAAGATGATAGTCTGTAATGGTGATCGTATGATCAATTGCTAATGCGTTCATGTACGGAAAATAGTCCTCATCAATCGTGTTACGAAAGATACTGATACGAGGAAGTGGGAGGTTTTTAAGACCTTCGACCAGCAGAATATCAAACTCACCAAACATCCCGATCATCTCATCAAGTTCTTTGTGCTGTTTTGAAAAATAGGTCGTACGCGTAGGGGAAGTGACGATTACTTCAGCACCTGTATCACTGAACTTATAACTGTCTTTACCCGGAACGTCAAAGGTTGCTTTGTCTTTGGGGTCATTTTTGATAATGGCAACCTTCAACCCAAGCTCATGAATCATTTTGCGTGCCACTTTGAGAATCAGGGTTGTTTTACCACTGTTTGAGGGACCTGTAAATGCGACTGCTAAACGTTTTTTCAAAAAGTGCCTCGTGACTTAAATATGTCATATTATAGTCAACTATCATTGAAATTTCGTTAAGATAGTGAACATGAACCTAAATAAAGGATACCTATGCGATTTTCTATGCTTTCGCTTATTGCACTTTTAACCATGAGCGGATGTGCCGATAAAGGAGCTTTTGATCTTTTTAAGATGGATGAAGCCCATGAACGTTCTGTTGAACAGTTGCGGACAGGGAGTATTGTCCTCTCACTGGAAACAAAAGCGATTATTTCTGCCATTTATTTAAACCCTGTTTATCCAGAACAATATAAGGATGGTGAGTATTTTATTGCCGCTATTTATTTTGAAAACGATATGAGAAGTGTTAAGAAAAGAGATATTCATGATATCGGGTATCGTCTTACGCTTAATGAACCTAAAATTAAGGTGTCTGATAATAACCAGTCTATAAAGATTGAAGCAAAAGAGATTAAACCAGCAGGCTATTATGAACCAATTACGATGGAAGAGCTTGGAGAAAAAGATCTTAGACGGAACCTCATACCGGTTCGTAATACATGGAACCGGTTCTATTTGATCCGTTTTAAGAATTTTAGTGAGGGAGTTTTAACGCTTGGGCTCGAAAATAATCAGACTGGTTCGGTTGTATTAAATTATCAAAAAGGGAAGTGATTTTCACTTCTTCTCCCAATATCTTTTTATAGATGACATAGTTGGCAAGTACTCGTTTTCCGTACTCTCTGTTTTCATCATTTGCCATGAGCTCCATACTCAAATAGGGCTCATATTCCCCCGGTAAAAATCGTTCTCCATCCATCAAAAGCCGTTTTGTTGATCCCAGTCCCGCATTATATCCGTACGCTATCAACGTAGGGTTATACAGTTTATCTTCTAGATGTTTTAAATGAGAAATCGCATAGGCGATGCTGTATTGCGGCTGTAACATATCAAAATAAGTGGTTGGTTTGAGCGGATGGACTTTACTGATGGTATCCACATTAAACGGCATGATTTGCATCAATCCAAGGGCAAAGGAACGTGAAATTAATCCAGGGATAAATCGGGTCTCTTGACGCATAAGGGCATACATGAGCGCTTTTTTATCGGTACTTATAGAAGTCATATATTGATCATATGCCATCGTAAAATTATGGATATACGGCTCGTAGGTTCGTTCGAGGACGTATCCCTGAATAGCCATAGACTCATTCCCATCACAGCGGTCGATAAGCTCGGCAATGGTGTCAGGTTTAGAGGCCATGATTTCTTGGGAAAAGCTTCTCCATTCAAAAGGGTCAATTCCTTTGACACTGTTCGTGTTCTCGATGGTTGGTAAGGTCGTAAAATAATTTTCGGTTGGAAGGTTGAGCAGTTCTCTCGAATACAGAACATACATGTTGATGTCTAGACTCTCTGAGAGTTCTTTGAGATAATTTTCATCTTTGGTGATTTGATACATCCAAAAAAGAGTTTTATCCTTATCAATGGTGGAATAGTAATGTGATCGTGCTTCTTTTAGGTGATCTAAGGCAATGTTGAGTTTACCGTATTTAATCGAATTCATGGCCAAAAAGAAATGGGTTTGCGGATCAAATTTTCCACCCGTAACATCCGATAAAGATTGTTGTAACTGATCCATTTTTGGATCAGTTACGGATAAATATACGATGGAGCCAAAAGAAGGTAAAGCTGATAAAGCACTAAGAATGTCAGGGGTCAAAGGATGATTGAAATGTTCATAGCGATACATTGCCCCTGCGAGACGAAAGAGGGTAGTTTCGTTGGTTAGATTATCCGGTGAGGTATAAAAGTTTTCTTGATTCATGGCTCGAAGCCATTGAATATTGCCAAATTTATTATTAAGGCGTACGGCTATGGCCTCACGCTCCTCACTCTTGAGTGCTGAAGCTTTACTAGGGGTGAGTGCGAGCATTAAACAGTCGTCTTGTTCAATGATAGGGAGATTACAGGCAGGTTCACGCATACAGTTGACCGTGTATTTAATCTCTGCTTCGTCGGTTTTTGCGGCGTAATCAAAGAGAAATCTTTCATTGACATTTTCAACTTGATAAAATGCATCACTGGCTTGGGATGCATTAATGTCTTGATGTAAATATTGCCAAACTAAAAAATTCTTTTGACGCGATGCGGGTTTGTCATTAATATCGTCTAATGAAATGCTCCAAGCATTGGAGAGAAGAAATAGGGATAAAAGAAAAGAGTGTTTCATGATAGTATCATGCTATTTATAATATTAACCAATATTACATCGATAACTTGGAGCAGGATAATGATAATCAAAGGGGCAAGATCCAATCCGTTGAAAACCGTCGGCATCATCCGTCTAACCAAACGATAAGCAGGTTCTGTCAGACGATAAATTATTTGAACAATCGGATTATAAGGATCAGGACGAATCCATGTCAACAAGGAGCCAATAATCACTATCCAAATATAAATAGTAAGCAATGAATGTACAATACCGCCAAGGCCATTTACTATTCCGTCAATCGGGTTCATTTCACTACCTCTTTTAAATAATTTTTTAGATGCTCGTACAGATCACCCATTTCAGGACCATGTTCGCAGCCGCCAATGAGTATACGCAACGGCTTAAAGAGATTTTTACCCTTGAACCCACTGTGTTGTATCAAATAGGCTTTATACGATTCGTAATCATCATAATGGGGTGCTTTGAGTGTTAAGTCGCGTAAAATATCAAACCCTTCTTTATATTCGTCCGGGACGGTTTTTGGAGAGAAAATGGCACTGATTTTTGCACGGAGTTCTTTGAGTGTTCCTGCTTCATCTAAAAAGAGTTTTGCTAATCGCCCAATCTCTTCATCGGCAAATCCAACGTAGCGGGAGAGTTCCTTCGGATCCATCATTCGAAGATGTTCACGATTGATAAACTTGAGCTTATCGATGTCAAAATGGGCAGGGGATTTTGAAATAGTGCCCAGATCAAACCATGAGATGGCATTTTGAAGGGTAAAAATTTCATTGGGTGTTTTGTTGCCGATTAAAATCAAATAATTCATAATGGCTTCCGGTATATAGCCCTCTTCAAGAAGCCATTTTACACTGGAAGCATCATCACGCTTCGACATTTTTTTACCCTCATTATTGAGAATGATCGGTAAGTGGGCATACTCGATTTTCTTATCGTAGCCCAGTGCTTGATGAATGGCGATTTGTTTGGGGGTATTGCTAAAATGGTCTTCACCACGGATAATAAGGGAAACATCACTGAGCATGTCATCCACAGCACACGCAAAATTGTAGGTTGGGTACTTATCGGTGCGCATGATGATAAAGCTGTCAATGTCATCAGGGGCGAAGGAAGACTCTCCCTTAATAATGTCATGTACGCTGATACTGTGAGATGGCTTTTTAATGCGAATGGTAAATGGGGCCATATTGTCGATCACTTCTTCGGCATGAAGATTTTCACATGTCCCATCATAACGATACGCTGTTTTTGCTTCTTTTGCAGCATCGCGTTTTGCATCAAGGGTATCAGGAGTACAAAAACAGCTAAACGCTTTTTTATCGTGTAAAAGCTGAAGCGCCATAGCACGATGAAATTTTAAATTATTACTTTGAAGTTGGTACTCTTCGTGTTCAATTCCAAAAAGAGCCAAGAGTTCTAAAATTTCAGTCTCTTTTCCTTCGATATTGCGTTCTTTATCGGTATCCTCAATGCGCAGTAATAGGGGCTCATTTCGTTTTTTGGACATAATATGGTTAAATAAAGCGACTCGAAGATTGCCAATGTGCATATCTCCTGTCGGGCTTGGGGCAAAGCGAAGCATTATAATTCCTATAAATATTTTTGAAATTTTACCCTAATGCGCATTTATATACGCATTTTTAGCAAATTTTGTGTGAGAGTACTGCAAGAACACGCTACAATTAAGCAATTATTTTACAATAAAGAGTTTTTATATGCCAATGGAGAAAATTAGTAAATATACCAAATTTTTTGACCTATTGGTTATTGGCGATGAAGAGAACAGCGGTATTGTTTGCGATGCAGGGTTAGAGTATTTTCGCTCTATGCGTCGTATAGACTTTTCTAAGATAATCTCTGAACCTTTGTCGTGTCATATTCTTATTGTTAACGGATCTTTACCAAATATATCCTCATCCAATACACGTACATTGGCTGGGAAGATACAGAATCTTGACACGTTTATACTCTCTGATGAAGTAAATATGGCTTTGTATAAAGAGGCACTGAATTTTAGAGCAGGGTATGTGGGACAATACATTGCAAATGAGCAAGAATTTGCGACAATGCTGCTTACGATGCTGCCTAGTATTATTAAAAGACATAACGAATCGCTGGTGGCATTAAATTACAAACAGGTTGTGGATAACACATCGCATATGTATTGGATTTATCGTGGAAATAAAGGAATGTTTGCGAATGAAGCATTCAAACAATTTTATGGTGTTTCGGCGCTAAGTACATTTGATACCTCTGATTCAGCAGATTTTTTAAGACAAGTAACAACACCCGAAATAGGTGAACTGATAAATCATAAAAAAATTACCGAATCGTTTTTACTGGATTCTCATAAAATCAACGATTCTGAAACATTAATCGAGATGAGTCCCATAGGCGGAGCATTTAAAAAATCAGAAAAACTATTTCTTAATCGGATCAATTTCATTGAAATTCTCAAAGACGCCTTTGTAATACATAAGTCAGAGAGCGAGCCAATTCCTGTCATTATAATTATGATTGAAAATGAAGTGAAAATCATTGAAGAATTTGGCGAAGATGTATACAATGAAATATGTAAAAAAATATTTGAAATGGCTAAAAAACATTTCAATGCTATGGCTAATATCGCTCTTTGGCATAAGGATGTTTTCACTATTATCGATGAGGGAGTTTCCATCGATGAACTCAAGGAATGTTTGGAACGACTGCATGAAAATGTGGCCGCACAAGTTTCCGTAAACGGAGCAATTCCCATCCTGGATTCTTTTGTTATTGATATGTCTAAGTTAGAATTAAATAAAGCAATTAGTATTATTGACCATATTAATCAAAGAGAGCTGTTATTGAGTGATTTATCTCATTTGGTCTATCATGAAGTCTCTTTTGATGATAAATCTCTGGATATGAAAGATCAGGCTTTGCATTATCTTGAAAAGCTCTTTTTATCCAAATCACAAGTGAAGTTACTCAACTTTTATAAGGGGATACGCATTAATACCATAGGGCAAATTATTAAAATTGCCGATGGCATGGTGTACATGGCGATTGAAAAAATCCAAGGATACGCAATGCAGATTGAAAAAAGTATCGTGATTCAAGGGACAAATCTTCCCTTTGACATAGTGGCAGAAATTAAGATTGTGGATATAGGGAGAAAAATAGCAATATTTCGTAACTTTGTACCCCTAAAAGCATCTGCAAACAGTCGTCAACATATCCGTATTCAAAGCGACCATCGGATGCATCTAACGATTACTGCTCTTAAAAATGTTATTTCTGCTTCAATATTGGATATTTCTATTAAATCCATTGCCTGCCGAGTCAACAATGCTAAGGGGATACCTCCTTTAGGGACGATGGTGACATTGCATTTTCATCTTCCATCAAAACGTTCAGATGAAGGTGTTGTGAGTATGATTGTTACGGGTACAGTAGAGTTTATAAAAGATATGGAAGAGTATACAAAAGTGGTTGTTCTCCTCGATTTGGAAGAACCGTATGAGAGCTTTTTGATCGAGTACCTTTATTCCCGACAGCAAGAACTTATCAGTGAGATTAAATCAATCGTCAGCAAGTTATAAAGAGTCTAATTCTCTCTTGATAAAAAGCGTTTACGCATCCCAAATAAAATTCCTGCTAACACTATTGCCATACTCGATGCAATCATAAAAGGAAGTTCGCTGCCAAATCTGTCCCACAGCCATCCGCTAACGGCTAACGACGTAAGTGTAGCGACACCGATAGCGGTGTAATAGACGCCATAAGCCGTTGCTTTTAAATCATGAGGAGCTGTATCGGAGATGATGGCTTTTGCCAATGCATTGAATCCTCCGGCAAAAAAACCGTAAATTCCAAATCCCAGCCATGCACCCCAAATCGTCCCTGACGCCATCGCCATTGCCCCTAGTCCAAATGCCATGTAAACACATGCCAAAAGAGTCGGTTTACCCCATATATCCGAAAGTTTTCCGATAGGAATGGCAAAAAATGCCTGTGTGAGGTTGTAGAGGGCATAGGCGAGGGGAATCATGGCTAAAGCCAATCCATTATCACCTGCTTTGAGAATCATAAACGAATAATTCATAGCAAAAAGACTGAAGAGACTTTGAAAAGCGACCAGCCAGTAAAAAGGTGTACTCAAAGCGCTTGGGCGAAAACGACGCTCAGGCACTGGGGTGAAGGGGACATCCGTGACTAAGAAGATGAGGATGGTCATGGCAATAAGTCCGGGAATAAGGCTTAGGGCAAAAACAGTTCGAAAAGAGCTTTCGCTCTCACCCAAGATCCATAAGAGGGCAAATGTAGCGAGTGAGCCTGTCAAGGCACCCGCACCGTCCATCATTTTGTGGAAACCAAAGACGTAGCCACTGGATTCTTTGGGCGTTGAGGCACTGATGAGAGCATCACGGGGAGCGACGCGTATCCCTTTTGCTATACGATCACCGATACGGATGATTGCTATCATTCCAGCTGTTTGCGCGAAGAAGGCCAGAGGTTTGATGAGGTTTGAGAGTCCGTATCCTAAAACAGTCAACCCTTTACGCTTGCCCAGTCGGTCGGAGTAAAAGCCTGAGAGTGCGATGAGTAAAGCAACTCCCAATTCGGCGGTTCCCTCAATCAAGCCGATCTCCCCTTTGGTTGCATGTAAAAAACGCTCTAAAAAAATAGGGAGTAACGGTAAAATCATTTCAGTCGAAAAATCGGTAAAAAAACTGTTTGCCCCTAAGGCAACAATGTTTTTATTCAGCGTGGCCATGATTGTGTTCCGTATGGCCATTGCAATGGGTCATATTTTCTCCGGCATATTTTTGTGTTTCGGGCTGAAGGAGGATATGGGTCGCTCCGGCGTGAGAGAGATCATGACGAAGTTCCTCGATTATCTGTTCTACCTCGGCAAGACTAAGTGTTTCCTCTAGTACGATGTGTGCCGAAAAATAGTATTCACGGCTGGAGGGGCGTATAAGATGGACATCATGTATTTCCAGAACTAATGGATTTTTCATAATGATGTCTGAAAATTTAGCGAGTTTTTTTGGATCAGAGCGATCCATGAGGCTCGAAAATGATTGGGATATCAGTTTACCGCTGGCAATCAAAATCACTGCTGCAAACACAAGCGATAAAACCGAATCGATCCACGGTATTCCCCACAGGATCATTGCCCCGCCACCTAGAACAACGGCGAGAGAGAGGATCGCGTCGGATGCCATGTGCCAAAAAGCGGCGCGGACGTTGAGATCATACTCTATTTCTTCACCCTCGTCATCGTGTGTATGCACATGGTCGTGTCCGCCCAAGATCACAGCGCTTGCCGTATTAACGACCAGTGCAATACCTGCCGTAATCATTGTTAGCCATCCGTTGACAGGTAAAGGGTGCAGTAGACGATCCACCGCTTCAACTGCAACCCAAATCATCAAGAGGGACAAAAAACCTGCGTTGATGAATGTCGCCATCATTTCAGAACGGACGTATCCATAGGTCATTGTAGGTGTAGCGGGACGTGCTCCAAGACCCAAAGCGATAGCAGTAACCGTCAGTGCGAGAACATCGCTTAGGTTGTGCCACGCATCAGAGAGTAGGGCAAGTGAGCCGCTGATAACTCCGACGGTGCTTTCGATGATAACGATAATAATATTAAGTAGTATGACAAAAGCGACACGGCGTTGATCGGAAGTGAGGTTTTTAATTAGTGAGAAAATGCGCATAATGTTTCTTTGTAAAATATTTTTATTATAGCAAAGTTATTTTTTCTTTGTTTCCTCGATAAATTCTTTTGCTTCATCTCCTCGCAGATACCCTGCCAATCCTAACAGTCCATCGGTAAGATAGCGGCTCTTGTATCCTTTGAGCGTTAAATACAGACGGGCGATTTCGGCGCGGTCATAGTGGGGGCATACGGTAACGATGGTTTTGTTTTTATCGAGTTCATTGAGTCGATTTGGAAGCTCGTTAAGGGGAATTTTTTTCATAAACGGAAAACTCCAGACTGCTTGTTCCTCTTTAAAACGTATATCGACGAATTCAACCTCTCCCATTTTATAGAGTTCAACAGCTTCGAGGCTTTTGATTTTCATCTCTGTGCGTTCGTTGTAGTCGAAGTGTTTGAGATAGTTGTCAAAATTTTCTGCGTACAAAGAACACATCAGGAAGAGTATAAATAAGACTATTTTCATTGGCATTCCCTAAATCTTATGTTTTGCCAAGAATTTTTTCAAAGCATCGGTCGTAAATCCACCGATATGGCGGTCAATCTCTTTTCCTGTACCGTCATAGATAATCTGCGTTGGGATCATCTGAATTTTCATCGCTCGTGCGGCATCACGTTCTTCACCAACATTGACAAAAAAGATTTTACGGTCAGGATTGATTTGTTTTTCGCGGTAAAGCAATGTCGCCATTTCTTTGCACGCATTGCACATGGTGGAACCCGCTTCTACCATCACGGTTTGACCACGACCTATCTCTTGTTTGACAAGGGCATACGGATGAGGCTGAAGCTCAGCGGCGATGAGTGAGAGAGAAAGGCCAGTGAGTAGGGCAAAAAATTTCATGAACATCCTTTTAAAGTTGTTGATACGCTAAAGTAAAAAAGTATATTCCGATACCGATGAGGGCAAGAGAAAAGAGTTTGGTCATCCAGTTTGTGATAAACGCTATTTTACCACTCCTAGCGACACTTTGAGCAAATCCGATCGATACCCCTGCGGCGAGGAGGAGCAAGGAGTGTCCGAGGGCGAAGATGAGTACCAACGCATACGCATACCACTGAGGTGCGTTGGCGGCAACGGTAATGATTGCTACGAGAGGAGCGGAAGCACACGGTGTCGATACGAGGCCGAACAGCATTCCGATCAACAGTGCTCCCACATAGCGCAGGGTAATGAGACGGCTCATCCAGCGTGATTTATCGATCACTTCGGGCAAAACTCCTAGTGAATACAAACCGATGCTGATAGCAGCGATCCCCCCTGCAATATATGCTTCCAACGGTGCAATAGAGAAAAAATACCCCATTTTAGCAACCATGTAGGCGAGGATCGAAAAACTTACCGCAACACCCAGCGCAAAGAGAGAGGCAAAGATATAGGTAAACCGTACCCGCTCTCGAGGACTCAAATGAGAACTCATCCCCAGTGCACTACCGACCAACAGAGGAACAGAGACGATGGAGCAGGGGGCGAGAGAGGTGAGTGCCCCGATCCCGAACGCGGCGGCAAAGACGATAAGCCCGTGCGTTTCGAGAAGGGAGATGAAAAAGGTTTCCATTACGAGGCTTTGATCATCTCTACGATTTCAGTAACACTGAGAAGTTTTCCAGTGCTGAGGACTTTACCGTCGATTACGAGGGCAGGAGTACTCATAACGCCGTATTCCATGATTTTCATAATATCTTCGACCTTTTCGATCTGAGCAAATATTCCGCTTTGCGCGACTGCTTGTTTGGTTGCTTCTTCGAGGGATTTGCATTTACTGCATCCCGTACCTAAAATTTCGATTTTCATGAATTTCTCCTATAAAATAGCGTTAAATAAATACCCGACACCGATAATCCCCAGTGTCACGGTACCAAAAAATATCCCGATGAGTTTGAGGCTCATTACCCGCTTGAGGATCATCGCCTCAGGAAGCGATAGAGCCGTAATCGCCATCATAAATGACAGAGCCGTCCCCATTAGCATCCCTTTGGAAGTGAGTACTTCGATGAGTGGCATCACCCCTGCGGCATTGGAGTACATCGGAACACCTAACAGTGTTGCCAGAGGAACAGCAAACGGATTGTTCCCACCTGCAATAGAGGTTATAAATTCGGTTGGTACATAGCCGTGTATAAACGCTCCTGCACCGACACCGATGAGGACATAGAGCCAAATCTTTTGAAGAATATCGAGCGTATAGTCGTATGCTTCTTTGAATCTGGTTTTAAAAGCGATGTGCTCTATCTCTACGCTTAGCTCACCCTCTATGGGTTTAACGTCAATAAGTATCTCTTTTTCAAGACCCATTCGTCCGATGACAATGCCACCGATGATGGCAACCAGTAAGCCAAATCCGATATACAACGCCGCCACTTTCCAGCCGAACATCGTGAGCAACATGGCTATGGCGATTTCATTGTTTAGCGGGGCAGAGATAAGATAGCTAAACGTCACCCCAAGCGGAATCCGAGCCTGTAAAAAACCTAAGAACAACGGAATCGCCGAACAGGAGCAAAACGGGGTGATAATCCCAAATAGTGCCGCGAAAATATTTCCCGTAAATTCGTGCTTTTTACTGAGATATACCCTAACTTTTTCGGTTGAGAAATAAGAGCGTAGTAGGGTGACGGCGAAGATAATGACCGTCAGTAAAAAGAGAATTTTGACCGTATCGTAGATAAAAAAATTCAGCGCATCAGAGAGCTTCTCCTCTCGCGGCATTTTCAGCCACTCATAGACGAGGACATTGACGCTTTCTTGCCACATGATCAGTCACACAACTCGGATTGGATGATTGGCAATAGTGTCTCTTCGATGAGGGCCAGTGTTTTCGCGTACTCTTCCACTTCTTTTCCGCTTGGGTCTTCGAACGCTACATGAATGGTTTTAACCGCTTTTGGGAACATCGGACACGTTTCATGAGCGTGATCGCAGACGGTGACGACAAGATCAAAGGGGGTATTGATAACCGTATCTATCACTTTGGAGTGGTATTCGTCTTTCCAATACCCTTTTGACTCTAAAAGCTCTTGAGCATAGGGATTGACTTTACCGCTGGCTTTGACACCAGAACTTTGGGCGAATACACAATCTCCCATTTTAGCATTGATCAGCGCTTCGGCCATGATAGAACGGCAGCTGTTTCCCGTACAGAGGATTAAGACGTTTTTCATAATTTACATTCTCCTGTTTGTTTGATGAGTGGGGGAAGATCGATTCCCAACGTTGTTATTTCTTCGAGTGCTTGGAGGCGAAAACGATCCAGCGGCGAGCGTATCGAATAATAGGCCCACGTACCCTGACGCTCTACCCGTAAAAAACCCGCTTCTTTGAGGATTTTGAGATGACGGGAAAGGCGTGATTGAATCATTCCGAAACTTTCCTGCATATCACAGACGCATAAAGGGCCGTGAAGATTCAAAAAGGCGAGGAGACGAACACGGGTTTCGTCATTCAGAGCCGATACAGTTTCTAAAAAGATTTCCATGATTTAGCTACAACTTCCGCCCGTAGACCATTGACCATTTTTAGAAAAGGTAGGCTGACAGCAACCAATTCCGCCTGTAAACTCATCACCGCCAAAGACTTCGATCTGTTCCATTGTATGGTAGTTCTCCCAGATGATGTTTTGCGGATCTTCTACCCAGTATTTTTTGCTCGAAGCGTAACAACATTGTGCTTTCTCTTGTTTTTCACCCATGATATTGCCCTGTATTAGACGCTGTTCGATCACTTCAAGCGCTTCATCGCTGTCCACTTGTATGCCCAAATGATTGAGACCGATTTTATCACGACCGCTGGAGATGGCAAAATTGATATAGGGATCATCGAGAAGCCATTGAATGTAATCCTCTTTGACTTTTGTCGGCTCACTGCCAAAAAGAGTGGTGTAAAAATGGCGGTTTTTCTCGAGGTCTTTGACGCTGATATGCAGATGTAAACGTTTCATAATGACTCCTCATTTTTGACAGTGTAACAAAATAAAAATAATATATCAAGATATATTGATATATTGTGCTACAATACACCCAATAAAGTTTTGGAGAATGATGATGGCATTAGCAATAGGGGTGTTTTTAGCAACACTTGTTTTAGTAATATGGCAACCACGCGGATTGCAAATCGGCACATCTGCTGTCGGGGGAGCTATTGTGGCTCTTATATTGGGGATCGTTAGTTTTGCGGATGTCATCACCGTAACCTCCATCGTGTGGGATGCGACATTGGCATTTATCGGGATTATACTGCTGTCTATGGTACTCGATGAGATCGGGTTTTTTGAGTGGGCGGCATTGAAAATGGCACGCCTTTCAGGGGGTAATGGACATTGGATGTTTGTCTATATTCTGATTCTCGGTGCATTGGTATCGGCATTTTTCGCAAACGACGGAGCGGCATTGATCCTCACCCCCATCGTACTTGCCAAGATGAAATATCTGAAAATGAAACCTCTTGCGATGTTCGCCTTTTTGATGGCGGGCGGATTTATCGGGGACAGTGCTTCCAATCCATTGGTCATTTCAAACCTTACCAACATCGTGACCGCAGGGTATTTTCAGATCGGTTTTTGGGAATACGCCAAAACGATGTTTTTACCCAATCTGCTAAGTATCATTGCTTCCATCGCAGTCTTATGGATCTATTTTCGCAAAGACATTCCAACGCATATCGATATCACCCAACTCGCAACTCCTGAATCGGCAATAAAGAACATGACGATGTTTCGCCTCAGCTGGTGGTTCTTAGCTTTGTTGATGGTTGGGTATTTTATAGGCGATGCCTATCATCTACCGATCAGTCTCTTTGCTCTAGGCGGTGCATTACTCTTCTTGGCCATTGCCACCTATTTTAAAGCTACCAAGCCTATTATGACGATCAAAGCGGCACCGTGGCAGGTGGTATGGTTTAGTATCGGATTGTATGTTGTCGTGTATGGACTTAAAAACGGAGGTCTGACGACTTACTTATCAGAAATAATCATTCAGTTGCAGGGTATGGGAAATGTGTATGCCGTGATAGGTACAGGCTTTCTCTCCGCCATCCTCAGTTCTGTGATGAACAACATGCCTACTATCATGGTCATGGACATCGCCATTGCGGAAGCGGGAAACAATGCGTTAGCCTATGCCAATATCATCGGATGTAATTTAGGGCCTAAAATGACCCCTATTGGCTCGCTTGCAACCTTGCTTTGGCTTCATGTCTTGGCACAAAAAGGGGTTAAGATCGGATGGTTGGAGTATATGAAAGTAGGGCTGGTGATTACGCCTCCGGTATTGTTGGTGGCGTTGGTTGGGCTGATTTAGCCTCTTTCAAAAAACTCCCGAAGATATTCAAAAAAGATATCTGAAAAAGGAGTCTTTTGAAAATTGATTTCCAGATTATTATCTTTGACTAAAGTACCGCCATCAAAAGCTCCAGTGTCAGCAATTATCCCCATACTTTTATATTTATTGAGGGATGTAGTATAGTGTTCATTTCCAGATGAAGTTGTTGTTTGAAATATGTCTTGTCGGTTGTTATATAAAGAAATATTTAGAAATGAATCATAAAAAACTTCATAATCATGTGCTGTCAATGTATTAATATTAGCGAAAAGTGATGACTCATAGTAGTTAAGTGAATTGTTTTTCATTTTTTGAATCCATAATTTCGCTAGTAAAAAAGTTGTGATCCGATTGTCGGCGTGCATATTTTTTAAAATGAGATTTGAAATAAATTCTTTATTGCTGTTGGCTTGAGAATGAATAAACGCTATAAGTTCATCTTCACTTATAGCATTCGAAAGTACATCCAAAACAAGGTTATTGAATTTTGCTTCTAAAAATCCTTGGAATGATTGAGCTATGCTTTGTTTGATAAGTGAAAGATTCCCTCCAGTGGCGATATCAAGTGCACTGTAAACAGCAATTGCATCAGCTTTTGTTTCATTAAGTACTTTTTTCATTATGTAATTTAATCCATTCTTAAAATATTACCCATTTAAATCTCTTGCAAATTTCGCCAATTCACTGTCAAAAATTTCAAGAATAAAATAAATTTCTTCATCTATTGTGTCATAGTGATTTTTGTTGATAACTTTTTCATAATGGAAAATTCGGTTTCTAAAACGGCGGATATGATCGAGCTTTTTATATATCTCTTCTCGATTTAGGATAATTTTTTCTTTTGAGGGCATATTGGGAAAGATCTGGCGAAGATCTTTTGTCCGCAGATGGTTTTGATACGGTTTTTGAAAAAGATTCACCCAAAATCCGAAATTCAGCTCTGCGATGATTTTTTCTTTTGTAATAGCCTCTTTTCGATTGTTAAGCGTATCAGTGGCTTCGAGAATCTTTTTTTGCGCACCATGAGTTAGTAAAGTAATGTCAAGATGCCAATCACTCCCGATTTTTATACTTAAATAGCTATCCAAGGCATTACGTAGCGCAATTTCTAAAATGGAGAGTGGAATATAGGCATTTTTCGAGATAAGAAGATTTTGACAGTATTCATCAAAGTTTGTATAGGCAGATAAACGTGTAGGTGAAATATATTGTAATCTTAAGCTTTCTTTCACACTGCATCGCCTATAATTTTAATGTAATTCCCCAGTAAGCCTATGGACTTGAGCCATAGCTTGGGGTGATGACTTAACTTTCTGCATTATAACTGAATCAAATTACTTATTCAATCCAATCTAAAATTGTTAAATTTAATATCAATATTTATTCTTTCTCATAAATCTTATTCTCTCTGTAAGAGCTTTAACCGTACAATGCCGCTATGCAAACAAACACTTCTGATACTTTTCGATTTTTACCGACTACCCGTGCCGAAATGGATGCACGAGGTTGGGATCAGTGTGATGTGATCCTCATTAATGGGGATGCGTATATTGATTCCCCTTTTATCGGCATTGCGGCTGTAGGACGTATACTAGAGCGTGAGGGATATCGCGTGGGTATTATCGGTCAGCCTGATGTTACCAGCGATGTGGACATTAAACGCCTTGGTGAACCGCGTCTTTTTTGGGGAGTGAGCGGCGGTAGTGTTGATTCGATGGTTTCCAACTACACCGCAACCAAAAAATTCCGCAACAGCGATGATTATACCCCTGGCGGTGTAAACAACAAACGTCCCGATCGTGCGACGCTGGTCTACACCAATCTCATCCGTCAATATTATAAAAATACCGTTCCAATAGTCTTGGGAGGGATAGAAGCAAGCTTGCGCCGTGTGACCCATTATGACTATTGGACGAACAAACTGCGTAAACCGATTTTGCTTGATGCCAAAGCTGATTTTTTGATCTACGGAATGGGCGAGGGAGCGATTATCGCTCTACCAAAAGCATTGGAACGTGGCGAATCCCCCCATAACATACGCGGAGTCTGTTACATTGCCAAAGAACCTCGTAAAGATTATTTGATGTTGCCCTCGCACAAAGAGTGTTTGGAAAATAAAGAGAAGTATATAGACCTATTTGATGCATTTTATGACAATAACGATCCGATTTCAGCTGAAGGATTGTGTCAAGAGGTAGACGGACGCTACAGTATCCAAAATCCTCCTGCCGATTATCTCGATGAGAACGAGATGGATGCCGTATCCGCACTCCCGTTTACCCGTGAACTTCACCCCTATCATCAGCCGCAAGGAGCAGTGAAGTGTTTGGAAACGATTAAATTCTCTATTATGACCCATCAGGGATGTTGGGGAGAGTGTAACTTTTGTGCCATCGGCGTCCATCAGGGGCGTACGATCCGAACACGTAGCGAAGAGTCGATATTAAAAGAGGCGACACAGTTTACTGAGTATAAAGATTTCAAGGGGATCATTAGCGATGTGGGCGGTCCTACTGCCAATATGTACGGCTATGAGTGTAACAAAAAACTCAAACACGGTACGTGTGCCCATCAGCGCTGTGTAGATGATACGCATCTATGCAAATCGATGAAAGTAGACCATACCCGTATCATTAATCTTTTGCGTCGTATGCGTGAGGTACGAGGGGTTAAAAAAGCATTTGTCGCTTCAGGGGTGCGGTATGATCTGATCAATGAGGATAAGAAGCAAGGCTATGAGTATCTCAAAGAGATGGTAAAGCATCACATATCAGGGCAGATGAAAGTGGCACCCGAACATACCTCAGATCATGTTTTGCATCTGATGAACAAACCGGGGAAACAAACCCTCGTCGATTTTAAAAAGCTTTACGATCAGCTCAACCGAGAAGAGGGGAAAAAGCAATTTTTGACCTATTATCTCATCGCAGCTCATCCGGGTTGTACTGAAAAAGACATGCATGATCTGAAACGTTTTACGACAGATGAACTCAAGATGAATCCTGAGCAGGCACAAGTATTCACACCGACACCGGGTACGTACTCGGCCGTGATGTACTACACCGAAATGGATCCAAAAACGAGAGAAAAAATCTTTGTCGAAAAAGACACCGCACGAAAAGAAAAACAAAAGCAGATTGTTGTCCAAAAGGACAATTTTAAAAGCGGATTTGGGAGTTAGAAGAGAATAGGGCAAAAGGCTGGATAAAGTTTCTCAGCCTCTTGCAAATTTTTATTTACTAAATTTAGTAATCCATAAATCATGGATATTGCAAAAGCTCAGCGCATACAACTCTGTATATTTACCTTCAATCACATAGGTAGAAATGGCTTTTTTATCCTGTGGGAAAAAGACTTGCTCTCCTAAAACATTGCCGTTGCTATCACGAAGTGAATGCTTGACAATGTAATGCGCTTCAGACATACCATGCTTTGTTTCCACAGTGACTTTGTTACCCTCTATTGTAACTACAGGTGCATGACTGCCTGCCTTACCTTCCCATCTCCCTTGATGTTCTTGAGTATAGGCGAAAATATTTGCCTTTGAATCCTCGGCAGCAGATGCTGGTAATACGGTAGCAGCTACAAGACCTGCAGATGTTGCTAATGAAGCTTTAAGAAAATTTCTACGATTTTGCATTTTTTATCCTTATTTATAGTTTCTGTAATATAGCAAGTAATAACTTAAGTATATTATTGCTATTTTTTTAGTTTTTAAGAACATCATACCCAGCAGGAATAGAGGGCTGGAAACGACTAGAAGGGATTGCAGCATTATGCGAAGGTTTCAAAAACTGTATGGTGACTTTATTATCATAGCCATCTTTGTATTGAATGGCACTCAATAAATCGTTTTTAAAAGTAATTGTATAAGCTTGTCCGTTTACCGATGCAGTATAGTGGTCATTGTCAATTTTTTTGGCTTTTTTGATAATCTCTAAAAAGTCGATTTCATCTCCCAGTGAGCGAATAGTTGCTTGCTCCAACTGCGGTTCTAAAATTACCAAACGTTTGGCATTGATATAAACACTTTTTTGTATCGGTTTTTGGTACGACCACAGAGCATTTTGAGGTTTAGCAGCCCAAAGCTCACCACGGTAAACGATCACTTTGCCATGCTCATCGACAATACGTTGCTCAAAAGGAGAATTAAAGGAGTTGATGTCTTGCGGAGAAGCGAACAATATTAGGGATAATAAAGATAATAAGGGTAAAAAGCGCACAAATTTCCTTGTTGTGTAGATAAAGAATTGTACCATCATACCCATTAACCAAAACAATAGTATTCCTGTGTTAAAATCAGCGACTTTTTACATACAGAACTTATGAAGGTAATCAATGCTCCAATCATTTATCGGAAAACTCTTTGGCACAAAAAACGATCGAGAAGTTAAAAAATATCTTGAGCGTGTTGCGCAAATCAATGCGCGTGAAACACACTTTTCAAGCTTGGATGATGCGTCACTTCAAAACGCTTTTGCCCTTTTAAAAGAGTCCGTATTAAATGGAAGCCGTTCATTAGAGGATGTCCTAGTCGATTCGTTTGCAATTACCCGTGAAGCGAGTAAGCGTGTATTAGGTATGCGTCATTTTGATGTTCAGCTATTGGGCGGTATGGTACTGCATGACGGGCGTATTGCTGAGATGAAAACGGGAGAGGGTAAAACGCTTGTTGCAACTCTTGCGGTCATTCTTAATGCGATGACGGGTGAAGGGGTTCACGTTGTGACGGTTAATGATTACCTTGCCTCCCGCGATGGAACGCAGATGTCAGCTCTTTATGCATTTTTAGGTTTTGAGACAGGAATTTTACTGGAAGGGGACCATAACCCTGCCAATAAGCGTCTTCAATACAGTGCCCATATCACGTATGGAACGAACAACGAATTTGGATTTGATTACCTGCGCGACAACATGACCTATTCAAAAGAGCATATGGTTCAGCGTAATCATGCTTTTGTTATCGTCGATGAGGTGGATTCGATTTTGATCGATGAAGCACGTACTCCGTTGATTATTTCAGGACCTACCAACCGTGCATTGGAAAACTACACACGCGCGGATCTGGTTGCTAAAGCACTCATCAAGGATGAACATTTCACGGTAGATGAAAAAGATCGTCTTATTTTGACTACCGAAGAGGGAATTATCAAAGCGGAAGAACTCTTTGGTGTCGATAATTTGTACAGCATTGAAAACTCTTCTCTGTCTCACCACTTGGACCAAGCACTCAAAGCAAACTATTTGTTCGAAGCAGACGTTGATTATGTATTGCAAGACGATCAAGTGGTTATCGTGGATGAGTTTACCGGACGTCTGTCTGAGGGACGCCGTTTTTCTGAGGGGCTGCACCAAGCGCTTGAGGCTAAAGAGGGTGTCATTATCAAAGAAGAGACCCAAACACTTGCCGATATTACTTTCCAAAACTATTTTAGAATGTATAAAAAAATCGGAGGAATGACCGGTACAGCACAAACAGAAGCGACCGAATTTTCTCAAATATACAATTTGGATGTTATCTCTATCCCTACGAATGTTCCTGTTATTCGTAAAGATTTGAATGACCTCATTTATAAAACCGAAAGTGAAAAATTTTCTGCTGTTATTGAAAAGATTAAAGAATTGCATGCCAAAGGGCAGCCGGTTCTTATCGGTACCGCATCGATTGAAAAATCTGAAAAACTGCACCTCCTTATCAAAGGAGAAAAAATACCTCACACGGTTTTGAATGCTAAAAACCACACGCAAGAGGGTGAAATCATTAAAAACGCAGGAGCCAAGGGAGCGATTACGATCGCTACGAATATGGCTGGACGCGGTGTAGACATCAAAGTAAGTGATGAGATCAAAGAACTGGGCGGTTTGTACATCCTAGGGACAGAGCGGCATGAAAATCGCCGTATCGACAATCAGTTGCGTGGACGTTCAGGACGTCAAGGCGATCCGGGAACGACACAATTTTATTTGAGTCTTGAAGATAATCTTCTCCGTATTTTCGGTTCGGATAAGATCAAGTCGATCATGGAGCGCTTAGGGGTTGAAGACGGCGAGTATATCGAATCTTCAATGGTGACACGTGCCGTCGAGAAAGCACAGAAAAAAGTCGAAAATATGCACTTCGAGGGACGTAAACACATTGTTGAATACGATGATGTTGCGAATGAACAACGTAAGATCGTGTATAAATTTCGTGGCGAGCTTCTCGATCCTGCTTATGATGTTGCGACTAAAATCGATACGATACGTGAAGAGTATATCGCTCGGGCATTGGCATTAAGCGGAATTTTCGAGGGTGCATCTCAAGAGGAAATTAATCTTGATAAATTGGTGTTAATGTTCCAAGAAGAGCTCAATTCTATGGTAGATACGGCTCTTTATACGGAGAAAACGTACAGTGCGATTTTAAATAAGTCGATTGAAGTGTTAAAAGAACAATACGATGCAAAAATGTTGGTTATCGACCCATCTACGCGTTCCAATATTGAGCGTGAAATTTATCTCAAAACGCTTGATACCGCATGGCGTGAGCATTTATACCAAATGGACAGTATGAAAACGGGTATACGCTTACGTGCCTATAACCAAAAAGATCCATTGGTTGAATATAAAAAAGAGAGTTATAACCTCTTTAGCGAGCTTGTAGGGACAATCAAATACGATACGATCAAGACGCTTCATGTTATTCAGTTTAGGGTGGAAAATGTTGAAGAAGAGGCAGAAGCGTTAGCAAAACAAATGGAAATCCAAAAACGTCAAGAAGAGTTGCAGATGTCACTCAATCATACAAGCAGTGAACTAGAAAGCTCAAAAATTGCACGCAACGATGATTGTCCTTGCGGAAGCGGATTAAAATATAAAAACTGTTGCGGTAAATCAGGACCTAAAAAAGGGGCATTCGCCTCTTGAATATTGTCCGTTACCTGACCAAGCGTTTTTTACGTTTTGACAAAGAACAGCCATTCATCTTTATTTCTGCACTTTTAGCGTTTAGCGGAATTGCGCTGGGCGTTATGGTGCTTATTATCGCTATGGCGTTAATGAATGGTTTTGACAATGAGTTTAAAAAGAAACTCACGGTTATGAATTACCCACTCACAATTCAGCCTAAATTTTATGGCGCTGTTAATGCATCGCTTCTTCATGAATTGGAACAAAAATTTCCAGACCTCGCTTTTAGCCCTTATATTAGTTCATCTGTTTTATGCCGATACGATACACAGCTTGAGGGCGGATATCTTTTTGGGGTTGATTTCAAGCGTGAAGCAAAAGTAAATGAGATTGTCGCAAAAGGGCTTAAAAAACATATTCCTACTGGATTTGAGGTAATGGTTGGCAAGGGTCTGATGGAAGAATATTCGCTCAAAAGCGAGGATAAGCTCACCTATATCTTTACTCAACTGGAACCGGGCGGAATCGCCATGTCTCCAAAAATGAAACGTTTTAAAGCTACGGCTGTTTTTGATTCAGGATTAAGTGCATACGACAAAGGATATTCCTATAGCACCCTGGAATCATTGCAAAAAATATTAGCGCTTCCGCAAGGGTTTTACGATGGAATACATGTCCACTCGCTCAATCCTGAAGCGGATATTTTAAAAGTCTCAGCCGCATTGCCCGATTCTGTTTCCATTCGTGGCTGGTGGGAAGATAACGGTAACTTTTTTGCCGCATTGCAGATGGAAAAAACCTCTCTGTTTATTGTGTTAATGTTGATTATCCTTATTGCGGCTATTAATATTATTTCGTCTCTTTTAATGACGGTTATGAATCGTCGCAGTGAAATTGCACTGTTGCTTTCGCTTGGGGCATCCAAACAAGAGATTAAGCGTGTCTTTTTGATTCTAGGGGTGGTTATCGGAACTCTAGGAATTATTACAGGGTCTTTGCTCGGATTCTTTGGAATATGGATTTTAGGAAGTTTTGATATTATCTCACTGCCAGCGGACGTGTATCCGACATCCACACTGCCGCTTGATTTGACGGTGACGGACTTTTTCTCTATTATCATCGGTGCGTTTGGTATTGTGTTGCTCTCAGCATGGTATCCGGCAAAAAAAGCAGCAGACGTCGATCCATTAACGGTATTGCGTAACGAATAACCTACTATTTTTTCTTCTCATCATCCATCATCCATAAAAATGGGTAGGTAATCGTTCGTTTTAGAATATTGAATGGTGCGGTGATAATCTCTCTTGCAATGGCAGTCTCTACGACAGGATCGCTTAGTTTTCCTTTGATTTTTACCGTGGTGCTAATCGATCCATCATTTCCAAAAAGTATGTATCCGACTAGCGGAACACGTCCAAGTTGTGACCCAAGATCGCTTTTAAGTGTAAGGGTTCCGTGAATGCTATCCTCTTTAAAATTCACTTTTCCTTCTCCCAGCATTTTCAGTTCAGGTGAGTTGAGGGTGAAATTATCAACCGTAAACTGGTGATTTTTGAAAGTGTAATGGCTGTAAGCTTCTTTGAGCGGAAGCCCCTTTGTATTGTAATTAGGGATCGAGAATGTAGCCAGTGAAGGGACGGTATTGATAAAGGATAATACATTGTTGAGGAGCCTGTACTCTTTTAGTGTTGCTTTCTCAATACGCATAATACCCTCAAAATTATCCACTTTTCCCGATAGTTTAAAAGACATTTCACCCCCATCAAAGTCACTAAAAGCAAATAGATGTTCCATGAAGATATCATTGAAATGACTACCTTCGACATAGTAAATCCCATCTTTCATAAGTAAATCAGCAGAACCTTGAGCATAAGTGAGACGTGCTTCTAAATCACCTTCTCTAAGGGATGCGGTTAATGTATCGGCCATTACTTTGCGATTTTTCATAAGATAAAGATACACATTTGTACCTATTAAATTGATGGTTTTATCAGCAGAAGTCTTATTTGTGTCCTCATGTGTGTGTGGTATATCAAGCCATCTGGCAAGCTCTGGAGCGTTGATTCCCATATTGTTAGCTCGAATATTGATCTCATCCGCATATTCTATTTGAATACGGTTGTTGACCCGAATAGAAGATTTTCCATTTTGATATGAACCGCTAAATTGGTAGTGCGAGAGACTCTCATTATTGACCGTCATCA
Organism: Sulfuricurvum sp.; assembly: GCA_030694265.1. Taxonomy (GTDB): domain Bacteria; phylum Campylobacterota; class Campylobacteria; order Campylobacterales; family Sulfurimonadaceae; genus Sulfuricurvum. The sequence continues at coordinate 442,381 of JAUXYP010000001.1, forward strand.
AATGGTATGGGTAGTCAATAATGCCATTAAACGTATATCGCCGTTGGCTTGGATTATAGTAAAGATCAGCATTCCCATTTTTAATTTGATATTGGCGCAATAATGGAGAGTTACTACTCAAAAGAGAGATATCAGGGACTGTTATTTTCCACCCTTGTTTCATCGTTGAAAAATCAACACCCATTGATTGCGAATGAAGTTCTAGCTGCTCTTCTAGCGTATTAAATGAAAATTTTTCACTTTTATTGAGTTTTATATAACCGCTTATATAAGGGTTTAATGGCTTTATATCCTTGAGTGTAAGGGTCCCTTTATTGAGCTTCCAAAAATATTCACCGGAAAGGGAGCCTTGAATGATGGTGTCAACATTCACAGTAATATTGTCAAATACTACTGTGTTATCGGTGACGTGTATTTTAAGTGGTGATAGAGAAAAATCCTGACCATTTAGCCTCCATGCTGAAGGTGCATTGGATGTTACACTGAGCGTATTGGTATCGCTTTTAAGGATGAATGCACAGTGGCTGCTTCGTAACAAAAGATCTTTGGCATTAAATTTATCAAGGCCAAATTGCAGCAACAATCCATCGGCTGAAATGTTTCCTTCCAGTGATCCTTGAACTTTATTGGGAACAGAATATCGGAGTTTTGGGATAGTGGCAGAAGTATTTTTGAAGTCATAGGGGATGGTAAACCCTTCTATCTTAAATATTTCATCAAATACCTTCCACTGTGTTGGTAATATCTGCAGGCTATCAGTGCGTGGATCAATATGATAAACAGCTTTTGCACTTAAGGGTTGTGTAGACAATGCCATAACCGCTGCATCTCCGGTGGGAGCACAGGAATAGGGGATAATTTGAACAGCTCCTTTTTCTGTATGTGCATCGTACAAACCTTGCACTTTTGCATGGAGAATGTTTTTATAGCGAGCATCAAATCCGCTAAAGGACACTTTTGTTGTGTCAAGTGTTACGATTCCACCCATTGTTTGAAAAATGAAATTTTCCAGTTGAAGTTCAGATTTTCCGGGGGCAAATTTACCTTTTGCTGTAGTATGAAAAGTATTTAGATCAATAGTTAGATTTAAATCAACATTGCACAAACCTTTATTTTGACGAATCGGCACGGTGATCTCATAATAACGCAGTAGATTCAGTATGGGATCGTTTAACTGTGCTCGATCTGTTTGTATATGGGCTTTTAGGAAACTATGTTCGGAATTGAAATCAATAAACAAAGCACTTTTTTCGGTGGGCATCTTGTAAAAATATCCATTTTTCGGAATTATATGGAGTATCCCATGGGCAAAGATCAAATTGACTTTTTTAGCACTGATAGGCTCAATGGTAGGGGCAAAGGTGTATTGAGCATTGTCTACGTTAGCCCGTATGATTATGTTTTGAAAAAGTTTTTGAGGCGTATCGTATAAAAAATTGCCATGACACTCTAGGAGGGTAAAGGAACTTCCCTTGGCATATTCGTTGATCCATGGACGTGTTTGCGGATCAATATCAAAAAAATCAACGATATCCTTTAAGCTAGAGAAGGAATGATTGGCTTTTACATCTACATACAGCTTCTCTTGATCACCTATGGCCTTTAGCGTCAGAGTAGGAGAATTAGGTAAAGTCAGCCGTACCGTAGCATTAAGTTTTTGCTCAATAAGATACAGATGTAAAACTCCATTTATAGTTGTAACGGAATTCGTTTTTGACGATAATGATACATTGAAAAGGGCAGGAGATACAGTAAAGTTTCCAACTAGGTCTTCATGACCAAGATGAATCTTAAGCACACCGATAGAATTTTTTTTATAATGTAGAGATAGTTGATTTTTTTGATAACGCATCGACTCAATGTCGACGGATGAAACCCATTGTTGCATCCAATGAATACTATTTGTAATTTTAGAAAGAGGTTTTAGTGTAAGCGGCTCATTGTCACGATGAAGTTCACTTAAATCAATGACAGATGCTGTTATAGCTAGCCTATTATCCCATTTTAGATATAATCTTTCAAATTTTATATCCCCTAATTTGAGATGAGAAATGGTAAAACCTTCTAGTAAAGCAATAAAAATAAAAAAGCCGCCAAGAAAGACTAAAAGAAAAAAAGTGAGTAAACTGAAGTGGATTTTTGTGATGATTTTTGTAATTATCTTGTCGTTCATTGCTTACCTATTAACACCTGTTACGTCGCCAAAAATCGTCTATATACCCAAAGGATCTGTGTTTAAAAGTATAGCATATCTAAAAGAGGATGGGGTGAATCTTTATGCTGTAGATGCGGTTATCTTACGACTATTAGGACATCCGCAGCAAGGGTGGATTGATCTTCAAAAAGATAAGTTTACACGCATTGAGTATCTGTATAAACTGACTACCGCAAAAGCCGCGACGCATACGGTTACTTTAATACCGGGAGAAACGACTGTAGTCTTTTTGGAACAAATTGCACAGCAACTGACGCTTGATCCGTTAAAATTAAAAACAGCCTATGCTGATGCTTCTGACATATCGGAAGGAATGCTTGTTCCTGATAGCTACAGCATCCCAAAAAGTATTAATGAAGAGAAACTCATTAAATTTTTGTTAAATGAATCCGGTCGAAAGCAAAAAGAGTTATCCAATAAACTCTTAGGACACTATAATCAAGCCGAATGGTTACAATTAGTAACACTATCATCTGTAATACAAAAAGAAGCGGCTTCTGTTGAAGATATGCCAATGGTAAGTTCAGTTATTCAAAACCGACTAAAAAAGAACATGAGATTGCAAATGGACGGCACGTTGAATTATGGAAAGTACTCCCACCAAAAGGTAACAGCAGCACGAATACGAAGTGATCAAACATCCTATAACACCTATAAACACCGTGGTTTACCTGATTTTCCGGTATGTAACGTCAGCTATGAAGCACTGGATGCAGCATTGCACCCAAAACGCACAGATTATCTTTATTTTGTGCGTGGCAAAGATGGGGAACATGTTTATACAAGTTACTTTTCTACACACCATAAAAACATAGTAAATGCTACGAAATGAAACATATAGAGAGCTTTTTAGCCTCATACAGCGAACAAAGTACCAAACGAGTGAAGTAAGTGTTATTATGTGGTTACAAAAAAAATATAATCACAGGAGAACCTGATGTCAAAAATCATTTGGTCAGTAATTGATGAAGCTCCGGCATTGGCGACATATTCGCTACTTCCAATCGTAAATGCATTCACGCAAGCAGCAGGTGTTGAAGTTGTAACAAGTGACATTTCACTTGCAGGCCGCGTTATCGCAACATTCCCAGAAAGAATGACAGATGCACAACGCATCCCAGATAATCTTGCAGAGCTTGGTGTCATTGCTACTCATCCCGATGGTAATATCATCAAACTTCCAAATATTTCTGCATCGATTCCACAGCTTAAGGCATGTATCGAAGAACTTCAAAGTCAAGGATATGATCTTCCTAATTACCCAGAAGAGCCTAAAACAGATGAAGAAAAAGAGATTCAAGCTAAATATTCAACCTGTTTAGGTTCAGCGGTTAATCCGGTTCTTCGTGAAGGTAATTCAGACCGTCGTGCGGCAGTTGCGGTTAAAAACTTTGCTAAGAAAAATCCTCACAAGCTTCGTGCATGGGATGAAGGTTCAAAAACTCACGTTGCACACATGAATAACGGTGATTTCTTCGCAAACGAGCAGTCTGTTATCAAAAAAGGCGATGGTCAGGTAACAATTGCACTGAATGGAAAAGTACTAAAAGAGATCAATGCATTTGATAAAGAAGTTCTTGACGGTACTTTCATGAGCGCTAAAGCACTTCGTTCATTCTTGGCTGAGTCAATTGAAGACGCTAAGAAAAACGGTATTCTTTGGTCAATCCATCTAAAAGCTACCATGATGAAGGTGTCTGACCCAATCATGTTTGGTCACGCAGTACAAGTATTCTTTAAACCTGTATTTGATAAATATGCAGCGGATTTTAAAGAGATCGGTGTTAACCCAAATCTTGGTCTTGGCGATCTTTACAAAAAGATTGCTAAATTGCCAGCAGACAAAAAAGCCGAAATCGAAGCGGCTATTATGGCGGTTTACCCTACACAGCCAGCAATGGCGATGGTTGATTCTGACAAGGGTATCACAAATCTTCACGCATCAAACGACGTTATTATCGATGCATCTCTTCCGGTTGTTGTACGTGACGGCGGTAAGATGTGGAATCCGGCAGGAAAAGTAGAACAGTGTGTTGTAACGATTCCTGATCGTTGTTATGCAACTATGTATTCGGCATGTATTGAAGATTGTAAGAAAAACGGTCAATACGACGTTACGACTATGGGTTCTGTTGCTAACGTAGGTCTTATGGCACAAAAAGCTGAGGAATACGGTTCTCACCCGACAACTTTTGAAATGCAAGAAGACGGTGTTGTAACGGTTACAGATTCTACAGGCGAGCTTATGAGCTTCAACGTAGAAAAAGGGGATATCTGGCGTATGTCTCGTGCAAAAGATATCCCGATCAAAGACTGGGTACGTCTTGCAGTAGAGCGTGCACGTCTTTCTGATACACCGGCAATTTTCTGGTTGGATGCTGCTCGTGCACACGATGCAAAAATGATCGAAAAAGTAGAGATGTATTTAAAAGATCACGATACATCAGGTCTTACGATTAAAATTATGTCACCTGTTGATGCGATGAACTACTCTTTAGAGCGTGTTCGAAAAGGTGAAGATACTATTTCTGTTACCGGCAACGTTTTACGTGACTACTTGACAGACCTTTTTCCAATTCTTGAGCTTGGCACATCAGCTAAAATGCTCTCAATCGTTCCTTTGCTTGCAGGTGGAGGTTTGTTTGAAACAGGTGCGGGTGGATCAGCTCCTAAGCACGTTGAGCAATTTGTAAACGAAGGTCACCTTCGTTGGGATTCTTTGGGTGAGTTCTTGGCATTGGCTGAGTCACTTCGTCATATCAATAAAACAAAAAATGACGGTAAACTGGCAGCAGTTACTGCAGCGCTTGACGTTGCTAATGCAGCTTACCTTGATAATAACAAAGAGCCATCACGCAAAGTAGGAGAGCCTGATAATAAAGCAAGCCACTTTTTCTTGGCACAGTATTGGGCAAAAGCACTTGCCCAGCAAACTGCGGATGCTGCACTTGCTGCTAAATTTGCTCCGGTTGCAAAAGCACTTACAGAAAATGAAGCTAAAATTATGGAAGAACTTCTTTGCGTAGAAGGAAAACATCAAGATATCGGTGGTTATTATCACCCAGATGTTACAAAATTAACCGCTGCTATGCGCCCAAGTGCGACATTGAACGCAATTATCGCTTCTATTTAACTTGATACTTCCGGGGAAACCCGGATGATCGTTTTATATTTGTAGAGAGTGTCTCTGTAAATATAAGACGATAGGTTATCGTCTGTGTATCGACTCTCTGACCGTATGCTTATTAGTGTTTTTTTACAAAAATAGCGATGAGTATAGTGGATTGTAGAGGGTGGTACGTATTTTGCCACTAGGAGTTGCGCATATGGTTAAAGGAAAACGTGTTGGAATTGTCGGAGCAGGTAATGTGGGGTCTACGATTGCCTATTCGCTAGCCATGTTAGGTGCTTGCCATGAGATCATTTTACGTGATAATAAAATCGAAATTGCACGTGGAAAAGCACTGGATATGTCTCAAGCAGCTGCCGCAGTACGAAGTCACAGTGTCGTCAGTGTTGCCGATAAAATGTCGGATTTGACAGACTGCGACATTGTCGTCATTACAGCAGGAAGTCCTCGATTGCCTGGGATGAGCCGCGATGATCTTTTGATGATTAATGCAAACATAACGCGTGAAGTTATTGAGGGAATTGCAAAATATTCTCCCAATGCAATCATTATAATGGTTTCAAATCCTCTTGATGTTATGACGTATGTTGCACTTAAAGAGAGTGGATTTGATAGAAGTCGTGTTATTGGTATGGCCGGTATCTTGGACAGTGCGCGTATGGCTGCATTTATTCAAGAAAAACTTGGATATGGCGGGGGGCAGATTCGTGCTTCCGTTATGGGTGGACATGGAGATGATATGGTGCCACTTCCTCGTTATTCAACGGTTGCCGGTGTTCCTCTTTCTGATTTGTTGTCGCCAGATGAGATCAACGAAGTCGTTCAGCGTACACGAAGCGGCGGAGCAGAAATTGTAGCTCTTCTTCAAACGGGTTCCGCGTATTACGCACCTGCAAAATCTACTGCCATGATGATTGATGCTATCTTAAAAGATACGAAGCAAATTCACCCTTGTGCGGTTTATCTGGATGGTGAATATGGCTACAGTGATGTTGTTAGCGGTGTTCCTGTAATGTTGGGTGCAAACGGTGTTGAAAAAATCATTGAGATCACCCTCAATGATTCTGAAAAAGAGATGTTTGCAAAATCGTGTGCATCGGTTCAATCAATGATTGATACGTTAAATGCCAATAAATTTTTCCAAGGAGAGTAACAGATGCCTTTTAGAATTGAAAAAGATACGATGGGGGAGATCAAAGTCCCAAATAACACTTACTGGGGTGCGCAAACACAGCGTTCTCTAGAAAACTTTCAAATCGGTGAAGAGAAAATGCCGTATGAGATTACGAGAGCATTTTCGTATTTGAAAAAAGCGGTTGCACTGGTTAACTGTGATCTTGGGAAACTTTCGAAAGAAAAAGCAGATGCGATTGCGCAAGCGGCAGATGAAATGCTTGCCGGTAAACTCGATGAGCACTATCCTTTAGTCGTTTGGCAAACAGGTTCAGGTACGCAATCAAATATGAATAACAATGAAGTATTAGCATCCAGAGCAACTGAAATTTTGGGCGGGGATTTCCGTACTGAAAAATTGGTTCATCCAAATGATGACGTAAATAAGTCACAAAGCTCGAATGATACGTATCCAACTGCTTTGCATGTAGCTGCAGTTATTGCTGTAGAAGAGCGTTTGTTACCTGCAATAGACCGTTTACGTACTACTTTGGCACACAAATCAGAAGCATTTAGCGGTATTGTAAAAATCGGGCGTACTCATTTACAAGACGCTACCCCGTTGACGCTTGGTCAAGAAATAAGCGGTTGGGTTGAAATGCTTAACAAATGTGAAAAAATGGCTAAAGACTCTCTTGAAGCCGTTCGTGAATTGGCACTTGGAGGAACAGCTGTCGGTACTGGACTTAATGCTCACCCAGAACTGGGTGCGCGTGTTGCGGTTAAATTAACAGAGTTGACCGGTCATAAGTTTATTACAGCTCCTAATAAGTTTCATGCGTTAACGTCCCATGATGCATTGGTTTTTGCACATGGTGCCCTTAAAGCCCTTTCTGCTGATATGATGAAAATTGCCAATGATGTCCGTTGGTTATCCTCAGGCCCTCGTTGCGGTATAGGTGAGATCACTATTCCTGAAAATGAGCCTGGTTCTTCTATCATGCCTGGTAAAGTCAACCCAACGCAAAGTGAAGCAGTTACCATGGTTACGTGTCAAGTTATGGGTAATGACGTAACCATTGGTTTTGCTGCAAGTCAAGGTAACTTTGAATTAAATGTATTCAAACCTGTTATTGCTTATAATTTTTTACAGTCTGTCCGTTTATTGGCTGATTCAATCGTTTCTTTCAATGATAATTGTGCAGTTGGAATTGAGCCTGTACGTGATCAAATTGACCACTATTTACACAATTCTTTGATGCTGGTTACAGCGTTGAACCCTTATATCGGATATGAAAATGCAGCAAAAATTGCTAAAACAGCGCACAAAGAAAATTCAACGTTAAAAGCAACCGCTGTTAAACTTGGATTACTTACAGAAGAAGAGTTCGATAAATACGTCATCCCTGAAGAGATGATTGCACCAAAAGCTTAAACTAAATAAGGAGGAATTAATGAATATTCATGAATATCAAGCAAAAGAGTTATTCAAGAAGTACAATGTACCCACGCCACGTGGGCATATTGCCTTTACACCTGATGAAGCCGTAAAAGCAGCTCAGGAGTTAGGTGGAAGTATTTGGGTGGTTAAAGCTCAGATTCATGCAGGAGGCAGAGGTTTAGGTGGCGGTGTTAAATTAGCACGTTCAACGGCTGAAGTACGTGAATTAGCATCTGAAATCTTGGGGATGACACTTGTTACTCACCAAACAGGACCCGAAGGTAAACTGGTACAAAAAGTTTACATCGAAGAGGGTGCAGATATCAAAAAAGAGTATTACCTAGGGATTCTTCTGGATCGTGCTCTTGAAATGCCTATCATGATGGCTTCTACTGAGGGCGGTATGTCGATTGAAGATGTTGCGCACAATACTCCGGAAAAGATTATCAAAGTAGCGATTGATCCGATTACCGGTTTTCAAGGGTTTCATGGCCGTAAATTAGCTTTTGGTCTTGGTTTGCCAAAAGAAGATGTAAACACATTCATCAAGTTTGCATCTGCTTTGTACAACGTGTATATGGATTACGATGCGGAAATGATTGAAATCAATCCGTTGATCCAAACAGGTGACGGTAGATTCTTAGCACTTGATGCGAAAATGGGTTTTGACAACAATGCGTTGTACCGTCAAAATTCTATCAATGAATTGCGTGATTTGAGTGAAGAAGAGCCAACGGAAGTAGAAGCTGGAAAATTCGATCTAAGCTATATTAAACTTGATGGAAACGTCGGTTGTATGGTTAACGGTGCCGGTCTTGCAATGGGTACGATGGATACAATCAACTATGAAGGTGGAAAACCTGCAAACTTTTTGGACGTTGGTGGTTCAGCAAGTGCTGAAACGGTAGCAAAAGGGTTTGAAATCATTCTCAAAGATCCAAACGTCAAAGCAATTTTTGTTAATATCTTTGGTGGAATTGTGCGTTGTGACCGTGTTGCCAATGGAATTATTGAAGCAACAAAAATTACCAATGTAAATGTTCCGGTTATTGTACGTCTTGATGGTACTAATGCTATTGAAGCAGCTGAGATTTTAAGAAATGCAGGTATTAAAAATATTATTGCAGCAACTGATCTTGCAGACGGCGCTAAAAAAGCTGTTGCAGCTGCGAAGGGAGAATAAAGAATGTCAATTTTAGTTAATAAAGATACAAAAGTAATCGTGCAAGGTTTCACAGGTAAAGAGGGATCTTTTCACGCTGAACAATGTATGGCCTACGGTACTAAAATCGTGGGTGGTGTAACTCCTGGCAAAGGTGGACAAGAACATCTTGGGAAACCGGTTTTTAATACGGTTTCGGATGCTGTGAATGCTACAGGCGCTACTGTTTCCATGATTTTCGTTCCACCTGCTTTCGTATCCGATGCAGTTATGGAAGCTGCAGATGCCGGAATTACGATGGCTGTAATTATTACAGAAGGCGCTCCTGTCAAAGATATGATGTACGCAAAAGCATACGCTACCAAGAAAAACATGATGACTATCGGGCCAAACTGTCCGGGTATCATTACGGCTGATGAGTGCAAAATCGGTATTATGCCAGGCTTCATTTTCAAAAAAGGGAGCATTGGACTGATTTCTAAATCAGGGACTTTGACCTATGAATCTGCAAATCAAGTTGTTAAAGAAGGCTTTGGTATTACTACGGCTGTCGGCATCGGTGGAGATCCAATTATCGGTTTAAGTTATAAGCAATTATTGCCTATGTTTGAAGCAGATCCAGAGACAAAAGCAATCGTTATGATTGGTGAAATCGGTGGGGATCTTGAAATACAAGCAGCTGCTTATATTAAAGAGCATATTACTAAACCCGTTGTTGCCTTTATCGCAGGTCAAACGGCTCCTGAAGGTAAACGTATGGGGCATGCAGGTGCTATTATCTCTGGAAGTGCTGGAACGGCACAAGAAAAAATGGCGGCTTTGACTGCTGCAGGTGTTACCGTAGTTGTTTCTCCGGCAGACATCGGTAAAGCGGTTGCAGAGGTTATGAAAAATTTATGATTCAAATTCTTGAAGTGGCGAATGTACGATGTTCCGGATGTGCGAACACCATTACCAATGCGCTTCATGAGTTAGGGTGTAAGGAGATCATTGTCGATCTCTCGTGCGAGCCTCGAAAGGTTACAGTAGATGTGATTGATGAGGCGCAATTAGCACAGATTAAAGCCATATTAAGACAACTTGGTTATCCTAATATTACCGAGGAAAACGGCATTTTTAGTAGTGCTGCGCTTAAAGCCAAGAGTTTTGTCTCTTGTGCGGTAGGAAAGTTTAGTTAAGTAGTGATAATTAATTTTTAAGGAGAATATATGATATCAAGTGGAATGGTAGAATTCACAGGTGCGCCTGTTTGGATCAACAGAGATAACTGTAAGGCATGTGATATCTGTGTATCAGTATGTCCGTCAGGTGTTTTGGGAATGAGATATGACTCTACATCAACTTTGGGTGCAATGATCTCCGTTGATAATCCGGATGCATGTATCGGGTGTAATGACTGTGAACTAAACTGTCCTGACTTCGCTATTTACGTAGCAAGTAAGGAAAATCTGGCATCAGTCGGCAAAAAGTTTGCAAAACTTACCGATGATTCAAAAGAACGTCAAGTAAAAATTGTTGCGAATAATTATATGTCTTTAGACCTGCAAGGAGTAAAATAATGGCTGATACAAGAGAAGTTATATCAAGTGGGAACCATTTAGCAGCACTAGCAGCTGCAGATGCGGGATGTAGATTTATGGGTGGTTATCCAATTACACCATCATCAGAAGTAATCGAACAAATGTCTGACTTGCTGCCAAAGCGTGGTGGTTCTTGTATTCAGATGGAAGACGAGATTGCTGCCGTTGCTGCTGCGATTGGTGCTGGTATGGCGGGTCATAGAACACTGACAGCGACTTCAGGCCCTGGTATTTCATTAAAAGCTGAAAACCTAGGTCTTGCACAAATGTGTGAAGTTCCTTTGGTTGTTGTAAACGTTATGCGTGGTGGTCCATCAACAGGTCTTCCAACACGTGTATCTCAAGGTGACGTTCGTCAAGCAAAAAATCCATCTCATGGTGATTACCGTTCTATCACTTTGTGTGCTGGTAATTTAGCTGAGTGTTATACTGAAACAGTACGGGCATTTAACTTAGCGGATCGTTTCATGCAACCTGTATTTGTTTTACTTGATGAAACAATCGGTCATATGCACGGGAAGGCAATCATTCCTACAGCACAAGCAGTTGAAGCTGGTATTGTCCCACGTAAACAATTCACTGGTGCTCCAGAAGATTACCATCCTTATGAGTGTGAACCTGATCAACCGGCAGTCCTTAACAAAATGTTTACAGGTTACCGTTATCACTTTACAGGTCTTCACCATGATAAAAATGGTTTCCCGACTGAGGAAATTGAGACATGTCGTAAACTTATCCAACGTCTTGAAGACAAGGTTATGTTGCATACAGATGAACTTGAATTGAATGAAGAGTTTATGCTTGATGATATGACAGGTGAAGAAGGGGAAGTACTAATCATTGCTTATGGTTCTGTGTCTCTTGCGGCGAAAGAATCTATTCGTCACTTACGTGCGGCTGGTATTAAAGCAGGTCTTTTCCGTCCACTTACCCTATGGCCTTCACCGGAAAAATCTATCCGAAAATATACGGATATGATTAAGAATGTACTTTGTGTTGAGCTAAATATCAGACAATATACGGAAGAAGTAGAGCGTGTTTCATCTAGACTTGATATTCAAGGTCTATTTAAAGTTAATGGTCGTCCAATTTCTCCACATGAAATTGTAAGTAAAGTAAAAGAGGTATTCTAATGGCATTCAATTATGACCAATATTTAAGACTTGAAAAAATGCCAACACTTTGGTGTTGGGGTTGTGGTGATGGTGTTATTCTGAAGGCATTTATCCGTGCTATAGAAAAAATGGGTGTCAAGCAAGATGATGTCTGTGTTGTTTCGGGTATTGGTTGTTCAGGACGTTTCTCGTCGTATGTAGACTTTAATACCGTTCACACAACTCATGGCCGTACTGTTGCATTCGCAACGGGTATTAAAATGATGCACCCAGATAAGATTGTTGTATGTGTTGCCGGTGATGGTGATGCACTTGCTATTGGTGGTAACCATACTATCCATGGTGCACGTAGAAATATTGATATGACCTTGATCATTATCAATAACTTTATTTACGGTTTGACAAATTCACAAACCTCTCCAACGACTCCTCAGGGTATGTGGACTGTTACTCAAAAAGTGGGTAACATTGACCCTACTTTTGATGCTTGTGCTCTTGGTATTGCTGCAGGTGCTTCTTTTGTTGCGCGTGAGAGTATGCTTGACCCTAAGAAACTTGAGAAGATCTTTGTTAAGGCTATGGAGCATAGAGGTTTCTCTTTCCTTGATATCCTTTCTAACTGTCACATTAACCTTGGTCGTAAGAACAAGATGGTTTCTGCGATGGATAACCTTAACTGGATTGACAGCATCACTATGCCTGTTAAGAAATACAATGAGCTTCCAGAAGAAGAAAAACTTAATATCTTCCCAACTGGTATCTTAAAAGAAGATACAACAGTTAGAGAATATTGCGATATGTATCAAGATATTATTGATGCACACCAAGGTAAACGTGCTAACATTACGCAAGATGACTTTGAGAAAAAGATATAAGGAGAGCTGATGAGTAAGACATTAATGAGATTTACGGGTGTTGGCGGTCAAGGTGTTCTTCTTGCGGGTGAGATTTTTGCAGCTGCAAAAATTGCATCTGGCGGTGAAGGCCTAAAGACAGCAACCTATACATCACAAGTTCGTGGTGGACCAACAGTAGTTGATATTCAGCTAGATGATCAAGAAATTTATTATCCATATGCAAATGATGGTGAAATTGGTTTTATGCTTTCAGTTGCTAATGTTTCTTATAACTCATTCAAAGATGGTGTTCAACCTGGTGGAATCATTGTTGTTGATCCTAACCTTGTCCACCCAACGGATGAAGATCGTAAAATGTGGAAGATCTTCGAGATTCCAATTATTACTATCGCTAAAGAAGAAGTAGGAAATGTAATTACTCAATCCGTTGTTGCACTTGCTATTGCAAACACGATGATGAATGCACTTGATAAGAAAATTCTTGTTGATACAATGCTTTCAAAAGTACCTGCAAAGGTTCATGCGGCTAACTTAAAAGCTTATGACCTAGGCGAAAAATACGCCAAAGAAGCTATGGCTAAAATGGCATAATTCTTTTCCGCTCTTGCGGAAAATTATTCTTCACTTATTCCTGCACTTTTCTTTTTTATAAAACTACTATAGTCACAATGTTCATCTAATTATTAATGTTCGATTAGATACTCTTTCGTAAATGATACCAAGGAGTTAATATGAATAAATTTGATGCTTTATTCGAGGATGAAGACGATATTTTTGGAGGCTCTCCAAAGTCGAAATATTGGGATATTTCAAACCAAATCAGTAAAGATTTGATGCAAGCTGAATTTGATGATGTTATTATGCGTCTCGCTGTTATGGAAAAAATGCTTATGCAAACCCACGACGAAGAGATGCTTGATCAAATTATTAAAAATTATTACTTTGAAAATATGGATGAGATTGAAGTGTTAAAAAAGAGCATGTATATGGAACTCGCAGGAAAGCTTATATATCGGCTTGCTGACTAAATCTTAATCATATATCCTTTATAATACGATAGGTACACAGGTGATAGCTTGGACATTATGTTCAAGAGGAAAGTCCGGGCTGCTGTAGGACACGGTTCCATCTAACTGATGGCCATGGTAACATGAGGGACAGTGCAACAGAGAGTAGACCGCCTTCTATTTATAGAAGGTGAGGGTGAAACGGTGGGGTAAGAGCCCACCAGTCTCATAGGTAACTATGAGAGCTATGTAAACCCAACCGCGCAGCAAGAAACAGATGGTTAGCGTCCTACATCGCTATTGTTTCGCTAGAGGCTCTGAGTGATCAGAGCAGTAGATTAATTATCACTAATCCAGAACCCGGCTTATTGTGTGCCTAACTCGTTAAAACCGACTATTTATGGGCTTTGCAGGGCTTCTTTTTAAGAGAGTGTGCCTTAATTAGTTATCTTTGTCTTTAGAACCTTTTAATATAGAAAAAATCCCACCCGCAAAAGTATCTACATCAAGTAAAAGACCAACAACAAAAGCAGCAATGATGGCTAAACCAATAGCTAACGTACTCATATCCATAATAAACCCTTTGTATTTATTTAAGTTAGTATAACATATTTTGATAATCATTTAAATATTTATGTAGGCAATTTTGGAATGACTCTAGAAAAATATTAAGGTACGTTTAACATGAAGGCAATTACAATGTAAAAGACGCAGAGATAGAAAAAAAATCAAAGGAAAACATATGCAGATGTCAAAAGTTATTTTATCATTCGTGTTGAGCATAACCCTATTTGCTCAAGTTTCATGGGCTCAAATGGCTTCTACAGAGGCAGTTTTATCACCATCAATGTCGGTATCTACCCATGAAAAAGTGAATCAATTCATCGCTCGTGATGATGTTGCCAAAACATTTGAACAAATGGGTGTCGATTCTAAAATGGTCGAGAAAAGAATTGCTATGATGAGCGATGAAGAGATATCGACAATCTCTTCTAAAATTGATACATTACCGGCAGGTGGTGATTTTGGAGGTATTGTCGGTGCGGTTGTTTTTGTTTTTATTGTTTTATTAATTACTGACATTCTCGGATTGACAAAAGTTTTTGGCTTCACTCGTCCAATTCGTTAGCGTGCTTTTAAAAAACACCATTTTTTGGGCATATGCCATAGTTGCCTTGATAGTGGCAACGGGGTGTACCCCGAAAGATCCTCTCCCGTCTGGTAGCCATTACTCTTCATCTACACTAAGCGTTCCTTTTGTTCCACCCCGTTCTAAGCTGTGTGGTTCAACATCCATTGAGATGGTTTCATTGTATTGGCAATCCAAAACGTCTTATATTCCACAACTATCAGTTGAGGAACTTGATGGACTGACATTGATTCCTGAAAAAGGCGGTACACTGCAGATTGAACTGGTTTCAGCTGCACGGGCAAATGGCTTGATTGTGTATCCGTTAGAACCAACATTTGAGGCACTTTTTTCAGAACTCTCAGAGGATCATCCTGTCATTGTATTGGTAAATCGTAGTTTTTCATGGCATCCACTTTGGCATTATGCCCCTGTGACTGGTTTTGATGATGAAAAGAGAGCCGTCTTGAGCCATTTCTCAGATCAAGAAAATGAAGCAATAGCTATTGGAACTTTTGCGGCACTGTGGAAACGAAGCAATAATTGGGGAGTTGTTCTGCTTCCTCCCGATAAATTGCCAGCATCGGCCTCATCGAAAACATTTCTACGCGCTGCGTATGCGTTTGAAAAAACAGGGAAGGTGAGGGAAGCTATTATCGCTTATAAGAGTGCTCTTTTACGTTGGCCTGAGGATACAGACATTCTTTTTGCATTGGCAAATGCTTATTATAATTCGTCAAATCTTGCGAAAGCAGAGGAGAGCTATCGTAAGCTCTTATCACTTAATCCGTCACATCTTCTCGCTATTAATAATTTAGCGGTACTCTTGTGCCATACGGGCAGGTCTAAAGAAGCATTAAGTGTGCTAAATAAAGCCATAACTGATGATACCCAAATGCAATCGATTTTAAAAAATACACGAGAAGAAATTGGGATGGGTTGTAGCCAAATTTAAGTTTTACTTTCTTTTACGATCCCATAAACTATGAGGCATGTGCCAGAAGGACTCATGAGGTTTTCCATCGTAAATGTCTTGATAATACTCTTTTTCATGAGTATGCATCGCTTTACGTATTTTATTGACTTTACCAATCTCTCTTTCGATTGGGGCTTTTAGAACGCAGCATTCCCCATCGGTTAATTCACCGTTAAATCGATCTTCATCAAACGTTTTCCCCAAATACTGAACAATATAGCGTAAATCACGCTCTGCATTTCCTAAACAGCTCGTAGCTCCGGGTGAGGGGGTCATGTTGAAGATAATTCCATTTCCTGTGTTGATAGATGCTTCGCCAAGGATGAGTTTACGCTCATTTTTATCAATTACTTGAGGACGAACACCGCCAAAGCCTGTGGCGTATTTAAATTCTGAGAGCTGGAGAGAAGGGACAATTTTTTTGGCATCAATGAGGAATAAACGCTTATTGATAAGAGGAACTTCAAATAAAAAATTGCGAAAAATGTAATTACGGATATCGGAATCTTTGAGAAGTTTCCATAGGGCGGATACAACTTTGCCATCGAGCTTGAGTGTTTTCCAGAAGTCCAGATAGGTGCCGCTTTTATACCGCTCTAGCTTTGGCAAAACGAGGGCTGTTGGACCAAAACGGGTATTACCCTGTGCCAATACATCAGGATCTCCATGCAGTGCCGCAAACGGCAATTTTGGATTTTGGATCATGTACACTTTTCCATTAAGCATTTTTTGATTCGTAATGTAAAAACTTCCGGCCATCGGCAAACATGCATAGTTAAGACCGTGTCCCATCTTGTGCGCTAAAAATAAACTGTGCGCTCCGGCATCAACCACCACAAAGTCAGCATCGTAGGATGCATCTGCGGTGGTTACGGTATAGCCTCTGGTTGAACTTTTTTCTATTTTTAACACTTGAGAATTTAAAAACAGTTCTACGGAGGTATTAGGTTCTTTCATCGCATTTTCAATCAACGATTTGGACATTTTTCCATAATCGACGGTTGTCCATTGTCCTTGTGCCCCAATACCCACAATGTTCTCAGGTCGTTCATTCCCATACACATCGTAAACGACACGCGGTTCTAGCTTTTTGAGTTTTTCTTTGTCCCATACTTCTAAATATGGAAACAATTGTGAAAACTCTTCATATCGGTGTAACAAAAACTCAACTTCTTCGTCACCTACACCCAATGCCATTTTTTGATGAGAAAAAATAATTTCATTTTGATATCCATGGGCAAGGCAGTACTTCTCTACCATTTTTGCGGTACGCTTAGTAATCGCTGCTTTTGGAAGAGTATAGTTGGTTTCGATGTCACCTACATGGATGGTTTGGGAATTACTGGTTCCTTTGGAATTTAGGGTTGCAATTGCCTCATATTTTTCGACAATTGCAATTTTTTCGATATTGGTATAGCGTGCTAATTCATATGCCAATGCCGCACCGGAGATACCGGCTCCAATAATTAAGACATCATAATGGTGCTTTGTCATTTTCATCCTTGTTATACGTCAAAGGCATTGTAAACAGAAAATGATAGATTTAATGTTAATAAACAAATTTTTACCATTTTAATTTGATTAATTTTAAGGTAGATAATAATAACATCTACCTATCTATCATTACTTGCTGTATTTAGGAGATCTCCATTATGAACACGGTCACTTTAACTGATAATCGTACGGGGAAAAGTTATGAGCTTCCTATCCTGAGCCCAACGCTTGGGCCTGATGTCATTGACGTACGTGCTTTGTATAAAGAAACGGGGATGTTTACCTATGACCCTGGGTTTACCTCTACGGCTAGCTGTAGTTCGAGTATCACTTACATTGATGGGGACAAAGGAGAGTTGCTGTATCGCGGATATGATATATCTGATTTGGCAACCAAAAAAACGTACATAGATGTATGTCACTTGCTCCTTACAGGAAAGCTCCCATGTGAAAGGGAACGTGCGGCATTGGATATGGAGCTGAGAAAACGTGCATTTATACACGAAGGGTTAAAAGGGCTTATAAATTCATTTCCGGATCGTGCACACCCCATGGCGATGATGTCCTCGGCTATTGCGGCACTTTCAACGTTTTATTTTGAGCATCTAAATGTTACAACAAGTGCAGATGCACAAGTTATGGCCAGACGGATTATTGCTAAAATACCAACATTAGCTGCTTTTACGTATCGACGTTCACTTGGGATACCTTATATTTATCCCGATATTGAGCGTTCATTCACTGAAAATTTTCTCTATATGATGCGTGCGTATCCGGGGGAGAATCTTGAAATACGGGATGTAGAAGTACGTGCATTGGATACGATATTTACGCTTCACGCAGATCACGAACAAAATGCGTCAACATCAACGGTACGTGCGGTTGCATCTACGGGAGCACACCCTTATGCGGCAATTTCTGCAGGGATTGACGCATTATGGGGAAGAGCCCATGGCGGTGCTAATGAATCGGTTATTGCTCAATTGGAACTGATCGGACATGAGGATAATGTAGATGCGTTTATCAAACGGGCAAAAGACCCGGAAGATGATTTTAAATTGATGGGATTCGGTCACCGTGTTTATAAGAACTTTGATCCTAGGTCGCGAATATTAAAAAAGCTGCTGGATGAGCTTAAAGATGACCTTGGCATTGATAGTAATCTTCTTAAAATTGCCAAGCGTGTGGAAGAAATTGCATTAACGGATGAGTATTTTATTCAACGTAAGCTATACCCGAATATTGATTTTTACTCAGGACTTATTTTGACTGCCTTGAAAATTCCAAAATCAATGTTTACCATTATATTTGTGATTGGACGCAGTGTTGGTTGGATTACCCAATGGATAGAGCTTAAAAATGATACTGAAATGAAAATTGCGCGTCCAAGACAGCGTTATACTGGCGAGTGCAAGAAAACATTATGAGAATTTAGGCTGGTTAGGAGTCTCCATCGCTGTGTAATTGGATATAATAACTCATAGATACAGAATATTTAGGAGAGCTTTATGGAATGTGAATTTCCGACGATTAATGCAAATAATGAAGAAATACAGTCGATTTTATCAGAAGTGAAAACAATTGCGGTACTTGGTTTATCACCAGATTCCACCAAAGACAGTTACCGTGTTGCACAGTATTTGCAAACTGCGGGTTATACTATAATCCCTGTTTATCCAAAAGAGGACCTTATCTTAGGGGAGAAAGTGTTCCGTTCGCTTGAAGAAATTCCATTTGCGGTTGATATGGTTAATATATTTCGTAAACCTGATGCACTCAATGCGATTGTTGATTCGTGCATGACACGTGGGGATGTGAAGGTGTTTTGGGCGCAAATTGGGGTTGTAAATAATGAGGCGGCCCTGAGAGCAGAGGATTGCGGTATGAAAGTAGTTCAAAATCATTGCAGTATGGTCGAGCACCGTCGCATACATGGATAAAGGGAAACGTTGATCGATTTAGAAGCAATATATCAAGCCAGAGAACGGATTAAAGGGGTTGTTGTTGAAACTCCTTTTTCTTTTGCCCCGCGTTTAAGTGAAGAAACAGGGTATGAAATCTATCTCAAAAAAGAAAATCTTCAAGTAACCGGTGCGTTTAAAATACGTGGTGCTTATAATAAGATTGCGACACTGGATCCCCAACAACGAGCAATGGGTGTTATCGCGGCAAGTGCCGGTAATCATGCCCAAGGCGTGGCAATGGCTGCTAAAATGTTTCGAATAAATGCCCTTATTGTGATGCCTGAATCGACCCCGTTGACTAAAATAAACGGTGTTCGCTATTACGGTGCCCAAGTTATTTTGCACGGAAGTAATTATGATGAAGCGTATGCCTATGCGTCCGATTATGGTAAAGAGCATTCCATGGTATTTGTCCATCCTTTTGCAGATGAAGCGGTGATTGCAGGGCAGGGTACAATTGCATTAGAGATGTTGGAATCAATGATCCATTTGGATGCCATTATTATTCCTGTAGGTGGTGGCGGACTTATATCGGGTATGGCATCAGCTATCAAACAGTTGGCCCCTGCGATTGAAGTAATCGGTATCAGCGCTCTGGGTGCACCTGCGATGAAAGAGTCATTTGACGCTAAACGGGCGATTGACAGTACTTCGGTACGTACCATTGCCGATGGAATCGCTGTGCGTGATACATCACCTCTGACGCTTTCACATATCTTAGAAACAGTAGACCGAATGGTTTGTGTCGATGATGAAGAGATTGCTAATGCTATTTTATTTTTGCTTGAACGGCAAAAACTTGTGGTAGAAGGGGCTGGCGCAGCAGGTGTTGCGGCCTTACTGCATAACAAGCTTCCGCATTTAAAAGGTAAAAAAGTAGGAGTTGTTCTTAGTGGCGGAAATATGGATGTTACCTTGTTGTCTATTATCATTGAAAAAGGGCTTATCAAATCCGGTAGAAAGATGAAATTGACCGTAACGCTTATTGACAAACCGGGAGCATTGATGCAATTAACCCATATGTTGCAAGAGCTGAACGCCAATATCGTTCATATTGAATATGACCGTACCTCTACATCGTTGGCATACGGTGATGCCAATGTTACGATTCATTTGGAAACAAAAGGTGAAGAACATCAGCAGGCAATACGTGCACTTCTTCATAAACATCGTTATCTAAATAGCGAAGAGCATTAAGAGTTGTCAGAATGGATGTATTAAAATTAATTAATATTAAATCGTCCATCATTCGGCTTAGAGCACTCAATAACGGTCAGTTGGCTGTTGTGGATGAATATACGGCCATGCGAGTTATTGACACAAAATATTTTCGTATCTTAGATGGATTTAAAAGTAATGTTGTTCACACCAATCTTTTAGAACGCCAAACAGCTATTTCTGCGGATGGATTTTACTGCATATCTATTGTGCCTGGCAGTGATAAAGCAGCAGTTTTTGATGTAACTAATAAAAAACTGCTCTACCGCGTTGGTCATCATAAAGGTGAGATTGAGTCTGTAGGAATTGACCCACAAGGACGTTATTGCGTTACGGGGGGACAAGATGGCAAAGTATTTGTTTGGGGGTTACAAACAGGTCTTTTGGTCTTTACGATGCCTCATCATTCTGATTTTGTCACATCGATTGCATTTAGTCAAAACGGTCAATGGATTGCAACAGGAAGTTATGATCGTACAATCAATGTAATGAATCTTTCGACGATGAAACAGCATGTTAAACTTTCAGGGCATAGCAGTGTTGTTATTAGTATCCTTTTTCTCTCAGGTTTGCGATTGCTTAGTGCTGAACGAGACGGCGCACTTGTTATTTGGGATCTTCATTATGGGAGAATTTTCAAACGTTTGCCAAAATTAGGGGATGAGATTACCTCTGTGTGTCTTAGTTCCGATAAACGTTTTGCTTTTGTTGCTACTCGTCTTGGGTATGTGGCTTTGTATGATCTACATAATTTTGAACTGCTTCGGCAACGTTATTTGAAAATTCAAGAAACGATTACGTCCATCGCTTTTATAGGCGAAAAGTTTGCTTTAGCCATAGGGACAAAAGAAGGTAATATCCACTTTTATTCTCTTTTTGGAAAGGAATCAGAGTATCAAGATCTGATAAAAAACCAACATTTCCGAACTTTATACAGTTTAGTAGATGATAATCCAATACTTATTTATTCTAAAGTATACGAAGAAGCAGAATCCTATTGGGCGAGGTATGTTCAGACGGCTAAGCGTTATTTGGAAGAGGGAGAGAAACTTAAAGCCAAAGAACTTCTAGAACCCTTTATCGGTATTGCTTCAAAAACATCCTTTATTCAGCAACTTCTTCGTGATTATGAACAATATGCCCTTTTTCTGACTTATGCTCAGGAAAAACGATACGCACTGGCATATGCATTTGTTAAACAATATCCTTCATTTATTGATTCAGATCCTTATAGAAAAATGGAATTGACGTGGAAAAAATATTTTTTAAAAGCGCAAGAGATTATTATGGCCCAAAATGGAGAAGAATTGGCACGTCAGATATTAGCGCCTTTTCGCGGAATTCCAGAAAAAACTACTTTAATACAGGCTATGTACAATGATCGTCGTATTTACGAGTATTTTAAAAAGGTTATTGCTTCGCGTAATTTTGTAAAATTCATCGAACTGACTAAGATGTACACATTTCTAAAGGAATTTTCTGAATACGATGACGTAATGACGTATATTGATAAACTTTATATCAAGACGCATAAAGAGTTTAAAAGTGGCGATTATGTAAATGCTAAAAAAGGGTGTGAAATATTGATTTTTTTCCCTGACTATAGCCAAGAAGCACGGGAGATACTCGAAGTAATAAAAATCAAAAATTTGTTTAATGAAGCACTTCTTGCGGATAATTTTATCAGTGCATTTTCGTATCTTAGTGCATATCCACTGCTTTATGATATGCCTGAGGCTAAAAAATTAGAACTAAAATGGAATAAAGTCGTAGATAAAGCTCTGTCAAGTGTCGTAAATGGTGATCCTCTTGAACTGCGTAATATTTTTGCGAATTATCTTTCTATCAACGCAAAATTTGCAGCCATTGCCAGTGTCTTTTCTCAGTGTTATGCTATCCAATTGGATCGAAAAATCGGACAGCATGTTTCACCCAGTGAATTGGAAAAGGGCATTCGTAACTACATTTCTATGTTTGGAATTGATGAGACCATACTTGAGTTATTTGATGTATTCAAAGGGCATTATGCAACGAAAACAGATCTTAATATGCTAAAACAAGGATCTTTGAATGCTTGGACTCCGGCTATGATAATCAGTGATATTACAGCTAAAAAGCCATGATTGCTATTGATTTAGGTTCTAATACGATCCGTTTTATTGAATATGATGGTCTCAGATGGGGCAAAAGTTATGAAAAAATAGTTCGCACCGCAGAACAATTACAAGCGACAAACATTATTGGTGAAAATGCTTTAGTGCGTATTCTAAATGCAATTGATGAAGCCAAACAATGTCTCGATTTTACGAATCAAGACATTGTTGCAGTCACGACTGCAGCTCTTCGTATGGCAAATAATAGAGTGGATATTATTGCAAAAATACACCAACATTCGGGTATTTTATTTACGATTATTGATGGTGCACGAGAAGCACAATTAACCCGTTTGGCAGTACAAAATCGTTTGAAACAGCTTCATATAAACTTTACTAATTTTGTATTAGCTGATATTGGTGGAGGATCGACTGAACTTATATCTTGTGATGATGCGAAGGTTACCAGTATAAGTTTGCCTATAGGTATCGTTACTATGAGTGAAAAAGCTGCAAATAGCACGCAATTGGAATTATTATTGGCTAGTTTTGAAGAAAAAGTACGTCTTTTTTATAGCTCATTAGGTGAAAAAGAATATGAAACACGGTTGATTCTTACCTCGGGTACACCGACAACCATTGCTGCTTATCGTATGGGAATGGACTATTCAAATTATAATCCAGACAAGATTAATGGTTCAATACTGACACTGAGTGATTGTGTACAAACGTACATGGAACTTATGACTATGGATGAATCCATGCGGGCGAAGTATGTTGGGGTAGGAAGAGAGCAACTAATTGCTACGGGTATTTTGATGGTTGAATCTCTTTTAAAGAGTAGTGATGTACAAGAAGCAATTATTATTGATGATGGACTTCGAGAAGGAGTTGCATTGGATTATTGGGAAACAATACATTAAAAAAGAGTAACCCTTTTAAGACGCTCTTGGTGTATAATCGCCGCATTATTTTGTAATCAAGGTTTCTCTATGAATACTCTCTCCTCATTATCAAAAATTCAGTACGCCAATATTATTTCACTGTGTGTTTTTACTCTTGGATTAGGTGCGGAAGTTTATCATTACGGTTTTGATATTATGCGGCTTATTAATCTCGCGAACTTTGCGTTAGCTTGGTATATGTTTATCAATATACGTAATGTGCAAAAAACAATTTATAAAGTCACTACGGTCCTCACAGATGCAGATTCAGGTTC
Organism: Sulfuricurvum sp.; assembly: GCA_030694265.1. GTDB lineage: Bacteria > Campylobacterota > Campylobacteria > Campylobacterales > Sulfurimonadaceae > Sulfuricurvum. The sequence goes on from JAUXYP010000001.1 coordinate 466,094, forward strand.
TTTTTCCAATCGCCTCGATTACAAAGAGGGTGGGGAACTGGAACAAATGCGCCTTAGCTTTAATAATTTTGCTAGTCAGCTTTCATCTTATATGGAAGAAATTTCATCTTCTATAAAAGAAGCGAGTCAAAAAAGTTCGTATCGTCAAATAGATTCATCGTTATTCAAAGGTGATTTTAAAACAAATATAGAGACAACCAATCTGGCCATTGCGAATATGCAAATGGACACGAAAAGTATTATGGCTACAGACATAAATGATGCTATTGGTAAGATAGGAACAGGGGTCATCGGAGAATTAGAACTTTTACATGATGATCTAAATCGCTCGATTCATTACATTGATAAAATTGTAGATATTAGTAAATTGACTGAATCAAATGCAGATGACAGTCTTAATGTTATTGATGAGATTACACAAAAATTACATTCACTTATTATGAGTGCAGATACATCCAGTCAGAGTATTTCCGTACTCAATGAGAAAACCCGAGAGATCAATTCTGTTGTAGATTTGATCAAAGAAATTGCGGAACAAACGAATCTTTTAGCACTAAATGCAGCGATTGAAGCAGCACGTGCCGGTGAACACGGACGAGGCTTTGCAGTTGTTGCGGATGAAGTACGTAAACTTGCAGAACGTACCCAAAAAGCGACCAGCGAAATAGCCATCTCTATTCAGACCCTCCAACAGGATGCTTCTGACCTACAGGAAAGCTCAGAGGCTACGAATGAAATTGCCCAAAAATCACTTAGTACGATAGAAAAATTCACTCTTACGTTTAATGACTTCAGTCGTGGTGCGAAACAAGCATCTGCATATGCAAGTTCAATAGAAAACATGGTTTATGTTTTATTGGCTAAAATCGATCATACTATTTACAAATCTAATGCGTATACATCCATTATCCGCCGTATAAAACGGCTTGAACATATAAGCCATACCCAGTGTCATTTAGGGAAATGGTATGTCGGAGTTGCGAAGGAAAAATTCTCTAAAACAAATGGATATGCTAAAGTGGATACGCCTCATTCTGAAATACATCGTCTTGTTAATCTCAACCTCGCATTTATTGATCCAATAGATACAGTCATCGAAAACCATAAACAGATTATTGATAATTTTACAAAAATAGAAGAAAATAGTCTCAAAATGTATGACTATCTGGAAGAGATGATTAAAGAATCAGAACCGGTGCTTATGTAATCTCTCGCATGAGAGATTAAAAAGTGTTGCCTTCATATCGGTCGTAGACCCATTCGGATACCGCTTGTTTTTGCGCTTCATTGAGTTTCCCTTTTAAAGAGGGCATAACACCGAATTTTTCCAATGCCATTGGATCACACATACTGTATTGAATACTTGGATTGTCGATGTAGTCTTTAATAAAGGCAATGACTACACGACGCTTAATGTCTGCATCCTCATCAACGATATGAATATTGCCTTTTATTTTATTGGCCACTTCAATCATTGGGGGTGCTTTGAGTGATTTAAATGATTTCATCACATCTGCTTTAGTCATCATTTCTGCATGACATTTCATACAGTTGTCTTTATAAACTTTATACCCATCGGCTCCCATGAGCGTAATACTCATTAATGTGACAAGCGTGATTGATTTCATAGATTTCCTTTATATTTTTACCATTTTAACTTTTTTTCTTAAATCCAGCATTGACGAATATCAATTTTTTCTCAAGCCTTGGAATGTCTTTCCCAAATTAACGTATTTCATAGCTTCTTTACTTTATAATGGGCAAATTTTTTAAAGCACTATTAGACTATTTTTACATAAGGGAGACGACATGCAAATCAGCGGTGCACAGATGGTTATCGAAGCGCTTATCGCCGAAGAGGTCGAAGTTATATTCGGTTATCCGGGTGGTGCAATCATGAACGTCTATGATGAAATTTATAAACAAAATTCCTTTCAACACGTGTTGACACGTCATGAACAAGCTGCTGTTCATGCTGCCGAGGGTTACTCAAAAGCATCAGGAAAAGTCGGCGTAGCTATGATCACTTCAGGTCCTGGATTCACTAATGCAATTACGGGTATTGCAGATGCCTATATGGATTCAATTCCTCTCGTCGTCATTAGCGGACAAGTCCCGATGTCATTGATCGGTACGGATGCCTTTCAAGAGATTGATGCGGTTGGTATTAGCCGACCGTGTACAAAACATAATTATTTGGTTACCGATGCTGCCGATCTTGCGCGTGTGTTAAAAGAAGCTTTTTATTTAGCACGAACAGGCCGTCCTGGCCCAGTTCACGTCGATATTCCAAAAGATGTGACAGCGCAAATTGCCAACTTTGATTATTCAAAAGAGGTTGAACTGGAAACTTATAAGCCAACAGTAAAAGGGAATGCTCGTCAGATCAAAAAAGCGATCGAGGCCATTGCAACTTCAAAACGACCGTTGCTGTATCTTGGTGGGGGTATTATCAATGCCAATGCTGCTGATTTAGTAAGAGAATTTTCAAAAATGACACAAATTCCTGCGGTCGAAACCTTTATGGCCCGCGGAACATTGCATCATGAAGACCCTTTATTGATCTCAATGCTAGGGATGCACGGATCCTATGCTGCAAATATGGCGATGAGTGAAACCGATCTTGTTATTGGATTAGGCGCTCGTTTTGACGACCGTGTAACCGGTAAACTTTCAGAATTTGCAAAAAATGCGCAAATTATCCATGTTGATATTGATCCTGCAAGTATTTCTAAGCTCGTGAATGCACATTTTCCGATTGTTGGAGATGTTAAAAATGTGTTAGAGATGATGATGCCTCTTGCAAAAGAACAAATTGATCCGACACGCTATGAAGCATGGCACAAGACCATTGCTAATTTCAATAAATTGCATCCTCTTAGTTACACTGAAGAGGGTGATCGTATTAAACCTCAATGGGTGGTTGAGCGTATTGGACAACTTTTGGGTGATGACGCTAATATCTCAACCGATGTTGGACAGCATCAAATGTGGACAGCCCAGTTTTATCCGTTCAGCCGTCCTCGTCAGTGGATCAGTTCAGGCGGATTAGGGACAATGGGCTTTGGATTTCCAGCTGCATTGGGAGTCAAGCGCGCGGATCCTAAGCGTGTCAGTATTAACATTACCGGTGATGGCTCCATCTTGATGAACATTCAGGAACTAATGACCGCTGTAGAGTATGATCTTCCTGTCATTAACGTTATTTTAAATAATAACTTTTTAGGCATGGTGCGTCAATGGCAAACTATGTTCTATGACAAAAGACATTCCTCTACGGATCTCTCTATTCAGCCCGACTTTGTTAAGTTATCTGAGAGTTTCGGTGGTATTGGATACCGTGTTACGACTAAAGAAGAGTTTGATTTTGCACTCAAAGATGCCGTTGAAAAAAATGTGGTTGCCATTATTGATGTAGCGGTTAACCGATTTGAAAATGTTTTACCGATGGTACCTGCTGGTGGATCGCTCTTTAATATGATGTTAGAATACAAGGAGAAATAATGGAAGAAGCTCGACGCGTTATTTCGGTTATCGTTTTAAATGAGGCAAGCGTTTTATCACGTATTTCCGGTTTATTTTCGGGACGGGGTTATAATATTGATTCTTTGACAGTAGCTCCTATCCCGGATTCAAAGTATTCACGGATTACGATTGTTACTGCCGGATCTGTACGGGTAATTGAACAAATTATTAAACAGCTTCATAAATTGATCCCGGTATTAAAAGTTTATGAACATGCTGATTTGGTTGAAAAAGAGATGGCTATGGTCAAGATTCCTTTGAGTGAATCGATCAGCGATATTGAAGCCTTGGCCCATGCTTATAATGGACGTATCGTTAATGTAAGCCATGATACGCTTATTGTCATGGTTGCAGATGAGCCACATCGCGTTGGTCATTTCGTGGAAGCTATCAAGCGTTTTCATCCAAAAGAGATAGTACGCAGTGGTTCTGTGGCGCTGGAACGTTAATTATGACGATTTGCGAGATAGCTCAATTACTTCAAATAGAATGTTCGTCACCTGTTGAATATCCAATTACGGGAATTAATACGCTCAAAGAGGCGGAAAAAGGGGAGATTTCCTTTTTATCGGATTCAAAATACGAAAAAGAACTCTCAACTACTCAGGCATCTGCCGTTATCCTCCCTTTTGCTAAAGCTCACTTATTACCTGAGGATGTTGTTGCGCTTATTAGTGAAGAGCCTTATTTAATGGTTGCAAAACTATCAAAATCTTTTGCAAAACCTATTAAAAGTAGTGATATTAAGCCGATTATAGGATGTGAGTCTACTATTTATCCAACTGCTCATATTGAAAATGGTGTAAAGATTGGCTCAGGCTGTACGATTATGAGTGGTGTTTACATCGGATCAGATGCAATTATCGGGGATAATGTCATTCTTTACCCTAATGTATCCATATATCGCGATAGTTGTATTGGCAATAACGTTATGATCCATGCAGGCACCGTTATAGGTAGCGACGGATTTGGGTATGCACATACGAAATTGGGTGAACATATTAAGCTATACCAAAATGGAAATGTTATTATCGAAGACGATGTTGAGATTGGTGCCAATACAACAATAGATTGTGCTGTATTTGGGTCAACAGTGATAAAGCGAGGCTCTAAAATTGATAATTTAATACAAATTGGTCATAACTGCGTTGTTGGTGAACATTGTATCATGGTCTCTCAATCGGGACTTGCAGGTTCAACAACCTTGGGTCGAAATGTTGTTATGGGTGGGCAGAGTGCCACGGCTGGCCATCTGACAATTGCCCCGTTTACGACGCTTGCAGCGCGTTCAGGTGTTACCAAAAGTATCATAAAGGGTGGTGTCTATAGCGGATTTCCCCTAATGGAACATAAATTATGGCTGAAGCTTCAAGCAAAATTAGCTAAAATATTATAATTTAAGTTAAAGGAAACGTATGAAAAAACTAGGCATATTGACGGCTTTTACTGTGCAACTTATGTGTGCTGATACCGATCTGTCTAGTGTGCGTATGCCTGATTCTGTTCTGGATGCCATTCGTTATTGTGAGTGCTTAAAAGAGGCAGATGGGACTTGTAATCCAAATGTTATCCGTATTAATGCGACTGAAGATGCTCAAAGAGCGCTTTCAGCAGGCTTTGCAGTTCAAGGCCACATCATCCGCTGTAATTCTACTGAGGAATGCAGTGCTCAGGCTCAAGCGCTTATTAACGGCGGTATCACAAACCTCGATTTAGGGCCCTATCAAATTAACTATAAATATCATCCAAATCCGATGCTCCATGAATATTTTGTTGATGCAACGGAGCGTGAGCATGCTAATAAAATAATAACAGGTTTGGTGAAAAGTTTTGGCTATTCATGGGAAACGCTGGGGCGTTATCACCATTTTTGTGCGACGGATCGGACTCGAAATGAAACGTATTATCGTAAAATGTATGCTTACATTTATGGAAATCAACCGCAATCTCAACCATAAACACAATCATGCACCCTTTTTTTAAGGTTGCTTTATTCAAAATCAGATAAACTCTTAGCATATCAATCAATTAGGAGAATTTATGACTTCATCTGCAACAATCATCAAAGAAATACCACTAAATGGAACGAAAAAGGGTCTTATCGCAGTCAGTAAAGTTGATGCCCCATACGGAGAGGGAAGTGACAGTGTCGCAAGTATCGGTATTTCATTAAGTGGAGATGCTAAAAATCCGGAATGGAAGGTACATATTCCACTTGGAAATATTGACGACGTTATCGCAGCATTGCAATTGATTAAATAATCAATTGCTTTTTCTTTATTTACGTAGCGTAGCTACGTAGGTTTCGATACGTTTGATTCCCTTACGAATACTTTCGATGTCTGTTGCAAAACTGAAGCGGAAGTAACCTTCAGATCCGAATCCCAATCCAGGGACCACAGCTACTCCCTGATCTTCAAGTAGTCCTTTACAAAACTCCATAGAATCGTTACTGATTGCCTTAATATTCACAAAAAGATAAAATGCGCCGGCAGGTGAGAGAACTGAAAGACCTTCAATTTCATTGAATAATTTTACTGCTTCATCTCTACGTGCTTTAAATGCTTGACGCATAGATTCGATATCGCCGTCAGCTTCTCCATTTAAACCCACAATAGCGGCTTTTTGTGTAATGCTATTGATATTAGAAGTACTCTGGCTTTGTAGTTTTTTGGTTGCCTGAATAATTTCGGTGTTGGCAGAAGCCATATAGCCAAAACGCCATCCCGTCATGGCTACTGATTTACTCAATCCATTGATAGTTACGGTACGTTTAAACATATCGTCACTGACAGAAGCTGCGGATACAAACTCACCGTCATAGATTAATTTTTCATACATTTCATCACTGGCAACGATGACATTTGTCCCTTCAAGTACTTTTCCTAAAGCGGTTAGCTCTTCACGTGAGTATACTGCGCCTGTAGGATTAGAGGGTGAAGTCAAGATTAACATTTTTGTTTTTGGAGTAAGGGCCTTCTTTAATTGTTCAGGTGTTATTTTAAAGCCACTATCATCATCAGTCATGATTTCAACAATAGTTCCCCCACAGTATTGAACCAATTCGGGATAGGTAACCCAATACGGTGCAGGAATGATGACTTCATTGCCTTCTTGAATGGTTGATGCAAAGAGATTGTAAAGAGAATGCTTGGCACCATTGCTGGCAATAATTTGGTTAGGTTTGTAGGACAGACCGTTGTCTCGTAGAAGCTTATGGGCAATAGCAGCTTTGAGCTGTGGAATACCGTCAACTGCAGTATATTTTGTGAATCCCTCATTGATTGCACGAATGGCTGCATCTTTGATCACTTGAGGGGTGTCGAAATCAGGCTCTCCGGCTGAAAAGCTAATGATGTCTTTGCCTTGAGCTTTAAGCTCTTGTGCCAAAGTAGAAATAGCGATGGTAATCGATTCTGAGAGAGTATTGACGCGATCGGTTAGCATGTGCAGCCCTTTAGAATTTTTTTGAAATTATAACAAAACAACACTCCATTTTTTCTTTCTTTTAATTTAGGTGAAAATGATTTGATTTTTACCCAATTCTTTACTCTTGATTAGCCCCATTCCTGTTCTTTTGATAAAACCGTCAATATCATCGTTGGCACGATGCATGGTGGCTCCGATGCTAACGGTTACCTCAATAGTTTTTCCATTGTATATGAGGTGTGAATGTTCTACTTTATGGCGTATTTTTTCGGCAATACCGAGTGCTTTATCGCTTTCGCATCGATTTATCAGCACAGCAAACTGATCACCGGCATATCGATAAACGTAGTCTCCTGCTCTTACCATTGCTTTTATCGTTTGGGCTAAAAAAAAGAGAACTTTATCCCCTGCAAGATGACCAAATTCGTCATTGATTTCTTTGAATGTGTCTGTATTGATCATCAAGGAGAGCAGTGGAAGATCACGATCAGTCCCATTTACTAAGATGTCTCCTAGATCTTCCATATATTTACGGTGATTGAGCAAGTGCGTTAACGGATCAGTGGTGATAGCAAGCATAGCATCATCAAGACGTTCATGAAGATGTGAAATTGTCTCTTCAGATTTTCTGAGTTCAGTTGCCATATCAGTTCCGAGCTTTGTGAGCCCATCTGCCATACGTATGCAGTGATCGTGCGTATTATCCCGTGGGATTGTTCTACTATAGGAATCTAACAGTTCACATTGCATGGCGGCTACATTGGATATATTATTATGGGCGTCTGCAAAACTGTCGATGGCGGCTTTAGCAAGCTCTATGTATTTAACCATGGAATCAAGCTTTTCATCTATACTGGAATTATTATTAAGTGCACTTTTAAGCGTGCTGTCCGTTATTGCGTCAAAAATTTTGTTAAATTGTTTTTGATAATGGATAGGATACGGAGGAATATGCATTGCGCTTAATACAGAAAGAGCCTCGTCGTGAATGGCAATTATTTTGTCATAAATTGAGTTATTTGCCATATGATAGTTATCCTTCTATAGAAGTTCATTATGTATTATTTGAAAAGAATATGTATTTATCCATAATATAAATAATAAATAGCTGAATATAACAATATATATTAGTTTATTATTTTTGACCTATAAATGAAGCTATTTTGACCTTTTCTCCATACATATTTTTGTCGTCGCGTTCTGCATAGGAAAGGACTTTTAATGTACAAAACTCTATTGGAAGTTCATTTGATCGTAAAAGAAAATCAGGATTGCTGGGGTTATGATACCCTGCTTCATGGGCTGTAATGAATGTTTCAAAAATGAGAATTCCGCCACTTTTTAGTCCTGCTATCATGGAGGGGAATAGATTGCGCTCTAAATAGTTAATGTTTATCATTAAATCATAACAGTTTGGGGTAATGACATAGTGTGTTAAATCAGTTTCGACAGTATGTATCTTATTTGTTTTTTTGATTTGGGAGAGTGCATAGTCTGATATGTCTACAGCATCTACTTCATATCCTAGGTTAACAAGGTAATGGCTATTACGTCCTGTGCCGCATGCGATATCTAAGGCCCTTTTACCTACTGAAAGTTTGACGTGTTTAATGACAATGTCCGAAGGACTCATCGGCATTGGAACGTTTTGATGTTTGGTATTCCATCGTGTTTTATCGTCCATCTAGCCCTCCTGTTCTATAATATGCGTAAATTTTACCACATAAGAGGGATATATGTTTTTAGAACCTGGATTTTTGGGGACTCGTGCTCTCTTTTTTATGGATATGGTGACATTGTACTTTGCCATACTCCCTTTTTTACTCGCAATATCAATACGACAAGCCGTGATTGGGAATATACCACTTCATTTCCGTTCTCAGATGGTCATTTTATTTTTAACCATTGTCATGGTTATTATCTTTGAACTAGGGGTTCGTATTAGTGGCGGATTTATAGAATATATTAAATTTTCTGCCATTTCCTATGACTTTTTTCTTATTTACTTGGCGGTTCATATTTTGGTGGCATTAATGTCAGTTGGCGGATGGATATATCTGATGATTACATCGTATAAAACGTATACTAAATTTGGAAGAGATGGTATGAAACAACATCGCCGTATGGGAAAATGGATTTTTGCCTCACTCACGTTAACTTCACTGATGGGATGCAGCATTTATCTTTTCTTATTTGTAGGCTAGTTCATAGACGTATCGTATTTTTCTGCCATCAATTTGGCTTCGTCTGCCGTTAATGTGTCTCCTGCATTTTTGTAAATAATGGAGGCTCTTAAGAGATAGTCTGGATCATGAATTTTATGTATATCCAGCATTTTAATGGCTTCATTAAATGCATTTTCATGGGCATAGCACTCAGCAATTTCTATAGCATGTGCTTGTTTGGCATGAGATTCCAAGCTGTAATACAGCCCCATTTTAAATATTTTATTGCGTGTTTCTTGCGCACGTAAATATTCGCTTTGTGCTTGGCTACAGTCACCGCTTTTTAATAATGTTTCAATTTTTTTAATTTGTAATTCATACCTATCTTGAATTTCTTGAATATTTTTGCGATCCAATTCTCCGTAAATCAATACTCCTATAAAAATAAGTAAACTGCTAATAGCAACAAGAGGTAGGAGTGTAGTAGGTGATTTTTTAGGTATAGGATGTGTTTGTTCATGCGATGATTGATGGACTGAAGCATGATGAACTTCTGAAGATATAACATAAATTTCCGTTGCTTTATCTTCATGGGGATCAAAATTAACATCTGCATCAATTTTTGGTGGTATCACTGATCTGCAATCTACAATGGATAAAGTGTAATTCCCATCGTCTTCGCCCTTTATTATTCCTATTTCTGTTTCATTATCATAAATAATTATTTTTCCATGCATGGATACCACACTCCTGTCATTCTATGCTGCATTATAACTGCTAATTTGACAATTTATTCTATAATACGCATTTACTAGGAGATGAATGGAAATGATACATTTAAAAGAAAAGTTAACCGATTTCGGCTGCAGCAACGAATTTGTAGAGATTGCTGTGGGATACGAGCAGTTTTATAAATCTGATATGGATATAGAAGCATTTATTGAGCTTGTGGAAGAAGAACACGCTAAAGTTGAAGAGGTAGAGGCTTTAAAAGAGAGAGCAGGGCAGGCACTGGATGCTTCGGCTGTATTAGCTGAGTTTATTGATGAAGAGGAATAGATTGAAAAACGTAAGATACTTTAATCTCTTTAGAGACTAGCCGGTTTACCGGTATAGTATCCTTGGGCATGATCAATTCCATGCTTCTTGACCGCTTCATAAATGGCTTCGTCACTGACAAATTCAGCTACCGTTTGGGCCCCAATTTTATGGGCAAAATCAACAATCGAATCGACAATAATATTATGGCGGGAGTTGGCTGTTATCCCTTGTATAAGTGAACCGTCTATTTTTATGTAATCAACATTCAATTTCAATACATTTTCAAAGTTTGAATAGCCAGTTCCAAAATCATCGATGGAGATTTTGGCTCCGAGAGATTTAACCTGGTTGATAAAGGAAGCTACTTCCTCATAATTTTCGATCCCCTCGGATTCCAAAATTTCAAATACAATACGAGAAGCAGTTTCTGTTTTAATAATTGTTTTGATGATTTCTTGAACGGTATAGGGATCACGTATATCGCTATCAGACAAATTGATACTGAAACTCTCACTGCGTGTAGAAAAAAGGCTACATGCCTGATAGATCACTTCACGCGTAATTTGCGAATAAACTTTTGTTTTTTTAGCTATTGGCAAGAATACCATTGGAGGAATCATTTCTCCATTTTCATCGATCATCCGAACCAATGTTTCATATTTGTCAATATTGCCGGTTTTTAGATTAATTATTGGTTGATAATGGCAGATGATACGCTGATTGGCTAATGCTTTGCGTATGGATGAAGCCATGGCAATATTAGTGCGATATATTTCTTCTATATTTTCGTCTTCTTCATAAAGGGCAATCGGTATTTTTTTCTCTTTTGCTCTATGTAAAGCGATATCGGCACGGGTAAGCAGTTTACCCATACCCATCGCTACACCTATACTCATACGGACACTGAACGTTTGATCACTGACGATAAAAATTTTCTCTTCCAACATATCCATCAAGGTTGTGATTTGATGGTGTAGTTGTGTCCAGGTAGTATAATCATAGAAAAGAATTGCAAATTCATCTCCACCCGTGCGATAGGGAGTAAATCCCATCTCGATTAACCACTGTCCTACTTGAAATAAGATGGAATCTCCAGCATCAATTCCAAAAAAATCATTAATTTCTTTAAAGTCATCAATGTTAAACAAAGCACATGCATTGGGTTTATTCTCATCCATATCAGCTACAATTTTTTGACGATTAGGAAGGCTTGTTAATTGATCATAAAATGCCAATTCTACCTGTTTGATTTGACTTTCACGAAGTTCGCTTAAATCGCTAAAAACGGCTAAATAATTATTAATTATGTGGTGCTCATCAACAATAGCCGTAATGCTCATCCACTCAGGAAAAATTTCCCCATTAGAACGTTTGTTCCAAACTTCACCGCTCCAATGCCCCTTATCTTCGAGACTATGCCACATTTGATCATAAAATTCCTGATTATGTTTGCCTGAAGCAAATATTTTCGGGTTGTGTCCAATGACATCATTTTTATCGGTATAGCCAAAGGTAGTCATAAATGCATTATTAACTTCTATGATGTTGTTATCACTATCAGTTACAACCATTCCGTCAGATGCATTTTCAATGGCAGTACCGAGAATTTGAAGTTTTTTCTGATTTTCATCGATATGTGTTTCATATTCGGATCGTTTAAGTACCATAGAGACAATAAAGGCGCAGTTTTCCAAAAGTCGTTTATGAAATTCTGAGGGGGCACGGTGTTCGAACGAAGAAAGAGCGAAACTTCCTGTGGCCTTATTCGATAGATCTCGAATCGGCATTGACCAGCATGAGCAGAGGTTGAAATCATAGGCAATATGACGGATATCACTCCACCGTTCGTCGGTTTTTGCATCTTGTACAAATTGGGCTTCATTGTGATAAACAGCATTACCGCATGAACCGCCACCCACTCCAGGTTTTAGTTCTTCAAGTGCTTCGTGCCCGATTTCAGGAATTGACGGTGCTGCAACAACACTTAAAAGACTGCTCAAAGGGTCGAGAAGCATAATAGAAGCGACGGAATTGGGAAGTATACTTTCTGCCAAGTGGCAAAGACGTTCAAGTACTTCTTGCTGATTACGGCCTACAAGGAGTAATTCGAAAATATTTTGTTGTATATCAAGAATTTGACTGTATTCTAATGATGAAAGGACAACTTGTTCAATGCTGTTTTCATGAGATGTGCAGTTTGAAAACTCATTCATTAAAATACCTTTTTTATCGCGTCTCTATCAGACTTAATGGCGAAGAATACAGGAATCCATCTATGGTATTACTTAAAATCAATCCACTTTGTTTCTCGCTGTAAAATATATGTATAATACGCAACAATATTGATAAATAGGGCAGTTTATGACCATTCGTGTGTATTATGAAGACACTGATGTAGGGGGTGTCGTTTACCATTCCAATTATCTGAATTTTTGCGAGCGAGCACGGAGTCAGCTCTTTTTTGATGCTGGTCGGTCACCGATATTGGAAAAGGGGCATTTTGTTGCCAAACACCTTGATGCCGATTATATCAAAAGTGCAAAATTCGGGGATGTTGTGGAGGTTAAAACGACACTTGTCGAGCTGAAAAATGCTTCTTTTACCTTATTGCAGCAAGTATTTCGCGGTGAAGAAGAGCTTTTTAAAATGACGATCGTACTCGTTTATTTAAATTTTGAAGGATCTATGTCGAAGATTCCAAACTCTGAAAAAGAGTTTTTATCATCGCTATAGTTTAAACTGCTCCATAAATTCTTTTAGATCATCAAAAAGTGATTGTAAATCTTCTTCATGTTCCACTTCATCTGCTAAAATTTGAGATACCAAGTCATAGGTAACAATGTCTTTTGTTCGGATAATGTCTAAAATATTCGAATACGTAGTAATCGCACACTGTTCTCCTTTGATGGCTTGATCCAATATACTTCGAACATCAGGGTTTTCAGGTGCATCATAGCCGCAATTTGAGTGTTTGAGCCAGTCACCAGGATGCAATATTGGTGTTCCCCCAAGCTGAATGATACGAGTGCTTATCAGTGTTGCATGGCGAAGTTCATCTGCGGCATGCAGGGTTAACTCAGCAATAACGGCATCTTTCATGAGACCTTTAATAACCTTTGCTTCGATAAAATATTGGTAATAAGCCAGCCATTCATCACAATAGGCACGATTGAGTAAATCAATAACGGTACTTGCTTCTATGTCTTTGAGTATCGATATGCCACGTTTTGCCATAATAAACTCCTTTTACATTTTACATTAATTTAAACACTTTAACACCGTTGTTCTTAAAGTAAAAGTAAATTTTTTACCGATATTTTTGTAATCCATTTGGATCAAGAACTTCGAAAACTTGCCTTGGCTTGAATAATATTAATTTTTCTTTTTTGAACTTTGTCATTATTCGCGAGAGAGTTTCAGGTGCTATACCTGCTATTTTAGCAATTTCTATCCCTTTCAAAGTAGTAAATACATCGGGACGATCTGTCATAATACGAACAATCTTACTGCATGAGTCTGGGGCACTTAATTGATCATTTACACGCTGCAAAGAAGCAATCTTTTTAGAGAGGGATGTGATGATGGCGATACTTAATCCAGCATCTTCTTGAAGAAGTTTTAGAAATGGATCACGCTGTAGTTTTAAAATACGACAAGAGGAAAGGGCCTCTGCGGTAGCTGGAAAAGGTATTTTTTGTAATGTCGCCGACTCCGCAAACATAGATGGCCCATGGAAGCGATGGACTTCAAATGTTCCGGATACATTAGACTTATATAAAGAAATATCCCCTTCTAAAAGAAAATGAAAATAGCCGCTTTGATCACCTTGGTAAAAAATGATTTCACCGGAAGTATAGTTTCGACATAGCGATAAGGCATCAAGCTCTTGAAGCTGTACCGGTGTTAGGTGAGCGAATATTTCAATGGATTCGAGCATAACTTACGGTTTACCACTATAGGGTTCAAATCCTGATTCTTTTGGACGCAGCAGCTCTACAGAATAAATAATTTGATGATCGATCAGAGGCATAGGGTATGAGCGTTCATGCCCGGATAGACGTGATATAAGATAGTCGGCACCAACACTGGTCGTATAGTTGATCCAATCAAAGGAGAGATCATTGTTCATTAGGGCATTTGCCTCGTAGATAGAAGGTACTTGTTGGATAATAGAATTGGCAATAATCATATTTTTACGGTCTGGAAATTGTGTTAATATCAGTAGTTCTGGGTCATAATTGATTTGGCTTGATAGAATATTCTTTTCGTGAACACCTGTAAATGTCATCTGCGATAAGAGCATAGAGGTTTTAACAATGGGCAGGTGGGTAACAACGCTTTTTTTGCTAAATGTTGCAGGTTTTGCTAAATGTTTTACAATATTAGAGCCTTTTGTATCTACGCAATAGGTTGAGAAACTTTTGATATTTTTGTTAGACTCAGATGCTACGGACTGGGTAGTTTTACTTAAAACAGAACCTACAAGGGAATCGCCATAAAATATGGCTAAAGAGCTTGCCATATAGGGAACCAATGCTTTTATTTGCGCTTCATAATCGATAGAACCAAAGATAATATTGTCGCTTGAAGGGCCAATATCACGTTTATGCACCGTCGGAATGAATATCGGAATAGTGGTTGGTACATGTATAAGATTTTGAGCCCCATTAAGGGTTAATGGGGCTAATATAGCAACATTTCCTTCATGTATGATTTTTTCAATTGTTATTGATATTGTTTCATATGATTCGTTAGGCATGTCATACTTTACCAGCTCAAAAGAGTTTCCTGATGAGATTAAAGTTGCTAATGCGACGTTATAGCTTGATTGAGTGTATTTGCCAATAATCAAAGGAGAGGAGAGCAGTGCAATTTTAATTTTAGGTGAAAAGCTGCTTTGTTCAACGCCAAATACAGTAATGATAAAAAATGACATTAGAAGAATGAAGAATTTCATTTTAACGCACCTTTAATCGTTTGTAAATCGCGCATGGCTTCTTTTTTATAGGACGGATTACGAAGTAAAAAAGTAGGATGATATACGGGAATTAAGAATGCATTTCCATAGGGAATCAACTGTCCACGCAAAGTATCAAAATCTTCAGCCCCATTACCTAGAATAGAATAAGCATCATGTCCAAGTGCTACGATGATGGTGGGAGCAATCATCTCTATTTGTCGAGAAAGATAAGGATAGCAACTATTACACTCGCTACTGGAAGGTGTTTGAAATCCAAAAGGTTTGCATTTTACGGCATGGGTCATATAAACCTCATCCACACAAAGCCCAAGAACTTTTTCGATCATATCTCGCAGCATAGCACCTGAACGTCCCGAATAATATGAATTTGCTTCATCTTCAGCAGCAGAAACAAATGCATCAACAACCATGACAGAGGCATTAGTGCTACCATAGCCACTCATACTTTGACGTCGAGATTTGGAAAGATCACATAAATGACATTGAGTAATGGTTTGATTAAGTTGTGAAAGAGAAGAGGGTAGTATTGTTGCTACACTTGGAACATTAGGGCTAATAGGGTCAACGTATTTATACCCTAAAGATTTTAATCGGTATAAATTTTCTAGCAAGGCTAAATTTTGATATGAGTCCACAAAAGTACTTTCACGTTATTAGATGAAAGTAGTATAGTCAAAGTGAACTAAAAAATCTTATTGGCTAAGCGTTGAAAACGGTATTCTGCATTTTCCAAAACATGACAATATGCAGTATAAGCGATTAAAAGCATGGTAAGTCTCCACAGATAGGATAGATAATGCTTTTATACAGCAAATATCATACCAACTGATTTTGACTCACTCCATATTGTTTTAGTAATAAAGCAGCAGTAATCGTATCACCAACCTCGAGTTTTAAAACTGCGGCATAAATCCTTCCGAGTAATCCGCTATTGCTGATAAGGGCATCTTTCACATCGTTAGATGGATTAAGCCCTTGCATAGCATTTTCCAACGGAATTTTCATGAGTTTTTCTAACAAGGAAAACAAAGCAACCAATCTTGCTTCTTCGATTAACTTTGTTGTCGGACTTGGAGTGGTCAAATAGAGCAACTTTAGCATTGATGCAACACGTTCTTGCGCGTATACTGAGTATGTATTGGCAGCGTTTTTGGACATGGTTCCTGATTTTGAATAAATGATGAGTAGGAGCCATTGGGTGAGTGCACTTTTACCCATACGTTCTATCATTTCTTTGATAGATGAGGCTGCATATAGGTATTTTGGATGCGTTGAGGTTAAAAACTGTATGAGTTGTAGGGATAGAGCACTTTCACGTTGAAATAAATCATAAATGTCATCTATGGAAGCATCGCTTTGTAAGAGTGAGAATAAGGAGAGGAGATCCATGTATTTTGGATCAATGCGGTTATGGGTTATCAGATGAGATTTGGCAAAATAGAATCCTTGAAAATAGTGGAATCCAAACTGAGTGTAGGCCTCTAGCATTTCTAAAAATTCAATTTTATAGGCAATGAGTGTCATTTTTCCATATGGATTAGGTAAATACAAAAACTCTTCATTGTCCGTTTGGGTAACATCAAATTTGGCAAATTCCATATAGGGAAAGATTGGACCAAAGTCTTGAAGATACTGTGGATGAAACGACGCATTGTCCAGTGCAAATCGGTATCCAAGAGAGTGGTAGTAACGAATAGCTTCATGTATTTGTGCTGTATGCCGTATGGATGAAGAGAGCTCGAAAATGATTTTTTCTTTGGGAAGCGTTCGGATAATATCGGTCAGGAGCAATGGTCCATCGGTATTAACGAATGCGAGGGTATCTCCAAAACTTGATGCTGTACCGATTTGATTTAGCAAGTTTACTAAGACGGAACTTGTGGCATGACGCGGGTCATCAAAACTGCATTTCCCCTCGTGATCGCGATAAAAAAATTCATATCCTAAAATATTTTCTTGTCGACTCATTATTGGCTGACGAGCAAGATTGAGACGATGCGGCATTACTGTAACTTTTTTGTAATATTTGTTTTATGTATGAAGTGTACCGTATTTTTGTTATTATTACAAAAAGTATAATAAGGTTTTTGAATGAGTACTCCCCAAACAATCTATTTTAGTGATTATCGTCCTAGCGATTATGGTATTACAACTTGTCAGCTGGAATTTATTATCGAAAATAGCTCTACGCGTGTTGACAATGTGATGGAAGTTAAACGTCAAAATTCGCAAGCCAAAGCAATACGACTCAATGGGGAAATGCAGGATCTGGAGCTGTTATGGGTGAATGATACGCTGTACGATGAGAGTATGTACACTCTCGAATCCGATGCGCTGACTATCCCGCTAGATATGGATGAAGCGCGTATTCGAATAATCACGCGTATCTATCCGGATGAAAATACGGCGTTAGAGGGTCTGTATCGTTCAGGGGGTATTTGGTGTACGCAAAACGAGCCGGAGGGGTTTCGGCGTATTACTTATTTCCTAGACCGTCCGGATGTGATGACGCGCTTTACAACGAAAATTATCGCCTCCGCGAAAGATTGTCCCGTAATACTGAGCAATGGAAATTTAGCGGGTACAGCAACATTAGAGAATGGCAAACACGTTGCCATATGGGAAGATCCGATTCCAAAGCCTGCATATCTGTTTGCATTGGTTGCTGGAGACCTTGGGAGTATTCACGATACGTTTATAACGATGAGCGGTAAAAAAGTTGCTTTGGCGATTTACTGTGACAAAGGGAATGAAGCCAAGTGCCACCATGCGATGCGCAGCTTAAAAAAATCAATGACGTGGGATGAAGAGGTTTATGGCCGCGAGTATGACTTGGATATCTATAACATCGTTGCGGTTGACAGCTTCAACATGGGGGCGATGGAGAATAAGGGATTGAACATCTTTAATTCCCATTACGTATTAGCGGATGAAGAGTGTGCTACGGACATGGATTTTATGGGAATAGAGAGTGTCATCGCGCATGAGTATTTTCACAACTGGACAGGAAATCGTATCACATGCCGAAACTGGTTTGAACTCACCCTCAAAGAGGGGTTGACAGTATTTAGAGATCAATCTTTCAGTGCGGATATGAACTCTGAGTTGATACAGCGTCTGGATGATGTACGATCCCTTAGAGAGCGTCAGTATGTTGAAGATGCCGGTCCCACAGCACATCCAATCAAACCTGCCTCGTACATTGAGATCAATAATTTTTATACGGCTACAGTTTATGAAAAGGGTGCTGAAGTTATACGGATGCTTCATACGCTTTTAGGCGCAGAGGGATTCCGCCGCGCAACGGATCGTTATTTTGAAAACTTTGATGGACAAGCCGTTGGAACCGAAGAATTTTTATGGGCAATGCAGCAAGAGAGTTCAATCGATTTGACACAATTTAAACGGTGGTATTCACAAGAGCGTACACCGATACTCTCTATTAAAAGCCATTACGATCAGAAAGCACAGACGTTAACGCTTAATATCACACAGCATATTCCCAATAATACGCATAATAAAGAGCAGCTCCCTTATGCTATGCCGTTTGGACTTGGGCTGTTGGATTCGAAGGGTCATGAATTCGTACTCAAAAGTGCCAATACAACAATATTGCGTGATGGAATAGTGTGGATTGATGCTGAGGTGAATGAGTTGGTGTTTGAAAATATCAGTGAAGTACCGAAGCTTTCTTTGAATCGTAACTTTAGTGCTCCGGTACGTATTGAGTGCAGTGAGCTTGATTACTCTTTCTTGATGGCGCATGATACCGATGGCTTTGTCCGCTATGAAGCAGCGCAACAGTTTGCTATTGCAACATTGCAATCAATGATGGAGGGACATGAACCAAGTGGTGCGTATCTGAGTGCATATGGGAAAATTCTCGAAGATAACACCATTGATACAATGTATAAAGCGCAAATATTGGAATTGCCGACCATCTCAATGATGATGCAGTTCCAAGAGATCATCGATGCAGATTCTATCCATAAGGCACTTGAAAAGTTAAAACAAACTATTGCACGTCGTTTTGTTAACAGCATTGAAAAAGAGGTGTATGAACTGTATGAGCCAACCAACAGTTCAATCGATGCTTTAAGTATGGGCAAGAGGGCGTTGAAAAATAGGTTATTGTCTTTGTGGATGAGTTTGGGTGATGAGGTGTGTGCATCGTTATGCAAACGCTACTATGATGAGTCGACCAGCATGACCGATCGTCTTGCTATGCTTGAACAACTGGAAAACTATGCACCTCATCTTGCAATGGAGGCCTTTGCCAATTTTTATGATCGCCATAGTAATAATACGTTGGTGATGAATAAATACTTCACGCTTTTGGCTTCTTCTCGTCGTGAGGGAATCTTGGATCGGGTTATTGCATTGCAAGAAGACAAAGCGTTTGATATAAAAGTCCCTAATCTGGTACGTGCACTTATTGGATCATTTGCTCGTAATCTTTTGGCATTTCATGATATCAGTGGCAGCGGGTACGATTTTGTTGCGGATAAAATCATTGAGGTGGATGGATTTAATCCGCAAATTGCCTCGGGACTTGCTGGTGCATTTAAAAGTTATGAAAAACTTTCCCCTATCCAAAAAGGGAAAATGGGGAGTGCATTGGAGCGGATTAAAAATCATCCAAATCTTTCCAATAACGTCAATGAGATTGTGAGTAAAGTTTTAAACTTTTGATATTTTTTTGATACGATTGGGCTATAATCAATGTCAGATAATTACTTTTTTACAGGGAGACACTATGGCAAGATTAGTAGTTTTAGGCGGCGGAGTCGCTGGACATACGGCAGCTACGTTTGCAGCTGATTGGCTGGGAAGTGAACATGAAGTAGTTGTGGTTACTCCAAATGCAAAATGGAATTGGATTCCTTCTAATATTTGGGTTGGCGTTGGTCAAATGTCTAAAGAAGAGGTCACTTTTGATCTTGATCCTGTTTATAAAAAAGCAGGTATTACCTATAAGCAAGCTAAAGCCGTAAGTCTCAATCCTGAGGGAAACGGTTCGAGCGATAAGCCTTTTGTTACGATCGAGTACACAGGGCAGGGGAAAGCGGGAAAAAGCGAAGAAGTAACTTATGATTACCTCATCAATGCAACAGGACCAAAACTGAATTTTGGTGCAACTCCGGGATTGGGTGAAGGTTCGCAGCTGGGTGAACATACCGTTTCCGTTTGTACAGCTGATCATGCCCAACATGCAGCAGATGAACTGACAAAAGTTCTGGATAAGATGCGCAACGGCGAGCGCCAAAAAATCCTCATTGGTACCGGTCACGGTATGTGTACGTGTCAGGGTGCGGCATTTGAGTATATTTTCAACGTTGAACATGAAATCCGAAAAGCGGGTCTCCGTGATATGGCAGATATCCAATGGATTTCCAATGAGGCTTTCATGGGCGACTTCGGAATGGGCGGATTGCACATGAAAGTGGGCGGCTATGTTGTCAGTTCACGTATTTTTACCGAGTCCTTGTTTGCAGAGCGCGGTGTTAATTATATTACCGGGGCACACGTAAATAAAGTAGAAAAAGGGAAAGTATCTTATGAGCTTCTTGATGGCACTATGGGCGAAGAAACATTTGATTTTTCAATGTTGATTCCACCGTTTGCAGGGGTTGGTTTGAAGGCTTATAATAAAGCAGGTGAAGATATTACGGATACGGTATTCGCACCAAACGGGTTTATGAAAGTGGATGCCGATTATACGCCAAAACCATATGAGCAGTGGAAAGCGTCTGACTGGCCTCTTACTTACCAAAATCCAACGTATAAAAATGTTTTTGCGGCTGGCATTGCGTTTGCTCCGCCACACCTTATTTCGAAACCTGCTAAATCACCTAATGGAACGGTTATCAATCCGACTCCTCCACGAACAGGAATGCCAAGTGGAATTATAGGTAAAGCGGTCGCTCGCAGCGTATGCGATTTGATTAAAAACGGTGAAGGCGCTCATTTGCATGAAGCGTCTATGGCCCACATGGGTGCGGCATGTGTTGCATCGGCTGGTAAGGGTTGGTTAGATGGTACGGCTGCTGCGATGACCGTTTATCCGGTTGTTCAAGATTTTGAGAAATATCCTGGGACAGGTCGTGATACGGATTATACATTTGGTGAAATTGGCTTGGCCGGTCATTGGATTAAGCATATTCTTCACTATTTGTTTATCTACAAAGCGAAACTAAAACCGTTTTGGAAAATTATTCCAGAGTAAATATTTCTAATAACACAACAAAGAAGGAAAAAAAATGGCAACAAAACCTGAAGAATTTAATTTTTCGAAACATGACCAATTTAATAACTCTATGATCCCAGGAAAGTTTGCACGAGCGCTTCGTACATGCAAGATATGGCAGTTTATTCGGTTCATAGTTCTTAATATTAAGATGCTTATCGTCGTAAGTAAGAGTCATTAAGCAACACGTATGAATGTTTCCATATTTTCGGCATTGCAGTTAGCCAAAGCAGAGTTAGTGGCGGCAAAAGAAGAGATTCTGAGCGAATGGGTTCATGAGAGAGTGTGTGCGGATATTTTACTTCGTCATGACATTGATATGGAGCTTTTCTACGGCTACTATGCCAGTAATGTTTTTGATTATTTTATCGGTGTTGTCTCAGGTGAAGTGGAATTGGGTAAATGCCCGGTTATGGGAGAACTTATTGAGTATTTAAAGAATAAAGAGATTCGTGCAGAGGAACTTTTTATTTTGTGTTCCCATTTAAAGCACAGTGTTATCAATGCGACGTACACGTATAATATACATTCAAAAGCACTTTTTGAAGCAATCAGTTACCTGTTTGATCGAAATTTTGCGGGAGTATTAGAACTCTACACCGATACGATTTATCAAAAAGAGCAAGAGGCGATAGAAGCGGGAAAAGCAAAAGAATATTTTCTTTCCAATATGTCACATGAAATACGGACGCCACTCAATGCAATTTTGGGATTTGTATCGTTGCTTAAGGAAGAAAACTTAGGCGCTCTTCATCAAAAATATTTAGATATTATCGCCCAAAGCGGTGAAAACCTCCTTCATATTATCAATGATATACTCGATTTTAGTAAACTAAGAAGCGGTGAATTTGCGATTGATCCACAGGTATTTAATATTCATGAGCATATAACTAATACTGTTGAGCTTTTTATACCCAGTGCAAATTTGAAATCAATTTCTATCAATTACACAATAAACGAAGCAATTCCGCACTGTATTTTTGCCGATTCTTTTCGTATTGAACAAATACTTGGTAATCTTTTGAGTAATGCCATTAAGTTTAGCCAGCCTAAACGTACAATTGACGTATGTGTAGACGTTGTTGATTCTCTCCTTACGATAAGCGTCCGTGATTTTGGGTCTGGGATTGCGCCTGAAGATCAAGAGCGTATTTTTAACCCTTTTTATCAGGCTCAAGAGGGGACAAAACAGGGGATTGGCGGCAGCGGACTTGGACTTTCCATATGTAAGCAATTGGCGACTCAGATGGGTGGTGAAATTACTCTTAAATCAAACCTTGGATGGGGAAGCTTATTTGTTGTTTCTCTTCCCGTTGAAATATCGTTGGAAGAGTTATGTGAACCGAAAATAAGCGAAAAATGCCCGAATTGTTTTGAGGGAAAAATACTGGTAGCAGAAGATAATGAACCTAATAAAGAGCTTATTAGGATGGTTTTAGAACGTCACGGACTTTCTGTTACGATTGTGTCTAATGGACAAGAAGCATGTGATGCTGCAATGAAAAATAGCTATGACCTTATTTTAATGGATGAGCAAATGCCAATCATGAATGGGGATGAAGCAACGATAAAAATTTTGGCATTTGAAAAAGAACATAATGTATCCCATACCCCAATTGTAGCATTGACAGCAAATGTATTAAAAGGTTCAAGACAACGGGCATTTAATCATGGTTACGATGAATTTATTGGAAAACCTATTGTGCTAAAAGAGCTTGTAGAGGTTTTTGAACGCTATCTTATCAAGAGAGAGTCCATTGAGGATAGAGAAGAAAAAGAATTCGTTGATACGGTAGAAATCCAGCGGTTAAAACAAGCTTTGATGCTGAATGGTGATCAAGTACGTCAATTACTAGACCTTTTTCATTCAAAAATGGAACAAACACTTCCCAATCTGATGGAAGCAATAACCTCTGTTGATTATGAACGTGTAGCAAAAATAGCGCATTCGATCAAGGGATCGAGTGCAAATTTTCGCTATGAAAAGTTTTCGCAACAAGCAGCCCAGATAGAAATAGCAGCAAGAGAAGAACAGATTGAATTTGATTTTAAAGAAGCCTATATTAAATTTGAACAGGCATATCGAGAACTTTATTCTTCGAGATAGTAGCCTATGCCGGAGGCATTTTTAATCACATCAGTGGGAAGTTTATTCCGCAGGCGCCATACGAGTGTTCGCACGCTGTTGTCTGTTGCTCCCCCTTGGTCCCATACGTAGTCCGTTGCCTGTTTAAAATCGACAACACTTCCTAATTGTGCTACCATCAAAGTAATAAAAGCGTTCTCTTTTCTAGTCAGTTTGATTTTTTCATTTTTGTAAAAAGTTTCGCCCAAAGAGATGTCATGATGATATCCGTCCCCAAACTCGATAGCAGGCTGATCGGAGAGTTTTTTGGCGTAGAGAAGCTTTTCGAGATGTGCCTGGGTCGTTTTCATATCATTGAGATCGGAATTTCTTTTTTGTTCTTCTTCAAATCTATACAACGCCATTTGAATGGTTGTGTGTAAATTGATGGGGTCAAATGGCTTGACAATATAGCCATACGGTTCAGTTTGTTTTGCTTTGGCAAGGATAGAAGATTCACTGTGAGCGGTTAGAAAAATAAAAGGGCGTGGCATTTTCTCACGGATAAATCGGGCGATTTCAATGCCGTCATCTTTATGTTCCAAGGCAATATCTATGAGGACAATGTCTGGGTTATAAATTTTTATTTTATTACGAGATGCGAGCGTTGTATCTGCAAGGGCAATTACTTCATACCCTTGTTTTTCCAGCGACATTTTAAGATTTAGAGCAGTTACGTCATCATCTTCGATAATCAAAACTTTTGTTGTTGCCATAGCTTCTTCACGTATAGGAATAAATTTTGATTATTCTATCATATTTAGGCGATATTCAAGCCATCGTCGCTTAAGGTTATAATTCGTAATATTTTTTACAAAATCTGTCGAAGTTAACTCCGCCGTTGACAGTTACTGCGCTATGCTAATTTTTCTTCAAGATTCATGTTATTGCTTAGATAAAGCTCTTCTTTTGAACCGAATAATAAGATAATCTGCTGTAGTCTTTCAAATCACACAAAGGGACGGGCACAATGAAAAAAAGCTTACTCAAGCTTTTCGAGCCAAAACTCATCACCTACATTCGAAAAAATGGCTATGACTCAGGCGATTTTTTTAAAGATACCCTTTCGGGATTATCGGTGGCGATTGTCGCTTTGCCGCTAGCTATGGCAATTGCCATCGCTTCCAATCTTCCCCCGGAACGAGGACTTTTCACCGCAATAGTAGCAGGATTGCTTATCTCCTTGATGGGAGGTAGTCGCTTCCAAATCGGGGGTCCTACTGCCGCCTTTATCGTAACCGTAGCCCTTGTGGCTATGAAACACGGATATGATGGATTGGTACTGGCGACGATTATGGCGGGGATTCTCCTCATCATTATGGCGTTTTTCAGAGCCGGAGAGTTGATTAAATTTATCCCTTATCCTGTCATTGTCGGATTCACATCAGGGATCGCACTGCTGATTCTTTTTTCGCAACTTAGAGATTTTTTCGGGCTAGAAGTTAAAACTATGCCTCCCGATTTTATTGATAAATTGGTACTTTATATCACTCACTTGCATCAAACCAACCCTTACGCTGTTGCAGTTGCCTTGATTTCAATCGGGATTATTATACTGATGAAAAAATACTCTCCAAAAATCCCGGGCCCAATTGTGGTCGTTGTCCTCTCGGCGTTGGCAGTGTGGTTGCTTGGCATTCCCGTCGACACGATTGAGAGTCGCTTTGGTGCCATCCCTTCCATGCTCCCATCACCGACGTTTCCGACGATCACGTTTGAGAAAATCCGACTTCTGTTTCCCGATGCGATTACGATTGCCGTCTTAGCCGCTATCGAATCGCTCCTCTCTGCCGTGGTTGCCGATGGGATGGCAGGAACAAAGCATAAGCCCAATACTGAACTCTTAGCCCAAGGGGTAGCCAATATTGCTTCTTGTATTTTTGGAGGGTTACCTGCTACAGGGGCCATCGCCCGAACGGCGACAAATATCAAAGCAGGTGCTATCTCTCCCGTCTCAGGCATCATGCACTCACTGTGGCTCTTTGGGTTTATGCTTCTATTAGCCCCCTTGATTATTAAAATTCCCCTCGCGGCACTCAGTGCTATTTTGATCGTTGTTGCGTGGAATATGTCGGAGATCAAACATATCCGATCGATTATGAAAGCCCCTCGTGCGGATCAGGTTGTTTTATTTGTAACGTTTGCTTTAACCGTATTGGTAGATTTAAATGTTGCGATCCAAACAGGGATTGCACTGGCATCGGTATTATTTATCCATTCGATGATGAATGCAGTGGAAATCAAAGCGTATGATGATCAGGATGAGGAAAATGATGACCCTGATGCAACGTCAAAAAAAGTAATCCCAAAAGAGGTGGAAGTGTATGAGATAAAAGGGCCTCTTTTTTTTGGAATTGCTGAGAAACTGCTCGATACGCTTGCCCTTTTTGAGAATCCTCCCAAGGTATTTATCCTGCGTCTTCGTCATGTACCGATGATTGATGCAGCAGGTCTTCATGCCCTTGAATCACTCAATATCCAACTACGAGTACAAGATTCAGTGCTCATTCTTTCAGGCGTCAATAAAAATGTCCATAATTACATTCTCAAATCAGGGCTTAGTGATGAGATAGGAGAATTGTACATTGTGGATCATATCGATAAAGCCATTACAATAGCCAAGAGCGTTGTAGACAACGCATGATCTGTCACTATGTCAAAATATGTAAGCTCGTCATTATAGAAAA
This sequence comes from Sulfuricurvum sp., assembly GCA_030694265.1. Lineage (GTDB taxonomy): Bacteria > Campylobacterota > Campylobacteria > Campylobacterales > Sulfurimonadaceae > Sulfuricurvum. Next base: position 492,294 of record JAUXYP010000001.1, read on the forward strand.
TCGGTATAATCGCACTACTAAACAAGGCGCTTTGCACTGAGGATTCACATGTTTGATTTTGATAAATTTACACAATATTCTAAACCGGGTCCTCGCTACACGAGTTATCCAACGGCATTGGAGTTCAATGATTCATTTGGTTACGAGGCCTATTTAGACAAACTTCATGCTCAAAATCCCCAAAGCCCTTTATCTCTTTATTTTCATTTGCCTTTTTGTAAAAATGCCTGTTACTTTTGTGGATGCAATGTCGTATTTACATCCAAAGAGGATAAAAAAGAGCGTTACATCGATTATCTGATTCGTGAAATGGATATTTTGAGTCAGCATATAGATACATCACGTCCGGTTATCCAGCTTCATTTTGGTGGTGGTACACCTACTTTTTTTGATGCCCATCAGCTGGATCGAATTATCAAAGCGATCAAGAGCCATTTTAATAACTTTACGAGCGATGCTGAAATAAGCTGCGAAATTGATCCGCGTCATATCAATGAAGATCAGATGAAAGTGATGAGCGACGCCGGATTTAATCGAGTGAGTTTCGGGATTCAGGATTTTGATGAAAAAGTTCAAGTCGCCGTTCATCGGGTACAGCCCTACGAAATCACCAAAGCGGCAATGGATTTGGCGCGTCAATACAATATGGTTAGTGTCAATGTGGATCTTATCTATGGATTGCCGTATCAGAGTTTGGAAACGTTTAAAAAGACATTGGAGCTTTCAGTCTCACTTAATCCTGACCGTTTTGCCGTATTTAACTATGCACACGTTCCTTGGCTCAAAAAAACGATGCGAAAGATTGATGAAACGACACTTCCTCTTCCTGCTGAAAAACTCGCCATTATGCGCTACACCATTGATTATATGGAGTCTCAAGGCTACAAGATGATCGGAATGGACCATTTTGCAAAACCGGAAGATGAGCTGTTTAAAGCAATAGAAAAAGGGGAGTTGCACCGTAATTTTCAAGGCTATACGACCAAAGGTGGCGTTGATTTAGTAGGCATAGGGCTAACGTCGATAGGTGAGGGTGCTGATTATTACGCTCAAAACTTTAAAGAGATGGAAGCGTATGAGGCGGCTGTTGATACTGGAAAACTTCCCTTTGAGCGCGGTGTGGCTCTAAACGAAGACGACCGTATTCGTCAGTATGTTATTATGGAATTGATGAGTAATTTTAAACTGGATATCGCGCGCTTTGAATCGCTCTATGGGGTAAAGTTTACAACCTATTTTGCAACCGCGCTGGAGAGTTTAAAACCGTTTGAAAATGACGGGCTCCTGAGTATTTCAGCAAAAAGTATTGAGTGTTCTCCTACGGGTACTTTATTGATCCGTAACATTGCGATGGCATTTGATGCATACATGCACGTGCATGCCAAGAGCGATAAAACTTTTAGTAAGACGGTATAACCATGTCAGTAAAACCTCATGAAATCTTTAACTATACGGAAACATCGGATGCTTGTATTAAGTGCGGTAAATGTATCCCTGTGTGTACGATTCACAATGTCAATGCTGATGAAGTAACCTCTCCTCGTGGTTTTATTGACCTTTTAGGTGCGTATCAGCGCGGAGAATTGGAGCTTGACTTTAATGCCAAAGAGATTTTTGAGAGCTGTTTCCTTTGTACAAATTGTACCGATGTGTGCCCAAAATCATTGGCTACGGATATGGTCATCGAGCAAGTACGTGCGGATTTGGCGGATAAATTTGGGATTAGCTGGTTTAAGCGTGTGTTTTTCTATCTTTTACGACACCGTACAACCATGGATATCCTCTTTAAACTCGGATATGTATTCCAAACATGTGGTTTTAAAATCAAAGCACAAACACAATCAATGGAACCTAGATTTAGCCTTCCGATCATCAAAAAAGACCGCCTTTTACCATCTATGGGGAAAACGTCATTTTTGAACAGTTACCCTGAAAACATTTCAAACGGTGGTAAACGTCGTGTCGCAGTCTTCATCGGATGTCTTGCAAACTACAATTACACAGAGATCGGCAAGGGTCTGGTCGAGATACTTGAAGAGCTTGAGATCGATGTCTTTATCCCAAAAAAACAGCTTTGTTGTGGGGCACCTGCGTATTTTACAGGTGATTTTGCAACGGTCGATCATAATGCCAAGAAAAACATTGAGTATTTTGAGAGTTTTGCCGAAGATGTGGAAGCGATCATTATTCCAGAGGCAACATGCAGTGCAATGATCAAAATAGATTACGAACATTTTTTCCATGATCAGCCACAATGGTTAGAGCGAGCAAGTAAGATTAAGAAGAAAGTATTTATGGCAACAGAATGGCTTGAACATAATACGAATTTAAGACAAGTACTTGCATCCAAGGGGAAAAGTGATTTGGTGGTAACGTATCATGACCCATGTCATGCCCGCAAAATGCAAGGGATTTATCAAGAACCGCGTCGACTCGTATCGCAAAACTACACCATTACAGAGATGAGTGATCCAAACGTATGCTGCGGATTTGGTGGAGTGACGATGCAAACCGAAAAGTTTCATTTGGCACAAGCGGCTGGACGTCCAAAAGCCGCAATGATCCGTAATACAGGTGCTCAAATAGTAACTGCGGAGTGCAGTGCATGCCGCATGCAGATCAATAATTCGATGTTTGAAGCCAATGTTGACGTCATCTTTAAGAATCCAATAGAGCTAATGGCGGAAGCGTTGAAAACAAAATGACAAACACCGAAGTAGAAGACTTTTTAGCAAGTTTTAAAACCTGTATGATCGCATCCCTGACTCCTGAGGGAAAAGCGTATGCGTCGACCGCTCCCTATGTGCGTGATGGAAACGCATTTTATGTTTTAATTAGTACCGTTGCACAGCACGGTAAAAATTTGCTTGCAACGGATTATGTATCTTTGTTGTTTGCAGAAGATGAGCATAATTGTACGCAGCCTTTTGCACGCAAACGTATTACCATTGAAGCCTCGGTAAAAGAAGTAGTACGTGATACAAGTGAGTTTGATATTGGTATTAATTTCTTAAAAAACCGTTTTGATACTGAACTCGTAGAGAATTTGGCCAAGATGGGTGATTTTCATCTGTTTGCTTTGAGAGCGCAAGGTGGCAGTGCTGTTATGGGATTTGGTCAAGCGTATGGCTTGGATAAAAATATGGAAGTGGTCAACTCTATTTCCGGCCATCACCAAAGGAAATAAATGGAATTTTGGCAGCATATCTACGAACATTTCAATCCCGTCGCCTTTAATTTAGGTCCTATCCCTATCCATTGGTATGGATTGATGTATGTATTGGCATTGTTAAGTGCCCTAATGATTGCCAAATGGATTGTGAAAAAAGACGCCATTGCAATTACTAAAGAACAGTTGGATGATTATTTTATCTACGCTGAGATAGGGGTGATTTTGGGTGCGCGTTTGGGGTATATTCTCTTTTATGACACCCATACCATGTATTATTTGACACAGCCTTGGCAGATATTTAATCCATTTATGGACGGTCATTTCGTTGGAATACGCGGTATGAGTTTTCATGGTGCGATTCTCGGATTTTTGATAGGGTCGTATTTGTATCACCGTAAGCACGGCATACCGTTTGGTTTGCTTATGGATTTGGTGGCTGTTTCAGTTCCTCTTGGGTATGTGTTTGGTCGAATAGGAAATTTTCTCAATCAAGAACTCATAGGGCGTGCCACCGATGTACCATGGGGGATATACGTTTATGATACGCTCTGCCATCCCTCACAGCTTTATGAAGCGTTTATTGAGGGGATAGTCGTATTTGTGATTATTTACGCTTACCGAGCTCGTAAAGCATTCGAGGGAGAGTTAATACTTCTCTATGGATTTTTATATGGCATCGGACGGGCTAGCGTTGAATTTTACCGTGCACCCGATGCGCAAATCGGTTATATCGTAGGTAATTGGATGACCTTGGGAATGGCACTAAGTTTAGCGATGGCAGTTTTTTCTATGGCTATTTGGTTCGTACTTCAAAAACGTATACAAAAGGTATGAACTCCTTCATCGTACGTGTAGTTGAGATGAAATCCATGCATTTCGCAAACAGCTTGTGCAATATACAGTCCCAAACCTAATCCTCCCTCGCTTCTTTCGGTAACAAAAGCTTCCAGCGCTTCTTCTACAGGGCGCTTCAACGGCTCACCTTTATTTTGGATGCAAATACTTCGCTCGTCACACTTAATATGTATTGGTAAAGAGGTTGCATGACGTACGGCATTATCAATAAGATTTTGCAACGCACTGGTAAAGAGTTCCTGATCAACGGTGATGAATTGATTGCATTGATAAGAGCTAATTTTCTCATGACGTATGACTAAGCGCTCAATTGCGGTTGTGATCATAGTTGCGATGGATACAGGGGTACGCTGCAGATGAAAAGCGTGCATTTTCTCTATCTGAGCCATTTGGATGATAAGATGTTCCATTCGTGAAAACAGTTTGCCTAGCAGGGTTGTGTTGGCACTGGGTTTTTCGAGTTCAACGATGAGTTTACCCTTCATAATGGGGGTTTTGAGTTCATGCATAATGTTGCGTAAAAAGAGTTCTCTCGAAGATTTGAGTTTATCTTGCTTTTCCAATGCACGGTAAAAAGCATTGGATATGAGGGCAATTTCATCTTTTCCATTGCTGATGGTATGGGGTATTTTTTCACCTTCTCCATAGCACTTGATCTGTTCATAAAGATGTTTTAACGGTAACAAATTGCGCCATAGCAGCAAATACATACTGATCAGACCGCCCATAAGTGCAAAAAAGAAAAACCAAACAAAATAGTAAGTTTGATCTTCGGCAGTATCACGATAAAACATCGTACAGTGTTTTCTTGCAAGAGCGTAGATAACTTTATTGTCCTGATGGTAAATCGATACCTGAATATTATTGAGACGGAGTTTCTCTTCTAAAAACGAGGGAAGGGTAAGACGTTTTGCTTTGGCGTCAATACCATTGATAGCTTGAAATCCTAAGATTTCGAGTTTGTGATTTTGCGTAAAACAGGTATGTTGCTGTATTTGTTCAAGCGCATTGGAAAGTTCTATGCAACGATGAACCAAAACCTGCTGTCGCTGTGTTTCTTGTTCTTGATAAGCTGAAGTTAATAGCAAAATTAAGACGATGGAAGCAATGATAAAAAAAGCGTGGAGTTTGAAAAAAACGGAATGACGACGAGCTATCATAACGTGAACTGATATCCCATACCGCGTACTGAGCGTATGAGGGTAGGGTGTTTTGGATTGGGTTCTATTTTTTGGCGTATACGACTGATGAGGACGTCGATGCTGCGCTCTGAGCTTTCCCATTGGATTGAAACGGCATTGTTGGCGATAAAATCACGAGAGACGATTTGATGATGATGCTTGATCAAGAGTGCGAGAACCTCAAACTCTGCACGTGTCAAAGGTAGAAGCTGCCCCTCTTTGTAAATACCGGTTTCATCAACCCGAAACATCTCACTGCTTGCTTGTATCGTTTTACCACTGCTGCGCCGAAGAAGGCTTTGGATTCGGGCAACCAACTCACGCGGTTCATAGGGTTTTGGGAGATAGTCATCGGCGCCCAATTCGAGGGCAACTACTTTGTCTGTTAAATCACTGCGTGCAGAGGAAATGATGATGGGAATATCACTGCGTTCTCGTAAAATACGACAAACATCCAAGCCATCAATGTCAGGTAAAGTCAGATCTAATAATACTAAATCATAGGATTCGATTGAAAGGGAATTAAGAGCGGATTGCGGATGGGCATAACTGATAACCTCCATACCAAAACGCTCCAGATATTGTCCGAGTAAATCGGAAATTTCCAGGTCGTCTTCGATGAGGAGGATTTTAATCATTCTCTATTTTTTATTGCAGTTTTTGCATCCCATACCAGCTGCAGGCATTTTCATCCCTTTTTTAGGACATGCTGCAGGTAGTGCCATATCGATTTTTTTTGCTTGTTCAGGAGTAAGAACAGCCATCATTTTCTCGTGCTGTTGATTGTGAAATGCTTTTCCATCTTCACGAATCTTTTGTACTTCTACTTTTTGTGCATCACTCAAACCCAATGCTTCTAGGCGTGGAGGAAGTTTTGAGGTATCGCACTGGCATTTTTGTCCCATACCGCCTTGACAGCCTCCATTCATCATCCCACCGTTCATAGGGCAAGCTAATAATACTGTAGCGCTGAGGGCAAGTGCTAATGCTAGAATCTTTTTCATGGTATTCTCCGTCTTTTTATATTTGAATAACGTATCATAATCTATTTTTTAAAATTTTAGGACAACACTATGTTAACGATATTAATCAATCAGGGATAATGGTGGATGCTCTAATTTTAGCAACTCATAGGTTTTGGACGTTGCAAGACGGCCGCGCGAAGTTCGCTCCAAATACCCATTAGCGAGAAGATAGGGTTCAAGGACATCCTCAATAGTCCCTTCATCTTCACTCAGTGCCGCTGCAATAGTGCTTAATCCCATGGCCCGCCCATTGGCATCCATAAGAAGTTTTAGTAGACGAATGTCCATTTCATCAAATCCATGTGCATTGATTCCCAATTGATTGAGTGCATACTGCGATCGTTCAAATAAAATGCTGCCTTCGTTTGCAACTTCGGCAAAATCACGGACCCGTTTTAACAGTCGTAATGCGATACGTGGAGTTCCCCTTGAGCGTTTTGCAATTTCAAGAGCCGCTTGCTTATCGATGGTTTTACCCAGTTTTACAGATGCTTGGATAATAATTGTACACAGTTCTTCTGGAGTGTAAAATTGGAGGCGAAAATTCATACCGAATCGATCACGCAGCGGATTTGAGAGCATTCCGGCACGCGTTGTTGCTCCAATCAGGGTAAAGCGTGGCAGATCAATTTTCACCGTCTGGGCAGCGGGGCCAGAACCTATAATAATATCGAGACGAAAATCTTCCATGGAGGGGTAAAGTATCTCTTCAACTGCAGGAGAGAGGCGATGTATCTCATCGATAAAAAGGATATCACCCTCTTCAAGATTGGTCAGTAAAGCTGCCAAATCACCGCTTTTTTCAATCATTGGTGCCGCAGTAACTTTGATATTACTTCCCATTTCATTGGCAATGATGAGGGCAAGGGTCGTTTTTCCTAAACCCGGAGGGCCGTAAAAGAGGACATGGTCGAGGGCTTCATTACGTTTACTGCTGGCTTCTATAAATACGCCTAGATTTTTTTTAATTTGCTCTTGACCGATGTAGTCTTGCCATGCGCTAGGGCGCAACGATATTTCAGTTGCCTCTTCAGCTGTAAATTTTTCGATTTCTATGATGCGCTCCACTACATCAACCTTTTAATAAATGTAGTTTTCATCGGGAAACTTTCGGTCTTTGACCTCTTGGGCATAAGTTGCTGTTGCCTCTTTGACCATTTTTGCACCATTGGCGTATTGCTTTACAAATTTAGGGACAAAAGCTTCATACAGCCCTAACATATCGGAAAAAACCAAGACTTGACCATCGACACTGTTTCCTGCACCGATACCTATGACGGGTATCGATACACTTTGTGCAACGCGTGCGGCAACATCGGCTTTTACCCCTTCGATAACAATGATAAAAGCACCTGCTTCTTCGATTGCACGAGCATCAGCGATCAGTGAAAGTGCATCGTCTTCTGTTTTTCCTTTGACTTTGTAGCCTCCCTCAGCTCGAACGCTTTGTGGCAGCAGACCAATATGCCCGCATACGGCAATGCCGTTTTGCGTTAGATGCTTTACAAGGTGGGCTTTATTAGCTCCCCCCTCGATTTTTATGGCATCAGCTTGGGTTTCTTGATAAACACGAAGAGCATTTGCAAATGCCGTTTTTTCATCGATATAGGTGCCAAAAGGCATATCGCAAATAACAAAGGTATTAGGAGCACCTTTACAAACGGCACTGGTATGATAAATCATATGATCCATCGTAGCACTGAGGGTATCCGTATTACCGCCAAAGCTCATAGTCAGACTGTCACCAACGAGCAATATATCGGCACTCTCTTCAAACAGTCGGGCAAACAAAGCGTCATAGGCTGTAATCATGACCAACGGATCGCCGTTTTTACGTTTTACAATGCTGCTTATTGATAGTTTTTTCATAATTAGCCTAATGTGTACATAATTGAGATAGATAGTTTAGCGAAAACTTTTATGGCCTGCGCTTTTATAGGCATTTTGAATATGGATATTAAAGAAAACAGAGGTATAATTCCCGCACATAGGAGTTCAGAACACATGGGTATTCGCAGCGATCTGGAAAAGAATTTTGATTTTGAGATTATAGATGAATTTCTCGATCATTATTCGATGATGGTTGAGATTATGGAACCTTTGATTGTTGAGTTGGGTAACATAAACCGTTATCATCGCAGTATCGAGGAATTGTTTCGAATTTTTCATAATATCAAATCTGCATCAGGGTATTTGCAAATAGCCTCTATGGTGCGTTTAGCAACGTTGGTTGAAGATGCGTTTGAACAGCTAAGAGATCGTGATACAGTGGTAAATGAAGAGACGATTACATGGTTAATCAGTATTTCAGATGTGTTTATGCAGTGGCAAGAAGATTTCAAAATGGACAATGAACTAACAAAAATTCATTTTTCACTATTAATATTACCTGATATGGAGAAAGCGTGAAGCACCTAGTAGCTTACATAACTGCGGGATATCCCGACACACAATTTACGATTGATTTGGCTTTAGCATTGGGGCAAAACGGCGTTGATACGCTGGAACTTGGCGTTCCTTTTTCAGATCCAGTAGCCGATGGTCCGGTCATTGAAGAGGCCAATGAGCGTTCTTTGGCAAACGGCTTTCGTTTTGCCGATATTTTGACTATTTCCGAAGCCATTGCCCCTTCCATCGATACGTTATGGATGGGTTATTTTAATCCGTTTTATCAGTTTGGTATGGAAAAATTACTCGACCGTGCAAAACAAATCGGTGTTAATGGATTGATCATTCCCGATGTTCCGTACGAAGAAGCGCTTGCCTATCACGATCTTTTTGAAAATCGCTCTTTGGCAAATATCTCTTTTGTCGCTCCAACAGACAGTGAAGATCGTATAGCTACTATCACAGCCAATGCGCGCAAGTTTATTTACCTTGTAGCGTATGCGGGGATTACCGGAAGCGGTAAGGCTGAGGATTTGGGTGCAGTGCTTTCGATGATTAAGCGCCATTCTCAGACACCTGTTTACGTCGGATTCGGTGTAAACGAGGCAACGGCACGTGAAAAAGTGCAGGGGGCCGATGGTGTTATCGTTGGTTCTGCAATAGTCAATGTGTTATTGGACGACACCCTCAACCACACGCAAAAAATTGCCAAATGTTGTGAGATTACCCGAAATATTAAATCAATAATAAACGACTAATATTCAAGTCGCTATAAAGAAATGGAACATGCGGATGCATTGGTATGCTCTGCTGCTTTTCTATACGGCTTTACAGGCCAATGACACGCTTTATGAAGCACTGATACGGCCACAAATGCAATCAGACAGTGTTCGACAGCTCCCATTTTCACCTGTTTTCAACTGCATGCAATCTATCCCTTTATTACCACAAAATCAGGATTATGTTCCCATCCAGATCAATGTTAATAATTCCTTAGCACCCAGGTATGGTCCTATTGTAGATGATACGATTTATCTTCAAGGAGTGATGCTCTCAACGATAGGAGCACTTTCATTGATGCCAGAAAGTGTCACAAACTGGAGTGGGGCTAAACTCAAAGATAAAAGCCTTTGGACCCGTTGGAAGGAGCATGTTTCATCCAGACCGGTATGGGATGATGATGCTTGGACTATTAATTATATTGGACATCCCATCTCAGGTGCCTATTACTATACGATGGCACGTAATGATGGTATGAGCATATCTGAATCGGCGGCTTTTTCTACTCTGATGTCGACATTTTTTTGGGAATACGGGTATGAAGCGTTTTCAGAGATTCCATCAATACAAGACATCATTCTTACACCGCTTATTGGATCGCTATTAGGAGAACAGTTGTTTGTCTTACAGCACAAACTCGATGAAAATGGAGGGAATGTATGGGGATCGAAAAGAGCAGGGGATATCGCCTATTTCCTGATTGATCCACTGGGACATATCGCTGATGGGCTTAAGCTCATTTTACTGTCGTGCGGTTTTGATGCAAAAGTGACGATGAATATCCGTACATATCCGCATGCATTCGGTGTAAGAGAGATTCCAGTTCCGACAATGCAAGATAATATATTAAACAGTGAACGTGAATACGGTTTTGTCATCACGATTGAATAATTGATAGTTTATTTTTACGCTAATAAGCTATAATTTCGTATTCTCTTCTTTTGGGGCTGACATGGCTTCGACGGGAGCGGGATGCTTTAGGTTGCATGCCGGACTGAGCACCTCCGTTATACGGCTCACACTTGCTTAAACGCAAACAATACTAATTACCGTCCTGCTTACGCTGTAGCGTAAGTTTTAATTTAATTTAGGACTGCTCTGCCATTCTATGCTATAACTGAATGGAATTGGAGTATAACCCCCGTGATAGCTATATTCCTGGAATGTCTCGGACAGGAATGAATTTAGAGGATTGGGCGATGTAGCTTTGCACGTTGTGCGATAGTCGTCTGAAATTCAAACAACGTCTCTAAGCATGTAGACGCCTCTTGTGGCCCGTTTTCGGACTGCGGTTCGATTCCGCACAGCTCCACCAATAACTCCCTCTTTTTCGGACTTTTAATTCATTTTAAACACTATAATAAAACATCGTAAAAATAAAATAGCCTTTTAAGCAGTATAGTCCTACACTTTCAGCAAATTTCATCACATTTAGGAACTTCCATTGACCTACTATATAACAAAGCTCATTATCACAACGATTTTGATTGTTTTAATATCTGAAATATCCAAAAGAAGCAGTTTGGTAGGTGCGCTATTGGCGGCTATCCCACTCGTGTCAATATTGGCTATGACATGGATGTATGTGGATACCGATAGTAGTACCAGTGCCGTTGAATTTTCAAATAGAATTATTTGGTTAATCGCTCCATCGATGACATTGTTTATCATCTTCCCTATCTTGATAAAAAAAGGGGTAGGTTTTTACCCGAGTATGGGTGTGGCAATTATTGCGACTGTTACTGCGTATTATTTGATGATTCTAATGTTAGGAAAATTTGGGATCAAGTTGTAAACTAGAATAGATATAATTTCTAAAAAAGGAAATTGTATTGAAGCACTCGCTACTCTTTTTATTCATACTATTTATTTTTGCTGGTTGTACCACAGCTCCAATACCTTCGGTACAAAAATCATGTATCAATGGCGAAAGATTAAATGCATATGGATTTAATCATTTAGAACAAGTAGGCAAAGTATTGCGGGAAGAGAAACAAAACAATAAATCTTTTGAAATTAGTATGTTCTTGTTAAGTAAGACCGTAACTGAGTATTCTGATATGTTTAAATCAAGTGCTCAAATCAGCAATGTAGCACGATTTCTCCCGATCCCCTATGCCGGAGAGGTGTGTACTACGACGAAGCTAATCTCAAAAACCGCCCTCAATCTTGGGCAAGCTGCAAATGCATTTAATCAATACAAACTAAGTTCCAATACGTTTTTAGATGAATTTGAAAAACTCAATCGAACGACGGCTACATCAGCAGAGATTTCAAAACTGGCCGTATATGGGGATACTAGATTGCTCTCGGATGCGAGAAATTTAGAAGTTTCATTAAAAGAGATCTCTGAATCAACCGTTGCAATGGCGTCTACAATGCAGTGTATTTCTGAAGCATTGGAAACCACTAACGGCTATGTTAATAATATGAAAAATTACGTAGGTATGAAGAATGATGTAAGTGCAGAAGATAAGGGAAAAGTGGTCAAAAATCGTAGTTCTATGATTACATCATTGACTCAACTGAACCAAAAAATAGGGTTGCTTGCAAAAAGTGGACAAGTGTATCGATACAATATTGCTAAAGCTCGAGTATATTCGGAACTAGCGCTTGAATTAGGAAAATAGAATATATATTTTATGCAACAGACAATTCAAATTTGTTGACATTCATGATCGTTTCTCCCATAAGTGAAAAAACTGATTGTGGATTTAACTGGTATTTTTCAATAAATCCCTGAACTTTTTGTACTTCAAATCTCTCAATATTCCCTACTAATGAGAGTAATTCTCCCAATATTCCCTCATGGTTCAACAAGGCCATAATTAATTCTATAGAGAGACTCATGTCTTTTAATATCAATGATAATGGTAGCGACATAACGGCACTGGATAAAGACATGATTGCAACGAAGAAAACCTTGCCTTCCTCCTCTTTATTGGCGTTTGGATGTATCAGTTTGTAGAGTTTCCCCATCATGATAATTCTATTTTGCACCATCAAGAGTAGTGGAGATTGATATTTTGAATTGTTGATTGACTTTCCATAGATTAGGAGCATTAGCCAGCTTCCAAGAGCTTTTCGTCCTAACAAGGTTAAGACTTGCTGAATGGAAGATACCTGATTTTGTAAATTAAAATGCTGAGAGTTAATATAACGAAGCAGTTGAAGGGTTAAATCAGAGTGAATTTCAAACATCCGAACCAACTCTTGTATCTCCACATCAGACATAAGCATGTTATAAAGTTGAATGATTGTAAAGGTATTGGCATCTTGAGTTTCATGCTTAAACGATTCGGGTTCACAGAAGTAGTTTCCCTGAACATAGCGAAAGTCGAGTCCAAGAGTAGTACCGTAGAGATTATAGTTCTCTATATGGGTACCGATAACATGGATGGAGTAGGGCGCAAGAACTTTTTTGAGTTTAACCAGGTATTGCTCAGAAAAGTCTTTCATATTAATTTTCAAATAGCTTATATAGGGAAATATATGTTTTAATTTTTTTAATTTTGGGATGGAATTTAACGTGATATCATGCAGTGCAAGCTGATACCCTTCATCATATAAATGTATGATTTTATGATAAACCTGTTTGTCTAAGATTGTGGAATCAAGTATCGAGAGAATAAAATGTTCTTTTTGGATTGATTCAACCATATCACTCAGTAACACAGTATGATCGACTTGAATAAAGCCAGGGCGCTCACCTAAAATATTTTTGATACCGTAAGTATTTAATAACGTAGATATCAAGGTAGATACGGAGGCTCGTAGTGAAATAGGTTTATCACCTGTAATAGAAAAATAAAGGTCATAGGCAAATATATCCCCATCATGATCAATAATAGGTTGCCTGCCGATAAAGTGAAAATCCATTCGGTCCCGTTTGTATGTAAATAAGATAAAGTATGATAAATAATAGTATGACATAAAACTAAATAAGATTAGTAGATATAGTCACGTAACTTCTTGAACAATGTTTTGAGCTTAATGTGACCTCTTTTATCAGAGAAGCTTATTTCTTTTGTTATAATTTATCAATAATGCAATTTTGATAGGACGGTTTGAAATGAAACGCTTTGCTTTTACATTGCTTGAACTGGTATTTGTACTTATCGTTATAGGAATTTTGGCCGTACTGGCTATGCCGAATTTTAGGGGGCATCCGTTACAAGATGCAGCGCAACAAGTTGCAGATCATATCCGTTACACACAGCATTTAGCCATGATAGATGACAAATATGACCCGTCAGATACAACTTGGTGGCAAACAAGATGGCAACTTACCATCGCCGGAACTTCGTATGATTTATATTCTGATAGAGATAAGGATGGGGCATTAACTGCTGGAGAAGCTGCCGTAGATCCTTTGACTAAAACGCCTATTGCTGCTATTGATTTAGGAGCTGATTATGGCATTACTGCAATAACAGCTGCTACGATTGCATTTGATAATATGGGACGACCCTATAACGCTCTTGCAACCATCTACGGCGGATTGATTCAAGCTGATACGAATATTACGTTGTCCCATAATGATGGACAGGCAATTATTACCATTCACCCGGAAACCGGATATGTATCGGTGACGTACCCATGATCAATTGTATGAAAATAAATGAGGTATAAAATAGAGAAGAAAGTTGGATTAAACGGCTGAATAAAGGAGAAGATATGCTCCCAATTTTAGGAGCATACAGGTGATGTGTTAGCTACAGTGTCCGCCGCCGCAACAAGTGCTTTCTTCAGCAACTTCTACGATAATCGGGGTTGATTCCCAAATCCCGTGTTTGGTGCAGTAACCGTGTGCAACAAGTGTTAATTTTTTACCCATTGGGCGGATGTTGAAAGTTACTTCAGCATGAGATTTTTCATTACCTAGTGTACCAGGAACAAAAGTGGTCATTGCCAATTTAGTCTCACCATTGAAAAGGGTGATGCTCTCGATGTAGTGATCAAAATCATCCGGGTGAGTGTACTCTTGACCCATTTTTACATTTACTGCAAGCATCTCACCTTTTTTTGCTTCACCAAGAACAGTGATAAACGGTGAATGACGATCGATAAGATCTTTTTTAGCTTCTCTTTCTACTGTGTCAATATCAACGTATTTGTTAATTGTTGGCATGTTGATTCTCCTTATGTTTTTTAATTATGAATGGGGCATTGTACACCGTCAAACTTTTAAACTTCCCTAATGAGGATTGTTTATATCTTATTTAATTTTTATCAAAGCAACAGCCGTTTTTAACCAATATAGCGATAAAATAAAGCTCTTATTAAAATGATATTTGGATGAATTATTATGTTAAAACCTCTCTTAATTGAAATCGGTGTAGAAGAACTTCCTGCCGTTCCGTTGCTTAAAGAATTGAACGAAATTGAAAAAAAATGGTCCATTTTACTCGATAAGAATGGCCTCTTAGGTCAATTTGAATTTTATTACACTCCTAGACGTTTGGTCTTGTGGCATCGCGAGTTTAAAACTCAACAAGATGACCGAGTGGAAGAGTTTTATGGAGCACCTGTTGATATGGCGATTAAAGACGGTGTTCCAACCGCAGCGGCAATCGGATTTGCAAAAAAATGCGGTGTAGAATTTGATCAGCTTTCTCATGCTCAAAAGGGTGGTAAAGAGGTTCTTTATTTTAGCCGTACAGTCCAAGGAAAGCCAAGCAGTGAAATTTTGGGTGAAATGATCGATCAATGGATTAAAAGCCTCAATTTTGGAAAATCAATGCGATGGGGTTCATCGACGGAGAGTTTTATTCGACCGATTCGCTGGGTTAATGTTATGTTGGGCGAAAACGTTGTGGATATTGAGCTTTATGGAGTAGTGTCTAAGGCACATACTTATGTTCACCGAACCAGTCATTTTGAAGCAAAACCTGTACATTCCATCCATCATTATTTTGATCTACTTAAAGAAGGGTCCGTTACGCTGTTTCCGCAAGAGCGTCGTGAACATATCCTGAACAGTTTTAAAAAACTGGAAGTTGAACATGGGATTACTATTGAAATAGACGAAGACCTTTTGGACGAAGTTGTTGCAATTACGGAGCATCCGACGCCGTTGCTTGGAAGTTTTGATGAATCATTTTTACAGCTTCCGCCTGAAGTGATTATCACGTCGATGAAAGAACATCAGCGTTATTTTCCTGTCTTCAAAAACGGAAAGCTGATCAATGCTTTCGTGGTCGTTTCCAATGCCCTGTGTGATGATTTTGACAAAGTAATCGAGGGTAATGAACGTGTGCTTCGTCCGCGCCTGAGCGATGGTTTATTCTTTTATAATAATGATCTCAAAAAAGGGCTTAGTACCAATGGCTTAGAGAAAGTCGTCTTTATGAAAGGGCTAGGAACGTTAGCTGAAAAAATTACACGTGAAAAAAGTGTTGCCAATGTTCTGTTTGATCTTGTAGCACCTCGCATGAATTGTGATAAAACTACATTGAACCGTGCTATGGATTTGGCAAAAGCAGATTTGATGAGCGAAATGGTGTATGAATTCACAGAGCTACAAGGACTTATGGGTCATTACTATGCATTAGCTCTTGGTGAATCAACGGACGTGGCTATCGCAATCAAAGAACAATATCTTCCAACAGGTGAAGAAAGTGCACTGCCAAGTACGTTGTTAAGTGCGATCGTAGCGATGGCAATCAAACTTGATACTCTAATCGGTATGTTTAGTATTGGTGAAATACCGACGGGTTCACGTGATCCGTTTGCATTGAGACGTGCGGTTAACGGTCTGGTGAAAATTGCATTGGCATATCAAATTCCGCTCAATTTTTCTACGTTACTCGATGTATTAAAGCCTATCTATCCCTCATCAAAAGATTACAAGCAAAATGTGCAGACGTTTATTATTGAACGTCTAATGGGGGTTTACCCGATCAATCCGTCAATTATCCATGCGGTTGTTTCTAAAGATACGGATGTTGAACTGAATATTCTAGCGATTGACCGAAAAATAAGTGCTGTTAATGGTATTGCTTGTTCAGAGAAGTTTATAGAGGCATTTGCTACTTTTAAACGGGTTTCTAATATCCTGAAAGATGAAACGATGAGCACAAAGTTTATTGTTGACCCTGCATTGCTTCAAGAAGAGGCCGAGCGTCTCTTATACGAAGCTGCGTCTTTAGTCATTATGGATCAGCATACAACACTGGAAGAGCGTTTGGATGCGCTGTTTGGATTGAAAGATTTATTGAACAGCTTTTTTGATAATGTCATGGTAAATGCGGAAGATTTACAAGTACGCGCCAATAGAAAGGCACTTGTAGGGATGATTTATCAAGAGATATACGCAATTGCCGACATCAAAAACATTACATTATGATGTAATCATTGTCGGTGCAGGGATTAATGGCTGTGCTGTCGCTTATTATTTATCGCAAGCAGGGTTGAACGTTGCATTAGTCGACAAAACAGGTATAGCCAGTGGAGGCAGTGGTGCTGCCGGTGCTTTCATCTCTCCGAAATTTCACAAGCAAGGCCCTTTAAAAGAACTTATGGATGTGGCATACGATGAAGCCATGACTTTTTATAGCACGGTCTTAGCCTCTCAAACCCTCTTAAAACCTCTTTTACATATGAGTCAAAATAATGATGAAGAACCTGTTTATCTTGAACAAAGTGCTGTCGTTGAAGCACGTAGTGCATGCGAGAAGTTAGCAGAAGGGATCGATTTTTATGTTCTGGATGTGCAAGCACCCATATACAGCAAAGATAAATGGCATTACGAACATTTACAGTCATCTCATCTGGTATTAACCATAGGGGCGTATCCAAAGATTTTACCCATTGATTATGTAGGATTGCGTGGCATTTGGGGTCATCGTATCGATATTACGACATCCAGTGATGTGCCGCATATTTTTCATCATTTTGTTTCTATTTCTCCAACAATAAAAGAGGGTATAGTTGCTATTGGGGCAACGCACGATGTTCATTATTCTCCATTTGATTCAGATGCTACGTATGACATTGAATCAGGCAGGGCCTTCCTGCTTGATAATGCTTCCAAAATATTAAAATTAAATAATATTAATATTTTAAGAGACTATACTGGGCTTCGTTCAGGATCAAATGACTATATGCCGATGCTGGGAAGTTTGGTGGATGCTAATGCAACATTGGCATTGCATCCACACCTACAACACGGTAAAGCCATTGATCCTAAAGAGTTCGTTTATTATCCCAATTTGATAATGATAAATGGTTCAGGCGGGTATGGGTTTGTTTTGGCGCCGTACCTTGCAAAACGACTAAAAGAGTATTTAGTGGATGGGATACCACTGGATAAGATGATTTCACCTTCACGATATTTTCCAAGGTGGGCTAAACGTAAAAAAGATTAATCGTATACTACGACACCATAGTTGTCGTCAATACGGTAAAAACGTGAATCCACGGTAATAGATAAATCATTAAGCCGTCCCAAATGAACATAGCTTTTTTTAGTGAGGGCAATGCCGTTTTCGGTAAAAAAACGTTTTAGATTTACAAATTTGATCTCATTAACATATTTGTATTCAAACTGATTGTACAGACGCATCTTTTTATACGCAAAAATATGACTGTCCATACTAAGGCTTGAGGCTGCGTAGTTAGTTGGAAGCCATCCAGAGAGATCAGTCAGTGAAGATTCAATGTATTCGTATTTTTTTGGGAGGGTCTTTTTTTCAATAAAGACGTAACGATTGAGTTTTATATGACGACTGTCATTCCAATAAGTGTAGGCAGGACTACTCAACTCTAGCTTGCTGTTAATCTCTTTCCAGAGCCAATGCTTATCAAGAAGTGAGTATAAAGCGGACATGCTAGTAAATATTTTTCATTTATTCGTTTGACGCATCATGGTTATTAAGAGCAAGTCGTTTTGCATACATAAAGCGCTGTTTATAATATCCCTTGTCAATAGCATCATATTGAACACGTTTATTTTTATACGATGCATGAATGATCTGTCCATCTCCTGCATAGATAGCGACATGTGAAGGCTCATCTTTGTAGGTATGATAAAACATCAAATCACCCACTTGTAAATCATTTCGGTCCACTTCTTTACCAAAGGCTGCTTGCTCTGCGGCGCTGTGGGGAAGCGATACGCCAAACTGACTAAAGACTTGTTGTGTAAAACCGGAACAATCGGTTTGAGTAGCTTCTTTATTTCCAAAACCGTACGGAGTTCCAAGAAGTTGTTTTGCACGTGCCATAATGCGATCTTTGACTGAATGTATGTTTTCAAATAAGGATTTTTTAGGTTTATCTTCAGCTTTGGCCATGACTGGAGTGTCAGGGGTTATTGGACAGCTCACAGGGGTAATATTTGACGGTGAAACAGGTTTGGTTATCACAAGAAAAGGCAATGCATCATTTCCAATTTCTGGTTTATCGGATGCTGGGAGTGTTTTTACAGGTTCTGTGAGTGCAACTGGTCGTACAGTGGGAGTTTTAACGGTGATAGGAGCCATTATTTTCTTAAAAGGATTCGGTTCATCTTGAGTAGTATCAATCGTTCGAGTTACTTCGCGTTCATATTCTAAAAAAAGGGACGGCTCACGCCGCACATTTGAATCAGCGTGCAGTGTACTATTGAGGATTAATAACGATAGGGTTAAACACCTTTTTATCATTCTTCCTCCTTGCTGTGCAGAATCGTTTATTTTACTTCTGGTTCATTATAAGCTAAAAAGCTTTACGATTTATTATAATTAACAAATTTCATAATGCGTTATGGTACACTACGAGTAAAAACAAACAGTTAATGAGGCAAGATGAAAGAAGCAATCGTTCTCCTAAATATGGGTGGTCCCAATAACCTGCGTGAAGTAGAAATGTTTTTAACTAATATGTTTAATGATCCTGCAATTATTCGTACCAAAAGTACGTTATTGCGACGTTTTATTGCAGGAATTATTACTCTGCTTCGCACCGAGAAATCGCAAGAAATTTACCGTAGTATTGGTGGAAAATCTCCTATTGTTGATCATACAAAAGCATTAATAGAGAAATTACAATCGCAAATAGATCCGGAAGTTGTCGTTGATTTTGTTATGCGTTATACTCCTCCAATGGCGCAAGAAGTTTGCAAAAGGCTTAAGCAGCAAGGGATTCAAAAAGTCTATATGATTCCTCTGTACCCTCAGTATTCCAGTACTACAACGGCTTCATCCATTGATGATTTTGAAGTCAATGCACGTGCCCTCGGATGGTTTCCGATCATGGTGGAGATCAAACATTTTTTTACCAACTCAACGTATAATGAATGTCTTCTTTCTCTTATAAAAGACGCTTTAAATAACGATGATTCGCATGAATTTGAACTCATCTTTTCAGCGCATGGATTGCCGCAAAAAATTGTTGATGAAGGTGATCCTTATCAACGTCAAGTAGCAGCCCATGTAGAGATTATGAAAGATATATTCCACCGTGAGGGTATCTACTTTCGTGGCGTTCATTTAGCCTATCAATCTAAAGTAGGGCCTATGAAGTGGCTTGAACCTTCTTTGGAATCTATGCTGCATTCTCTTACAAAGAAAAAAGTGATTATTGTGCCTCTTGCATTTACGATTGATAATTCAGAAACCGATTATGAACTCTCAATTGAATATGCAGAAATTGCCCATGAGCTTGGATTTGAAGAATATCGTGTTTCTCGATGTCCAAATGATCATCCTTTGTTTGTGCAAACACTTAAAGAGCTTTTTGAAAAGATGCGATAATGCAGCGTATTGTGATTTTCGATATGGACGGGACGTTAATCGACTCTGCTACGGATATCACACTTTCTATTAATTATGTTCGAAAACACTACTATGCCTTAAGTGATTTGAGTGAACAATTTGTGGTTGATGCCATCAATGCTACCCAGCGTAATCTTGCATTCCTTTTCTATGAAACACACTCTTATGATGAGCAAGCCAAAGCATTATTTGAAGAGCACTACCACACACAATGTATTCAAAATGTACGTGCATACAGCGGTATTGCCGAAACCTTAGTTAATCTTCATTCTCAAGGGTGCATACTGGGTGTTGCTACTAATGCACCGAGCCGCTTTGCAAAACGGATGCTTTCACATCTAAATCTCTCAGAATATTTCACCCATATTATTGGCGCTGATAACGTAGAATTTCCTAAACCGCACCCTCAAATGATTGAAATACATTTGGAAAATCACGGCTTTATACCCACACGAGATCGCGCATGGATGATTGGAGATAATAATAAAGACATGGAAGCAGCACGCAACGCAAAAATTACCGGTATCTTCGCAGCATGGGGATTTAGTGAGCATGGAAACGGTGATTATTGTGTTACCGATCCATCTGAGTTAACGGCAATTATTTTAGAGGAGGTATGTGATGCTGCAAGTTGATTTGTTAATTGCTATTGTGATGATGTCATTGCTTTTTTTACGCCATATCAACGTGTATAAAGACCGTAATAAAATTAATTATACTCCTATCGTTATAGGGATCGGCATTATCGCGGGTTTGCTTCATTTTGTTATGATGGGTGATAGTGAAGGGTGGTTATTTGCTCTTCGTGAGTCATTATTGACGGTTATTGTAGGGGTTGTTTTCTCTGCAATAATGAGTGTTATGAGTCAAACTCAGAACGTCGCGAATCAATTTACTGATAATATGCGTATTCAAAATATTGATGATGAAATCGGATCGCTTAAAATGCTCATTAGCAAAGTTACCGGGCAGTTAGGCCAAGTGACTCAAATGGAAGACTCTACGCAATCACAACTCAAAGATATTTTTAAAGAAGAGATAGATGCATTAAATCTCATTCAAAGCAATCAAAAGCTTTTTATCCATAAAATCGAGTCTATCTTGGCAAAGCAGCAAGACTCCATGGAAAAGTTTGAGGAGTTTACCCTTAATGAACTGCCAAGTTTGGACAACATTGTGCACCGCCACATTGATCTTTTACGTATTTCTGAACAGGACCATTTTAATCAGCTAAAAAATGCGGCAAAAGTATTATCTGAGGATAAAAAAGCAGTTAATGAAGAGTTGATGCAAATAAAACTCCTTCTTGAAAAGCTTCAAAAATCTCACTCAATGGAGTCTGTGGTCGGATATCTTGAAAATGAGTTTTCGCGTATAATCCATGAGTTCTCACGTCATATTCAGACAATTGGTTCAAAGAGTGAGAGCATTGTAACGACGTTGTTGGAAAATGAAAAAATACTTAAGGGATCAAGAGATCAAAGTGAACTTATAATGCAACAAATGGTTCTGTCGTCGAATCATATGCGCGAAATGACTCAAAACAGTAAAGAACTCAACGAATCCATTAAACCGCTCGGAGATCTTTTTGGCTCTGCCCAATTGTTACATAAAGAGTTCATGCTGGCAAAAAGCAAACTCACAGAACTTGTGGTGACCCTTGAGGGGTATGAGAAACATGAACACCGTGAACTTCGTGAACATTTGGAAAATGTGGCCAATGAAGCAATTGTACAAATGAAGTTATTTACCAAAACGTTTATGAATGAAGATCAAAATCATCATCATGTTTCTTCTAAAGAAGTTTTGGATTTAACCCATAAAGTCAAACTGCACCAAAGCTACACCGCCGAATGAGGGATGTTTGGATAAAATATCAAAAAAATATGGAATGATGAATGATAGAATTTTATGAATTTACGGACGAAGAGGGGTGTGAAGCTCGTTGTGAGGTTGATCTCTCTTTGTTTGATGATGCTCCTCAAGTGGGAAAACCCTATGTATTATGGCTTTTTGTTAAAAATAGCGACCCTTTAGACGCTAATTTTATTGCTTTTCGTACAGATCTCATCAATACCCTAAAATCGCAGCTTGATGCTCCCTATGCAGGTACCATTGCACGAGACGGATGGTGTGAACTTTATTTTTATGCTTCTTCCCCGAAAGTTTTTGAACATTTAGTAGCACAAACGATGGCTCGGCATCAATCTTATCCTTATGAGCGTGCGTCTGCTAGAGACAGCAAATGGGAGATGTACCTTGAGCGTTTATATCCCGATCCCTATATGACATTAACCATCCAAAATCGTCAAACGATTGATGCCCTTTTGGAAGCGGGTGATGACCTAAGTATAGAACGTGAAGTGGAACACTATTTTTATTTTCAAACCAAAAGTGCACTGGAGCGTTTTCTACAATCTCTTAGTTCTCATGGCTTTACTCTCAAAGAGTACGTTGAGGATAACGACAGTGACCATACCTATGGTGCGGTTGTGGTTAAGATAGAATCCATTACACGTGAGCAAGTCAAAGAAACCACATTGATGCTTTATGATGCTGTTTTGCAAGAGCATGGAAACTATGAGGGGTGGAGCACGGTATTAGGGTGAAAACGGCGCTATGGAAGAGTAGGGGAGTTATTCCCTATACATTTGCTCTTTTTCTCAATGCCTTTACCGATTTAGGGCATAAAATCGTTATCCAAAATACGGTATTCAAAATCTATGATGGTCATGAACAAATAGTTCTGACTTCCATACTCAATGCCCTTATTCTTTTGCCCTTTATTTTTTTATTCACTCCTGCCGGTTTTTTATCCCAACGTTTTGCTAAAGCGCGCGTTATGCAATACGGAGCGCTTGCTGCTGTCGTTATTACTTTAGGAATTACTCTGTCCTATTACCAAGGGTGGTTTTGGTGTGCTTTTGCCCTTACATTTGCACTGGGAGTTCAAAGCGCCCTTTATTCCCCTGCAAAATACGGATACATTACCGATTTGGTCTCTACGAATCGTATCAGCGGATTAAACGCTCTTGTTCAATCGGTCACAACCGTCGCCATACTCTCCGGTATTATGGTTTATACTTATTTATTTGAAACCACTTTGACTCAAAACTACACGGATGAATCCGCTATATTACGTCAGATAGCACCTTTGGGATGGCTGTTGGTGATTGGATCATTGGTTGAATACACCTTAACATTTTACTTGCCATACATACACCCAATAAAACAACCTCTATTTGATACAAAAAAGTACCTAAGCGGTGTTTATCTGCGCAATAATTGGAGTTCGCTGCGTACTAATAGCACTATTTTTGAAGCGATTATTGCATTGTCCCTTTTTTGGTCCATATCTCAGGTGATATTGGCTTCCTTTGGTGCTTATGCAAAATCAACGTTGCATGAAGATAATACGATTATTGTGCAAGGGCTTATGGCATTGGCTGCCTTTGGCATCATTATCGGTTCTTTTATCGCTTCTCATATTAGTAAATATTATTTACATTACGGATTGATTCCACTGGGTTCACTCATTTTGACCATTACCTTAGGTGTATTACCGCTAACGCACTCTTTTTTGACTATCGGGATTGTCTTTTTATGTTTTGGAATTGGTGGTGCATTGATGATTGTCTCGCTCAATGCATTGATACAATCACGTGCTCCTAGTCAAGAATTGGGATACATACTTGCGGGCAATAACTGGATTCAAAATATTTTTATGACGGTATTTTTAGCTATCACTACCTTTGTAGCAATGGCAGGGTATGAGAGCGTCCCTCTGTTTTGGACTATGTTTGGTGTTTCATTGATTATGAGTTTTTGGTTGATTATCCGTCATGCTGATTATCTGTTGTGGCTGTTTTTTGAGAAGATACTGACGCTTCGTTATGAGATTATCCCCGTAGGTCATCATAATATACCAAAGAGTGGTTCTGTTTTATTGCTAGGAAATCACATCAGCTGGATAGATTGGATCTTGGTTCAAATCGGTGTCGAGCGACGTATTGGCTATATGATGGAACGCTCTATTTATGAAAAACGTTTTATTCGTCCCATTATGAAACTAGGCCGTGTTATCCCCGTATCCTCTACAGCCGCTAAAGATGCATTTAGATCCGCAAAAAAACGGTTGCTACAGAATGAAATTATTGGTGTTTTCCCAGAGGGCAGTATCAGTCAAGATGGTAAGATAGGAAAAATATACCCAGGATTTCAGATCATTGCACAAGGAATTGATGGAGTGATCATTCCATTTTATATTGATGGTATCTACGGCAGCATTTTTTCACGCGCACAAAAGCGTCATGTTCCTATGGCTAACTTCTTACGTCGCCGTATCCGTATCATTTATGGTGCACCGTTGAGTATAGACAGCGATGCAAAAACAGTATATGATGCTATTACTCATCTAAAGGAAACCCATGGCTCTCAATAAACCGAAATACACTTTGTTTAAAAACACCCGCTATGCGCTGGAAGGTCTTGTCGAAGTAACACGCAATGAACCCTCTTTTCGTTTGCAAATCGTTTTATTTGCATGTGGAATGATCACTGCGTATCTTTTGCCGATCGCCTACCACTACAAGGCCATTTTGGCAACCTCCCTTTTTATTCCTGTTATTGCCGAGATTATCAACAGCGCGATTGAACGAACGGTTGATTTGGTCACCTTTGATCACCATGTACTTGCTAAACGTGCTAAAGACGCAGGTGCCGCTCTTGTCTTTATTTCCTTGATAATGCTCGCCTTTATATGGGTTTTGACTCTGAGTGCTGCTTATGGATGTGTAACACTATCGTAAGAGAGGATAGACTATAATCATACACTTTTATTATTATTTGAGGAGTTATCTATGGCAACAGTATTGATTATCGGAGCAGGCGGAGTAGGGCGCGTTGTTGCGCACAAATGTGTCATGAACAGCAGTACATTTGACCGCATTATTTTAGCAAGCCGTACACTAAAGCGCTGTGAAGAGATACAAAGCGAATTGCCGACAGGTGCCATTGAAATTGTAACCGTTGATGCAGACAACACTCAAGAAGTAATCGATCTTATCAAGCGTGTGAATGCGGATATCTTGATCAATGTGGCACTTCCGTATCAAGATCTCACAATCATGGATGCGTGTATCGCTACGAATACGCCGTACTTGGATACGGCTAACTATGAACATCCAGACGAAGCAAAATTTGAGTATAAACTCCAATGGGAAAAAGATCAGGCATTCAAAGATGCAGGGATTATGGGGTTATTGGGAAGCGGTTTTGATCCGGGTGCTACTAACGTTTTTTGTGCCTATGCTCAAAAACACTATTTTGATGAGATTCACACCATAGATATTCTAGACTGTAATGCAGGTGATCACGGCTATGCGTTTGCAACCAATTTCAATCCTGAGATCAACCTACGCGAAGTAAGTGCAAAAGGGCGTTATTGGGAAAATGGGAAGTGGATCGAAACTGAGCCTATGGAGATTATGCAAGTATGGGATTACCCGGAAGTAGGTCCAAAAGACAGCTATCTGCTCTATCATGAAGAGATGGAATCTCTCGTTAAACATATCAAGGGACTGAAGCGCATTCGTTTCTTCATGACGTTTGGTCAAAGCTATCTTACTCACATGAAATGTTTAGAGAATGTGGGAATGCTGGGGATTAAAGAAGTGGAGCATAAGGGGATGAAAATTGTCCCGATGGAATTTTTGAAAACATTGCTCCCAGACCCTGCTTCATTAGGACCTCGTACCAAAGGTAAAACTAATATCGGTATCGTAGCTGAGGGTATAAAAGACGGTAAAAAACGTAAAATATACATCTATCAAATCAAAGATCATGAAGAGTGTTACGCGGAAGTAAAAGCGCAAGGTGTCTCATACACAACCGGAGTTCCTGCTGTTATTGGTGCAAAACTGATGGTTGAAGGAAAATGGAGCGGGAAGGGTGTATTCAATATGGAACAGCTTGATCCGGATTTCTTTATGGAAGAGATGAACGTCCAAGGATTGCCGTGGAATGTTCGTGAAATGGAGTGCTAGAAATTATTTTCTAGCTCAAGCGGCTTGAATTTCAAATTCATTAGCCTTACAATAGAGTGCATACAATTTGGCCGGAGATAAATTGATCTTCGGGGCCAAATGCTCTATCATGCTCTGTATTTTCTCTGTTTTTTCTAATTTTTCAGTGATTGCCAAAAAGCGGCCAAGATACCCTTCTCTGCTTAAAAGAGCATCTTCCATTGACTTGCTTAATTGAATTTTTTTTACTATTTCATGCATATCTACTTGTAAATAGGTATCTATCAGTGAAAGACTGCCTGTTAAAAAAGCTTCATCACACAGTTCCGGCTTCCCGTGTGCATTGACCAGCTCGCGCATCATGTTAGCTCTAAAAGTTGCGGCAGCCGAAATGGCATTGTGGAATATACGCTCTTTTGTACCTCCATACAAAAACAATCCCAACCATGAACGCAAGCGCGATGGCCCCAACAGATTGAGTATTTGTTTGATACTCGTAATCTCATTTTTAAAATTGTATTTTGATGAGTTTATGTAGCGCAATAAATTAAAAGTGAGATCCGGATAGAGTGAAAACTTTTGGGTAACAATATCCATATCGGTAGTCGTATAAAGGGTGTTGATTAAATCCATCGCATTTGTTACGGATGGTTCTATTTGCTTACCTTCGATAACCGTTGGTTTTTCAAAGAAATAGCCTTGAAAAAGTTCAAAACCTGCTTTTTTACAGATTTCAAATACCTCTAAATCTTCAACTTTTTCAGCTAATAAAGTGAGTTTATATGGCTTAAATTTTTTTACTATTTCATCAATTTGTGTAATATCTGTAGCCATTAAATCTATTTTTATAATGTCGACAAATGGAAAAAGTGTCTTGAAATACTCAATGTTATCATTATCGGGAGAAAAATCATCCAAAGCAAAGCGGTAGCCAATGTCATGAAGTTGACGCACCCGTTCGGTAATAGCAACTGACATTTTTGTATATTCTAAAATTTCAAAAACAAATTGATCTTTAGGTATCGAGAGAAGCGCATCGCTTAAAAGAGTATGATCATCAACATTAATATAACCGATTCTATCCCCTATGAGCGAAGAGACACCGATATTATGAACTAAATTTATGATTACTCTTGTTGTTGCTTCTGTATCATCTTTGAAAATGGCTTCTGTTGTTCCCTTACTGCGATAGAGAAGCTCATATGCGACACATTTGCCTTCCAAATTTAAGATAGGCTGTCTTCCAATAAATGTTTCCAATTGAGTCATGAATATAACCTTTTATGTAGCTATAAATTTTATCTAATTATTGTCATATTTATGTAATAAAATGTTAATTTCTATTAAGTTAAGACACTTATAATTTTTCTTGAAAAAGTGCGCTCATATATCCTACGACACTTGAAGTATCGCCATTAGCATCAGCACTGGTTGAATAGTCAAGCAATATACCCTCTAAATCTTCTTTTTGGGCTGCAAGTAATAAAGCTTTAACCCCGATTGCTCCACATGCTTCACAACCATCTTCAAATAACTCAATATTTCCTTGTCTAATTGCGTCAATACACATTGCATCAAGAGCGTTGGCATCTTCTTGTGTATGAAAGTGACTGAGATCGGTACTGATAACTACCGCATACCGGCGATTTTCGAGCAGATAGCTTATAATCGGCTCCAAAGATTCAACGGTTGCAAATCCATAGACCAACTCCACAACTTTTGCATTGGGTAAATAATGATGTATAAATGGCATTTGCACTTCTGTACTGTGCTCACTATGTGCTAGTGGATAGCTTACAACATCAAAATTATTTTTAATGTATTGCACAAGATTTGTGTCAATTGCTATATCACCCATTGGCGTTTCATAGAGTTCATCCTCCGTAATACTAATGCCTTTGAGGCCGACATGATGGGACGGTCCGATAACCACGACGGTATCAACAGGAGACCCTGCGAGAACGCGATATGCCATATTAGCGGTAAAACCAGAAACTTCCCACTCTCCATGAGGTACGATAATGCCATAGGTTACTAACATATCCAGTCGCCACATCATTTCTGGAGTTTCTTCAAGTGTACGGGTAAAATGATGAAGCATTTTGGTTATTAACAGTGGATCAGATGAGTATAAATTATCTGCGTAATGCATATGACGTTTTCTCATCTATCCTCCTAATATTTTAAATATTCTATCACAATTAATTATCTGATGGTATTATGGAACTGAACTTGCTGATAAAAATAAAAGATGGCATAAATAAGTAATGAACTAAGTCAAAAAATTGATTTTTACACTACAATATGCTTTATAAATACGCAGGGGACTTGGTAAAGTGGATAGAAGAACGTTTATGGCCCTAAGTGCTTTATCTGCTGGAAATGCCTTATGGGGTACGATGGAAGAAGTTGATACGACTGTAACAGGTGGACGTATTGATTTTACCGTTAGATCCCTTCTTAATAAACTCACCATCGTTCAAAATCAAGTGGGCTATGTTCAGTTTAATATACTTAGTTTCGATGAACTTTTAAAAACTGCAGCACGTTGTAAAAAACCATTGACGAGAGATGAAATTGCATTTATTGAATCTATTTTTTATGGCGACCCTCGCAAGTATGGTTTTTTCGGTGAGCGAACCGTTCCTCAATTAACGGTAGTCACCCCGAAAAAAGATGTTGTGTATGTTGATAAGACAGGACATTTCCTTATGAAGGGAGCTGCTACTGAAAAATATGCGCAGATTAAGCGTCTCATTGGCCCTGATCTCGTCCTCACTTCTGGCGTTCGGTTACCGGTCAAACAACTTTTATTATTTGTCAAAAAAATGGCCAATTCAGGTGGAGATCTTCGTCTAGCTTCCAATTCTATTGCACCTCCAGGATTTACCTTTCACAGTGTCGGAGATTTTGATATTGGAAAAGTGGGGCTTGGACAATACAATTTCACCGAAAAATTTCAAGAAACAGATGTATTTAAAAAACTTTACGATGGCGGGTATATTGCTATTCGCTATACCGCCAACAATCTCTTTGGTGTCCGTTATGAACCATGGCATATCAAAGTTACCGGTGGATTTGAAACAGCCTAATCTGTGAGTATGGTACAATCACGCCATTAAAACTCAAGGATTTTCGGATGGCCGGTATCGATTTCTCTCAACTTTCCCACACTCCCTGCTATATTTGTGAAGAGGCTCTTTTAGAAAAAAATCTTCAGCTTTTAAACCGTGTTCAAAAAGAGTCCGGTGCCAAAGTTATCCTTGCGTTGAAAGGATTTGCTATGTGGTCGACATTCGATCTTGTAGGCAAATACTTACAAGGGTGTACAGCAAGCGGTCTCCATGAAGCTAAACTAGCCCGTGAAAAGATGAATAAAGAAGTTCATACCTATTCACCCGCATTCAAAGAAGATGAGATTGATGAAATTGCTCGCATTAGCGATGATATAGTCTTTAACTCGCCGGCACAGTTTCATCGCTATTATGAGCGTGTAAAAGCCATCAACCCATCAATTTCTGTTTCTTTACGCGTTAATCCTGAGTATTCCTCTTCTCCTGTTGATCTGTACAATCCATGCGGTCTATACAGTCGATTAGGGACAACTATAGCTAATTTTGATGAATCACTTGTATGTAAACTGGATGGTTTGAATTTTCATGCTTTATGTGAACAAAATGTGGATGCTCTAGAAGGTGTTTTGGAAGCATTTGAGGCTAAATTTGGTCCGTATATTGATGGTTTGAAATACGTTAATTTTGGAGGAGGGCATCATATTACACGCATTGATTATGATGTTGATCGTCTAATTTCTGTTATCAAAGCATTTAAAAAACGTCACAATAATATTATGGTTTATCTTGAGCCGGGAGAAGCTGTAGGCTGGCAGACAGGGCCGTTGGTAGCTTCTGTTCTTGATATCGTTCATAACGGTATGGATATCGCTATTCTTGATACGTCTGCTGAAGCCCATATGCCCGACACACTTGCAATGCCGTATCGTGCAGCTATTAGAGATGCAGGAGAATCAGGTGAAAAAGCGTATACGTATCGTTTAGGCGGTAATACTTGTCTTGCAGGGGACATAATGGGGGATTATTCGTTTGATACGCCCTTAACCATTGGTGATAAGATTATATTTGAAGATCAAATCCATTATACATTTGTTAAAAATACGACTTTCAATGGTGTAAAGCTTCCATCTATTGCCCTATGGACAAAAGAGGGAGAAGTTAAAATTATTCATGAATTTGGGTACGAAGACTATAAAAATCGCCTTTCATAATATAAATGCTTTCATCTATCGCTTGGTCAGTACCAATGCCAGTGCGTTCGCAATACGTTGGTAGGTTTCTTTGAGCGGTTCAATTTGTTCGTTAAGTATTATTTTGGCTTCTGATTCATGTCTCAATTTTTTTTGTTGTCGTGCGAGTTCAATGGTTGTATTCGCAATACGGTTTTTGATCAGATAAAGTTCATTTTCTTCTGTTCTTCTCATAGATAAAAGCTCTTCATGACGCTTTTGCTGTGATAAGTCACTATCATTTTTATTTTGAAAATTGATTAAATCACTGTCAGCTACTTGTTTAATGATTTTATCAATTTTAGTTTCTTGTAATTCTTCATTATTTTTTTCAGATAAGAAATTTTTATTTGATTGTGCCAGCTGCTCTTTAACACCCGATATAATATTATTTTGCGAAATGATTCGTAATTTAGCTTGTTTATACTGCATTAAAATAGACAAAATAGTAACATAATTCCATGTTTGCTGCTTTGAGTCAACAATGGCGTATTTCTTTGTTTTCTTCCCAGTGGCATCAATTAGTACATTGTCAGAAAAATTTTTAATAAATAGTTCCGCATTTTTATCCCTATTTTCAATAAAATTCAAAAGATTTTTTGCCGTATACAGTAGGATTTGATCGAAATATTTACGTAAAACATACCCCGTAAAACCCTCTATTTTATCTCGATCAACAGGAGAGATAACATCAATAAGGAGTATCTCGATCATCCCACGAAATACTGGGATAAATGTTTTGGTAAAGGTCGCATTGTCAATTATTGAAAAGTTTAGTTTTTCATCCAGAACTTCACCTAGAATGGATTCAATATCTTTCCACATTCCATTTGGAAAATATGTCTGATACAGTGCATCTAGCTCTTCTGCAGATTCTCCGGCGAATCGTTTGTCTTTTCCATTAGGGAGTTTTTTGGGAGGGGTGAAATAGCGTATCCACATACGACCGCGTAAAAAGAAAATAATATCTTTGTCACTAAGTCCAAAAATGGCCTGTGTTTGACTACGTGTGAGCGTACGAGCTTTTGATATGGTTATGTTTTTATCTAAAAACAGTTTGAATAATGAATTTTTAATTTCTTCGGGTATCAATAATAAAAAGGGGAGAACATTATAGTTCTCTTTTTGATTTGCTATGTTTATTAAAAGTTTTGAATTATTGTAAAGTAATCGGTCAAATTGTTCGGAACCGGTATCATCAAGAAAATATTTTGTTATTGAGCAGTTATGCAAAGTGATATCGACAGAAACGCGTTGAAAACTCAGATTAAAGTAGTCTACAATGGCCTCTATCATTGTCCCTTTTTTAAGATCAAAAAGCTGTTCATCATTAGAAATATTAAGTTTATTGAGTAAAGTGTTGTAGTGTGTTTTAGTGAAATCCAATGCATACAAGTCATGAGGTAGATAGGTTTTTAAAATATCTATTATCTGAACGACAGCTTTAGCTTTAATGGTTAATCCTTTATTAATCGAATAGCCGCATAAACAGCATTTACATAACTTGCGGTAGCTGCTTTGTGTTCATAGGCGATATCAAAGGCTGTTCCATGATCCACCGACGTGCGGATAATCGGAAGTCCCAGAGATACATTGATGCTTTCATCAAAATAGAGTGCTTTCAGCGGTCCTAACCCTTGATCATGATACATGGCAATGTAATAGGTGAAACGATCTCTCTGATGTGGAGTAAAAGCAACATCAGGGACCAATGGACCTGTGAAAATATTTTTACCGATTTTATCGTTGACATTTAAAATGGCCTCTTCAATAAAGCGTTCTTCATCCCCTAATACACCGTTATCACCTGCGTGAGGATTTAGCCCAAGAACTCCAACGGATTGGGCACCGATACTGTCATAAAAACGGATCATAAAATCACTGAGTTGTGCAACATTAACATGCTCCATTACTTCTCGCAGTGGGATGTGCTCGGTAAAAAGTGCCACGTACATTTTTTCGCATCCCAGCATCATGATCGCTTCTTGCTTGAAGATATCCCTGAGTGCATCTGTATGCCCCACATAATTGATTCCAGCCATCTTCCATGCTTCTTTATGGATGGGTAGCGTTACAATCGCATCTACGGCACCTGATTTTGCCAAATTTACAGCACTCATAAAAGAATCATAACTGTATTTTCCACTAAACTCAGAGACTTCTCCTGGAATAATCGTAAATTCACCTGAGACTTTGTACATATGAAAATCATTAGGAATCTGTCTTTTTAGTATGCCGGCTGATTGGTGTGCCATCGTATAATTGATACAATACATCGGTTCACACAGTGTTTTTATATGTTCGTGTGCTTTGAGAATGATTTCAAATCCTACACCGTTGAGATCGCCCACGCTTATGGCAATTCGTTTTAACGCTGACATAGGCTTTTCATCTCTTTAACCGCAGAACTAAGTCCTGTAAAGATAGAGCGAGCAATGATGCTTTGCCCTATATTGAGTTCCGTAATGGCATCGATAGCAACCATCGCTGCTACGTTTTGATAATTTAGCCCGTGTCCTGCGGCTACTTTTAACCCGAGATCATGGGCATGTTCTGCGGCCGATGTGATCGCTTCAAGCGCTTTTCTTAATTGTTCATCCAATTCATGTCGTGTTAACAAACGTAGTTCTTCAATTGCATGGTGCGAATGGGGGAGGGCACTGTGACGCATAGCATAGAGATTTGCATAGGTTCCTGTATGCAGTTCTACCCATTGTACTCCGAGTTTATGAGAAATATCAACGGCTTCCATAGTTGGATCAATAAAGAGTGATACCTCAATTTCAGACTTGTGCAGTACTTTAATAGTATTTAATATTATTTCGTAACTTCCTATGACATCCAAACCGCCCTCAGTAGTTACTTCTGCGCGTTTTTCAGGGACAAGCGTTGCACGGTGGGGACGAAGTGCCGTAACAACAGTAATGATTTCAGGATCAATAGCACATTCCAAATTCACAGGGATAGGGGAGGATGCAATGATACGATAGGCATCATCATCATGGATATGACGGCGGTCTTCACGTAAATGGATCGTTATTTGATCTGCACCTGCTTGTGCACAGATTCCCAGTGCCATGAGAGGATCAGGGTCATTAATTTTTCGTGCTTCACGCAATACGGCGATGTGATCGATGTTGACCCCAAGATCAATTTTAGGCTTGACGTCGTGCATAGAAATCCTTTTTAAACTCACTGAATTGCCCTGCGATAATTGCTTTGCGCGCTTCTCCAACCAGCCATAGATAATAGTGTAGATTATGCAGTGATGCAAGACGGAAAAATGTCAGCTCTTTGGATCGGAACAGATGGTGCAAATAAGCACGGCTGTAACGTTTACATGTATAACACTCACACGCAGGATCGATAGGCTCACTGTCGAGTTTAAATTTTGCACCCCGAATATTAATACGTCCATAGGTAGTAAAAAGGGTTCCATTTCGGGCGTTTCGTGTTGGCATAACACAGTCGAACATGTCAATTCCGCGTTCAATGTTTTCTACCAAATCCTCAGGCGTTCCCACACCCATGAGATAACGCGGTTTATTGACAGGCATTAGAGGCGTTGTGTGTTCAACGGTATCGTACATTAGATTATTGGACTCTCCGACACTAAGACCTCCGATGGCAAATCCGTCATAATCCATCGCACACAGTTCATTTGCGGATTGAGTACGGAAGTTTAAATCCGTTCCCCCTTGGATAATAGCAAAAATATTTTGTTGTGTACCGATTCCAAGGGATTGCTTATGACGAAAATACTCGATGGATTGCTTTGCCCATTGGGTAGTGCGTTCAATAGAGGTTTTGATACGTTCTTGCGTTGCGGGAAGAGCAACGAGATCATCGAGGATCATCATAATGTCACTGCCCAAATTGTTTTGTATATCAATAACTTTTTCGGGAGTAAAAAAGTGTTTAGATCCATCAATATGACTTTTAAATTCAATTCCTGCTTCAGTTGGTTTAGAGATGTCACTGAGGCTAAACGCCTGAAATCCGCCGCTGTCTGTTAAAAAGCTTTTAGGGTAAGTTGAAAATCCATGTAATCCTCCCATGCGTGCGATGGTTTCATCACCAGGACGTAAATAGGTATGATAAGTATTAGCAAGGATGATTTGTGCGCCTAGGATGTCATTCATATCGAACATGTCGAGTGATTTAACACTTGCTACTGTCCCTACAGGCATAAATATAGGTGTTTGAATGGTGGAATGGGCGGTAGTAATCGTGCACGCGCGTGCTTTACCGCAGGTGGCATCAATGTTAAATTCCATAGAGTCCCTTTTATTTTTGTTATTTTATCGAACTTGGGTAAAATTCACGTATTTAAAATTAAGAGCATCAATGAATCATAAGTACAAAGTACTCAAAAGCGTTTTCGGACACGCTTCTTTTAGAGCATTTCAAGAAGAAGCCGTGGATGCTATCGTGGACGGCCGAGATATAATGATGATACTTCCTACTGGTGCTGGGAAGTCTCTATGTTATCAGCTTCCCTCATTGCTTATGAATGGGGTTACTGTAGTTATCTCACCACTTTTAGCCTTAATGCATGATCAGATTACGGCATTAAGCGCTTTTGGAATAGACGCTGCAATGATCTCTTCGATGCAAACTCCGGATGAAATACGAGCAATTGTTCAACGTGCCAAAGAGGCTAAACTTAAGTTTTTATACGTCGCACCCGAGAGGTTGAAAAGCGGTGAATTTATACATTTCTTAACCACTATACCTATCGATTTTTTTGTAGTAGATGAAGCACACTGTGTGAGTGAATGGGGACATGAATTTAGAGAAGATTATCGTCAATTACACCGTTTACGTGAATTATTCCCTACAGTTCCTATAGCCGCTTTTACCGCAACCGCAACGCATCTTGTAGAACAAGATATACTCACGCAGCTTCGTCTTAATAATCCGGTGTTAATACGGGCAAAGGTACGTCGTGACAATCTGCATATCAGTGCGCACCATAGAAATGGAAACGGCAGAGAACAATTACTCGAATTTCTCTCAAAATATGAAAATGAATGCGGTATCGTATATACATTTACACGTAAAGAGGCCCAAAGTATTGCCGAATTTTTATCTGCCAAAAAAATTCCTGCACAAGCTTATCACGCGGGATTGCCTACAGAGCAAAAAAACGAAACTTACCGTGCCTTCTTAAATGATGAAATTAGGGTAGTAGTGGCTACCGTAGCATTTGGAATGGGAATCGATAAAAGTAACATTCGTTTCGTAGTCCATACAACCCTTCCCAAAACGATAGAAAATTATTATCAAGAAATTGGAAGGGCTGGCCGTGATGGATTGGATGCTTCAACATTGCTCCTTTTTTCTGCGTCTGATTTTTCTGATAGAAAACGGATGATCGATACACAAAGTGATTCTGCCTATAAAAAGCTGGCATTTGATAAATTGGAAGCAACCGCTAGATTTGCCTCCTCAGAAATATGTCGACATATGCTGAT
The DNA here is from genome assembly GCA_030694265.1 of Sulfuricurvum sp. Classification (GTDB taxonomy): domain Bacteria; phylum Campylobacterota; class Campylobacteria; order Campylobacterales; family Sulfurimonadaceae; genus Sulfuricurvum. Next base: position 528,255 of record JAUXYP010000001.1, read on the forward strand.
AGCCGAGTATTTTGATGATAGTTCGTCAGCTTGTGCCACACAATGTGATAACTGTTTAGAAAAAGATAAGCAAAGCGTTGACATCACTCAAGATGCTCTTAAACTCCTCTCATGTGTTTATCGCAGTGGTCAGCGGTTTGGACTGCATTATGCAGTGGATATTTTGTTGGGACTTGTAAATGAAAAAATAGAACAAAATGGTCACGATACACTAAGTGTATACGGCATAGGTAAAGATAACAGCCGTCATTACTGGTTAACACTGGGGGATAGACTTCTAGAATTAAAAGCGTTAAGGCAGGGTGACTTTAGAGTTCTACTCCTCGATTCGTATGGTATGGACATTATTAAAAAGTCACTTAGTGTTACGATACGTGAAGAACGATTAGTAGAGCAAAAACGACATATGAAACCATCAAGAGCAACAGACTCTTCAGATGAACAACACGGTATTTTTGAACAATTAAGAGGGTTGCGTTCTGCAATCGCCAAACATAATGGCGTGCCGCCATATGTCGTTTTTAGTGATAAAACACTTCAGGAAATGGCCCAAACACTTCCTCAAAGCAAAACCGAGATGTTGCAAGTAGGCGGAATAGGGGATGTTAAGTTTGAAAGATACGGAGAAGAGTTTTTAGCGTTGTGCGGATCTATAAAAGAGCTGGCTCTCTAATTACTTTTCCCACGCAGATTTTAATTTTTTTGTATAGTATGCTAATGCTTCTTCACGTTGCATACGTTTTGGCTTGTCTTTGATATGAAGCGTGGAAACAAATTGACCATGTATCATACGTATAGATAGGAATTCATCATGCAGGCATTCACCCAATGTTCTTCCGTTTGGACTTTCGATTGTAATGAGGTCATCTTTTTTAATTTTCATGCGTTATCGTGATAACCTTTTCTATCGGAGTTAAACTTAATTATTTATATAGAATAATACTCTATTTTTTACGATATAGTTGAAATTGATAAATATATTGGCTAAATTTTAGTCTATTTAGGGTAAATATTCAAAATTATGTTATTAATTAATTAATGATGTTGATTTATAGTAATAAATAAAGAAGAAATGTGATGGTGACTCCAAGGGGATTTGAACCCCTGTGACCAGGATGAAAACCTGGGATCCTAACCGTTAGATGATGGAGCCACTTAAAAGTGAATGCGGTTTTAAAGGAAGGATCAATTCCTGAGCCGAAATTATAGTGAACGATAACTAAAATAAAACTAAAACCTGTAGAAAAATTACAGATTTTAGCAGGAGAATAGGGGAGTGAAATTAATCGTTGTAGAATGAACGCAATGCGCGGATAATAACAGCATTTTTTGAGATACTCTCAGCTTTTGCATTATCATCAACCAACTCATAGACATCAAGTGGCAAAGAAATAGAGAAGGTTTTTGTTTCAATTTTTTTACGTTTTGCTATCATTGCCGTAATATTTTGAAGCATTTCTAGGATTTTTTTCGTATCAATAGGCTTTTGAATAAAACTATTAACACCAACTTCAATCGATTCAGAAATTTTTTGGATGTCATTACTTGCAGAAATAACAATAATGATTTGTGATGGATTGATAGAACGAATACGACGAGCAAGCTCGATCCCATCAATTTCAGGCATTACGATATCAACAAATACGATATCCGGATTGAATTTTTCATACATACGTAATGCTTCAGCACCATTATAAGCCGATGTTACATCAGCAAAAAAGTTTTTGAAAGTAGAACTTAGAAGGTCATTCGCGACAACTTCATCCTCTACGATCATCGCAGTGAGTTTTTTGGTTTGCTCAGTTAACTGAATTAAATCAATATTCGACATAGATAGTTCCCCCAATTTTTATACAATGATATCAATACGACACCATTGTGTTATATAGTGAAATTATATAACACAACCATTATTAACAACTTAAAGAAAAGAAATTACCATTCAAAATCTACCTTATTAGAAACATAATAAACAGTTATTGATATTGTTTAAACTGTTCCAGCCATTCCAGATTGTCTTTATTGGTGTTCTCTTGCTGCTTTAAAATTGATGATATTATCTGTAAAAGTGTTGGACGATCCATGAATTCTAAAAGTGCAGGGTTAATAGTAGTCGGAGATAATCCTTCATAACGATTTAGAAGGTTTTGTATATCATTTATGAGTTGTTCTTTTGTTGATTCCATACTAAAATTATAACTCAAATATTTTGTTAATGGAGTGTATTCATCTCTTAATCCTCCTTGATTTTTTCAACTTGATAGGTATACACTTCAGGATGATAGCTCAATGGATCACTTCCGATGCCGGCTTTCATACCAAGATGAGCGAAAAAGCTCTCGAAATCGCTCAATTCTTCCCACACTTGTGGCAAAAATGTTGCCTGATGGTTTCCAAGTCGAATAATGATCCCGTCATAATTGGGATGAATTTTTGATTTTAGATCGACTCCATCTGAATAATCTACTAATTGAGGCTCAGTCAAAAGAGAAATTTCTATTTTAATTTTATTGAATTCTTCAAAAGTAAGTGGAGAAAAACGAGGATCTTCAAACGCTGCGGATTGGGCATTGGAGATTAAATCATCTATAAAAGGTCTATGTGCAATTAGGGAACCGATACATCCACGTAATTGCCCATGCATAGTCAGTGTTACAAATGTTGCTTTAGGAGTACTCATCTGTGGATACTGCTGTATAATAGAGTTTTTATCCACTATAGAGCCATCAAAATGGCTACGGATTGAATCTCTTGCTATTTTTAAATAAGTATTATTAGACATATTAACTTCCTTTTATATGCTATAACAAAAAGTATAGCTCAAATAGATGATATTTTTATATTGGTTAACATAATATATATTCTATTTAAAATTGCTTCACACCGATTTAGGTTATAATTACAAAAACAATTCAAGGCTTTTCAACTCATGGCAAAATATCCGACACTCTTACAACAATTTCGCTCCTTCTGTTTTCAAAATAATGCTACCGATTTTGAAGAGGCTGTCAAGTATTTTGCTGTCTTTGGCGGTATGGGTTGGAGTGTGGATATGAGCAAACCGTTGGATGAGCTCATCGAAGAAAAAGTCTTGAAAAACTACCGCTATATTCATGGTGATATTGCGAAAATCACCCAAAGCAATCAAACGCATCATGCTCTTCTCAGTGCTTTGGCGGTTGGTGATCGCAGGGAGTTTTCAGCATTCAAACGTGCCGGTGCAGTACGTGAGGACGGAAGAGCTTCTATCAAGTTTTTATTGGATAATGGACTTTTAATTCGTGATGTATCTCAAGACCAGCCTGTGGATGAAAATGAAGTCGTTTCTGATAAGTTTCATTTTACCCTCCCCTTTATGCGGTTTTGGTTCTCTTGCGTATCCCCATATTACAAAGGTATCAAGGAAGGCGATTTTACCGAGGTAAAAGAGCACTGGGGGCACTTGCAGCACGAATTTAACGATCTTATTTATGATCAATTGGTCATGGAACTGGTCAAACTCGATTTCCCCAATGATCCAATAGATAAAATCGGTTCTTACTGGGATAAAAAGATCGATATAGATATTTTGGCACGTACAAAGTCGGGTAAAGTTATTGCAGGAGCATGCAAGTATTCCAAGGCAAAAGCTAATAAAAGTGAACTCACCAAGCTCAAAGAGAAATGCGAACAAGCACAAATTGATATCAATGTTTTCGTCATCTTTTCAAAAAGCGGCTTTTCAAGCGAGCTGAAAAAGGAAAAGGGAGAGGCTGTGCGACTAATGTCTCTGAAAAATCTCACCTATTTGATGGACAATCTAAAACCAAAAGACCTTCTCGTCAATACTAACAAAAAGTACTAGACCCTTTTAAAGCGTGGTTTTCCCATGCACATGGACATCACGCTGTGGGTATGGAATGGTAAGTTTGGCTTCATTTAATGCTTTATACACTGCAAGATTCACCTCATACTGTATTTTAAAAAACGATCGCGTCGGAACCCAGTATCGCATCCCTATTTCGAGAGCATTATCACCGAATTTTTCGATGCCTACAATGGCTTTATTATCGACTGACATGTTTTCAAAACTATCAATAACGTCTTTGATAATCGTGATTGCTTGATTAATATCATCATTGTAGGAAATCCCTACCGTTGATTCAACAATACGATATTTAAATGAGTTAACGATTACCTCTCCGATCATATTTTTGTTCGGTACGGTAATGAGTTCTTCATCTTCGGTACGTAACACTGTATAGGCAAGCTTGATCTCCTCGACTTCCCCATAGATATTATTGATCAAAATCGTATCGCCTATTTTAAACGGACGGCTGATCACGAGTGAAATACCCGCTGCAAAATTCGCAACACTGCCTTGAATCGCCAAACCTGCGGTTAAAAAAATCGCACCGATTGCGGCAATAAATGGGGCAACAGAGATACCAAGTTTGCCTATTGCTACAACAATCATGGCTCCTAATATGAGTATTCGTACGGCATTGGCAGCAAATTTACCCAACGTTGTGTCAAAATCATGGTTATCAAAAAATTTAATCAGTACATTGTAAATATATTTTGAGAGAAACCACCCAATCAGGGTTATGATTAACGCACCGATTATTTGAAAACTGTAATTTGCCACAAATTCGATTGTTTGATTGTAAAATTCTTGAACGTAGTGTAATTCTTGACTCATAGATTTATATCCTGTTTATTTATTTACTGCGATTTAAAATTTTTTCTTTTTCGGTATCAAATTCTTCTTGAGTGATGGCTCCATTGTCCAAAAGTTCTTTTATTTTTGATAATTGATCGTATATTTGATTTGTTTTATCGGGAGAAATATCATTAGGTATCTGCATAGACTTACCTATTAATAAATACAATATTACCCCAATGAAAGGTAAAAAGAAAACGACAAGAAGCCAAACTATCTGCATCAAATTTTCTTGAAATTTAGAGGTGATAATATCCACTAACGCCCATAACCAAAGGACAAAAACCCCAATAATCATGGCATAGAACAACAAGACAAATCCAAACATCATTTCCATGAATTATCCTTTTAAAATTTAATAATAGTAATTATTGCACTATTTTCGTTTATTTTCTCTATGTATTTGTATTTAACAAATTGGTAACCTCACAGACGCTTAGCTATAATTCGTTAACGAGAATAGAACAATTATGATAATAGACTCAGTAAGGAAGAATAATGGATGGTAACTTGAACTTCGAACACAAGTATGAAGAATTAATTGTAAGTGCAGAAGAACATTTGAAGGGTCTTTTGAACGAAGTGTTTCATCATACGAATCAAGAACGTGCAGTGGTGGTCTATGACACGGGATGTCTGCTCTCTACCATATTGGCATATGGGTATAAACGCTGTTTGCCGGATGCTGTATTTATCGATTTTGCTGCGAAAACTTCAGATGAAATATTAGAGATACTCAATTCACTGCAACCATCAGATTTCGTGGCATTAGTACAATCAACGAGTTTTCGTTTGAATGATTTTCGAATGCGCATTGAGTTGTTTAAGCGCAAGATAAAAGTCATTGAGCATCCTCATCTAAGTAGAATGTCGGATGATGAGGCGCCGCATTACATTGATTCACTTGCCTATGACTCTGTCTATTATCGTGGTGTTGGCCATACACTCAAGGAAAAAATAGATACCGCACCCTCAGGTGTATTAGACACTGGCGGCGAATTGCTGGTATATGGATCACCGTTTGAATCCGCTAAACTGAATATTGGCGATTATTCACAGATGACCAATGTTGGCGGTCAGTTCCCCCTTGGTGAAGTGTTTACCGAAGCACAGGACTTGCGAGCCGTAAATGGGCGTGTGAAAATTTTTAGTTTCGGTGATGTTACGTACAAACTTAATTACCCAAAAACGCCTATAACGCTTACCATAGTAGAAGGTCAAGTAGTGGAGTGTGAAAATTCCACTCCGGAATTTGATCAAATACTTTCGAACATACGCAGAGATGAAGGCGGTGTCGTTTGGATGCGCGAATTAGGTTTGGGTCTTAACAGAGCATTTACCAAAACACGTACCGTTGCTGATACCGGTACCTATGAGCGTATGTGTGGCGTACATTTGTCGTTAGGTGCCAAACATGGGATATATGGCAAGCCCGGTTTTAAACGCAGAGACGGCAGGTATCATGTAGACGTTTTTGCTGATACACACTCTTTTACCCTGGGAGATGAAGTTGTCTATAGAGACGGTGCCTGGGTTATTAACTATAAATGAAATAACACCTATAATTTGAATATAATGATGCACTCAGAAAAGGATTATGCCATGCCATTTACTCCAGAACAACGTCTTATTATTAAAGAATCGAGTGAACTTTACGCTCAAGAGGTTACACGTATCAACGATTTATTAGAAAATGAGAGTGATGACAGTCGGTGTGATAAACTTTATTTACTTCGTGCTATCGCTACTATCGAGCATACCCAGCGTATCGGGCTCTTAAATAACGACGAAATGACGGATAAACATCTCGAAGCACTTATGCAAGAAGTCAACCGCTCTTTCCCTCAAAAAGATGACTCAGAGTTATTTGATGACATCGCCATTTTAGAAGATGATATAAAAGCTCGCTTCTTTAATAATCCAGCCAAAGAAAAACAAATGCTCTTAGCTGCATTGGGGATAACGCTTTAAAGGAACTGATAGTATTACTTCAAAATATCAAGCATATCCCAATATGTCTTCGATACTTTGAACACAATAGGCATCTCCCATGCCCCACATTTTAGCGAGACCGTAAGCGTTTTGTGCAATCTCCGGTATCGCTTCTCTCGGGATATTTCCTTTAGGTAACGACACCGGTGCTCCAATGAAGTCAAACCATCGTTGCAACGATGTGATTCCCTCGTCAGCTGAGTCTTTTCCAAATACTTCTTTAGCAAAGCGTTCAAACTGGGTAATGTTTTTATCTTTGTACCATTTCATCCATGCTGGGATGACAATAGCGAGCCCTGCCCCGTGTGGAATATTAAACAATGCAGAAAGTGCGTGCTCAATCATATGATTTGGAAAGTTTCCTCCGCCAGTCCCTGAGCTAGTCAAACCGTTTAATGCCTGAGAGGATGCCCATGCAAATTCTGCCCGTGCGTCATAGTTTGCAGGATCTTCTATTAGTATTTCGGTTGTTTCAATTACGGTTTTAATAATCGACTCTACCAACCTAGATTGAAAATTAGGATGATCGGTAGCCGTAAAGTATACTTCAATCGAGTGGGCAATAATATCAACGGCTGAATAGGCTAAATACTCTTTTGTGACGCTCATCATCAGTTCTGGATTGACGATCGAGATCTTTGGATTTAAGTGCACTGATGCAATCGAGTATTTTTGTTTTGTGGCTTCATTGGTAATAACTGAATTGCCATTCATTTCACTAGCGGCAGCTGCAAGGGTTACAATTGAATATACAGGTAGAGCTTTGTCTATGGAAGCTTTATTGATGAAAAAATCCCATACATCCGTTTCAACAACAGCCCCTGCCGCTATCGCTTTGGAAGAATCAATAACTGAACCTCCTCCAACACCTAATACGGCATCAATTTTGTTTGATTTAACAAGTTCGATTCCGTGATAAACGTCTGATAGGAGAGGATTACTGACAATGCCACCCAAATCAACGTATTCAACACCTGCTTTCTCCAACGATGCAATAACACGTTGATATAATCCAATCTTTTTTATTGAACCCGTTCCATATACGAGCAATACTCGCCCAATACCATCATGTGCAAGCAGTTCACCGACAGTATTTTCTTTATCACGTCCAAATTCAATACGAGTTGGGTTATAGTAGGTAAATGAATCCATAAATTATCCTTGATCATGTCAATATTTATCGGATTGTATAGGGCTTGGACTTCGCTATGGCTGAAGTTCTGGTGCTATAGCTATGTTATACTTATAAACTTTATACTACCTACTATACAAAGATAAGTCATAATTCATGAAAGCTTTTATTATTCTATTTATTATTTTCAATCTAATTACCTTTTTCATGTTCGGTATTGACAAATTACTTGCACGTACAAGTCGAAAACGTATAAGTGAAAAAACACTTATGACTATGGCAATGGTTGGCGGAAGTGTTGGAGCTGTATTTGCCCAAAAATTATTTCGTCATAAAATACGTAAATTTCCATTTATACTATGGATTATTTTAGTCATGCAGTTTGTTGTTTTTGAAGCTATTTGGAATTACCAATTTATTCAGAAATTCTGCGGCAGTATGCTCTGACATATTTTGACACACCGATTCTAGTGATCATCTCGATCGCGGATTTTAAAATTCGCGAAAGCCCCTTCGACACTCATAGCATTTTTATAGTTTGACGGGGTGAACTTAACGGTTTTATTCTTTAAATTACATACGGCAATACGAAAATATGATCCCATAAATGGTTCAACAATACATATAATATTTCCATCGATTTCCCGTGTTGCATGTATTACGCCTTGTAGATTAGGAAAAAAATATTTAGGATAACTCAGTGGGGTAATTTCTACAACCTCCGCATATCTATTCTTATCAAGAGTACTGGCAATCGTTCTAGCGTCATCGAAATCATCAAATTTCACACACCAATCATCGAATATTTTGTTAAAGTGTTTTAAATCTTCATCTAAAAACCCACCTGCTGGTGATTGTAAAGCATAGATACTCAATTTATACAGCCTTAAATTTATTGGATATTTATCATTATTTTAGTGCATGCTTCACAAGTAGATCTGCTACTTCAAAGCTGGCGTCGACGAATTCTAAGTTAGCCAAATCTCTTAAGCTCTTTCGCTCTTCAGCATTGTCAATTTTAATTATGACATTTGCTTCTTTGCTATAACCAAGTACCGCTTCACTAATAAGTCGTCTGTTTTGTTCACTGCTCATCGTGATTATGACTGCCTTTGCCTCTTTGATCATCAAAGACTCCAAAACTGGAAGTTTATTTAAGTGCCCAAAATAGGCCATATAACCGAGTTTCCTAGCATGTAAAACGTGTTTTAAGTTATCGGAAATGATGATGAAATTTGCCCCTTTCGCCTGCAAGGAAGCGGCAACAATTTTACCAAGCATCGCAAAACCGGCAACGATAATATGATCTTTACGCTCAATTGGTGTGATGACGTCAGATTCGAAGAATTCTTTTTCAAAATAGGATGAAAGTTTATAGATATTACCGACAATAAATGGCGTTAATATCATAGAAATAACACTTACTAGTATCAAAAAACTTGTCATTTCTTCACTAATAAGCTTTTGCCCCCCTGCAAGGGTAAAAATGGCAAATGAAAACTCCCCTACTTGAGCCAGTGATAATGCCGTTTTTGCGGATGTATTTTTGTCGGAATTGCGTCGTATAATCATGTAAATGACGAATGCTTTGAATAACATCGCAAATGCGAATACAAATATAATGATATGGATATTTTCCAAAAAATAAAAAATATCGATCTTTGTCCCTACCCCAAAGAAAAAAGCTCCCAGAAGAAGATCTTTATAGCTTGCAATATCAGATTCTACTTTGACGTTGTAACGTGTATCAGCGATGATCATCCCTGCAATGAAAGCTCCCAAAGAATAGGTAAAACCCATACTGTGTGCAAGAAGTGAAGCACCGATCAAAATTGAAAATACGGAGCCTAAAAAAAGTTCTTCCAGCTCTGTTTTTGCTGAAAACTGCAAAAGTGCATTGACAATCTTTTCCCCTACAGTAAACATGAATACAACGACAAAGATGGCGGAGAGAATCGTTTTCCATAGGACTTCACCCAGAGAGAGGGTATCATTGGATAAAAAAGTGATGAGTAATAAAATAGGGATGACGGCGAGATCTTGAAAGATTAAGATCCCCATCGATTTTTGACCATACGGGGTATGGATATCTTTGGACTCTTTGAGATACGTCAGGACAATGGCAGTCGATGAGAGGGAAAAAGCCAAAGAGATGATAAGGGATGTATTGAAATTGAGTCCAAAAAGATAATAAGAAAGAATAAAGATCACCGCGACGCTGAACACGACTTGAAGCAGACCGTTTGTGAGGAGTATCTCTTTCATCTTTTTGATTTTCTCTAAACTCAGCTCCAGTCCGATGGTAAACATCAAAAAGACAATCCCAAACTCTCCGATTAAGTCTAATGAATCGTTTCTAAATCCATTAAAGCCAAAAAGAGTGCTGATGATGGTTCCAGTTGCAATGTAACCGATGATATGAGAGATACCAAATTTTTTGAGGATGATGTTCAAAACGGTCGCAATAGAAACCGTTAAAAAGATTGATAAAAGTAAATTTTCCATATGATTATTATAGTGAATAAGAGGATTTCAAGCAAGAAGAAAAGCTATTACTTAATAGCTCCCCTCCCCCACCGAAATCACATAATTATCATCCACTTCAACAGCCGTAAATGAATGTTGCCCGCAAAAGCTTTCATTCATCTCCTGCGCCCACGCACGTGCTATACGCATTGCATTTTCTTTGTCATCCAAGGTTTTGATTTGAGGCATTTGTTTACGTCTTGCGCAGGCGCATAGTTTTTCAACAACAACATGATGATCCATACTATCCCCTTTTACTTACAGCCACAGCCGCCGCCGACCATACCGATAACAAAATTGTCATCAACACCGACAAGTTGAAACGTGTGTTTACCGCAAAAGTTTCCATTCATAAATGCGAGCTGAGTTTCTGCTGCTCCCAATGCATCACTTTTACTCTCATAAGTAGCGATTTGGGACAATCCCTCTTTTTTTGCACAGCTGCACAATTTTTCGATTACTACGTGATGTTCCATAATGTTTCTCCAATGGTGATTTGAAGAATTAATGCATTTGGTGTTCTAGGAAAGGGGTGTTGTTTTAAAAACGAAATAGAGTTCATCTTTGAGAATATTGAGGTGTTTGATGACATTGTCGCGACGGGGTTCATCGAGAATAAAATGTTGATCGATTGAATCGTAAATACGGTCGATATTTGCATACGCTTCTTGAAGTAATTCGGCTTTTATTTTCTCTTGGATAGACATTCTGGAATCTTTTTGTGTAGGTATCTCCCACAAGGGGAGAAGGAGACCTTAGCGGATAAGATCGAAGAAATAGTCAGTGGTTGCGATACCTTTGGTATCTTCATCCAACTGGTCAAGAACTTTGTTCGTGATCCAAGTAAGAAGGTTCAACGCACCGTCGTATCCACTGATAGAGTAGCGGTGTAGGTGGTGACGGTCAAAGATAGGGAATCCGATATAGATCAACGGAGTACCAGTATCGCGCATCAACTCTTTACCGTAGCTGTTACCGATCATGAAATCGACAGGCTCAGTGAAGAGAAGTGAACGCATGTGCCACAAATCTTTTTCAGCCCATACATTCAAGCTGTCTTTTGCCGGAGAAGTATCAAGCAATGCTCTCATCTCTTCTTCCCAACCCTTAGGGGCATTGTGACAAAGAACATGAGTAGGCTCAGCACCCATCTCTAACAAGAATGAAACGAGACCTAGAAGGAAATCAGGATCACCCCAGATAGCGAATTTTTTACCGTGCATGTACGGATAGCTGTCTTGCATCGCATCAACCAAACGGCCGCGCTCTACTTTGAGTTTTTGAGGAACTTCGGTTCCTGTCAACTCTGCAAGTTTCATAACAAACTCATCAGTCCCTTTGAGACCGACTGGGTTGCTGAATCCACCAGCATGCTTCCATCGTTTCTCAACCATTTTCATAGTTTTTGATGTAGCGTATTTTTGCAATGAGATCGTTGCGCTGGAGTTGATACAATCTTTTGCATCGTCCAGTTTTGTTCCGCCTTGGAACATTTCGTATTGACCGGCTGGCATATCCCACTGATCAGAGTGGTCACCTAACATGATATAGTCGGTTCCGAATGCTTCAACGATCGTTTTTACCGAGCGAAGTGAACCGATATATGTTTCAAATCCTGGGATAATATTGATACGTTGTTTCTTCTCACCTTGTTGACCTTCCGTGAGTTGTGACATGATACCGTGCATCATGTTGTCATAACCCGTGATATGGCTACCGACAAATGAAGGTGTGTGCGCGTATGGAATCGGATATTCTTCCGATAGGAATTCTCCGCCATCTTCTTCTTTTGCAGCGATAATAAACGCTTGCAAGTCATCCCCGATAACTTCCGCCATACACGTAGTAGAAACAGCGATCATTTTAGGCTTATACACTGCTGCACAGTTTTTTAAACCCTCTTTCATGTTCACCAATCCACCAAATACCGCAGCATCTTCAGTCATAGAATCCGATACACATGGAGTCGGCTCTTTGAAGTGACGAGTGAAATATGAACGGAAATACGCAACACATCCATGAGAACCATGAACATACGGCATAGTCCCTTCAAACCCGAGTGCAACCATAACCGCACCAAGAGGCTGGCATGCTTTTGCAGGGTTGACAGTGATTGCTTCGCGGGCCAAGTTTTTCTCACGGTAATCCCATGACTTAGTCCACTCTGCGATCTCATCTACTTTTGCAGGGTTAACTGCAAGCATAGACGATTCGAATTGCTTTTTATTTTTGAGCACCTCTTGGTACTCAGGACGTTTAAAGAGATCTTTTCCGTTTACAATTTTTTCTACTTCTTGCATCTTATTATCCTTCCTTTTCCCATGGTGCTTTTGAGTGCGCCCATACTGGTGAATTGATCGCTAAATCCATATCTTGTGCGAAGATAGCAAATCCGTCGTACCCGTGGTACGGTCCGCTGTAATCCCATGAGTGCATCTGACGATACGGAAGACCCATTTTTTGGAATACATACTTCTCTTTGATCCCTGAAGCTACAAGGTCAGGTTGAAGTTTTTTCACGAATGCTTCAAGCTCATACTCATTGACGTCATCGTAGATAACGGTTGAGCGGAAAATCTCTTCTTTGGTACGTTTGTAGTCGTCATCATGAGCGAACTCATAACCCGTACCGATTACTTCCATACCCAAATCTTCATAGGCACCGATAACGTGACGAGGACGTAAACCGCCGACGAACAACATAACCGTTTTGCCTTCAAGACGTGGTTTGTATTTAGCGATAACCGCATCGATCATCGGCTGATACTTCGCGATAACTTCTTCACATTTAGCTTGTACACTTTCGTCAAAGAACGCCGCGATTTTGCGTAGAGATTTGATGGTTTGTGACGGTCCGAAGAAGTTGTACTCGATCCAAGGAATCCCGTACTCTTTTTCCATGTGACGGCTGATGTAGTTCATTGAACGGTAGCAGTGAAGCAAGTTCAATTTTACTTTTGGTGTCAATGCCATCTCTTTAAGAGTTGCATCCCCAGACCATTGTGCAACAACGCGAAGACCCATTTCCTCTAAAAGGATACGGCTTGACCATGCATCACCACCGATGTTATAGTCACCGATGATCGCAACGTCATAATCAGTAGCCGTAACATCACTGATGTCAACATTTACTTTACCATCAAAAATGTAGTCACGAACCGTGTCGTTTGCGATGTGGTGACCCAATGACTGAGATACCCCACGGAAACCTTCACAGTTGACGGGAACGATGACCTTGTCGATCTCTTTTGCTTTTACTTTGGTAACGGCACCGATATCATCACCGATCAAACCGATCGGGCACTCTGATTGAACCGTAATACCGTTATTCAATGGGAAAAGCTGCTCGATTTCATCGATACATTTACCCAATTTTTTATCTCCACCGAAAACGATGTTGTTTTCTTGGAAATCCGAGCTAAAGTTCATCGTTACAAACGTATCAACACCGGTTACACCGATATAGTAGTTACGACGACCTGCACGGCTGTATTGACCGCATCCGATAGGTCCGTGGCTGATGTGGATCATGTCTTTGACAGGACCCCATACAACCCCTTTTGAACCCGCATAAGCACAACCGCGTTGGCTCATAACACCTGGAACGGTCTTCTTGTTTGAGCGTACATCGCCGCACGTTTTTTGATTTTCATCATTTGGAGATCCGACACCGAGGTGTTTCTCACGGTTTTTCGCCGCTTTCTCAGGATACGCTTTTAAGATCTCTTCAATGGCCGCTTTTTGTTTGGCTTCTAGTGATTCTGGTCCCATAATACACCTCTTCCTTACGCGACTTCAATACGGAACTGTTCCATATTATCGAGGTGATGACACAATTTCATTGTTTCATCATCAGCTGCATCAACACGTTTTGAAATGGCTGACATTTGATAACGGTTCATGTAGATCATGTACTTTTGCAATTTTTCAGGGTTCTCTTCTTTGAAGTAATGAACCATTGCTCTAAACAAAAACGTATCTTTGTTTGTGTAGCTCAACCACTCTTTATCTCTCTCTTTTGTACCCATCAAAAGTTTGATCTCTTTGACATCACTGATATCAACATCGGCAATTTTTTCTGCAACTAATTCGTCTGGAATTTGATTCCCCATTGAAGCTGGGAAGTGAAAACCTAATACAAACATCTAATCTCCTTTTTCTGTTGTTTTCTTTTCATTATTAACAAGATGTTATTGGTCATTTTCATGACGGCCATTGAAGATTCCTCAAAAGAGGAATCTTTGTATTAAAGGCGCAAAGCGCCATGAGCTTTCTGCTGAAGAAAACCCAAGCGTTAGCGTAGGACTCGGGGCTTTGCCTCGTGTCCGTTCAAATCAATTAAGCCTCTGCCGCTTTACCGACTTGTGATTCATCAACTTCATCTTCAAGACCGAATGCAAGAAGAAGTTCTTCTAACTCGTCCATTGTGATTGGAGTCGGGATGATTTTCATATCGTTGTTAACGATTTTACGAGCAAGCTCTTTGTACTCACGAGCTTGATCAGAATACGGGCTGTACTCAACAACCGTCATACGACGTAGCTCAGCGTGCTGAACGATATTGTTACGCGGTACGAAGTGAATCAATTGTGTTCCAAGGCGTTGAGCAAGCTCTAGTGCCAAATCGTACTCTTTGTCTGTCATACGAGCGTTACATACAAGACCTGCAAGACGTACTCCACCTGTATTTGCGTACTTCAAAATCCCTTTAGAGATATTGTTCGCCGCGTACATCGCCATCATTTCACCAGACATTACGATGTAGATCTCTTGTGCTTTACCTTCACGAATCGGCATAGCGAATCCGCCGCAAACAACGTCACCAAGAACGTCATAAGAAACGAAGTCTAGACCTTCTTCATCGTAAGCACCCTCTTCTTCAAGAAAGTTAATCGCTGTAATAACACCGCGACCTGCACAACCTACTCCTGGCTCTGGTCCGCCTGATTCTGTACAGTTGATCCAACCGCCTGGAGTTTCTTTGTCAAAAAGACCTTTACCCCAAAGACGCGCTTGCTCCATCTCAACATCTTCAATGGTTCCAAGTTCTGCTGCAAGAGACAAAATAGTATCTTGTGCTTTTTCATGAAGAATCAAACGAGTTGAATCCGCTTTTGGATCACAACCAACGATCATAATATTTTTATCGAAATAGTGTGACATTGCTGCCAATGTATTTTGAGATGTGGTAGATTTACCGATCCCACCTTTTCCGTAGAACGCGATTTGTCGCAAGCTAGGTGCTCCAGCCATGTTATCCCCTTATTTTTTAACTTCATCCTCCTAGATGCAAAGGGTGTTCTATGGTTTTTGGGACATTTAGCTAAAGATAAGTGACAAAAGGCGACGAGTAAGACAAAATTGTAGGAATGAGTTTTGCAGGGGTGTAAAAGGACTAATATAAACCGTTTAAATATCAGGCTGGCCGCTATATTGCATTTATAAAGTAGGTAAATGGTAAAATTACATACTTATCACATTTTTAATACTACAGAGGTTGAATGCTACATTTTATTGACTATATCTATTTTTTCTATGGCCTTGCATTTTTTTTGTTCGGCTTTAGTATTCTTCACTACCCCATTGAAAATTCTATTTTTAAATTTACACGTGAGTTAAAGTATTTAGGTACTTTTGGAATTTTACACGGAATATCTGAATGGCTGGTTATGTTTCAACTGCATGAAACAGGAGAAACAAAGGAGTTTCTTCACCTAGCTTACTTCATTGCAATGACGCTTTCTTATGGAGTACTTCTGTATTTTGCTTTACGCGTTATTTGGAATCGCTCTTTTGCAATGAAGCTTCTGATATTACTTATATTGGGCTCATTTATATTAATGACCTGCTTTGATCTTTTATCATTGGAAAACGCCAATATTTTGGTTCGCTATATTTTAGGCACTCCGGCAATTTTCCTTGCTGCTTATGTATTTGCTCATCCATCCTACCTGATACAAGGGTCAACTTATCCCTCTATAAAAAATTGTACCTATCTCCTTTCAGCAGCTTTTTTTATGTATGGTATATTCGCAGGACTCATTGTCCCTGTAGGAACTTTTTTCCCGGCATCCGTACTCAATACAGAAACATTTCAATCCCTAATTGGTCTCCCCGTTCAACTGTATCGAGCGCTGTGCGCCATCGCTGCAAGTTACGCTATAACTAAAATCCTTCAACTTTTTAAGAATCAGACAGACTTCCACCTTCTTAAACTCTCCAAAGCACTCGAAGAGAGTGGCGATACCGTCGTGATAACCGATATAGAGGGAAAAATTGAGTATGTGAATCGTGCATTTGAAGAACAATCAGGATTTTTAGCTCAGGAAGTTATCGGTAATAAACCTAGTATTCTCCGTTCCGGCGAGCATCACAACTCTTTTTATGAACATTTATGGCAGACAATTCTCTCAGGAGAAACCTATCGGGGAGTTGTTACGAATAAGCGAAAAGATACAACGTTTTACCATGAATTTAAAACCATAGTTCCCCTAAAAAACAAGCGTGGCAAGCTTGCCAATTTCATTTCTACGGGTAAAGATATCACCTCTCACATACTTTTTGAACACGAACTGGAGAAAGTTGCATCTACCGATCCTTTGACCGGTGCGGCAAATCGCTTGCAATGTGACAAGTGGCTCAAATCGGCAACCGAACAAGCTCGAGTCTTTAATACCCCACTTTCGCTCATACTTTTTGATATCGATGACTTCAAAAGAGTCAATGATACCTTTGGGCATAATTCAGGAGACACTGTCTTAATAGAAATTGCTCAAATTGTCCGCAGTATGGTACGAAACAGCGATATATTTGCACGATGGGGTGGAGAAGAGTTTGTTATTTTACAAATAGATACCCCATTCGAGGGGACTATAGCGTTTGCCGAGCGACTCAGAAAAGAGATCGAACACTCAATCTTTAAGGATGTAGGCTGTATTACTATCAGCCTTGGCGTAGCACAATACAATGTGAGTGAAAGTATTGAATCCTTCATCAAAAAAGCCGATGATTCGATGTATGAAGCAAAGAAACAAGGAAAAAACAGAGTAGTAGTGGATAATCAATAGATTATCTTATCCGATACATCAATCCGATATTGCTGGGTTCAAATCCAAAAGCACGGTAAAAGCCGATTGCAGTATCATTTCGTCTATCAGCTCCAAGAGACAGACGTGCATAACCTAATTGTTCTGATTTATGAATCACATTCTGCAACAACAATCTGCCCACACCTCTTCTGCGAAAATCAGAATTAACAATCAGATCTTCGATTAATCCGACGTTTTCTCCCATCGCCGTAGAAACCAGTCGTTGCATCGTAATCATACCAATGACGCGATTTTTATGTTTTGCAAGATACAAGAATGCATTGGGTGTTTTCAAGAGTAAAGACAATCCACGAATCTGTTTTTGTGTATCTATAACAAAATCATCTTCAATCGTAAAAAGCTCTTCTAGCAAAATAGCCATGGGTTGTATATCAGCGTAGTGTGCTTTTCGAATAATAATATTATCGGCCACTTTTCATTCTTTCGAGTATTTCTCCAAGTTTGTCATGTCGCAACTGGATCAGTCGAGCGATCTCATCGTAATCAAAATTACCAAAATAGGCCATATCAAAAAGTCTGGTAATAGCTGCACGGCAGCAGCTCTTATCACACTCAGTGACGAGTTTTTTGGCTTTTTTATACGGAAGCGAGGTTTCTTGAAATATTTTAATGGCTTGGGCAACACTTTTACCGCCGCATTCACATATCTCGAAATCCAATACTTCTTCTTTGGTAGGCATGACAGCCTCCTTTACAGAGAATGCTCTGCCTTGTAGCTGTTTGCTTTTTCAACAGCAGTATATAGTTTTTCAGCCAGTTCCGGCATTTTTACGTGATTGGTCCAAACCGTATCCTCAACTATATCATGAATTTCTGAGGCAATTTCAATTGCCAGACGTTTGAGTTTTGCTAACTCTTTTTTGTGCTCTACTTCAGTCATTGTCGGCTCCTTCTTTTTAGCTCAAATGCAATTTTTATTCATAACGAAAATGCGTAGATATTCTCAAACTTGACAAGACGATCTACTCCGTAGGTCATGTGTAAGAATGTCCCTTTGTTCTGAAAATGGTACTGTTCATATAACCCGACTGCTTGAGTGTTTCCCATCGGTACATCGGCAAGGACTTTTTTTAGACCTCTGAAATAGAGGACTCCCTGCATCATTTTCTCTGCTTCTTCTTCATGTCCGGCTTTGCACTGCCAGGGGCCTAAATAGACTCCCCGTGCATTAATGACACTGGAGTGTTGAAAAGAGTTTGGAAGGGCAAATTTCAGTGAGCTGTTTCGCTCCATCTCATCGAGCATGAAATTCATACGGTTTTCACCGAATGTCTCAAAATCAATTTTACGGATGATCGCGTCAAAATTTCCGCCATCAAGCTCTTTGGCTTGTGCATTGGTAAAACTAAATGGGGGTACTTTTCCGACATTTAAAAATCGCCCTACTTCCATCACCGATTCAAAGCCGTACTTCTCAAAAAAACTTTTGAGCTGCGGATTCGCGTGCAGATAGATAGAGGGGTGTTCATTTTTTAGTACACCAAATAGTGTTGTGAACAACCGCTTACCTACCCCTTGTTTTTGATGAGACGGTTTAACCATAAAATACTTGATCATGGCAGATACTTCATATTCGATTGCTAAAACGGCACCTACTAATACACCGTCATCATACGCGCCATAGCACAAATGCGGTGCATGCATCATCATGAGCTTTACATGATGGCCATCTACCAACCAACCGGTCTCTTCTGCAATTTTAAGAAGCTCTGGGACATCAACATACTTTAGCCATCCTATATACATGCTGCATCCTGATAGAGTGATTTTAGTTCATACGATTCGAGTACCCGTTTACGTGATGTCACTATCTCTCGGATTTTAGGCAGTAGATCACTAAGAATTCCGCTATCAGCCATAATACCCATTCGCTGGAGATGGTACCGTATCGTTGCACTACCTGAGTGTTTTCCGATGGGATAAGAACTCTCTAATCCAACTTCATGTGCTTCATAGGGCTCATACGCATGGGAATCTTTCATCATTCCATCCGCATGTATGCCGCTCTCATGGGCAAATATCCTTTCACCTACGATCGGGGCATTGGTTGCCAAAGTCATATCCGCGGCATTGGCAACGGTTTGGACTAAAGTGCGGATCAAGACAGGGTCAATAGCACGTTTCTCCCCGTACAGATGTTTCAATGCCATTAGAATCTGTTCAAATGAGGCATTTCCGGCTCTCTCTCCTAATCCCATGACCGTCGTGTTCATGCTGATTGCACCTGCATCTATTCCGCTAAGAGCATTTGCATTGGCTAAACCAAAATCGTTATGGGTATGCATTTCAATTGGAAGAAGATTTAAATCAGACAACGACTTGATTTCTTTATATGTTTGCGTAGGTGTCATAATACCTATCGTATCGCAATAACGAAAACGGTGTGCGCCACATTCGCGTGAGAGTTCCATGACATCACGGATAAATTCATGACTTCCGCGTGAACTGTCTTCGCCACCAATGCAGATAAAAAGACCCTCTTTTGAAGCGGCGGTGACAACTCGTTCGAGCTCAGTAAGGACTTTGAGTTTGCTACCGCCGAATTTGACGCCGATCAGTAGATCAGAGATAGGAATGGAGAGGTCGACCACTTGGATGCCACAGGACAACGAGGCATCAAGATCATCCATCTTCATCCGATTCCATGTCATCATTCGAGCGCGCAAGCCAAGTGATAGGAGTGTTTTAATATCATCGCGCTCTTTGACACCCATACACGCAATACCGATTTCGAGCTCATCCGCTCCGCACGCATCCAACAGTGTTGCAATACGAACTTTTTCCTCGGTATTGAATGCGACGTAAGCCGCTTGCTCACCGTCGCGTAATGTCGTGTCATTGATGAGTGCCATAACAGATTCCTTAATTCACTTCCGCGTTTTCATCCACACCGAAATATTTGCGTGATGCTTTGAGTACCGAAATCTCAATCGGCTCATACGCATAGCTTTGATCCGCAACAATTCCCGCCGCTTTTAGATCGTCTTGTGGACATCCGCCTATTTTTGCGGTTAGAACCATCTGTACGTCTTTGAGTTTTTCCAAAATAGGTGCAAGAGGATTGGTACCATCAGGTCCCGCACAATATTCTGTGTCCACTTTACGGTGATGGATAAAGCGTATTCCTTTGTCCCCTGCTTCATAGATCAAGAACTCTTTGACACTTCCAAAGTGCATATTAATCATACCTTCGCCCGCAGTGGTAACCGCAACGAGGATCGTCACACCGGTTGAGCTAAGTTCTTCTTTTTCTTTTCTCACACGATCATTTGCACGATCGAGGAAGAATCGGAACTCTTCGATCTTCGCCTGAGCCGCTTGACGTGCTTCCAAATCGTATTTGATTTGTAACTCATCAAAACTAAGACCTGAGAAGGTATCTTTGGTAAACTCTCCGCCGCGGTCTTCACCGATAAGCCCTACCGCATCGGCACGACATTGTCGGCAGTGCTGCATGAGTTTCATATCATGACCACACGCTTCTTGTGCTGCCATTTGCTCTTGATCCGTAGCACTTGGTACTCCAGCAAGGGCAAACGCTGTTCCGAACTCAGGCTCGGAGAGGATTGGCATAATATTATGTAAAAACACCCCGATCTCTTTGAGTCTTCGTGATACTTCCGGTAAATGCTGATCATTAATGCCTGGTATCAATACCGAATTGGCTTTGATCAAAATCCCTTTTTCGACACATTTACGCATCCCCTCAAGCTGGTTTTCGAGGAGGATTTTTGCCGCCTCTTTTCCATAGATACGTTTATTGTTATGAAAAATCCATGGATAGATTAAACTACCGATCTCACCTGTCTCATCAACACTGTTAATGGTAACGGTGATGTGATCGATGTTGTACTCAACCATCTCATCGACGAAGTTCGGTAATTCCAAACCATTCGTAGAGAGACACAGTTTTAGATCCGGCGCAAATTCACGCACCATTCCAAAGGTCTCAAATGTCTTTTTCGGATTCGCTAACGCGTCGCCGGGACCTGCAATCCCAAGTACGCTCATACGCTGGACTTCTCCACCGACAAACATAACCTTCTTCGCCGCTTCTTCAGGTGTTAGACGCTCAGATGTGACCCCCGGTCGGCTTTCATTTGAACAGTCGTATTTACGGTTACAATAATTACATTGGATATTACACGCAGGGGCAACGGCTACGTGAATACGGGCATAGTGGTGGTGTGCTCCTTCTGAATAGCATGGATGATTGTGGATTTTTTCCTTGATGTCATCGGGCATAAAAGCTTCAGTTCCAGTTGATGAACAGCTCATAGTAACTCCTTCGTATGTCAATAATGTTTAATGATCTTGCCTCATCCAGCACCAACCATTTCTGCAGAGTGTTATGCAACTGGCGTTCTTGTCATTTAATGACCAATTAACCGACAATCGTGACAATTTTGTACTTTTTTAGAATAATTGGTTTGACTCTTTTGTAGCAAGGAAAAGTTGCAGTCTATCGAGAACAAGAGTTGCATTTATTGTAGAACTGTAAGGAGCCTATTTATGATAGTAGTAGCTATACCATTGGATGCCATGAAACGTGTTTATCATGAAAACCCGTGTACGGCAACCATGTTTGCACTCTACGAAGTCACAGGCCATCGTAAAGACGTACGCTATCGTCTTATCGACACGCGATTAAACCCTTGGGAAAAAGCGGGCGGTAAAATGGTTCAAGACCCTGATATGAAAGCGTGCGAGTGTCCCAGTGATCTCTCAGCAGATGCCTACCATGTCAGTGAACACTATATGGTATTACAAGCGATAGGTAAAACCGACTACCTCCTTGTCGACAACTATTGTCTCAATACATTGTATTCGCTCAAAAATGTAGGGATCAAGATCTATAAGATTCCTCCGTTTGCCAAAGATGTTGAGACAGCGATCAACCATTTTATTATAGGAGTCGAAATTGCAGATAATTTACAACACATCCACCCTGCATCTTGAGGATATACCACTGGGTGTCGGATATGCCTCTGACAAAGTGACCCTCAAAGACATGAATGATCAACCGTTTACCATCGGTGGGCAAAATGGTCACACACAGCTTATTATCTCTACACCTTTTGTCGATGAGATGCTCATATCACAATTAAGACAACTGGATGAGTTGCTTGCACTAAACACATTTGTCATTGGAAAATCATTGGTCGTCGCTACCAAGGAACATCCTAACCCACAGCTCTCAGAGTGGAATTACGGTTATGACTATGATACGCAGTTCGGGGATTATTACGGTGTTCGACTGGGACAGGGAGAGCTTTGCGGAGAGTTTGCCAAAGCGCTGTTCATCGTATCCAAAGACGGAGCACTCTTTTACGATGAGATACCAAAAGACCTCAATGAACCTTTTTCGATGGAAAAAGCAATCATCAAAATAGCCGCAGCAGTTGACTGCTATACAGGACATGGGTGTCACGGGTAAGGTCAAGGTTACACTTTGTATAATCTCCCTAAAAAGATTTAGGAATAGATTATATGTCCCTCTTCCCTCTTGAAAAAGTCAAACTTCTACGAAAAGAACTCGCCACCAATCCTGTCTATGCCGCTGTATCGGATATGGACCATCTAACCGCTTTTATGCAGCACCACGCTTACTCTGTTTGGGACTTTATGTCGCTTGTTAAATACCTCCAAAACGAATTTGCACCCGCAAAAACTCCATGGCTTCCACACGGTGATGTACAGGTCAGACGATTTATCAATGAAATCGTCCTAGAAGAAGAATCAGACGAAGCACTCCCTGCCCAAGACGGCAGTGTCGTTTATACCAGCCATTTTGAGCTTTATCTCACGGCTATGGAAGAAGTGTCCAAAGGCAGCAGCACCGACATCAGAGATTTTGTCAATCTTGTCGCGACTACGTCATTAGAAAATGCTATGCAAAACTTCACGATACCACAACCTGCCAAAGAGTTTATGTCCACAACGTTTGGTTTTATAAACAGCGGCAAACCGCACGTCATCGCTGCCGCATTTGCACTGGGCAGAGAACACATCATCCCAGAGATGTTTCGGGCACTACTGGACACCATGAACATAACCAAAGATCAAGCGGCAGTGTTTCATTACTATTTGGAGCGCCATATCCACCTAGATGCCGATCAACATGGACCGATGTCACTGCGGATGTTAGAGATTCTTTGTGATAACGATCCCGTAAAGATCGCAGAAGCCGAAGAAGCAGCTATCAATGCCGTAAAAGCACGAATCCGTTTTTGGGACGGAGTCTTATTGGCCATCAACAAATAACGCTCAAACTCTTTTTCACACCCCTATAGGTGGCTAGAACACCTATAGATATATCACCTCCTCATTCTCTACAAGAACACAAAATGCAATCCTCTATCCAAAGTATCAAAAGGGATCAGAATGGACAACATTATTGAAACAATAAAAAAAGAGATACGCAATCAAACCACTATCCCCTACTTCGGGCTAGGGGTATTTGAGGGTGTCATGACAAAAGAAGGTGAAGCCGTACCTCATGACAGTGATTCACTCATCCTTGCCATGAATGGCGGTCGTCCTATGGCACCACGGCTGATGTTTGAGTACTCACGTGCGGCAATGCACCTAGAACAGCGTCGTGGGGTTGAATACATGACACAGCTCATCAACCATATCTATACGAAACCGTTTGATCCAACACCGTTACATAAAGCTATCGTCGACATGTTGCCACGCTATATCGTTGATACCAACCGTGATACCAAGTTCCAAGAGCTGTTGGCGTTTACACCGCATTGTCTACTCATCGGTAAATCACGTATCATGGGTGATCTTAACCGTTATGAGACCTATGAATACGATGTAGAGAACCAAAAATACTTCCTAGTAGAAGATGAGGTACTCGATAACGCCAAAAGGATCCTCTTCAAACCGATGGGTTCACCCCTTCCTAATCCCACCTTTGTCATCTCCGATGCCGACTATGTCGATTGGCTCACTGAGGCAATGGGAGGATTTGCAGTACCAAAAGTACTAAAGACCTATCGAAAAGCAAAAAAATACCTCTTTTTAGGGACATCATTCGGTCACGATACGGACCGTATGGTTGCCAATGAGTTGAGCTTTGATCTCGAGGGCGGCTACGTTGTCACCGATGGACCACTGGGTAAAAAAGAGCAGAAGTTCATCGACAAACATCATATTGAAGTGATCAACATGTCACTTCAAGAATTCATCCAATCATTTGTGTAAGGAGCTAAAATGCCATATCTACCTACTGTTAAAGATGTTTCACCACGCGGAGAACGCTATTTTGATCTGTTTTCCAAACTTTTAGGCGACCGTGTCATCGTTATCACCGAAGCGATCGATGATCATATGATGGGGATCATCGTCTCTCAACTGCTGTATTTAGAAGCGATGGACTCCGATGAACCTATCCATATCTACATCAGTTCACCAGGCGGATCAGTGATGAGCGGCTTGGCCATATTAGATACTATGAACCTGATTAACGCACCTGTTTACACCTATGCTATGGGGCTTGTCGCCTCTATGGCGGCTGTTTTGTTCACCTGCGGTGAAAAGGGTCATCGCTACATGCTCCCTAATGCAGAAGTAATGATCCATCAGCCCTTGGGCGGTTATTCAGGACAAGCCAGTGATATAGAGATCCATACGAAACATATCCTCAATCTCAAACGCAGACTCTATGCTATCTTGGCAAATGCTACTGGTAAAAGTGCGAAGATCATCGAGAAAGAGTCCGACCGTGACAACTACATGGAAGCAGAGGCTGCCATCGAGTTTGGCTTGGCAGACAAGATCTTGACAAAATTTAGTGCAAAGGATTGAAGATGAGTACCGAAAAAACCTGCTCATTTTGCGGACGCCCTCAAAGCGAAGTCAAAAAAATGTTCTCTTCAGAGACAACCAACATCTGTAACGAATGTGTCACCACCTGTTCTGCCATATTGCAAAAAGAGGTGCGCTACGAACAGCGTTCACAGATGCAGCAACAGCTCCCTACTCCCGAGAAGATCGTCGAGTTTTTGGACAAATACATCATTGGTCAAGAAGATGCGAAAAAAGTGCTCGCCGTTGCGTTGTACAACCACTACAAACGTATCGAAAATCCGGTTTACAATAATGTTGAACTGGAAAAAAGCAACATCCTTCTACTGGGACCTACGGGTAGCGGTAAGACATTGCTTGCCAAATCACTCTCCAAGATCATGCAAGTCCCTTTTGCCGTTGCGGATGCGACTGCATTGACCGAGGCAGGATATGTGGGTGAAGACGTCGAGAGTATCCTCTCTAGGCTACTTGCTGCGGCAAACTATGACATCGAGTTGGCACAGCGCGGTATCATCTACATCGATGAGATCGACAAGATCGCCCGTAAATCAGAGTCATCCACCATGGGTCGTGATGTATCGGGTGAAGGGGTACAGCAAGGACTTCTCAAAATACTCGAGGGTGCAGAGGTCTATGTCCCTGTAAAAGGGAGCCGTAAGAACTCCACGACAGAGACGGTTTTGTTTAACACCACTCATGTCTTATTCGTCTGTGGTGGTGCTTTTGTCGGACTTGTACCTGATACTCATACTAAAAAATCCAACAAAGTCGGATTTGGAAAAATGAACACGTCAATCGAGGTCAAAACTAAAAAGATAGATGCCAAGGCACTCGTACAGTTTGGTTTGATCCCTGAAATGATCGGTCGTATTCCCGTCATCGCTCAGCTCAAAGAGCTCAGTAAAGACCAAATGGTCCAAATCCTCCAAGAGCCAGATAATGCGCTGATCAAACAGTATCAAGCGCTCTTTGATATGGATGGTATTCAACTGAACTTTGATCCAAAAGCTCTCGATGCCGTTGCCCAAAAAGCGATCGATCACGGTGTCGGTGCTAGAGGATTGCGCAGTATCATCGAAGAGGCTATGTTACCGCTACAGTTTAGCTGTCCATCGAAAAAAGATCTACAAAGTGTCACTATTACCGAAGCGGTCATTGAAGACCCAACCCAAGAACCAATCTACGTCTACAAAGAAGAACACGCGGAAGCATAAGACTTCTGCTATTCTTCTAAAAACTTTCCGTTCGTGGTGAGCTTGTCGAACCATAAATAACCCTTCGACAAGCTCAGGGCGAACGGTAAATCTTATAACAAATCTCCCCTCCTAAAATATCCGTTTGACATTCCCATTTAGAAGATATATAATACTATAGTATTATTTTAATTCGGAGGTCTACCATGCGCCAGACTACCAGCATCAAACTCGATCCGACAGTAAAGCAAGAAGCCCAAAAAGTGTTCAATGAACTCGGTCTTTCACTCGGTGAAGCAGTTAATTTATTTTTGAATCAAGTGCGTCTTCGCAAAGGAATCCCTTTCGACATCGAAATTCCAAACGAAGAGACACAACAAGTCTTTAGAGAAATTTTAGCAGGTCAAAATATCGAAGATTTTTCCATCGAAGAACTAAAACGTCATGGCTAAACTGCGCCGTCACAAAGAATTTTTAAAAGACTACGCAACAGTACGCCTCACCGACACCCAGTTTGAAAAACTGATCTCGTTTCTTAACCATCTCAAAGAAGAGATTAAACTTCCACCCGAAGCAAAAGACCATGCACTCAAAGGTGACTGGAAAGGTTTCAGAGAATGTCATCTTGGAGGTGATACCTTGCTCGTCTACACTATCGACAGTGATACTATAATATTGGCACGAATCGGCACACATAGCCAATTATTTGGCTAATCAAGAGTACACACAAGAGAGAGGCTTCATATTTCTTTCACTCTTCTTATCTCAAATTCTTTATTCGTATCAATTATAAATTCACCATTTGTTATATCAAGCCATTCTTCAATATATTTAAAAAGTTGCAATATATTTTCAGAATATTCATCATAATAATATGGATTTAGTTTGAAATAATATAGTTGTTTTTCAATCTTCATTTTTTCAATAAAGTCACCAAAATCAATTACTCTACCTTGAATCTTATCAATTGATTCTAATAATAAGTATCCATTTTTGTCATTGTTAGGGTTCATGTCTGGTCCATATACGACTTTACATGTTTTATTTTTTTTATTTGTAGCTATGAATAAACTTGGGGAGGTTCGTACGCTATTCAATTTTTCAAAACTTCCAATCCATCGAATAATTTTGATTAATGGTGAAATAACATCTTTATCATAATGACTTGAAGAAAGTGCCTTATCTACTAATTCTCTTATTTCATCTTCTATTTTTAGATATCGTTTAAATATTTGAAATCCAATGTATGTGTTTTCCTCAACAAGTTTTTTTATTTCATGAGATTCTAAATTAAATAAATCATTAATAGATTCTAATGTTTTGTATCCTGTATATCCAAATAAAATTTTGGCAATATGACTTAGTAATCGCAATATTTTAGTATCAATTTGAACTTTAAAATAATCTTGTACTTCATTATCCATCAAACCTTTTTGATATAGTTGCTCAACAGTCCACTGTATAGTTTTAGACAATTTAATAATTTCATTTTTTTTACTATTTTCATTCAAAGAATAAGTCAAAATTCTTTTTTGTCTTAAATCAAATGGTAAATCTTCAATTTTTCCATAATCCGTGTTGTAAATACAAATAATTTTTTCTGATCCTAATGAACTAAAAGCAAATCCTAATTCAAATAAAACATTTGGGTTAGAAGTTTTTCTATCAGATGAATCTTTGTTTATGATTGAAATGTCAGCTATAAAAATCGTGCTCTTTCTAATCTTTTGAAATATTGTATCTACTATTTCAGGTGTCCCGATAATACCGTTTGTATCTTTATCAAATGAAAGTTCAAGTTTAAAACTATCTTGAAAATTTTCAAGAGCTTTTTTAATAGAATCTTCAATTACATTGCGATTAGTATTATTAGGTAAATCAGATTGCCATGAGTAAAAAATTGTCCGTTTCAAAATAACCCTTTTATTAAAATGAAATATTACATCAAGGTCAGTTAGAAGTTATCATTGTATAACGATTATGTATTTTAGTACATTTCACATTCCTCTCGAACAAATCTTGCATTCTTTCTCATAATAACCTACATTATGAGGACTGAAAATGAAACGCGTCTACCTAGATAACAATGCAACAACAAAGCTCGACCCTATCGTAAAAGTCAAAATGCAGCCCTTTTTCGAAGAGCTTTACGGCAATCCAAACTCTCTGCACCAGTACGGTATCGAAGTACGCCCGTATCTCAATGAGTCCATGGGATATATGTACGATGCCCTCAATGTTCCCGATGCAGACGACATTCTCATCACATCATGTGCGACAGAGAGTAACAATGCAGTCTTGAAAGGGATCTTTTTCAAATACATCCTCAAAGACCCTACAAAAAACCATATCATCGCTTCTGCGGTTGAGCACCCTTCTGTCCTTGAGACCCTCCTTTTCCTAGAAGAAAACGGTGTTGATGTGACGTTTGTCGATGTTGATCAGTACGGATATGTCAGTGCTGAACGTATCGCAGCGGCTATCACGGATAAAACAATATTAATTAGTATGATGTGGGCAAACAATGAGACAGGGATGATTTTCCCAGTCAATGAAGTCTCTGTTATCGCAAAAGAAAAAGGGATTTTGTTCCATACCGATGCCGTTCAGGCTATCGGAAAAGTAGCCGTCGATCTGACAAAAACATCGGTCGATTATCTCACCTTCTCTGCTCATAAATTCCATGGACCAAAAGGTATCGGCGGATTGTATGTCAAAAAAGGGTGCGAATTACCAAATCTCCTACATGGCGGTGAACAAATGGGCGGTAAACGTGCCGGAACGCTTAATGTTGCCTACATCATCGGTATGGGATTGGCGATGAAACAATCGGTCGGACATATTGACAAGATGAATACGGATGTCCGTGCACTACGTGATCGTCTCGAAGATGCGATTTCACAGATCCCTGATACGATTGTCGTCGGTGATCGTGCACGTCGTACACCAAACACCATCCTCATCTCATTGCGCGGTATCGAGGGTGAATCGATGTTGTGGGATCTAAACCGTGCCGGTATAGCTGCTTCAACAGGAAGCGCCTGTGCATCCGAGTCTCTCCAAGCTAATCCGGTAATGACAGCCATCGGAGAAGATCCTGAGCTCGCTCATACGGCAATCCGTCTTAGCCTAAGCCGTTTTACCACTGCCGATGAAATCGACTACACGATTGAAGTATTTACCAAAGCGGCTGAGCGTCTACGAGCTATTTCATCGACGTATGCATATACGAACGAAGTGGGTTAATTCCCTCTTCTGACTAAAGTGTATTTTGAGCAATAAGAAGTGAGATACGTACCGAAGATTTGAATGCTTTCATACGATTTTGAGTGATGATATCCATCGCCATTTCACGTTGTTTTTTTATACGATTATTGAGATCAGGAGCAGGTATTCTACGTGCCTCACGAATCAAATCATGAACACTCTTATCAAATATTGAACTTTCATAAATGGGCAGTACATCATACAGTGACATGAAAACAGCACGCTGCTCTTCGTCCATTTTACAGGAGTTATCACTGATTTTCAATGCGACTGTAACTGCACAATCACGTTCAAAGGTGTCGAGTTTAGCGGCAACTTTGACGAAAGGATTCATCTTTACCCTACTTCTACCAGTTCATCAGGCTCTTCTTGGACAATTTTGCCAACGCCACGATCTTCATTTAGGATGTCTTTACGGTATTTTTTTTCTCTGAATTCCGGAGATTTAGGTATACCGTTTTTCTCACTGAGTTTATAGACCTCAGTGTTGAGATAATGTCCATCGAACTCTTTTGTATACGGCATATCCCACGTGATACATCCGATACTTGGACAAATAGCCGCACATTGTGGATCATCATAGACACCGACACACTCGATACACTTTTCAGGTTGTACATAATAGCGGTTATTCCCCATAGGATTATTGCTATCATCTACAATCGCATTGACGGGACATTGTTGCAAACAAGCATCACACGTGATGCACGTATCATCTATAATTACTGACATTGTTTATTCCTTATCTTTTGTTGTGTGGACAATTCGAAGAAGCCACGGAGGAGGATTACCCAGCAACAATGCTTGAAGCTTTACGATTGCTTCATCAATTCGCTCATTCTCCGCTGCACGCATAGGATAAATCTTAGAGGCGAGAACCATTTTGGAAGCTGTAGGACCGATTTGAGAGCAGTACATAATGTCTGCTTCTTTTACAGTACCGATCTTATAGGCCAATTTTTCATGTTCATCTTCGATCGCATCTTGTGAACTGTCGAGTTTTTTTAGATACTCGGCATCGCCTTCACTGACACGGTACAGATCAAAACTTTTTGACCAACCAAAATGCTCATTTACATGAACTCCGTCTGATGAAGCAAACGCGATAAGCATCATAAATCCTTTTTATACCGCTACAGCTTCTCTAGCTTGGCGCATCTCATCAGAGATATCATCTCTAAATGTTTGCGGTGCCACTTCAGGAGACAATAGACCCCGTTTTTTGCTAGAGCTGATGACATAATCACTGCTGTTGACATAGTAATCATTATGTTCAGCCGTGTACGGCATATCCCAAACAATACACTCTTCTGTCGGACACGCTGCAGCACATGCTGGTGTTGACGCATGTTCGACACATTCAATACATTTTTCAGGTTTAACATAAGTGTATTCCCAATCACCGCGAGGGGAATCATCCACGCTTGCAATCGCACCTACTGGACATTCATCGATACATGCATCACAGTTGATGCATAGGTCTGTAATCATAACTGCCATAATAAAACTCCTTAATTGACGTTGTATAATTTGTCTTTGCATTTTTCATACGAGGTTGAATCCATAACCTGAATCAGTTTGATATCCACTGCCCTTAGCAGCAAAGTTACCTCGCATCCATCGCACAATTCCATCCGTTCAAAAGCATCCGTCGTAATAAGCGAATTCATCATCCCGCAAGGTGTATCGACACTCACTTCACTCAAAACAACACCCTTACGAAAATGTCGCAGTTCGCCCTGAAGATGATTCTCAATCGAAACACTCCCCTCTTTTGCACCCTTACAAATGGAGATGGCCGCCTCTTGAATATGACACTCTACTTCATCGCCAATACTGAGCCATTTAGGTGCTTTCGTTTTTAAAAGCTTAAACAGCTTGTCTTTTGCACGTATAGTAATACAGCTAAAAAACTCATCGCTTTTTATCGATTCGACCCGTGCGGCAAAAGCATTCATATGATCTCCTTACCATAGATAGATAACAATCTTTTTATCAATCACATTTTCAAACTGTTCCAAAATCATCCCTGCCGTTGTAGTAGGTCCAAGATGACATCCGGAACATGCCCCAAGATAACGCAGCCATACTTCGGGTGTATCTCCGCTTACAAAATGGACCAGTTCCACTCCGCCGCCGTCACTGGCAAGTATCGGAGCCAGATTTTCGCTGATAATTGCAGTAACAATCTCACGTTGAAGCGCTTCATCCATCCTACGAAATGCGACATTTATGTCAGAAGCTTGAGTTTGGTTGCTGACATACGTCAATAATGATTGTGCTTGGGTTTCTCCGGCATGCGCTGCTTTGATCATCCAATGCATGGAACTTTTGACGTCTTCATTGCGAAGCAGTATTCCAAGTTTGAGTTGTGCCATTCCCATACCGGCTTGTGCCGCTATTGTGTAATAACGAATTGCGTCTATAGAATTTGCACTTACACCAATTCCATTTTCATACATTCCACCAAGATAATAGGCTGCTGTTTCATGTCGATAAGATGCCGCTTTATCAAAAAGTTCAAATGCTTTATGA
Source organism: Sulfuricurvum sp. (assembly GCA_030694265.1). GTDB lineage: Bacteria > Campylobacterota > Campylobacteria > Campylobacterales > Sulfurimonadaceae > Sulfuricurvum. The sequence continues at coordinate 560,532 of JAUXYP010000001.1, forward strand.
ATGTTTTTCGCGACACCCAATCCCTTGACATACATGCTACCAAGATTAACCATAGCATCCGAATTTGAATCGCTCAGAGATTCCCAGATTTTTTTTGCACTCATAAAGTCTTTTACATCGTAGGCTTTAATCGCGTCTTGCATCAAAGACTCTTCTTCCATTGCTGCGTCCCCTTATCTGATCATTTATATTTGATATCTGCAATTGTCGTTCTATGGTGAAGAATAAAAAATGCATTTACCTCTCCTATAAACACAAAAGGATATTCATGAGTCAAATCATCACATCCGAAATGACCGAGATTCGTCGTCTAATTGCTGAAACATTTGCAAAACGGAATTTTTAAAAAATTGAGATGGAAAAGTGGTATGAAAAAAATTCAACCCGTTTTGAACATGCCAATGAACTCATGACCGTGGACTCCACTCTCTCAGAATTGGACAGTCATTATAAGCGGTTGTGGGATTATCACAACACTAATCAACACGTATCACAAGGAGAAAATTATGAATGAAAACCAGCGAAGCGAACTCTTGAAACATGCCAAAGTCGCTTTTGAACGTGCCTGTACATTACGGGATAATGAACGCATTGAAGTTTATCTGTACGATGGTGTAGTCAAAACTACGGATGTATTAACCGAAGATCATAAAATGGTTTACAGTACCAACCGTATACTCTGTTATCAAGTTTGGGGTCATGACTATTTGGAGGATGAAATCAGCGCATGGATCGATCATGCACGCTTAGAGATATCTCCAAAACCGCTTGAAGAGAGTATTACTCAATGCTCTTGCTAAATCAAAAGGTGTCAGTAAGGACGAGATTAGCTCACATGAAGTCTTTGCAAACTTGCGCATGGAACAAATAGAACAGATTGAGCATGCTGTCCTTGAGTACTGGTGGGATAATAAAGAGGTTGAAAACGCTAAAACACTGGCACTTGCCCAAATCAATGAAGCATTGGAAAGACTGAACGATGAATGTGATGTTTGCGATTATAGCGATCATCTTTAATCAAAAATCACCAAACCTCTCCCAAACGGCACCTTCGCTTTTCGTGACAGCGCCCACAGCACTTCATAATTTGGCGGTATACGGGGAAATGACCCCTCCCCATCGGTAAAATACAATAACATGGTCGTCATTGGCAAATTTGCCTCGACATAATCGAACGTAGGGCGATAATCGGTTCCACCTCCCCCTTTAAGAGCAAAATCCATCCGTTCTCCCCCTTGAAACGTGTGATGGGCATGCACTTTGGCATCGGCGATGATCAGTTCGATCTTGACCGAGGGAAAATTTTGCATAATGACTTTAAACTCCTCCATAAACGCCCCCAAAAGCTGATCATCGATGGAGCCGCTCGTGTCGATAGCGACACAGAGGCTGAGCGTATCACTGGTAAGAGAGGGTAATGCAATGCCGCGATGGATGTGTTTTTTGTTGGGGGGCATGAAGGCGTAGTTGTTACGCATATGTCGATTGACGGCGTTGTAAAGTTCAAACCGCCAGTCCACGTCGCTGGGTTTTACTTTTTTCCCCAGTCTCTCCAACCCCAGAGGCATTGACCCTTTGCGCTGTGCCACTTCATGCGCTAACGATGCGGCATACTGCCATTGGGACTCGTCTTGGGTATCTAAATCATCTTCTATCCCCTCAATGTTGCTAAAACTATGGGCATCATCACCCTCATCTATCCCCTGATTTTCTTCTGAAGGCGTATCACCGCTGTGTCCAAACGCATCACCGCCCTCACCCAAAAATTCCTCTTTGAGAACATCGTATATCTCTTCGGCATACATCCCCTCATATTCAGTGTTGTAGTTTGCCCCTTGCGGAATACTCAGACCATTTTTTGCCAATAGATTATTGATCGCATAGTCCGTTGCCAACTGCCACAGTTTGCCTCTACGATTGAGACGTCGTTGCTGATGAGCCAATACATGATGCATAACGGCATTGGTGAGTATGAACATCACCTCTTCTATTGTACGGCGTTCTAAAAAATCAGGGTTATAGATAAATCGCACCCCGTTACTCGCATAACCAGATAAATCCTCGCTGGGTTCATGCTTGAGCCTTGAGGCTAGCATCCCAAAATAGGGATACTTTACCGTTAGAAGGCTTTTGGCACGTAGTAATAATTCCTCTGAATTCATCAGCGCAACAACGTGTTAAACTGGCGCATCCACAACGGCCACCCATCAACACAATCGAGTTCAATTTTTCGTGCTCGTAAGTCCTGTACGATCATCACCGCAAACTCTCCGGGAAGTTTCAGGGAATAGAGGATCAAATTATTGAGTTTTTTAGCACTCATATAGTCGTTAACCCGCATCGACAATGCCGTACATAATATGTGTAAAGCAGACGGATCGGTAGGAACTTCGGTACACATACCCTCCATAATAGAGTCTAAATCCGGTAATTGTGCTGCTACCAAACGAAATCCGAGGTACGATGCCGCCAACTCTTCTCCTATAGCTCCGGAAACCATCGCAAAAACAAGATCCTCTTGCGGAGATGAGGCCATAATATCATTGACATACTGCCACGTCCGTGGTGTCGCAAATGACCTGCTCTCGGAATTAAAGACGAACAATGCATCGGGGCGATGAGCGATATAGGCAATGATAGAGGGATCGATCTGCGCTCCTATCGCCCATACCCGCCAATCTTCTACGTTGGCCTCCATCTCCAAATGGACAAATCGGTTTGCCAACGGTGCGGCCATGCGAAACACCACCCCACGGTCGCTCTCACGATTACCCGCCGCGATGATTGCCCACCCATCGGGAAGTCGGTATTCACCTATTTTACGATCTAATATTAACTGATATGCAGATGCTTGAACCATCGGTGCCGCGGTGTTTAACTCATCGAGAAACAATATCCCTCTCTCTTGTGTCCCATCGGGCAAAAATGCCGGTGGTGCCCAAATAGCGGTGTCATTTTTGGCGTTGAAAAACGGTATACCGCGCAAATCGGTAGGATCGAGCAACGATAAACGCAGATCTATAAATGCACTCCCTTCTTCTTTGGCAATCTGTGCCACGATGGATGATTTTCCTATACCCGGAGGCCCCCATAAAAAAACGGGAACTTTGCGTTTGCACAAATGGGCAAGAGATCGTTTTGCACTTTGAGGGTTCATTGTCGTCCTTTGAATAGTTCTAAAGACGTAAATGCATTTTTTGTACACATAGAACAACAATTGTATTGCATCTATTAAACAAACCCAAAGGAACCCACAATGTCAATACAAAGCTACATCGCAGACAATAAACTCGAGTGGATGATCGTATTTAACGGTCCAACCCAATCTTACAAATACGCTTATCGCGGATGTCTCATCGTGACCGAGGGTAAAGTGATCTCATCAGAAAATACGTTGCCTCCTAAAACAATAGTTAAACAAGTATTATTAGCAACCAATAGTGACACCATCGACTTTTTGGCGTGCGAGCTTCCAAGTATCAACCTTTTTGAGGGATTTGTTGCGAAATACAAAGAGTATTTGACTCCTGAAGGAAAATACCTCATTTTTATCTCTGATATCAACGGTAAAGGGAAATTTGTTTATGAGGGGATTACATTCTACGCCTATGCGCTGGATGAGAGCTCTGTATGGAACGAAGTTCTTGATTATGCAGACCTATCCAAAGGGGATTTGAAAAAAATGTCCGACAAAGAGAAAATCGACGCAGTATGCGACGAGATGAAACGTACCAATCTCCGCATCACCGATAAAACGTATGAAGAGATCAAAGCAACTCAAACAGCACAAGGAAAACTGGCTTTCGGAGCTGTTTAACTCTCTTTGTTATTCCCGTGAAAACGGGAATCCAACTCTAATCTTTTAATATCATTTTTAAGCGGCAAAAGCTTGTTATTGATAATATCCCAAATTTCATCTGCGTCAATACCAAAATAATCATTTGCAATAATATTTCTAAAATCTTTTATTTTTTGCCAAGGTATCTCAGCATGAGACATTTTAAAGTTCTCATCCAAACGGGAAATAATTTCCCCTATAACAACAAACTGCATCATCGAAGCATCAAAACTTTTTTGGTCATGATAAAATGCATCCGCATCTTCAAAATCTCTTGAGTACAACTCTATCTTTTCAATAGATTCAACAAGTGCATTGAGATTAAAAATAATGTTGTTAGACATACAAAGTATCTTTTAAAATCTGCTCTCTCGCATACGGTTTTAAATATTTTTCACGGGCCAAATCCACACTGCGGTTAAAAGACAAAGAGAGAAACTGTTTAAGAGAATCTTTTAAATCATAAACGTTTTGCGTACCTTCTTCAAGCTCTATTAATAAATCAACATCACTAGTATCTTTTTGTTCATTACGCGCGAATGAGCCAAATAAACCTATTTTAGTAACATGATATTTTTCTAAAAGAAGTTTGCGATTATTTTGTAAAAAATCGACTATTTCATATTGTGTGTTCATGGAGTGTATTCTAGCATATTCGTCAAAATGTTTACTCATTTAATTCTTACTCTGCTCGTTTCTCCAAACACCCTTTTTCCATACAGTTGATCTTCGGCATCGGTTCGACGTAACGATCCAGCATTTCAGAGACTTTATCCGTATCAAATCCACACAATTTTTCAATACCGATCATCATCAGAGGCCGGCGGATTAGGATCGGTTCACCCATCAGTAACTCCAGCGCTTCTGCCTCATCCAAGGTCTCAGGAGAGATAAGACCGTTTTTGATTGCTGGTGCGGCAGGGTTGAACCACTCGGGCACAGCTTTGTCACCCATGAAACTGCGAAGCGCATCGGCATCCAAACCGTGTTCTAGAAGATTGCGTTCGATCAGCGTACAACCGCTTTTGCGTAATATCGCTTTTTGCTTGGCATTCGCTGCACAAAAGGGTTTTTCGTAAAATACGACGAGTTTCATCATTATTCGATTCCTATCTCCTGACGTCCGCGACGGTTGAGGTAAAAGGTATCGTATCCGTCATCCCCAGCACTCATACACTCTCCCAAATACCCTTCGTCATAGAGTTCAGACATGATATTTCGAACTTCAGCTTTATCTAGTTGAGCATACTCGGCTATATCATCCGATTCATAAATGTTGTATTCCCACTCATCACTAAGATTGAAAATGGTTTTCATCACTTTTAGTTTTGTTTCAGACATGGGATATCCTTTTAAAAAATCTTTTCACGCAGATGCCTCAGCGATCAAACACGTAAAGCAGTGTTCTTGATCATTACACGATGCACATGCTGGAGCCACTTTACTAATTGCATCATAGAGGAATTTTTTCCACAATTTATCTTTAGGTTTAATCTGTGCTAATTTAGGAAAATGTTGTGCCATATACGCACCCATCTGCGTACGACTTTTAAATCCCAAGTCTTGATAGAGATGGTTCATCTCTAGCGATTTAAGTGCGATTAATGGTGCAACACAATAACGGGCTTCTTCACTCACAGCGTATTTTTTAAGATAACTGTCTATCTCATGGAACATAATGTCATGCTCTCTACTTCTCATAGTACAAACTCCTAGTACGTTTAAAAAGGAGATGCATATTTCATGCTAATAGTGACTTAGAGTCACCCTACTCGCAGTTGTGTACGTCCCGTAAACAACTTCAAAAAATCGTATATGTCACTGAGAAAAAAGGCGCGGGTGTCTTGATGTTCAAATCGCTGTAGCCATGCACGCTCTTTGTTCAGCAATCCACGGCAAGGAACGACAAATTCTTCTTTGGGGAGAAGCGGTTTAAGCATACCGCAATCATTGATTGCCATGACGATGGCATCGAACAGCTCATCAAGGCGGTCGTCTTCATCATAATGGTATAGTTTTCCATCCATTTTATAAAAGCGGTATATCGCCAATATCTCATGGGCTTTATCGATTTCATTCATTAAATATCCTTCCATGCCATATCATGAGCGATCGCCACCGCTTCGTTGGTGATATGTCCCTCATACGTATTGAGTGCGCTTGCATAGATTTCGTCTTTTAAAAGAGCTTCTAGCCGTGTTGAAGCAATCTTTATAGCATACGGCAATGTTGCATTCGTAAGTGCCACTGTCGCAGTACGCGGATACATCCCCGGCATATTGGCGACACAATAATGAACGATCCCATCCACCTCAAACGTCGGCTGAGAATGGGTGGTTGCATGAGAGGTTTCAAAACACCCCCCTTGATCGATAGAGACATCGACGAGAACAGACCCTTTTTTCATAGTACTCAACATATTGTGAGTGACAAGTTTTGGGGCTTTTGCTCCTGGTAGCAGTACTGTACCGATAACGAGGTCCGCTTGTTTAATACTATTTAATATTGCTTCATGTGTTGAGTACATCATAGACACTCGTGGGCTCATAACATCACGCAAATAGGTTAAACGTTCGATATTGATATCAAACATAATCACCTCTGCACCTAATCCAGCTGCTGCGTCTGCTGCAGCTTTACCTGCGACACCTGCCCCAAGTATGACAACATGATTGCTTTCAACACCCACAGCACCGCCCAAAAGGCGTCCACTTCCACCGTTATATCGTCCCAGATGTACCGCACCAAACAGGGTTGCCATCCGACCCGCAATCTCACTCATAGGTTCCAGCAAAGGCAATCGTCGCCCTACACGAAGTGTCTCATATGCCAAGGCTGTAATCTTTTTCTCACATAGCACTTGAGTCAGACGTTTATCCGCAGCGAGATGGAGATAGGTGAAGAGTATTTGCCCCTCTCGTAAACGGTCATATTCGACTTCTATCGGTTCTTTGACCTTCATGATCATCTCTGAGCGTGCATAGATTTCATCAGCAATATCAACTATTACAGCCCCTGAATCACGGTAAGCAGTATCATCAAATCCACTTCCTAATCCGGCACCAGCTTCTATTAGGACATCATGGCCTTGTTTAATAAGCTCTCGTACTCCTGATGGAGTAATACCGACGCGAAATTCATCTGTTTTAATCTCTTTTGGAATGCCTACTATCATGATTTTCCTCCTACAGCCACTGCATAAAGCAATGGATTATTAGACCATTGGGAACCTTCATTGTCATAAAAAGCTCCGATACCACTGCATCCAACCCCAAGGTGTTCACACGTCAGATAAATATCCTGCGCATAAATACCTGCTTCTATATGTGCATGAGCTGTAAATTGCTGTGCATAAATTAATAATACCATATTTGCACCTGCAATAAAGCGCTGCCCTAAAAGCAGTTGGATAACCTCATTACGATAATTTCCTGCAATAGAAAATTGACCTTTGCAATATACTCCGAGATGCATAGAGTGTGCCTGTAAAATGATAGCAATGACTTCAAGTGACTTTGGCACCGATGTTTGCATCAAAATAGCCATTGCCCTGTCTTTCATATTAGATGCAAAAAACTCTCTGGCACTGCGTCTATTGCGATTTATACTAATATAATTACTGCACTGCCTTACATCATACATTTCTAAATAGAGTGGAGTATTTCTAATACTTGAGGATAATTGATCATCTTTCATCGTGTAATTCGTAGGCGCTACTTTCATTAATGGATTTTTTAACTCTTTAACAGGGCGATTACCTACTTGTCCAATCCCATATACAGAGGCAATAAACTCATCATCACCCATACCCATATTGAGATTTAGCCCATTATCATCATAATGCGACATTTTTGTCAGTTCTAATCCAAAATGTCGTACTGTTGCATTCAATGCACCAATCTGATGTCCAAGATCAAGATAACAATAACGCCATGCGCGTAATCCGTATTTCCATGAAGATCGAAATGGGACAATAGACATCATTACTATAAATCCATTAAAACGGTTTGTCAAACCCAAATACGATTCCACACCGTCATCCTCGATCTCCTGTATTAAAACCAATTGCTCTGTTATGACATCAAGATGATAAATACCGCACAGTACACCTGCAACATTGCGTACTTGTACGTATATCTCCAAAGGTTTAAGATTCCCGGCAGAGGGGACATTGAGTTGATAATAAGGTTTTTGAGCGACTGTACGCAGTGACGTAATGCATCGTAATTGCGATAGCCAAGATAAGGCCTCAATATCATGCAGTGAGATACGGTAACAAAAATGTGGATACTGTTTAAACAGTGTAGGTTGAGACTCCCACTCTAAAAATGTCGTTCTTTGCGCTATTTTGAATGGTGTCAGGAGTGTTTTTTCACGCACTTCGAAGCTGTCTAAATACATTACGGTCACTGGTAAGCTCTATTGCACTGTACCCATCTTCGTTTTGCAGAGTAGGATTTGCATTCATTGATAGGAGCATTTTGACACATTCAGCCCTAGATGCCGAAGCTGCATACATCAGTGCCGTTGTCCCCTCTTCATTGACATCATTCACATCTGCACCCGCAACAATAAGCATACGAATGATCTCGGGAGAATTTGCATAGGCTGCATTGAATAAAACACCGTTAAAATCATTGTTCACGGCATACAAATTTGCACCTGCATCGATAAGACGTGATACCATCATGGCATTACCTTGTAATGCAGCTATCAGCAGTGGGGTGTTACCGTTGAACCCTGTCTGTTCCAAATCCTCACCTGAAAAACAATTGATATTTAGCCATGTCAAATATTGCTCTACCATGTTGCCCTCCTTTACTTAAACACTCATCCAGTTCTCGTGTTCATGCCCTTTTTTCTTGAAATTAGCCGCTTTATCAACCGCTTCAATGCATTTGTCATAATCAACTTCATCGGTGATCTCAGGAACCACCTCTTTGTAGCTTATCATCCCCTCTTGATCAATAACAAACACTGCACGAGCAAGTCTGTCTTTGAGTTTACCTTCACTAATCAATAATCCATAACGTTTAGCAAAATCACGATTGGTGTCAATCACAACATCTGCTGCATCAATACACTCAGAAATCACGAAATTGTTGACAAACTCGGCATCATCTGTCGTAATCATGGTCGTTTTTAGTTTTTTAAACTGTTTGATAAGTTCATTAAACTTTTTAGCGCCCAAGGAACATACTTCGGTTTTAAGCGAGGGGATTGCAATGAGTAATTGTGCACTCGGAGCAATCATGCCGATAACATTTTGGCTTCCGTCCAAAGCAGTGACGCGTGCTGCAGGAGCTTCGCGCCATATCGTCATCTCTTTTCCCTCTAAAGGTGTCGGTGTTCCGTGTACAGTGATTTGCATTGTCAATCCTTGTCGTGATTTTGTATTACATATGCAAATTTAGTTCTATAAATTGATTAATTTTTGTACATACAGTTGATTACTGATTTGATTAATTTGTATTACAATATTGTTACCTTATTGAAAGATCACACCATGATGACTTATGAAGCAAATATACCTAATCGAGAAGAGTGCCAGACCTGTGCGCTCACTTTTGCGTACAAAGAGATCAATCTCCTCTATGAGATTGCTTTGTTACTGACAAGTAGTACCGACATACACGACTGTATTGAAAAATCAATGCGTAAGCTTAAACAGCACGGTTATTTAGAGCGTTGCGCATTGTTCAAGAAAAAAGATGAGATGAAAGAGCTTGAACTTCTCTTGTCTATCGATCTTGAACCCCATCAAAAAAAAATGGCAACTTATATCTTTGGCGAAGGCGCAACAGGACTGGCTGCTGCAAGCGGTGAGCCTATTGTCATCGAAAACATTCACAACAATATCAACTATCTCAATAAGATGGGTAATATATCGACGCAAATGGTCTCTTACGTTGCGGTCCCTTTACTGCAAGATGATGAGATTTTTGGGGTTATTTCCGCTAACATCGGAAAAAACAGTCCGCTGAACTTTGATGAGATCGTTCGGATGCTTACTATTGTTGGAACACTGTTCATGGGTTCACTCAAAGTTCAGCAAACAATCGTCAAAGAAAAAGAATCCATCACTGAACTCAAAACCTACTATAAAGAAGAGAGCCAAAAAGAGTACAAATTTGAAAATATCATCGGTAAAAGTACCAAAATGAATCAAGTCTTTAATCTTATCAATACGGTAGCGCCTGCTGATGCGACTATCCTAATACGTGGAGAGACAGGTACGGGTAAAGAGCTCATAGCCACTGCAATCCATAACCTTAGCCGTCGTCAAAACGGCCCGTTCATCAAACTAAACTGTGCCGCAATCAGCGAAACACTACTGGAATCAGAGCTTTTTGGTCATGAAAAAGGGGCATTTACCGACGCAAAAGAGATGCGTAAAGGGCGATTTGAACTCGCCGATGGCGGAACGCTATTTCTCGATGAAATTGGAGACATCACTCCATCATTGCAAGTAAAACTGCTACGTATCTTACAAGAACAGGAATTTGAGCGTGTCGGTGGTAGTAAAACGATAAAAACAAATGTCCGTCTTGTCGCTGCAACCAACCGAAATTTAGAAGATATGGTACGAAAAGGAGAGTTTCGTGAAGATTTATTTTATCGTCTTAATGTTATTCCCATTAACCTCCCACCCTTACGTGAGCGTTATGAAGATGTAAAATTGCTCACAGAATACTATCTTCAGCGATTTATGAAAGAGCACCGTAAAAATATGCATATCTCAAAGCCGGCATTAGAACTCCTGCTTGATTATCCGTGGCCTGGAAATATACGGGAACTGCAAAATACGATGGAACGTATCGTCCTCATTTGTCCGGATGGGGAAATTCAGCCTGAGATGTTAAGCCATGTATTGCCGTTTAACTATCAAAAGCTCTACATGCAACAGTCTGAAATACCTACAATGGCACCACCCGTGTATGTCAATGCTGCTACCGCACCGCGCAAAGAAGCTATTTCCGATGCACCAATGACCAAAAAGAGCCTATTGGAATTGGAAAAAGAATCCATTATCCAGGCACTGATCGATTCACACGGGATACAAACGAAAGCAGCACGCCTTTTGGGGATGACCGCACGTCAGATCGGGTATAAGATCAAGCAATACGGTATAGAGTTTTAATCCCCCAACCGTTTTGCGACCATTTCTGAAGGGAACTTTTTGATCCCTGGCTCAATAAACCATTTTTCGCCGTTGCCAAGCTCAACTTCACCGCCCCATTTTTCATCCGTATCAAATTCAATTTTGACGATTGTCTCTTCCATATCTTTTTTTGCAAAATAGAAAGATATATCTTTATTTGAATCCACTCGTAACATTACTTTTGCCATTGTCTACTCCTTAAATTATATATTGAAATTCATGCCCTATAGGACATGAAAAAACCTGCGAAGTCGATGCGACCAATCCGATGAAAGGTAGCCTTCAAAACTTATCTTCAAAAATGATGACGTTAGGCGTCGTATAATCGTATCGGCATTAAAATATTTATCATCCTGCTGCGGATAATCATTACGATAATGAACACCTCGGCTTTCTTTGCGTGCCAATGAGCTCATCACCATAGCTTCTGCGACAATTAATGCATTTTTAAACTCTATAATAGACATTAGCTCTACATTATCGCTGCGCTCTTTATTGACACAACACAATCCGGATGATACTTTCATAAGATAGTGTACATAATCCAATGCATTCATCAGTGAATCATAATCACGAAAGACACCTGCATTTCGATACAGACTGTTCCCTAGATTTGTTCGCATGGTGTTAATATTAAAACGATTTTCACCCTCTAATATATGTTCGATATTACGCGATTGTTTAGCAACAAGTGCATAATCAATCGGATGATATTTACCGTCTTTTGCAGCATTAGCGGCATTTATCCCAGCTACTTTTCCAAAATAAGCAGCTTCTAGTAAACTGTTCCCTCCCAAACGGTTCGCACCATGCACGCCGCTATAGGCACATTCACCGCATACAAAAACATTTTTTATGTCACTGCTTGTATCATTACTGCTCCATATTCCACCCATTGTGTAATGAGCTGATGGAGTAATAGGGAGTAATTCAGTCAAAATATCAATACCAGCCCCGTGCAATGCATGCTTGCGAGCTGATGGAAGTTTTTTATCAATCAATTCTTCACCTAAATGGCGAAAATCGAGATAAACCGTATGTCCTTGCATCTGATGGTGAACAATATCTCTCGAGAGTTTATCTCGTGTCTGCAATTCATTTGTAAAGCGAGTTCCGGTTTCATCTACTATATAGGCACCTTCACCCCGCGCCGCTTCACTGATAAGCGTCCCGCTCTTTAGCAATGTTGTAGGGTGAAATTGTACAAATTCGGTATTAACCAACCGCATGCCGGCTCTAAGTGCAGCGGAGAGAACATCTCCGCTTGATTCTTGAGAATTGCTAGAGTGTCCTCTGTATATCCCCGCATATCCTCCGCCTGCTAAGACAAGAGATTTACATGCAAAAGCGATCACTTGCGAATCTCTACGACGCAATATAGTAATACCGGATAATTTTTCTTGAAATGTCGTGATATCCAGCATGAGATGATTGCTAAAAATCTCTACACCCTCTTTTCGGCACTGCATAAGTAAAGTTTGTGTTATTGATGCACCCGTACGATCAGCTATGTAACATGTTCGTTTTGCTGTTGTACCGCCGAATGCTCTTTGCGATACGGATCCATCATCTTCAGTATCAAATACAACGCCCATAGATCGCAATTCATTGATGATATCCGTTGCACCCCATACCATATTGCTAATGACTGGAAATCGTCCTAATTGACTTGCACTGCTCATGGTGTCAGAGATATGTTGACGATACAGATCATGGCGTGTTGTCTTCATTACGGCATTAATACCGCCCGAGGCAACTGCAGAGTTGGATCGCAATGGAGTACTTTTTGAGATTATAGCAACACTCAAACCTTCCATCCGTGCATTTAATGCCGCATACAGCCCTGATATACCACTGCCTACAACGACTACATCATACAGCATTGGTTTCATTCATTAGTGTGTTAATGGCTTTTGGCGTAGCACATGGGACATATCCTAAAATAGCATTGTCAACAACGTGAGACGGTGTGACTGCACCGAATATCGAACAAATGGCTCCAGCTGATCGTGCAAACTGCAAGGCACTGGCAACATCTGAAAGAGCATTAGTTTGCATCAGGTCACCTATCTTCGGTGAGAATGGACGTTTAAACAGATTTTTTTGCAACAATGGTGATGAGCCCAAGAAGCTGACATCATAATGTGCACATGCATGCATCAGCGGATAATAAAATCCATCATCACAACGCTGATTACGATAACTATACGCATGATGTTTAGCCAGATTAAACGGGCTTTGAAGATATTTAAAGCCATGATGATCACCTCCGGCACACCGTGCGATCTCTACTACCTTGGACAAGGAAAGATACTCTTCATGATCTTCTTCATACAAAAAACCATTCCATGAAGCAATCCCGTATGAAACAATTTTTCCTTCTTTACGCAGTTCTTCAAACACCTTAAATGCTGTTTCTATCCGATTGTATAAGGTATCAGTATCGACATAGCCTAGTTGTGTTTCTGGATTATGCAATAAAAAGATATCAATGGTATCCAAACCCAAATTCGTTAATGACTGCTGGCAGCTCCAACGCAGATAATCGGGTGACATACAATGCTGATCAATAACAATGTCATCAGCCGTAGCCAGTCCTGCGTCTATAATGTTTTCTTTGATCCAGCCGTATGGATTATCAGGAAATGGAAAATCCAATGGGATAAAACCGGCTTTGGAAGCAATAATAATTTCATCACGGTTTATTTCGCCATTGGCAAACAGTTCACTCAAAACTTCGCCTATTTCACGCTCTGAGATTTGATACCGATAGTTGATGGCGGTATCAATGAGATTTATACCGTTTTGGAGTGCAGTTTTAATTGCCTCGCCAAAATTAATAATGTAATTATCTTCTTTATAAGGCTCAGGTTTATAAGTACCGATACCCAATGAAGGAAAAAATAACTCTCCGTTAAAACGGTAAAAATCTTTGGAATAGGAGCCAAATTTTTTGAGATATCCGAATGTCCCTTCTTTGGTTGCGTGTGACATTAGACTACCATCACGCGCAAATTAGTTTTGAGTTTGAAATTCAGCATATCCTGCATACCGGCAAGCGTTGTAGTGGTGTTCATCGAACAGCTCATACATTCACCCTTATACTGGATATAAAGTTCATAACCGTCTTCTACTTCTTTGAGATCAATAACTTCAACATCGCCATTGTCTGCTTTGAGTGTCGGACGAATGTACTCTTCGAGGATTGATTCAATGCTGCGAAGTTTTTGTACCAAACTCATCGCATTAAAATTACCGTCACCCTTGGCCTCTTTGATTTTTTTACTAATCGCCTCTTTCTCAAGCACACCTTGTATCTCAGCGAGCATATCTACCAAATAGACATCTTTTTTCTCATGACCGCCCGGTTTGATACACGATTTACAAAATCCGCCTGCTTTAGTGTAATCCGTAATTTGCTCAATCGATTCAAGTTTGTTTAGTTTGATCACTTCTTTGAGGGTATCGAGACTGACACGTGCACATTCACAGACGATAAACTCGGTCTCGAACTCAGACATATCTACCCCTTTATAGATCGAGGCCGCTTTTTTGATAACGTCGTACGCCATCACCGAACAGTGCATTTTTTGACCGGGTACGGCAGGGATATCTTCCTCATCACGCAGGGCTTTTTCTACATCGATATTGGTGATTTTTAACGCCTCATCGACCGTTTTATCCATACACAGTTCTGCCATCATGTCTGAACTCGCAATCGCCGTTCCGCACCCAAAACTTTTAAATCGACTTTTGATAATCACGTCATTTTTAGGATCAATCATCCAATACAAACGTACCGCATCCCCACAGCTTTCTGCACCAAAATCAGCGATTATCAGTTGCTTCTGCGCCGAATCAGCCTCTTCTTGAGTGATCTCGCCCATATTGATGGGATCATTCATCCGTCTTTGTACCTCATTCGAGTACTCTTCCCATAATGCCCCACCGATTAACGTATCTCGTGCCATTGTTTGCTCCTTGGATCGATATTCATATACAACCGACATTGCAATAGATGTTCTCAATAAAATACGACATTTTTGTATGACACAACCTCTAGAACAAATTATGCAGTAGTCTCTGTATATCAACATTAAGGATCTACCATGTTACAAATAACCGCTGTATTCAATAGACACTGCCTCAATGATGTATTACGTGAGCTTTTTGATAATGAGATCGAAGGGGTCACCGTCATGGATGTAATCGGAAAAGGATCGCTGGGGATTGCCGAGAAAAATAATGCGCCCGATCTCTTTCCAAAAGTCATGCTTCTAATTGTTGTTTCTGATGATAAACACAAAGAAACGGCTATGGAAGCTATCCGCGCGCATACTCAGGATTTGGGTCACGGTGCGGGTAAAATGTGGATAACTCCTGTGCTCGAAGTCGAACGTATCCGCACTGGAGAAAAAGATGAATCCGCACTCGCACAACCCGCACCTCGTACCACTCCTAAAACCAATACTTTCTTCACGGCTGTCGATACACCGTCAAGTTAAATATGGTTTTCACGCAACAGGGATTTACACCCCTGCTACTACTCCCTTTTTCCTCTCCACAAACTATAAGAAATCTGAATAGTAACTTAGATAAATCTTTATGCCATTTATATTTTGCGATTTTTTAATACTATAAGATATTATGATAATATAATTTTACCTATCAGGAGTAGTAAGATGAAACATGAACTGATGAAACTTCCCTATGACCCAACAGCATTGGAACCCTATATTTCGGTAGAAACAATCTCTTATCATTATGGAAAGCACCATGCCGGATATGTCAACAAACTTAATGGTCTGATCGAAAATACAGAGTATGCCGATATGTCCTTAGAACAGATCGTCAAACATGCAAGCAATGCCATTTTCAATAATGCAGCACAGGTTTATAACCATGATTTTTATTGGAAAGGATTCAGCAATCTTTCCCCTAGTCCCTCTGCGGAACTTTCCTTCTTAATAGAACGTGATTTTGGAACCATGGAAACATTCAAAGATCTGTTTTTAACTTCCGCTGCAGGATTCTTCGGTTCAGGATGGGTATGGCTGATTGTCACTGGTGAGGGGAAACTGGAGATTAAAATGACTTCCAATGCCGATACTCCCTTACGCCACGGCGACACACCGTTATTGACGTGCGATGTATGGGAACATGCTTACTACATCGATTATCGCAACACCCGTCCCGACTACCTTGCCAACTGGTGGAAACTGATCAATTGGAATTTTGTTTCTGAAAATCTCGCCCATTTCGAGAACAATCCAATGTCTGGCTACAGTCAACCGTGCAATGAAAATACTAAAATATGCGACTATATCGATATCATGCAGCAAAACGAACGCACTCCGTCTTGATTTGCTACAGCAGCTCCAGCTTATACAAAAATGCTCGCTCTTTATACGATGGAATATCAAGTTCCTGACGGTATTTTGCGATGACCCGTCGCACCATTTTTTCTCCAAATTTTTCTTCAATCATTTCGTGAAGGAATTTGTCGCTAAACGGATCCTCTTTGTTTTCACTCAAAACCAAACGCTTCAAATAGTGTTTGATCTCTGAGGTCGAAACTTCACCGATGGAGTTGGAAAAGAAATCTTTAAAGGCGTAAAGTCTGCGCTCGGTTTGTATGTATTTATCCGAAATCGCTCTGGAAATCGTTGACTCATTAAACCCTAGTTCATCGGCAACGTCTTGTAAACGTAACGGTTTGAGCTCTCCCCCTATAAAAAAGCTGTATTGTTTTTCGATTAACACCAATGCCACATTGTAGAGCGTCGCTTTACGCAAATCGAGGAGTTTGACCAACTCACGTGCTTCTTTAAATTTTTGTTTTGCAAAATTGTCGTATTTGTCGATCAGGTTCACCTGCAAATCGGGATAAAAAGCGTGATTTATCCGAATATTCAACTCTGATCCCGAAAACTCTACGAACAAATCGGGAGTGATTTGTACTTCCGGTTCCATGTACTCCAATGCCGGAGGATTTTTGAGCTGCTGCAATACGTGTTTGGCATCACCAAAACGGGGATTTTTAATAAACTTTTCCATTTTATCGAACTGCAATATCATCGCCGAGAGTAAAATACTCAACTCATCATCCAAATCGTAATCAGTGAGCTGAAACAAAAACGACTCTTTGTAATCAACAGCGCCAACGCCTGAGGGTTCCAAATGAGCAAATCGCTGACGCACCCGTTCAACCGTTTGAGCATCCGTATCGCATTGGGTTGCAATCTCTTCAACACTCCCATCAAAATACCCTTCATCGTTGATGTAAAAAATAATTTGTCTGGCTATTTTTTGGGAAATCGGTGTTGGAAATAATGGGGCAACAATCTGTTCATCGAGTCTTTCATACAAAGAAGTTGAGGCAATACTGAGCCATTCGATCTGATCGCTAGAAGCGTTGGAAACATAGTTTTGAAAAGCACCATAAGCCGATGATCCTCCTGCTTGTGCATTTGACTCTTCAAATCCAGATTTGACCTCTAGGCAGGGATTTTCATTGGTTATGACTTGCAGATGTTTTTCCAAATCATTAAGTGAACATTGCAATAAAGGTAGCCATGTCTGCATGGATAATCGTGGAAGTTGTTTTTGTTTAAAAGAGAGTGTTGTTTGCATCATAATCACCTAATATTGGTTTATTATCCAACCTACTGCATATTTTGTTCTAGATGAAAAATTATAGAAGTTTTAGGTGAGTTTAGGTGATTAAAAAGGAGGCAATCCCCGTTCGTTGTGAGCCTGTCGAACCATGAAATCCTTCGACAGGCTCAGGATGAACGGAGTTTTAGTATTTAATACGTACCAATCCGTTAGGCTGTACGACTTTCATTTGGCATGCAAGACGTGCTTTTGGACTTGTCTCTGCAACCGTCTTAAGTACGGCTTTTTCTTTGTCGTTTATTGGACTCATAAACTCCATACCAGATTCGATCATGACGACACAAGTGCCGCACTCACCATCTCTACAGCCAAATGGCAATGCACTCCCTGATGCTTCAACGATGTCTTGAATCGTTTTACCCGGTTTGACATTGATTGCCAAAAAGTCATTTATAATCTCTACGCGTGTTGTCATTCCAACTCCTTTGTTTCATTATGTTATTAGCCTCGATGGCACCAATTATCCTTGATACGGTATGCAAAAATCTCAAAAAAGTGACCTACGCCTCCCCTTCTTGAGATTGCTCCGCCTTGAGTGCAGCCTGCTGGGCCCTATGTTCTTTGATCCATCGTAACTCTTCTGCGACTTCATCGTATCCGTCGTATTCCACGGCACTTTCCAATTCCGCTTCGCGGCATCCGTACGTCTCACCCTCTTCGATGAAATGAACTTCATAGATACGAATTACCTGTAAAAAATCACCGATGAATTTTACATATCCTTCAGCTCCAGGATAAACTAAAATCTCATCCGGCCCTCGGAATGGGTTGGAGCCGTCATTTCGGATCGGTTTTTTAATCCGTACACGCTGACCTAAACGAAAAGTCGGCAGAATTTCATCTCTAGTTGAAGCTGATATCTGGCTGGCTTGTGCATGCGTGAACTCCATGACTGACCTCCTCTACATCATTACAGCTGCTGGATGTGGAACAGGTACAGCAAGCGCTTGGCTTGTCAAACATCTCCCAAACATCTGCCGCCGATGGGCTGTAACCGTTTTCAAAATTTTTGTAGACACTGATAAGGGCAAATTTATAGTACTCGAGCAGTTTTGTATCACTGCCCCATTCATTGCCTTTGGCTTTTTCAACCATCTCACCGAATCTTTTCATTATGTGAAACCGTTTAACATACACTAAACGCTCATCGTATTCAATATCGAAAAATTCAAAAAACTCCTCGGTATCGGTAAGTTTCTCAAAATCGGCTAACGTTCCCATCGTATACTCCTTATAGTTTCATTTCATCTTTGAGCTGACTCGCCCATGCAACAACTCTATCTTGTGTCATATCCTCTTGATTCACATCATCTATTCCAAGACCGCAAAACTTATCGCCACGCTGTGCCAGTGAGAATTTATAGGTATAGCCATCCGTAGGTGTATAACCGTACGCCTCTGCGCCCAGAGAAACAAACAGATCATTCATTTTCCCCAGTGCACTCAAAAAATGTTCGCCATGCGTTTTTTGATCACCGGCACCAAAAAATGCCACTTTCTTACCGCTTAGATCGGGGCGTTCATTGTCAAGATCATAGAGTGGATCAACCCAGTCACGCTGAGGATCACCCTGCCCCCATGTCGATGAACCGATGAGCAATACATCGAAATCTTCAAACTGCTCAATGCCGTCATAATCTTCTTCCATATCAATCAATTCAGACCCTGAAAGTTGCTGTGATAAAAGTTCTGCTGCACTGCGTGTGACACCACTGCTGCTGCCGAAAAAAATACCTACTTTAGACATAGTTACGCTCCTATCCCGCTACATGGTTTGTATTGCTCGTATATCGCAATCGCTTTCGCCAAATTCTTATCCCCTTCTTCAAACAACGCTTCTAGGGTGCGAAAACTAAAACGGTGTGCATCTTTAAAATATTTATCGACGATACAAATACGATCCGTCAAAACCGCACATCGTCCAAAGCCCTCATGGCTCATCTCCATGATAACATTGCACACAACGCCCGTTGTACGCTCAAATGACAAGGCTATTGCTTTGTAGATCATTTTAATATCATTGATCATCATCTCGTCAATATCTGCAATGACAGGAACTGCTTTAAGTTCCTCTTTTGTTTTGACATACTTTTTAATCAACAACTCTTCATCACTGATGCGTGACCAATTTCCAAACTGATCCAGTGCTCTAATCTGTCGAATCAACTCAACCCCAAAAGGGTTCATTACTGCTTGTGCTTCCATATTATTCTCCTTGTGCCCATCTGTCTTGTCGTATGTCGTGTGGTGTTTCCATTTGTATGATATTCTTAACCCATGGTGGCGGATTGCCGTTTATCATCTTGACCAAGTCTTTGAGAACATCTACTATCAATGTCGGCTCATTCACCTTCATTGGGTGAATTCCTGCACGGATGACTTTTGCCGCTGCCGTTCCGCCGATACTCTCAGAATACATGATACTGATACCCTTGAGAGCACGAACACGAAAATCCGTTTTATCATCATCCTCGAGATTAGCGGTATCCGTTTTGATCACTTCGGAGAGTTCAAATCCATCCTTGGAGACGTTGTACACAACGAACTCTTTTGCCCCTCCAAAATGGGCGTTGATCTCTTCCATATCTTTGGTCGCAAAAGCAACTTTCATCGCATTACTCATCGGCTTATCCCCTTCAATAGTGATTTTTGTGTTCATGTTTCACCTTTCTCAATGTATTCGCAATCTCAAATAAAAAGTAAGTGCTTCCCTCATACAGCTGATCATGCTTGAGCTGGTTTCCCAACTCTTCGTAATTAGGGAATCCCCGAATCACCAATGCCGTATCGTGATACATATGCAAGATCCGTTCTGCATGAAAATTACTGATAACCATGTCGGCCCCCTCGAAAAACAATCGTACATCCTCCAAGTCTCCGACAAATACATTCTCACAGTCTATGGTGCGTAAGACATCGCTAAACGTCGTCGATACCGCCGCATCGATCGTTCCGCCGACACTTCGGATCAGAGCGCACATTCCCGCAAGCATGTCCGGCTCACCCGTAATAACGAAATGAGAACTTCCGATGAGGAAATGGGAATCGAGCATTGCATCTTGCAATCGCGCGCGCCATCGCTTGATCAGCGGTTTTGGATCGGTATGTCGGATTTTCATCAAGTATGCTACAAAATTGTCGCACTCGATCAATCCCATCAAATGATCAAAATGCAGATGCTCAATAGCGGGATTCTTTTTTTGCAAAGCAATAGCCGATTTTTTCATCGAATGACCGATCGTAATCACGGTTGCAGAGGTAGCAAGATCACGTATTTGATCCACAGTAATTCCGCCGTTAGCCAGTTTCCCCTGCCCCTCTTCCCAATACCCGTCCAAAGAGGTGGAGAGATCAGGCAGTGCATAAGTCTCAAACCCGAAATCCTCACACAGCTCTTTGATCTTTTCGATCTCGATGGGCTGCATGCTCACATGGGGTAAGATAACGAGTTTATTAGGCTTTACCGTTGTGGCACTCACCGTGAGCTGATCGATCATGGCTGTGACAGTTAATGCCCATCCGCTCTCCAGTCCCCCCTCATAGTCAGGGGTATTGACAAACACATACGGAATCTCGATGTGCATCCCAACACCCCTAACATCATCCCCTTTGGTCTCAGTCAGACCCGTCGTGTGCAAACCGATCATTGAAGGTTTGAGATTTTTCTCTTTGCTCTGGATGTTTTCAATCGCCATGAGGATAGAGTAATCCCCTCCATCGAGTACGGCGGTAATATCGCTGACCGAAGTGTTACGAACCGCGATAGGTTCATTAAAATGGCGAGTAAAAAAGACCTTCGTATACGAGGCGCACCCTTGGGCACCATGCATAAGAGGCATACAGTCTTTTACACCCAAATAAGCAAGTGTTGCTCCCATAGGCTGGGAGTGTTTGATAGGGTTAACCTGAAGCGGTTTGTGCTCTTTATGTGTGAGGGAGAATTCCATGACAACTCCTTAGTTGCCATAGCTATTGCAAGAAGTGTGCGAGAAGGACCTATTTGCTATTATTTTGTTTTAAAAGCCAATTAATCATACAGATTCTACAAGTTGTTACTACATTTCTTCGGAATTGATCATCGTCAATACCCGCCCAACTACCAAATCTTATAGGTTCTACTTCACCAAGAAACAGTTTGCCTGTATGAAGAATTTTTGATCTCTGTTTATATATTTTTGTAGCATATTCCCTAAACTCAGGAGATGGTGATCCGTATTTTCCGAAAAAATCTCTGAACTTTTCAGTTAACGTGTATTTTTTCTCTCCGCACTCTTTACAGCTTGCAACTTTTGTTTTTTTGAAGTCAACTTCTATTAATGTTTCTAACGAAGAGACCAGTGCCGTAAAAGACAAACTAGGATGTTCTGACCAAAGTTTTCTTCCCTGATTGAATAACGAGCATGCAGAAAGAAAAATTTGTTTTTTACTATCTAATAGTTTAAAATATTGTGTTAATAACATATCTATCCGATCAGGTAAATCAAATCCTTGTCCTATAATTCTTCCGTATTGAGTAAGATATTTATTTGTATCAATTAATGCTATTAGATCATAATTTCCGTCTGAAAATGTATTTATTTTTGTCTCAAATCCATCGTACCAATACCCACTTTGACCCCATTGTGCATCTTCTATTTTATCATTCCCCATAGGTATAAACCAACTTTGAGAAGGATAATAATCAAATATATGATGAAAAGAAAAAAGATTCATAAGAAGAAAAATTTCTTTTAAAACTTTCCGTGCATCATCATTGTTGACTATCCATTGCTCTGATTTATACCCATCAAATCTTTGTCTTGGTGTTTTATCAATTTTAAATCGAAATTCAATTATGCAAGGATGATGTGCCAAAACATATGGTGGTTTAGGTGCTTTTTCTTCAGCAGGCAAGATTTGAAATAAATCATTAAATCTATATGTGCCTTTTATTGGAACATCAGACATTGCCAAAACTTTTCTATATTCCCAATCCTTATTTTCCATTGAAGCCAACTATTCTTTTTGCAATACTTTAGCACACAATTCTTGCAATGTATAAAGCTCTATGATACGTTAATACCCTCTAATCGCATCAAATATTGATACGATTAATACTAATCACCTCAAAAATGATTCGATTATACTTCCCACGGCGCTGCTTTGCCGACATTAGCAAAGACGGGATTTTTAAAGGCGTATTTCAAATCTTCCGCCAGATTGAGCAATCCATGGTAACCACCATAACTTGTTTTCTTCTCTTGATTGACATCGATAAATGAGATTTTTTTCTTGATCGCGGTATAGAGGCTTCGTCCACCGGCCAGTAGAATATGTGCTCCGCGTTCATCGATCACTTTTGCTTGTTCAGAGGCAGGCTTGGTCATCAAGACCCCATTCTCACCCAAATATTCGCGTGCTTTATCGATGTCATCTTGTGTTGATTTAGCGACACTCGTCGCAACGACCTCGATTCCCAAATCCTGTAATCCAGAGGCAATCGACCACGCCTTGTTACCACCAGTGTTCAGTACCGCTTTTTTACCGGAAAACATGACACGATAGGGAGCCAATGCCGCTTCAAGCTTCGCCTCTTCTTCTGCAATAACGGCTTCTGCACGTGCTAAAAGTTCTGGACATCCCAATGCGGTGACAATTTCACGGATCGCGAATGTCGTATCACGTTTGCCGTAAAATGAGACCGAAATCCAAGGTATACCGTATTGCTCATTCATTTTCCGTGTGAGTGTGATGAGTGATTTGGCACAGACAATGACATTGAGTTTCGCACGATGCGCCGTACGAATATCCCACACACGACCATCACCGCTCATGGAGCTAAGAACACGAATACCGATCTTATCAAAAAGGGGCAAATATTGCCACATATCTCCCGTGACGTTGTAATCACCGATCAGATTAATGTCATAAGGGGTAGTAAACTCAGGCTCTTTGGTACCGATCAGGTGTTCCAGCACCGCTTCACCCGCCAGCCGTGAACCCAGATTTTTACTCCCGATAAATCCGGCTGCGTGGACAGGGACGATAGGGACACCGTGTTTTTCGCTTCCCAGTTTACAGGTCATGTCAATATCATCACCCACCAATGCCGTTACACACGTCGAGTAGACAAAAATCGCTTCGGGCTTGTAATGTTCCATGACGTAATCAATAGAGTCAGCCAGCCGTTTATCGCCGCCAAATATGACGTCATTCGTATTTATTCCCGTCGTAAATCCCATTTGAGTATAATCACGACCTTCATACGACGTCTTTGTCTCTCTTGTTTCCCATGATGCACCCAAACAGGTTTGAGGACCATGAACGAGATGGACAGCATCGGCATAGGGAAAAAGGGAAATTTGAGCACCGTCAAAGGCACATCCACCAGCGGCAAGCCCGGGTTTAGGCTTATCACACCCCTCTCCGGGTTTCTTATCTTTGCTATGAGAGCAGGCGCTCTCGTTCATAAGTTCTTTGATTTTTGCACGACTGACCATAGGATACTCCCAAGAGTGAATGCCTTATGCTATGCAAATTTTGTGCTAGAAGGATATATGTATTAATTAAAAAAATTGTTGTTGAAGAAGATAAAAATTAAGTGGTACCAGTGGGCACTACCAGCGATACCCTATTTTATGAGAAAAAGCCCAATGTACTTTTGTAAAAGTACATTAAAAAGTACATTATAAATTTCTCTTTTACCGGCTCGGTTTCCGATTATAGCCATTCCGCGTCCATAAAAGAAAGAATTTTTACAATTTGTAACACAAAATATTCTATATAAAATTATACATTCACAAAACAAAATTTTTACATGGTATGAAAAGCCATATTAATTGTCTCATTTAATGATACAATTACCCTATGAAAACGTATCATGACAATCATCATTGGATTTGGGAGAACAAAGACTTCCCTCATTTTACTTATCAACAGATCCCTCTTGAGCAACTATATTTCAAATTTGGGCAATTACAAGCGGTAGAAAACTTTCTCACGCAACAAGACTCTACCGAATTGCTTGTCGATGTTCTGGAAAACGAAGCCGTTTCTACTTCGGCGATCGAGGGAGAGATCCTTCAGCGAAGCAGCGTTCGCAGTTCCATCCAGAAAATCCTTCGACTAGATGTTGAGGCTGAATATTCAAACAATTATCACATCGATAATCTGATTGAGATCATTCTCGATGCCAAAACCAATTTGACTCCTTTGGATCACGAACGTCTCTCCTCTTGGCACATAGCACTTTTCCCAACCAATCAATCAGGGCTTCGAAAAATCCTCGCCGGTGAGTATCGCACGCATGAAGAAGAGATGCGGATTGTTTCAGGTGCTTGGGAAAAAGAAAAAGTTCATTACATAGCACCTTCATCGGCAATGATGGAAAAGATGATGGAAGAATTCTTGAACTGGTTGAATCAAGACAATGAATCAGACCTGCTGATTAAAGCGGCTATCGCCCATCTCTATTTTGTTCTGATCCATCCGTTTGAAGATGGAAACGGCCGATTGACCAGAGCTATTACCGATTATGTTCTAGCGAAAGCTAATTTGGTCAATGCATCATTCTATTCAATCGCTACGGCAATTCATCAGCACCGTAAAAAGTATTACACGACCCTTGATATCATTTGCCGATCACAAACACTTGATATCACCCCATGGATCGAATGGTTTATGAAGATCGTAGCTATCTCCATTGACGATACCCTAAAAAAAGTAGAAACAATTCAAGTAAAAACACAGTTCTGGGATCGATGCAATCAATATGTCCTCAACGAACGCCAAAAAAAGATGATCCATAAAATGCTCAGTGTTTTACCTGGGCCTTTCGAAGGCGGAATGAAAATAAATAAATACATGAGCCTTGCCCATACAACACGAGTAACTGCTGGTAGAGATCTAAGTGACCTTGTAGAAAAAGATCTCATATCTTCTTTTGGAAGTGGTCGTGGAGTCTATTATCAGCTCAATCTCTAAAATCTTCTAAACCTACTAGGGATCAATTATGATACAAATTAGCGTATTGTTACACCAATATCACATCTTTTGGATATAGTAATAACAGTAAATAGTCTTTTTAAATATATCGGAGATATAGCTCAGTATGACGATTATTCATTTCTCCGACACCCATTTAGGTTTTAACGACCTTGATATCGTTAATGACTCAGGCATCAATCAACGCGAAGCTGATTTTTACGATGCCTTTACTCAGGTGATCGATGCGATATTGGTAATTAAACCTGACTATGTCATTCACACGGGTGATCTTTTCCACCGCCCTCATCCCTCCAACCGCGCTATCAGTTTTTGTCTCACTCAGCTCAAACGTCTCAGTGTCGCACAAATTGAGACCATTATCATCGCAGGGAACCATTCGACACCACGTACCCGTTCTGCTTCCCCTATCCTCGCTGCATTGCGGACACTCGATCATATCCATCCCGTGTTTGAAGAGGCATATGAAAAAGTTATATTTAATAATATTAACATTCACTGTATTCCTCATATCAACGAGGAAGAGAACAACTTAGCAGCAATTGAACAATGCGAAGCCTCAGTAGATGAAAATAAGCGAAACATTATGATGCTTCACTGTTCAGCCGGAGCGCAGTTTATGATGGAAGAGTACGGTGAGCGTGTTTATCCGCGAGATAAAGAGGCTTTGTTTGAGAAAATGGATTACGTCGCACTCGGACACTGGCATGGTTTTGGCAGTGTCGGAAAACACCGCAACGTCTATTATGCCGGATCGACTGAACGTACCAGTAGCGGCGATGCACGAAATGATAAAGGATATGCCCTAATTACGCTCGGAGATTCTCTCGATATCGTATTTCACCCGATTCGTCTGCGCCCTAGCCACCGTATTCGTATCGATGCACAAACCTCAGAGAATATATTCGACGAATTGCGTTCACTTGCTTCATCATTGGAGATTGAGGGTGCCCTCCTCACGATTATATTGGATAACCTAAGTGCAACCCAGTCGATCGATATAGCCAACCGTGACATCGAAGCATGCTTTCCCAGCGCCCTGAACGTTCAAATACAGCGCAAGTTTCGACGTAGTGTTGCATCCGCCGCAACGGAATCGGTCAATGCCGCATCCTTACAGGAGTATTTTGGAGCATTCTTAGAAGAGCAAAGCTCCACACCTGAGGAAGCAACTCGGCTGAATGCCAAAGTTGCAACACTCTTTGCACGCTATGACGAGGTAACCCGTGACGCTTGAATCCCTTAAGCTCCAAAACTTTAAACGCTATGCTGACTATAAGATTGAATTTGAGAGTGGTTTGTGCGGAATATTGGGACGAAATGGACATGGGAAATCGACAATCTTTGACGGAGTATTCTTTGCCCTCTATGGTGATTACAAAGGCTCCAAAGAGTTGATCCCAACCGCCGGAAGTGAAGGAAGTGTCAAAGTCGAGTTGAACTTTGAGATCGAGGGAAAAAGCTACACCGCGATCCGTGAGTTTCGGGGCAAAGCCCTCACCGCCTTCGCAACCCTCAAAGAGGGGGATGAGTCTATCGCCACCGGAGCCAAAGAGGTCACTGCATCGGTCACCAAACTATTAGGTATGGGGAAAGATGCCTTTTTACATACGGTATTCGCCTCCCAAAAAGAACTGACGGCACTAAGCTCGATGAAAAATGACGAACGAAAAGCGATGATGCGCCGACTGCTGGGACTGGAGAAGATCGACAAGATAGAGGAGATGATCCGCGAGGAGCTACGAGAACTTAACCGCGACATCAAAAGCGCTTCTGGGTTTCTCCTCAGTGATGAAGTACTCAAACAGCACCGCGACGACCTAAGCACTAAAACCGCCCTCTCCCAAACCCTCGAAGCGACACTCAAAACCCTCACCGAGGAATCCCTAAAGCTCCGCACTGCCTACGAAGCCGCTAAAGCACTCGTAGAAACTCAGCAAAAGGCCAAAGAGGAGCGTCAAAAGAAACTCGATACCCTTGAAAAAGGGCAACAGACTCTAGCCCTCCACCAAAAACAGCTAATAGAACTTGAAACCGAGCTAAAAACGCTCAATGCCCATCACACTAACTACATGGCGCAACTCCCTCTAAAAGCACAACTTTCCACATTGGAACAATCGCTTAAAGCCCAAGACGAGTTAAAAACCAAATTCCTCCAAAAGGTCGGATTAGAGAAAGAGCAGGAGGAGTTGCGCAAAGGGTACGCAGCGCGTAAAGAAGAAGTAACACAGCTCACCAAAGAGATCACTCCGTTAGAGGAGATGCAAAAACAGCTCACAGCAGAGCAAACCGCCCTCACAGAGTTCAAAGCCGCCCTCCTCAAACTCGATACCGAGATCACCGCCCTAACCGCCGAGATCGGTTCCAACCGCTCCAATATCGCGAAAGTGACCAAACAGGTAGAGACAATCACCGATCTGGGACGGGAATCCTCCTGCCCTACCTGCACCCGTCCGTTGATGGAGCAGTATGACAGTGTCCTTGCATCGCTCCATACTGAGATCAGTGAGGTCTATCAAAAGCAGATCGATGCTTTGCAACTCAAACTCAACACCCTAGCCGAGCAAAAAGCCTCTTCTCAAAAGATCGCCGACGAGGCGCAACAAAAGTTTAATTCACTACAAACCCAAATCGCCCTCCTCCAGAGCAAATCCAAAGACCTCCTCAAAGCACAGGAGCAATTCCGTGAGGTGGAAACACGAGGATTGAGTAACAAAGCCGCCCTTGCCTTCCTTGGCTCCATCACCTATGATGAAAACGCTCACAATGCACTCAAAGAACAGCATACCAACCTCAAACCGCAGGTCGAAGCCCTCATCAAACTCGAAGCCCTGATCGCCACCATCCCGATGAAAACCGAAGCCCTCCAAGTTCTCCAAACACAGATCAAAACCGATGAGGCTTCTATCACTTCATTCCAAGCCCTTATCTCCGCCGATACCTACCGACTAGAGACCCATAACGAAGCGATCATTAATGCCAAAGCCTCCGAAATCGCCAAAGATGCCAAAGGGGTCGAGCTGAACACCGCATTGTTGGAGCAGACCAACATCCGCCGCGATATCGAAGCCATCGACAAAGAAATCAAGCGCGACGAGACACAGCGAGCCTCCCTCAAAACGAGAGAAAATGACCAAGCCGACTACGAGAAGCTCAAAGCAGTCATGTCCGAATTCAAAACTCACATCAACGCCCGTGTTGCCCCCCGCATCGGTGAAGTCGCCAGCGACATGTACAGCCGCATCACTCGCGGTAAATATCAGCACATCGAGGTCAGCTCCGAGTTTGACTTCTATATCTACGACAATGGCGTGCGCTACCCTATAGAGCGGTTTAGCGGTGGTGAGATTGATCTCGCCAACCTCGTCCTGCGGATCGCCATCTCCAAAACGCTGGGGGAACTCAGCGGCGGAGGTAATATCGGGTTTTTAGCATTTGACGAGGTGTTCGGCTCCCAAGACGAGGAACGACGCATCCAGATCATGGAAGCGTTTCACACTATCAGCGAATCGTATCGACAGATATTTTTGATCTCTCATGAAACGGAGATTAAAGAGATGTTTGAGAGAGTGGTTGAATTGTAAATTAAATATAAATTATATAAGGATTATTTATCATGACAAACGGTTCACATTGGTCAAAATGGGATTTACATATTCATTCACCTATGACACATCACAATAATCAATATTTTGGTATGACAAATGAAGATTTTGTTCAGTTAATAGAAAATAACCAGCTTTCAGTGATAGGAATTACGAATTATTATTATTTTCATGAAAATGAACTTGAAGAAATAAGAAGCTTAATACATAGAAAAGGCTTAGATACAACAGTCCTTGGTAATCTTGAGTTTAGAATTTCTCAACCCAATAAAGATGGTGAATGGATAAATATTCATTGTATCTTTGCAGAACACATAACGACTAAACAAATCAATGATTTAATGTCTAAATTACCTATTAGTCAAACAACCACTAGTGGCAAAAAAATATATTGTAGTAAAGAATCTATTGATTCTAGCACACTTGATTTATCTCACATCACAATTGATTTCAATGTATTACTACAGCATTTTTCAGAAAATTTTTCTCTCTATCAAGATTATATAATTGCTGTTTGTCCTAATGGATACGGTGGATTTAGACCTGATATGACTGAAGGCCGTTCCTTAGCTGTAGCACTCGAAATTGAGAAAAAAGGACATTTAATTCTTGGGAGACCACAGGATACAGATTTTTTTCTTAATACCATTCGTTATGTTGATGCAGTACAAAAGCCTGTATTTTCTTGCTCTGATGCTCATAAAAATACAGATATTGGAGCTAAGTTTACATGGATAAAAGCAAAAGCAACATTTGATGGATTAAAACAAACCATTTACGAACCTTCTTTACGAGTAAATATTCAGGAAACTTCTCCATATTTAGACTATCCTAAATCTTTTTTTTCAAAAATAACAATTGAAAGACCATTGGACGTTTTTGGTAATGAAAAATTATGTCTGCAACAGGATACCATTGAACTAAATAGAGACTTGGTTGCGATTATTGGTGGACGAGGAAGTGGGAAAAGTATCTTACTTGATCATATATTCAAAACATTCAATAATAATCGAATCATAAATAATCCAAGATTGACAAATATTAGTGAAAATAATCAATTTATAGTTGAATACACAAAAACTGATAGTTCCATAGCACAATATGTGCTATCTAATGAGAACTATCTTCACTATGTTCATATTACCCAAAGTGAAGTGAAACAAATTATAGAGGAACCTGATAAATTTAGCAAAGTAATTTTTGATATGTTGTCGATTTCTTCTGAAATCAATAAAGAAATCCTAGTTGAGCTAAGTGATAAGGTCGGAATTTATTTATCTAAAATTGATGCTCTTTCAAGATATAAAATAGAAGAGATAGAAAGTAATAAGCACAAATATGAGAAATTTATTGAGGATTTGAAAAATACAGAAAATCAAGCATTATTAGACGAATTTCAAAAGAACGAAGCAAAAAAAACACAAATAGAAAAATTAAAAACTTTTAATAATATCTTAGTTACGGATTTGCAAAGTTTTGAAATCAGTACAAATGAAAAATTGCAATATGTAAAAAATACATATCACGAACTTACAAATTCAATAGTAACTATTTCCGAAATTCAACTAGCATCTCAAGCTGAAGAATTAAATGCAATCAATGAAACTATAAATCAATTTATCAACCAATTAAATGAGCAAAATGAAGAAATAAAGAAAAAATTTCAAGAAGCTGGATTCATGCAGGATATCAGTGTATTGACTAGTCAATTAATAGATTATGAACGACAATTGACACAATGTATGGATGAACTTGGAGCTATTAATCATCTTCAAAATGATATTGCTACTGCCAAACAAAATATTAAAAATTCTGTCGAACTTTTCAAACTTTCTATAGAAACAAAACAAAGAGAAATGAATGAAAAATGGACTATCCTGAAAACTAGTAGTGATCCTATTCAACAAGAAATCAAGACGGCTCTTTCAGAAAATATCATTTTAAATTCAACCATTCGATTTGACCAAACCAATTTTTATAGCTATATTGATCAACATATTAATGGCCAAAGATTTCGTTCATCTGGCGGCAGAAGTAAAATAGAGCGTATACAAAATGAAATAGTTAATCTTCAAACTCTACAGGACTTCTTAAACCTCATTAATGGTGAACCAATTATAAATGTTGGTATGGAAAACCATATCAGTATTTATGACTTTATAGAGAAGATTTGTCCACTTGATGATATTCTTTATGATACCGAAAGTAAAAAAAATATTTTTACGTCATTGATTTCAAATATTGAAAAAATAGTATCATTAAATGCTGAAGTAACAATACAAGATGGCTCTCGTATTAAAGCTATAGATGAATTATCAGCTGGAATGAAAGGTACCTTATACACAAAGGTAAAATTGTTAACAAATGCTTTTGAAACTCCAGTTATATTTGATCAACCCGAAGATGATCTTGACAATGATTTCATCATGAATAATATGGTAACTTTATTTAGAAAACTCAAAAAGTACAGACAAATTATAATTGTTACCCATAATCCAAATCTAGTGATAAACGCAGATGCTGAACAAGTAATTATTGCAAATAATGAAAATGAGCACATTTCCTATAAATCAGGCGCTATAGAAAATAAAGAAATCAGGGAACAAATATGTCAGATTCTTGAAGGTGGAGAAAGTGCTTTTAAAAACCGTGAACGAAAATACAATATTTAAAGGGTAAATGATGGGATTAAATTACAAAAACTTGGATGAAATCACAAGAAGCCATATGCTAAAAGAACTTGAGGTAGGTGGATATTATGAAAGCCCGAGATTACGAGATGGCAACTTTATTGCGTGGAAAAATGTATTACAAGAAGCTGCTAAATCCTTTAATGATATTTGGCTCGAACATCAAATTGATGAAAAATCTTTACTAAAGAGCCATGAAACTCGTCATGCAGCAAAAGGTATTACCACTGTTAAAGTTCCTGTTAATGCTGCACAATCATTAGCAGAGGGAGAATTTAATAGATTTTATTTGCGTGGTATTTGTTCTCGTGCAATTAGTGAAGGATATGAATATTTACGCATTTACCGTGCAAAATCTGTAGACTCACCACGTTCTGAGTCAATAACAAAAATAGGCACTCTTGTAAAAGCTGATATATTGCTTGAAGAATTGAGGAAAAACAATTTTACTGATAATGCTCTTGGATTACCGGCCGGACCGAATTCTGGTCTTTCTGCTGAAATTGTCTTTGAAAAGTAGATTATTATGACCCTCTCTAAATCCCTCTACACTAAAGGCATCCAATGCAATAAAGCTCTTTGGCTGAAAAAATACAGCCCTGAGGTATTAAGTCCTCCTGATGCTACGGCACTCACACGGTTCGAGACAGGAAATATCGTCGGTGATCTGGCATGTGCCCTCTTCCCTAACGGTCGTGAAATCCCCTATATGGAGAAGAATTTCAGAGGGATGGCGGAGCTGACACGAGAGTGGATGGATGAGGGGTTAGAGTATATCTATGAGGCTACGTTTATCCATGAGGGGATCGTCGTGATGGTCGATGTCCTCCGCGTTACTCCCTATGGTGTAGAGATATACGAGGTCAAAAGCTCCAGCGAGGTCAAGGATATTTATGTGCACGATGTCTCTATACAGCGCTACGTCATTGAGAGCCTTGGATACACCGTCACAAACTGCTATGTCGTCCATATCGACACCTCCTACGTGCGGGGGGGTAATCTCGATCTAAGTGCCCTCTTTACCATCGCTGATGTCAACGAAGCGGTCGATGCGCTGATGAGCGGTGTCCCTGCCAAACTTGCCGAATTTGAAGCACACTTAAGCGACCGAGAGAGCGAACCCGCCATCGAAATCGGTAAGCACTGCAAAAACCCCTATGATTGCGACGCGATGCACTATTGCTGGAAAGTACAGCGAAGCATCCCCGATTACTCCGTCTTTAATATCTTTAACCTCGGGAGCAAGAATCAGGTCGAGCTGTACAATCAGGGGATCGTTCGGATCGAAGAGATACCCGATAGCTATAAAATGACCCCCATCCAACAGCAAAAAGTCGATAACTGGAAAAGCCAACGCACCTACGTCGACCGCGACACTATTGCGGAGTTCCTCTCCACCCTCACCTATCCGATTTACCACCTCGATTTCGAGACGTTTCAGCAAGCGGTTCCGCAATGGTCAGGAATTAGCCCCTATCAGCAGATACCGTTTCAGTATTCGCTCCATATCGAACACAGCGACGGGACTCTGGAACATCGGGAGTTTTTGGCACCCGCAGGAGCCGATCCCCGCTATACACTCGCACAACAGCTGATCCATGACATTCCCGATAACGTTACAGTACTGGCGTATAACATGAGTTTCGAGAAAGGGGTGATCGAAAAACTTTCCCAGAGCTTCCCCGATCTCAGTGAACGCCTCAAAAGCATCATTCCCAACATAGGTGATCTCATGGTACCGTTTCAAAAGGGACATTACGTGACCCCATCCATGAACGGAAGCTACTCGATCAAATACGTCCTCCCTTCCCTCGTCCCCGAGATGGCACAAGCCTACAAACAGCTCGACGGTGTGCAAAACGGCGGCGAAGCGATGAATGCCTACGCCAAGCTTTCGACGATGGAAGATGCAGAGCAAGAGCGCATCTCTCGTGCGCTCCTCGAATACTGCAAACTAGATACACTGGCGATGGTCAGGGTACATCAAAAACTCAGAGAGGTTATTACAAAATGATCGACTACCGCACCAAACTTACCCTTCACCGTCAGCTCTACCCATTCAAAGATTTAGAGTATTCCATCGAAAGTGATCGAGGACGGATTCTCTCATCTCCCGCATTTCGCCGGCTCCAGAAGCGGACACAAGTATTCGCTCTGGAACTTAATGCCTCAATCCGTACACGACTGACCCATTCGCTCGAAGTCTCACAAACAGCCCGTTTTATCGCTAAATCAATCCTCTCAAAACTCGCTGAAAATGGACTCAATACATACGGACTAGAAGGGATGGAAAACGCTTTTATCTCGACCTCTGAAATGACAAGTTTGTTGCACGATATCGGCAATCCCCCTTTCGGTCATTTCGCCGAAGAGACGATCAATAAATGGATGCGAACTCATGCTATACCATTGATCGATACTATAGATATAACTTCTGAAACTGCATCAGTCTTGAAAGAAACTCTAAAAATTGACATCGTAAACTATGACGGGAACGCCCAAGCAATCCGTCTCATCGCAAAGCTTCAGCGTCTTAATCTCTCCTATTCCCAAACTCTTGCCGTCCTTAAATACACACGCGGAGCCTATGAACCTAAGCCCTCTTCTAACGATCCACTAAGCTACCTCAAGAAAAAACCGGGTTATTACTACAGCGAACGAGACTATATTCACACCCTGCAAGAATCACTTGAAGTCGCACCGGGGCATAGATTTCCCCTCACTTACATCATGGAAGCGGCTGACGATATCTCTTATCTCACTGCCGATCTGGAAGATTCGGTCGAAAAAGGGATCTTGAATCTCGATCAGGTATACGATCTTATCCGTAAAGCGTGCGAGGAAGAAAATGAGCATTACCTCCTTGATCTGATACAAGACAAATACGAAAAAGCCAAACGCAACGAAGCCCCTTATCAGTTCAATATGTTTTTCACTCTCACCCGTGCACAGCTTGTCCGTGAACTGGTCGGTCATGTCGTAGATATTTACATTGCCAATCATGAAGCAATCTATGAAGGTAGTTTCAACGCGGCACTTCTTGAATATGACAAAGAGAGCCCTTATTATAAAGCGGTCAATATCCTCAAAAAAATCTCAACCAAATACATCTATCAAAACAAAGAGGTTCAAACTCTAGAACTTCAAGGCTATACGATTGTCAACGGATTGCTAAATATCTATAAACCGCTGCTGGAACTAAGTACGGATGATTTTGGGAAACTGCTGCAAGAGGAGAAGATAGCATGCTTCATCGCAATGCGTCTCATCCGACGTATTTCCTCAAAACAGATCGTCGCATACCAAGCTGATGTTAACACACTCGATAATGAAGACAAAGAGACTTATGCACTGATGGAACTTTACTATCGTATTCGCCTTATTACGGATTACATCAGTGGAATGACAGATGATTTTGCGCTCAATGAGTATCAGACACTGATGGCGTTATAAAAGTAGAAACTATGAACTATGGAAAAACACAAGATGGTAATCCTCATAAACTGGTTATTAATCAACATATTTTTCCAGCTAAAAGTATTAGTCGTTTTTATAATCATAAAAAAAACGTAGATGTAAAAAATCTAAGGACCAATGCCACCTTTTATGCGAAAGCAGAAAATCCCATCTTTTGTGCAAAACGAGCGTGGAACCAAAAAGCAGAAACACGTGTCATGAAAGACATTGAAGATAAGTTCCAGATAGTTGCAGATCATATATCTTCTACTCTTCTGACATCAATTACAGAGTACGAAAAAGAGATAATTAATGAATTTTTTGCATTATGGAATATCAGATTTTATTACAATGCACAAGATATTCAAGATTATGCAATCAATGGAGCGACTGGACTATCAAAATGTTATACACTTGATGAGCAAGAACAATTAGAAAAAGCTGGTATCTCAGTAATTAGACCAGATTTTACAATCTCAAGTCGAGATGTGACTTCAGTTCAAATTTTTAGAAATCTTATGGAAGTAAAAAAAACATTATCTGATTCATTATGGGGCATTCTATATGCCAAAGAAGGTGAGTTTATTGTTCCAGATAATTGTTCAAATGGAAGATATATTCCTTTAACACCCACAATATGCCTTTTAGCACACTCGGAAAATGGAGTTATTGATAAAGAAGGAGTTAAAGAAATTAATATAAAGGCTATCGAATCAAGTAAATATTATTACTTCGCTAATGATCTTTGTAAATGTCCTGGATATGAATTTTGTACTTTATAAAATAGAAATTTCGCCTATAAAAACATCGGATTTATAACGTCAAACTATTGCTTGTACTCATGTCCACTTTATCTATCAGTTGAATCACGCTAAATATAGCGCTTTGTTCCTGCTCACTCAGACTATCCAGTTCACTCGACAATGGATGAATGTCACTGAAGAGTTGTTCTTTAACACTCACCAGCGAGTCGTGAATATCACGGTATGTCTTGCCAAAGATGATATTTTTAATTTTATTGATCAGCTCGACTTGCTTTTGGGTATAGCTCCCTGATGCTATGAAATTATCAAATATTTTATTCGCTACCTCTTTTTTCGAGGTGTTAAGGATTTCATAAATCATCGCCGTCAGCTCTTCGCTATTATTCATCTTGTCTTGAATGATTTTGTCCATATCAAAAACGTGGTATTTAATATCGCTAATGTCGGCATCAGTAATCAGGTTAGAATTTTCTAATTCTTTAATCACCTGCAATCCGGCAATGTACGCATCCAGTATCTTTTGCACTTCTGTTTTTACACTTGAAGCGTCAATGTAATCTGCACTTGATAAAGTTCGTACCTCTTTTATATCATCAAAAAACGTTGTTTTAATCGTTGCTGTGCCTTTTTCGAGTGAAAGGTTAGCTAAGTGTTCAAGGTTGTTTCTAACCTCTTCTAGGGCTTCTAGGCTATCCTTGAGTGGGTATGATCCATTTAAAACTTTATCAATAGTTTCTACTTGTTCTTTAATCGCATTTACGTTGTGCGCTTTTGATTTGAGAATCAGGCAGCGATCTTTGATCTCGCTGATGTATTCTTTGTTATCTTTGCCCTTAACGATAGACTCTTGAGCATTTAAAATCAGCATTTGAAATCGTTGTACATCAAAAGTGGTATTGTCTTCGATATATTCAGCCACAATTTTCAAGTTATTATAGATAGCATCTGTCAAGTACTCTAGATCAACATTGTGTAACTCTTCGATAATATGTCGATGTTTTTTTAGATAATATTCATTTGCATCGAGTGAATACACCTGTGATTTGACAATGCTGAGTATGTCCTCTTTGAGTGCAGATGGGGCCATCGTTCGAAGAAGCCCTACCCTTTTTAAGAAGAGCCGCTCTTTTAAAGAGCTAGTTTTAGTAGATGGCAGTCCTTTGGCGTTGATACCAAAATAAGAAAAATTCGAACAAAAATCAAATATCTGAAAACTTGTTTTATCTTTTCCTTCGCCATAAATATTAGGACAAAGTCTCGTGCCTCGCCCGATCATCTGCCAGAATTTAATCTTTGATTTTACGGGCTTAAAAAAGACGAGATTTAAGAGTTCAGGAATATCAATACCCGTATCCAGCATATCGACACTAATAGCGATCTGAGGGTTGTGATTAGGGTTCTTGAAATTATCCATCAGACTGTCTACATGCGATATCTCGCTGTGGATGATCTCTGCCTCTTCGCTTCGGTGTGGATAGAGCAGATCAAAAATCTCTTTGATATACTCCGCATGCTTTTTGTTTTTGGCGAAGATGATCGTTTTACCGATTTTATTCCCCTCGTCTATTTTAAAAGCATGCTCGTCCAGATATTTTAAAACTTTCTCATTCGTCTCTTTATTGAGTACTCTTTGATTTATTTCCGATGAGGATATCTCTTGTTCATCCTCTTCAAACTTCTCCTCAAACTCCTCTTTCTCTTCATCACTGAGATCAGCGTACTTGATCCCCCGCTGTACGATTCCAAGATCGATTTCATAAGGGTTAAAGTCTACTAAGTTCCCATCATCGATAGCTTGTCGTAGTGCATACGCATCCGTTGGCTCTTCAAACCCTGTTTGAAAAAATTCATAGGTATTCTTATGCAGCTCTTCCGCAGGTGTTGCCGTAAGCCCCAAGACAAAAGCATCAAAATACTCAAAAATAGACTTATACTTTTTATAAATTGTTCTATGCGCTTCATCAACCACAATAAGATCAAAATAGGCAGGGTTATAGGCGCCCTTTCGTATGAGATTATGCACCGTTTCATAGGTTCCAAAATGCATACGATTGTCTAGATCTTTCTCGTCGATAAGATTGACACATGTTTCATTTAGATAAGTAGAAAAGTTATTTTTTGCCTGTTTTACCAACTCGCGTCTATCGGCCAAAAACAGTACTTTTCGCACCCATCCCGCACGGATAAGAACGTCACTTAGACTCGCACTCACACGGGTCTTTCCTGTCCCTGTAGCCATAACGAGCAATGCTCTCATCTGATACGCTTCAAAAGCCGTTAGAACACTCTTAATAACTCTTTTTTGATACCCTCTGTCCGTGATTGTGTCATCTACTGCCAACGTTGAGGGCTTAAATGTTTGCAGTGCGCTCTTCTTTTGTAGGGCACGTACCAATTCAGATTTAGGAAAAAAGCTGTGTATCTCTCGCCATGGATAGATACCGTTAGTAAACTCGATTACCCGACCGTTGGTAACAAAGGTTAAAACATCTTTTCCAAACTCCTTTTCCAATGCATAGGTATAAAGCTTGGCCTGATGTTTGCCAGCCGTAACGTTAGTAGAAAACCGTTTAGCTTCGATAACGGCAAGCGGTGTCCCGTCCTCCGCCCAGATCACATAATCGGCATACCCCGTTGAGCCGTCTTCGAGGGAGAGTTTGTATTCGACATCTATTCCATGTTTAAACTTCTCTACATTGTAGCCTGCATCTTGAAGTTCTATGTCGATCAGACGCTGTCGCGTCTCTTTTTCGTTGATATCTTTGAGTTTAACAACCTGATGTTTTTTACGTTTTTTCTCTGGTTCCGGTTTGGCTTCGAAGGCTGCTTTTAGACTCGTAATTTCCGCTTGAAGTTTAGCATTTTCTTCTTCTAATTTTTGCTGTGCTTCGGTTTGCTCGATCACCGTATCTTTGGCTTCGTGCGTCCCGCCCAAATAGAGTACCACATACTCGCTGCTCACCTCGTAGTTGCTATAGACCTCGACGATCCATCGTTGAAACTTGTAGAGACACTGGTTGGCATAGAGGCAATCTTTTGAAGATACCATACGATTACTGTGCACCACACTGTTGCCAAGTTTACGGATCAAGTGCATCTCATCGATAAATTCGGTGGGAACGATCTCTCTGAAAACCTCGTTTGTTATCAGTCCGAATAGATCCATTTCTTTGATCAGCTTCTCATCCAGATCATCATCGACACGGTAGACGAATTTGACTGAGTTCTCCAGCGCTTTGCGGGCATAGATCGCCGAAACTTCGGGATCATCGATGATGTTGCGCTCCGCCTTGATCGATTCGTTTTGCAAGACGCTGAACTCATGCTGTAAAAAAGAGAAATTGCTCATTGTTTAGCCCTCGAAACTTTGTGCCATCAGGGCATCGAAGTTTGCTTGGAGTTTGGTGAGTTCGGCTTCGTAGAGGGATTTTTGAGATTCGATTTTTTGCATTACTTGAGCAAATTTTTCTTGCAATTCCAATGGAGGTAATGGAAACTCAAATTTTGCCAATTCTTTTCTATTTAATTTAGGAATACTTGCTCTATCAGGTAAAGTTTCTGTATATTTCAAAAAATAACTTGATAATAATAATTGCAAAAGATATTCTCTATTAGTTTTATCCAATATTGGTCTTATTGGATACATATCGGCGGAACATAAACCAATAAAATTAACTATTGCCACCTTATTCAAATATGGTCTTATCTTTGAATACAATATGTATTGTTCATCAAATAAAAATTTTTTGCTAATTAAACCTTCTTCTTTTGCAGTTAATGCAGGGAGTAATTTACCCGTATTTCTCTCTATTCGGTCTGGGCCTATATGCAGTAAATTTTCATATTTTGGTGTATTTGGATCAACCATTGGCGCATCAATTTTTACAACAGTACCAAATTCTACAATATCCCAATTATGAAGATTTTTAACTGGATCACCAAACATATCGATAAAAATCGATTGAGAGAGTTCATCCAATTTTTCTATAGAGGCTTTTCGCAACGCTATCAGTTCGCTGGCTTTATCCAGCGTTTGGGCGATCTCTTGTTGTTTGGTTAGGGAGGGTAAAGGGATTTCGATATTTTTTATATTTTTCCAATACACATGGGGCTGTCCTGCACCCGTTTGAAACGAATAAATCAACTCCTGTTTGCTCTTTAGAAAAAGATATAAGTAGCTCATGTCAATATTTTTATTAACTTTAATAACTGTACAATCAGACGCCCAAAGCGGATAATTGTGAAACCAAACATACCCCGCATAAGCACCTGAGGAACTAATCGTAATTGTATTGCCTTCATAATTTGCATGACTGGATAAATACGGTGACTTTTGTCCTGCACCAATTACTTTTATTTCTCCTTTGTCTCTATACTCATTAGGTAATTGTTTTCCTTTAGAGACAATGATACTTTTGTCATATTCTAAGTCTTCGAGTTTAACTATTTTTACAAAAAGCAATTTTCCATCTCTCGAAACATTCTCCCTCAACGCCTCATTAGATTTCTCAAAATGGACGACATCTATTTTATAAAGTATCGGCAACTCATCGAGCGCGAGTTTGAGCTTGCTAAACTGCGCTTCACTCATCTCTAGCGAATAGATGCACAGATCGATGTCGCTTTTGGGGTTGGCGTTGTGTTTGGCACGGGAGCCGAAAATGACCACCTTGTCGATAAAATCGAACGGTTCGAAAAAGGCTTTGAGCCGCTCGGCTACCTGTTGATCCAGCTGATAGGTCATAGCGCTTCTATCATCGGTTTGATGGTGTCGTGGAAGATTCTGAGCTTGATCGCGTAGATATAGATGCGTTCCACCAGCTCTTGTGCCATATTCTCGTCATACTCGTGCGAGGTGTTATTCCGATCTTCGAGCATTTGAAACCAAACGTCATCATCGACGAGATCGAATTCAAACGCTTTTTTGATAATCAACTTTTGCCCCACAATTTTCTGATCGACAAACTCAATGTAGTTCCCCATCAGCTTTTTAGCACTCTCCATCGTATACTCGAAACGCTGAATCGTGCTGTCTCGATAGATGTCATAGTCTTCAGCACTCTCTTCCATCCCCTGAATCTTAATAACATTGGTCTCAAGTGAGACAAGAGCTTTTTCATAGTTTTCGAGGTTTTGAACGAGTTTATCTTGCATAAATCATCCCCTTTAATTCTTGAAGTCCTTTTGCAATCTTCTGATCAATCACTTCGATCTCATTGAGTATATCAAGTGGTTTCGCATGGTTTACATTTGCATACACGATCTCTTTGTAACGGTTGATACTCAGATCATAATCGCTTTCTTCGATCTCAGAAATAGGGACGAAAAAGCTCTGCTCGGTTCGTGAGCGATCCAATTCACCGTCACGTTTTTTAAAACGTTCTAGGATGTCGGGGATGTCAGAACCTTTGCACGGATTTCGATTGTCGTTGAGAGTGTAGCCGTCGTTTTGCATGTCATAAAACCAGACTTTATCGTTTTTATGCCCATCTGTTTTAGTGAATATCATGATGGCAGTACTGACCCCTGCATAAGGCTTAAAAACACCGCTAGGCATAGAGATGATGGCATCAAGCTGTTGATTTGAAACGATCTCAGCACGAAGCTCTTTATGCGCTTTGGTCGAACCGAACAGCACCCCATCAGGGACAATCACAGCACATCTACCGCCGACTTTGAGTGATTTGAGCATCAGGGACAAAAAGAGAAGTTCGGTCTTTTTCGTCTTGACGACGTCGAGAATCGGTTTTGCAACCTCTTCGAAATCAAGGGAGCCTTTGAATGGAGGATTAGCTAATATTAAATCATATTTATTGGCCTCATGAAGATCAAACTTCGAGAGAGAATCGTGGTTGAGGATATGTGCCGATTCAATCGAGTGAAGCATCATATTCATCGAAGCAATACGCGCCATCGAGATGTCGAAATCATTACCGTAAAAGAGATTTTCAAACTCGCTGACACTTAACTCATCAAGTATCTCGGGACGTTTTTCTTTGATATACTCGATTGCGTTGATCAAAAACCCTGCGGTTCCACAAGCCGGATCGTAGATCTTGAAGTCTTTGCCAATCTGAGCCTCACTGAGCATCAGTTCCACCATCATTTTGATAATATGTCGCGGTGTTCTAAACTGCCCATTTTGTCCGGCTGAAGAGAGCTTACTGAGAAGATACTCGTAAAGGTCCCCTTTGATATCTTTGTCTTCAAGATTCAACGTACTGACCATATCTACGACTTTTTGAAGCAGTTTGGCGGTAGGGATCAGAAAGCTCGCATCTTTCATATAAGTAGCAAAAGAGGATTGTTCGCCAGAGAGATTTTTGATAAAAGGAAACATCTCGTTTTGAAAAAGCTTGAACATATCTTGAGCCGGTAGATTTGAAATATTTTCCCATCGCAA
The DNA here is from genome assembly GCA_030694265.1 of Sulfuricurvum sp. Lineage (GTDB taxonomy): Bacteria > Campylobacterota > Campylobacteria > Campylobacterales > Sulfurimonadaceae > Sulfuricurvum. The sequence goes on from JAUXYP010000001.1 coordinate 603,111, forward strand.
ATGGACACTGCCAGTTGTAAAAATATCTTTTAAACCCGGTGTTAGTTTCTTTCGCTTATCAATTTTCACCTGTGCGGTATCGAGGCTTTTGATAAAGATCAGGAAAGTGAACTGCTCAACTACAGTTAATGGGTTAGAAATCCCACCTGTCCAAAATGTTTCCCAAATTTTGTCGACTTGGCTTCTTAATTCGTTAGTTATCATTGAATGCTTTCTAGAAAAAATGTTTATGAAATTGCTAATAATGGTATCTTTATATTCATAAATGGGATATTAATAGTTCTCCACTTTGATCAAAGATCCTTATTTAAACACTATTTATTATAATTAACAATTTAACCCAAATAGTGTTCTGTCACCGAACTTCTGAAGTGTTTCATCTCCCAGGAAACACCTTGAAGCGCTTCTTCATACGAATACCCTGCCCTCTGGTATTCACGTACCCTGCGTTGGGCATAGGTCCAACGAAATCCATGGCTTGATTCACACGTAATTCCAATACGTTTACATACATTTCGGATTTCTTCCGTATAAGCTTTGTAATTGATTTTGAATTTACCATCTTTCTTGATAATTGCTTCTATTTGTTGATATGTTTTAATATCAATATAAATATCCCCTACTTTCCCACCCTTTTCCTTTGTTTCTATAACCCAAACTTCTTTTCCAGTAATATGATCATTCCTATATCTGTGCAATTGCTCAGCCTTGATCAGACAAATTCCTTCAGCTCTCGCACCGCCTTGGAGCTGCATATATGCTCCTGTTCTATGTAAAGGATTCTTCATAGAATTGATTAGATCATAAGGATTTTTATAAACGCGATTATGGTACCCATTAGCGACTTGCTTCAGAGCACGTGCATTATCCAGCGACTGTTGCCTTATATTAAAATTATACTCTTCAGGGTAACCGTATTTATTAGCTGTATATCGAGCCAGCACCAATTCAAGTTTTCCAAGAGCAGAGGAGATTTTTTCAAGATATTGTTTAGTTGGATAGTATTCAATTTTATAAGACATATAGGCTTTAACGTGTTCACCGTTGATCTTCTCAAAATCTTTGATTCCCCAATGTTCTCTTAAATAGAGACCAAAATTATTCCAAACTGACCGATACGTTTCCATTGTTTTATAGCTTGAAACACAATAAAAATGAGGTTGCAATGGATCAATACGATCCTCTTTTTTTGTTCCCTCAACAAAAATCACTTTCGTTAATTCGGCGGTCTGGTAATAGATAGATCCTCTCATTTTATACTCGTTGTGTTGAAATCGTTTATTCCCATAGTATGGGTAAGGGTGTTGAGTCAATCTGCTTTTTACTGAAGCATAAACAGTTTTATGAGTTTAGATTACAACGAGATGAAAAATAAAAATATGAAAAAGTATAACGAGGATTTTGTAAAGTTGAATATGACTCATTTTTGAGACAATGGTGTTGCGCTCTTTTGCCCCCCGTTTCCTACGGGGCGAATGAGAAGGCTAGAAAATTCGATAGCATAGAGGTTTTTAGGATTAAACTTTACAATTTTTTCCTTTGCCAACTTTCCACAAAAGTTTCCAACTTATTTACAGTCAACTTTACAAATTGGAAAGGATTTTTCTGATATTTTTCTTGATAATTTGAACAACAATCATGCTTATAGCTAAAATTAGATGGCTTTTTAATAACCACCCTCGTTGCATTTCGAATTACAAAATTGGCTTCACTATCGCTAGTGGTGAGCCTTTGGTAAGTACACTTAATTTCCAATTTACAATCAGCCGCACCCACCAAAGTGGTTGAGGATGTCTAATCATTCTGGCAGTTTCATAATAGAGGGCTTTACTGTCTTGCGATTCAATAAAAGTGCTTAATGCTTCTTTCATCTCTTCATCTAAGCCATTCTCATAGTTTTGCAAAATAGCATTTTCATATTGTTTTTGAACCCAGTTTGCTTTATCACTATAGCTATATCCTTTTTTCATATCTTACTTCCCAAAATCGCATTTATTGAGAATCTTTGTCAGTTTGTTGTAAATTAACAAAGATTCGACTTTTGTAAATTTATAGTATTGCCACTCTTTTTCATCTTCCTCATAAAGAGCAATTGCCAGCTTTGGTGGTTGTTTTTCAGCTAATATGAGCGTGTAATGGACTTCATTTGTTTTATATTTGACCTCATTTAGCAATGCATTTCTATTAAATGCATTAAAAATTTCGGAAAAATCAGCAACCTCACTCCATGATTCAGAAACTATTTTTGAATCAATCACTACGGAGTCAATCTCATAACGCTTAATGATTTTTTTCGGATCTTCTCTTACTAGTAAATGGCACATGATGCCATTATGAATTTGAATCGTCATGCTCTTTTCCTTTTTTCATAAGTTTTTCAAATTTCAAAATTTCAGTATGAGATATTTCGAAATTGTGAATTTTTAGCAAGTATGCCGAAACATCTCTCGAAGAATATCCTTCAACATCACGCAAATTTAAAATCACATTTTGTAAATTCAAAAGCTTTTCATGCTTTGGGCTCAATCGTGCTTTACGAAACTGTTTTGCACGGTTTTTACTAACTTTTTTCAAGTATCCAAAATTCGTAGAACGGTTTTTTCGGTTCATGTCCTCCAGATCACTGATGTATTCTCTAAGTGCCTCAAAAAATGATACCTGAGCCATTAGTATTGGATTCTCATTTGGGTGGCCACTTTTAAAACGGTGAAAATGTTTTTTCTGAAGCTTGAAAACTTCATATACTATGAGATCATTTTGTTTTGCTAACCATTTTATAGACTTTTGTCGATCAATAATGGAGATACTAGTGCATTGGTCCATTGTGTTTTTAAATCCGTTCATATCATCATTCACGTGAAGCTCCTTTTGTTGTTTCTTATAAATAAGCACCGACACACCGACAAAAGTTTTCACTACCCTTCCACTCGAAATTAAAGCGTCGATGCTACGATTTAAGTAGCACCGACATTCAACGACATTGTCGGTTATGTCGGTATCGAGTATTGGGCATCAAACTAGAAGGAAAAGTCCGTTGTTACGGTAACTTGTAACTGGTTTGTCGGTGTCGGTGCCATGCTTAGAAAAAATTATTTCTTACGAAACATCCCTTGCTCATCTTTAATCACAGTTCCTTTCATAATCATTTTCTTCAATACTTCTTGTACTTCGTTAGTCGTGAGTTTGTTTAGATTTCTCACCAGATCACGCAAAGTCCTAGTCCTATGCTTTTGAAGCTGCTGATTGATTCGTTCTTCAACAGTTGGACGACCATCCTTGCTATTTGCATATAGTAGGATTTGATCAAAATGATTTCTATGTAAGTAATCCAACAGCTGGATCGCTCGCTGCATCGAAATAGCTTCGATTTCAACTTGATCAGGATGATTATCATCAACGTTTTTACATACTTGAAATAACATCGCAATACGCTGGCTTACAGTTAAAAGGCGGATATCCAAACCCGCTGTGTCATCTTCAGCTTTATATTTTTCATAATAAATGTCATTGATAGAGTTATGAAAACGTACATACACCTCATATGCTTCTTGACCAAGGTAAAAGTGCTTTTCTTGTGCGAACTCATAAAATTTTTGTGCAAAAGCTTCAACATTCTCAGCCTGTTCGAAAGTTAGTTCCTGCCTAATTGGAATGCGTTTGTATTGACCAAAAATTACCATAAACCGGTTCAATAAGCCATCCGAAATCATGTTTCGCATATCCTGTGGTGTGAGATTGGATTTACCAATTGTTGATGCCGCAAATAGACCCATACCCTTGATGACGATAAGCTTTGTATTTCTTGTGTCTTTGAGCTTTCTGGTCACAAGAGTGCCACTGTCATAGATCTGCATTAGCATGCGTAAAAAATTCTGCTTAAGCACATCATTACGAGAAGCACTGGCATACTTACCAAACTCATCAATCACTAAATGCGGTGAACTTCCAGATAAAAAAGAAGACTCTAAACCTTCAGCACTCGCTCCATCGACGAAGAGGTCTTTAACATTATTGAACTGATCTTCTTTGCCATTTTCATCAATGGAACAATAATCTTGATTGAGAAAATTTAGAAGATAATGTCTTCCCATCATCGCAACCGATGTCTTACCAACCCCGCTTGGAGCCAACAAAAGCATATAGAGGATGATTGCTCGCCCCTGCATTCCTTTTTCTTGTGAGACTTTTGCACCTGAACATAAACACGGCAGAAGACATAACGTACTTACCGCGATGCTGTCAAAGTGCGCATGGCTAATCTCATCAAAACAGTTCACTACTGCCAGTAAATTTGCTGGCAATATGTTTTTCAGATCAATATTCGGATACAATTCTAAAGTTCTTTTGACTGAACCTTCTAATGATGGGATAGTTGGCGCTATCTCTTCACCTCCTATAGCTTCCTTATCCATTCCAAGTCCCATTAATAAATGCCTGGACATCGGATTGTTTCCATCGTGTGGCACCTTGAGAAATTTTAATTGGCGCCGGGAAGCGATATTCCTTTACCATCAACCAAACAGTAGATACACCAATATCAAGGGTGCCTGCAACATCTTTTACATTTTGTAATTTCTCTATTTTGTTCTGATCCATTATATTGGACTTCCTTAGTTTAATTTGCTCCAATTTGATCCGCTGTGAATCAATTTGGGCTTGTGACATTTAATCAGATTTGCCTCCGACTCGTAAAGCAAAAAATTAAGTTTTGCTATTTTTTTGTAAAAACAGTAAAATTTACATATGAATAATGAAGAAAGATTTGAACAAATTGTTATGAGAATGTTTTCAGGAGAAGATGAACTCATTAAAGATGACAGAACTATTGAAAATAAAATAAAAAAAAATGCGTTACCTATTCAATTTTTAAGAAAATTTGATCTCGATTTCTTAGAATTCTTTCTTGATGCGTATTTCAATAATCCAAATGTAATAAAACCGTATATGTTTATGGAAGCCGTATCATTTCAATCAACCCCAGCGGACGACATGCATTACGAACATATTAAAAGATATCGTACTTATGTCCAGTAGATCAATAGAGGTTGATTTTAAAACAAGAATGATCGCAAGAATACTAGATTGTTTACCCAAAACAGTTAAAAAGTACCGCTCTCAAAAAGTACCTATAGTCGCTCTGCTTGATAATTTCACTCCTTATCTTTTAGAAAAATTTTGCAATGGCAACGAACTAAGATCAGATGATTTCTTTTCATCAGCAGTTGATGAAAAGAATACTCAAAAAATAGTTGCAGGAATAAAAGAAAAAAAACAAAGGAAAGACGTTCAACGAACTATTTATGCTGATAAAATTACAAACTTTTCACTCCTAATCCGTTCTGCTATTACAAAAGTTAAAGAAGATGAAAAACAATTTGGTCCATTTAGTCGTGACAAAATATGTATGTTAACTTATATCTTAATAGCTGAAAAAAAGGGATTATTGGGGCTAACTTCAGAAGAAATTACATATATAGATACCCATGGATTTGAAAGCCTTAAAAATTTAACTGAAGATGATTTACGTATTTGGTATATCGACATGATTAATAAAACAATTACTCTAGAAGGAACCCAAAAAAGATGGATGAAATAGGTCAATAAATTATCTATATCAAAAAAAAACCAGTCTTTTTTCAAATAAAAACATCCTTATCGCACTTGACTTTTCCTAAAAAAAACCTCTCATTTTTTGCTCTTTTTTTAGTTTTAAGACATACCTTTTGGTCCTTATTTCAGGGATTTATTTTGAAATATAGGAACTTGCGCATTCTGCCAGAATACGTTACAATTTTCTCCAGTTGCAACCGAGAACGTTCTCAAATATATACCTAAAGATCGAGATAAATTAGCTGCTTATCTCTTTTTTTAAATTGCTTTAAATCCTGATCAGATTTTTATCATTGTCAAGAATTTTAAAAAATGGCCCAACCCGCGGAGGATATCTCCATGTCTGAATTTCTGTCATCGGAGAGGAATTTTTATACACCGTATCGTTCTATTTTTTTACGACAGTACACCCGATATAGGAGAACAAGTATTATGAAACAAACACTCTACAGCGACATTGACCTCATTATCTTTCATAAGGACTATCAAATCCATGAACGTCTCGAATTCTTATCCCATACCTGTCAGTCAGAGGTGTGAAATGATGGAATACATCAGCACATCAGAACTCGTATTCTTAGGAATGCTTACGCTGATAAGTATCGTGATGATCACCTTCCCAAAAGAAGCAAAGTTCCCCTTTGTCGGAGCATTGGTACTGGGATTGATTATGGTGATTGCCTATATCGATCAAGGCAAGCATCATGATAAAGAGTTCGTCCTCAAACGGTTTCATGAAGGACAGGCAATCGAATGCGGTCTTTGGCGCGGTGAAAGCACCCTAGTAAATCCTGCATCAGGCTGGAAATATTTTTCCAACGTAGGCTTTATCAAAGGGGACCAAATCCAGAATGATCCTGGACTTTGTAACGTCATGGGGGAAGAAGCGCCTAAGCCTTCTATTACCCCCTACATATTTGCATTTATTGCTGAGCTACTGCTGTTTTTCGGTCTGCGCACCGCTGTCCAAAAACAACTTGATGAAGAGGAGGATGACAATGAACCCGATCACAAATGAATTGATATTGCTGAGCCTGTTCTTTTACGCATTAGGCTTCGGAACTTTAGCGGTAGCAGGCTTTAAAAAATCAATGATCAAATGGATCATTGCATACGCAGTGATTATTGCAAGTGTTGTTTGGCTCACAGAGCTGAAGTGGATTCTAATGGGAGAAATTGTTTTTATGCTCATTGCGGGATTTTACGCGACTTTGAGCATCGGCCGCAGTATGAACCAATGCATAGCAGATCTAAAAGAATCAAACGATTCAAACAAGAGAGGAAACAACGATGACAATAGTTGAAATCGCTTCAATCGTGACGGAAATAGTATTAATAGGATTCGCTTTTAGTCTTCTATATGTGGTGAAAGATTTTAAAGTACTGATCGTTTGGTTTGTAGCCCTGGCAGCAACGCAGATCGCAGTGTACCTTTTGCACTATGAGATCAAATGGTATGTCTTATCAACGCTCCCTTTTTATCTCTTTTCCTTAGCGTATATACAAGTGAAGGTGCGAAGAAGAGTTCATGCAGCCATTAAGCGTATAGAAGAGCGTGAAGAGGAAGAGAAGCAAACTCTCCAAGCTGCGGAGGGTCCGCATGCAATGGTTTGAAGAAGCCAAACACGAATGCCGCCATGGCATTGTGGCATAAGAGAAGGAGAAAAGAATGAATCACACTGATATGCAGTTTATGGCCATCACCATGCTAATGCTCTTTTTAGCACTTATGGGATCATTTGTGAATAAGAAGTTCGTCTATTCCCTTCTTGGGATAATAATGCTTTTCGGGCTGTTCTGGATCGATGATATAGCCAGCCGCAGCGGTAAGCTTGCTTTCTATTCTGAAAACTTTACCCAAGGCCGAGAGATTATTTGCCAAGACGATCATGGCGATCCGATTCTAATCTCGCCAACAAATGGATGGAAGATTAAAGGCGCATATGCCTTCAAACAAGATCACGGTATAGATTTGTTGGACAAGCAATGCGAAATACAAGGAAAAACAGCACCTACCGTTATTCCTCTGAGTGTCCTAATTACTGCGGGGCTTCTGGCACTGCTGGGAACAGGTTTTACAGTGATGGGTGAGTTCCGAAAGCTTCAGGCGCAGGGAACAGCACGTAACGTATACCCAACAACAGACCCAAGCCATGAAGTTCCTCCTAAAACGGACGGTTAACTGAAAAGAGCGCTACTACGTGCTCGAATTGATTGCCAACTTGTTTGGCGAGTATTTGTTGATCCGCACCTACGGTTCGTGCACCAATGCCAAACCAACCCGGGTCATCAGTGATACGTACACAACGATCAATAAAGCTAAAGAGGCGATGGAGAACCTTCTCCATGAAAAACAGAAGCGGGGTTACAGCTGCGCACAACACGTAAAGGATACACAATGTTCGTTCTTTCATTAATCGGCCTTATTGCCGCAGGAATAGCCCTCTACGAATTCATAAAATGGTTCAACCGTTACACACAGGCCAAAGTAAAATATGAATTTTTTACCAAAGACCACACAACCGCGATGGTCTTATCCTATGGGATGCTGTTCTTCGGACACCAGTGGTATGAAACCGCAACTGCTGCTAACGGTGATGCTTTAAACGGTACAGTGGTCATGATCGTTGGAGGGATTATTCTATTTGGTGTGATTCTTAACAATTTCAATAAATCTCCTAGAAAAATGGCCTACCTAGGGACCATTATGCAGCTGATCCTTTATATCCCCATCACAATTGCTGCGGTGTTTGTAGTCCTCGGAATACTGGCTGTTGTATCCCAAACAAAACCTACCTACAATCTAAACAGCAGAGACTAGGATGCATCCGATGTGGCTGTTTATAGCCAGTGACTTTTTATGCGGGACGATACTGGCGTTTCGTGCCCATACCGTACATGACTGGACGGAGTGTCTGTTTGTATTTGCCATCGCAATTGTGATGGGGATAGTTGTTCTATTCCCTGAAAATCCAACAGTAAAATGGTGTCTGAAGTGGTTTTAGAGACTCATATAAGTGCATTGACGGAAGTAATATTGGAGAGAAACAATGAGTAAAAAAACGAAATCACCTATGACCGATTTATCCCAAAGCGGCCTGACAGCCGAACAGATCAAACTCTTAAGAGAAAACTATGCAGAAGAGGAGATTGCTCAAATGAAACGCAAGGCTGAAGAACTTGAGCTTGAGGAGATCGAAGCGATCATACATGAAAGAATGGTGGCTAATGCCCAACCGGCTATACCGTTTGAGTTTGAGAAATATCAAAAAAAACGAATTAAGCATAATAATAATAACAATGATGACGAGAAAAAAGAGGCTGATGAAGGTGTACAGTGATTAAACGACATTGGAAAAAAATAGCAGTCTATTTAATTGCGCTGGACATCATTGTATGGGGTGTCATTATGCCAATAGCAGGGATGCTGACATGGATGAGCAAATGGTGAAGTATTGCGAGGCGTTTTACCTTTCATCGGATCTGAGGTATACCATCTGGTTTGAGTTTTTATTCGACATTCCGAACACCAACACGCGTGAGGGTTTTGAACTATTAACAGAGGCATTTACTGTTCATGTGAAATCCTTCGGCAAAGGGGACCCATTTCCTGAAGAGATTATAAATGCACTTGATAATGCAGGAATAGACCGGCTATTACAAGATACAGAGCTGATACCGGAGCTGACTTATTTTATAAAACTCGATTCTGATGAAATCTATTGTTCCAAGGAAAACTGCGAGCCGTATCGGCTGCGCGGTGCCAATGGTATCATGAGTATGGTCGAGACGTTGGATGGGAAGGTGATTGATATTTTAGAGATGAAGAATTTAAGCAAGATATTAATGACAGTAGCATCTTAATCTAAATTATCTAAATATATGACGGAAAACTACTATTTTTCGTTAATTTTTTTTAAAATAACATTTTCCATAAATGAAGAATTTACTATATACGAAAACACTCTAAACATAGTTTTCCGATACCAAATTTTTTATGTAAAATTTTGAATTTAAGATAAACAATTGACATTGATTAATAAATTGGATCGAACTTACCTTTTAATTATTTTTTAACTTGCCCAATATCTTTTTACCATTGCCAACCTATCAAGATGAGAATACACTAAAAGCTCTTGGCGCTTTTGAACTCTTAACTCTGGCGCCATTTGCAATAAAGCCAATAGGTTTCCATGGCCATCCCGCATTTTATATTCCAAGTTTTTTATAGCTAAGTGATTCATCATTCGGAAACATTACGGGCAAATCGATAAAACGTGCCAATAACACTTTTCTTAAATCACTAAACATCCTTCTGCCAGTTCTTTGATCCATGAGATCTCAAATAATTGAGTGACGGCGATAATACTGCAACTCTCTGTAATATCTTATAACATCCGCTGGCCTAACTCACGTTGTGGATCGTATCACTCATCCACCAAATCTAATACAATCGGTTTTGAGTCTTTGATCTAAAACAGTAAAATTACTATTAGTCGTGCTAATGCACTAATTACTGAACCATTCTAGTTATACTATTTATTAATCAATAATTTCTTCACTGCCGCCAAGTTGAACTAAGCCCTGCTCTGCAAGCGCCTGTACTGCGTCAACGATTTTACGCTGCGAGCTCTCTACCTCTTTCATCTTAACAGCACCTAAAAACTGCAACTCTTCGACGAAGGTGTCTTTTGCTCTTTCAGACATATTAGCATAGAACTTCTCTTTGAGCACTTCCGGAGCACTTTTGAGGGCCAGCATAAGATCATTTTTATCCACTGCCTTGAGAATTTCCCGTACACTGTTTACATCCAATGTCGCAATATCCTCAAACGTGAACATCATCTCTTTAATCGATGCCGCAAGTTCCTGATCAAGCTTCTCTATTTGTGACAGTGTCGCTTTGGATGCTGATGTACCGAGACGGTTAAAGATATCAGCAACTGCACGCGGTCCGCCCACTTCAACTTTATACGTTGCCAATGCCTCAAGTTTAGATTCCAAAACAGAACTAACCCGTTTAATAATAGAGGGAGAGATATCCCCCAGCTTTGCCATACGCATCGCGACTTCCGAACGCAAATCATCCGTAAATAAGGCAAGTGTTTCCGCCGCAGCTGAAGGGTCCATATGCGCCAGAATAAGTGCAATTGTTTGCGGATGCTCGGTCGTAATAAAGTCAGCAAGCTGTTGAGGTTTAATTTTGGCAAGATACGAAAAATTTTGTATTCCATGACTTATTTTTGAGAGCCGGTCTAATATTTTCTTTGCCTCTTCTGAAGGTAATGCTTTGTACAGTATCTCACGGGCAAATTCAATACCACCACTCTTGAGGTACTGATTGGATTGTATAATGGCATAAAACTCTTCTAATACTGCGGTACCTATACTTTTTTCAATCGTACGGTTTTGCGCAATATACTTGGATACTTCAGTGATCGATTCGATATTCATACGACCAAAAATAAGTGCTGTACTCTCTTCTCCTAGCTGTATCATTAAAATGGCTGCTTTTTCTGCCATACACATTTCATTAAATTGTAACTGTTGATCTTGATTTAAATTCATTGAATTTCCAGTTCTATATTGTGTCATCACCCTATAATTAGATCTGATTCATAAGACGTATAACCAGTTTCTTATTGACCGCAATCATAGGTATGACTACTTTAACATACGCCTTTTTACTCTACACACGCAATTTTTCTTCGCTTTGGGAAGATCAGAAAGTCAATGATCTGGCTATATTTTTTGTGACTTCCAATAGTAATTATGCGCAATCACTTCCCTTTACAACTTTGATGTGCCATGGTTCATAGCGAACACCAAAAGAATTATCTTTTGGATAGCGTATGCTTATATATTGACCATCGTAAAGCTTTTTAAATACATCTGTTTCTTCGAATCTTTCTGTAAAATTACTCATACCATATCCTGCTTTTCCTATATCAAAATCTCCGATACTGTGAAATGTGAACCCAGGAGGTGCAATGGAAGTGGATGCGACGCGAAGATTCCCATTCGATACCGCTGATTTTTTTAAAAAAAGGTACAGTTGCTTTACCGGCATTCGTATACCAGAGGTTAAAATAAGTTCAGGCCCTATAAGGTTTTTGATTTTTTTGTATTTCTTTATAGCATCACCTTTAAATAAATAGTGACCACTGTGCTCAATGTAGGTTATATTCTTGCTATTAACCGACTCTGTCAAGCTTCTTATCGTCCTGCTGCCGCTAAAACCATAAAGTTTAGGATTTCCATAAAAAATATTTTCTATGTAAAAAATTTCTTTTTTGGTTAATGCGCATTTTAAATAAGATGCAGTTTTATACATCTCATCAAAACTGATAATGTTGAATTTTCTACATCCTACTTGAGTTTGTATTTTAGTAAGTTTTTTTAGGAGAGATATCGCTATTAGATCTTTATTAAAAATACTTAATGAATCATCAAATTCTTCGGATATACCAAATAATGTTGTTTCAGTAAGCAATGCTAGAGTAATTAAGAATTCTCTTCGATTCATTTTAATCCTATATTTTATTGTTATTTAATGAAAGCGCAGCAGATAAAAGGTGGTAATTCATTTTTTTACTTTTGCGTGTGTAGAAATTTAAACAATACTCGCTGAACCTCATTGAAATCGATTGGTTTAGTTAAATAATCACTAAAACCATAATGCAAGAATTTTTCACGATCTACTACAAGAGTATTCGCAGTTAGTGCGATGATAGGTGCTTTGATCTTTTGTATCTTTGCAATTTTCAAAGCAGTTACTCCATCCATTATTGGCATATTAATGTCCATAAATATTAAGTCATATACAATCAAGTTCATTTTTTTAACAGCTTCTTCCCCATTTTCCACAACATCTGGTACTATTCCATAGAGTGACAATATCTCTTTAAATAAAATTTGATTGACTGCATTATCTTCGGCTAACAGTACTTTTACTTTATAATGAACAGGGATATTAGGATATTCACTATGATCTATTTTAAGATCATGTTCTTGTGATAATGCAACCCATACATCAAAATAAAACTCACTGCCCTGCCCCATAATGCTTTCAACACATAGTTTACTTTCCATTAAAGTGACAAAATTCGAGCTAATAGAAAGTCCCAATCCTGTCCCGCCAAATTTACGGCTTATTGAATTATCAGCTTGAGAAAAAGCGTTAAAAATTTTATTTTTATCCGTATCTTTTATTCCTATACCCGTATCTTTTACACTTATACGAATTTTAAAATTTTCTGCTTCTCGTATCAAAAGATGACTGCTTAGCTCTATTTTTCCGTATTCAGGCGTAAATTTAATGGCATTACTCATTAAATTTGAGAGAATCTGCTGAAGACGTAAATCATCTATTTTAATAAATTTTGGAATGAATGGATCAAGGAATAAAATATATTGAATTTGTTTTTCTTCGATTTTAACTGCAAAAATTTCTCCAATATTATGCAGTAAAGTTGAAAAATTTGTTGAAGTAGGATCTAGCTCAAATTTTCCACTTGCTAATTTAGAAAAATCGAGGACATTATTTACAATTTCTAAAAGCGTTTGAGCGCTTCTCTCAAGAATATTCATATATATTTTTTGCTTTTCGTCTAACACACCATTTTGTATCAGGGGAATAAATCCTAATATCGCATTCATAGGAGTCCGAATCTCATGACTCATATTGGCCAAAAAATCATCTTTTACTTGCATTGCAACAGCAGCCAACTTTTTTATCTCTTTGTCCAAAGCTACTTTTTCAATTTTTTCAAATAATTTTTTTGGATTAATCGGCTTCGAAAGAATGGATGAAATACCATGTTCGATGGCATTAATGAGCGCATCATGTTCAGCAAGTGCGGTACAAAGAATAAAGGGAATATTTGTATCTATGGCTCGAACTTGCTTTAAAAGTTCTATACCATCCATTAATGGCATTTTAAAATCACTGATAATCACATCAATAGTAGTATTTTTTAAAAAAAATAACGCTTCCTCGCCATTTGCAGCGCTGTAAACATCCTGAATCTTTTTACCTAACATTTTATTTAAAAGAGCAAGAACGATTGGTTCATCATCAACTATCAGTACAGAAATAGGTATTTTATTCTGCATCTCAACTCCTTACGAACGAAAAATATCATGTTCAAAACTATTCATCAAGTGCTATATTTTAAAAGAAAATTTTAACTATTTAGTGTTGCAAGTTTGTTGCAATCTCTTAATTGTGCAACAAACTTGCAACACTAAAGGGCAATAATACTTTGAGTTAGATTTCTACCATAGGGAGATAATAGTATGCAATTAACTACTATGTCATTACATGTTGGACGAAGTATTGTTGCGTGTTCTATAACACAATCAAACATTATCGTTGTAGACACGACGCCTACTATTTATACCTATACATTGCAAGGCAAGTATAATAAACATTCAACGATCAAGGGCTTTAAGTCCTATCCCCATCGATATGGTAACGCAGTGTCCATATCTAACAATTCAACATATGCTCTGATTTGTGATTGTCTGTGTGATCGCGTATTATTTTTATCTCTAGACAAAACACAGGTTGTTTCCAATATACGATGCGTAAAATCACCTGATTTTTGTGTATTCAGTCCAGATTCTAAATATTTTGCTGTTTCTAATAGCATTGGTATGTTTAGTTTCTTCGAAACAAATCATTGTCAAAAAAGAGGCGAAATTCCATTTCCTGATGGTATTGCTACTGCTATTTTTTCGGATGATTCAAAAAAAATAGTTATTGCAACACTCGATAAAAAAGTTCATCTCTATGATATTGCTACAGGACATCTTCAAGGCACCTATCAAATTAATGATATAGCTGCAGGGCTGTGTGTATCTATAGACAATACAACGATTGTTGTCTATACCCGAGCAGGAAATACGCTTACCATTAATACAATATTGAAGCAACAATTTTTGGCAACTCCATGTAGGGAATGGCCAACTATTCTTGCCCATGAACAAAATTCTCATATTGTTTTGGTCGGAACTAGAAGCAATCGACTCTTTGTTTATACTCATTCTAACGGGACACTTATAGGTACTATAACACTTGAATATTGGGGTATTGCGTCGATTAGTATCTTCCAAGAAGAAGTGTTAGTGGGATTTTCGGATGGAAATGGAATTATTATTAACATTAAAGAATCAATAGATAATGCGGTTCAAGCACTCTCAAACAATAATTATGAACAACTGTCAATATTAGCTTCTCAATGTCCTTTGATTTTTATCTCTTTATCATTATGTCAACAAATTGAAGATCGCTATATTGATATTTTTTCCTATACGCCCATAAGTCCGGAAGAAAAAACTGGATTTGAAGCAATTACAGCCCTCATTTTATCGAATGAAGAAAGACGGCATGATTTGTTAAAATCACTTTATACCTCTCAAGAAATTGTCCCCTTTATGCAACAAATCAGCTGTGGTGATATGGAATTAGCCTGTACTGCAGCATATCATTCTCCGTTACTTAGACAGCTTCGAGAATTTAATGAACTGCGCACCAGATGTTTGGGCGAACTAATCGTGCAGATTAATTTACTTGAAACCGATCCAATAAAGTTTAAAAACTACATAGAATCTATGCCATCGAGCTGTACTAATTGCTTTCACAGTATCATACCTGGGGGCAACATACTCGAAGACGGATACAAACTACTTACATCGAGTGCTGCAGCTAATAATTTTCCAGCAGTAATGGATATTACAGCAAAATATGCTGTGTTGAGACAAACCAAAATCTATCGACGTCTTATAAATCAAGGTGAGGCATTAATTGATAGAACATTAATGATGATTTCTGCTGGAAAAATGCCTGAAGCAGATATGTATGCTTCAAAACTATCTCAAATGAAACCTTTCACTGCTACTGGGCAAGATTTTAAAATTCAAATAAAAGCATATGAGTCATTTATTATTGCATGTGACACAAGAAATTTTATTCAAGTATTTGCGTTAGCCACTCAAAATCCTGTACTTAGAACGACTGATAAATTCAAAGAACAGATTTTACAGTTTAAAAATACTGTTTTAGTACCGGCACTTCAGCAAGCAAAATTAGGTGAACTACCCAAAGTAAATATTATTGTTGCACCCTACGCGCCCATAGAGTTTTATAAAGAAAAAATATTTACATTGCAAAAGATTGCACTCTTGTCTGAGATAGAACGCTATGCACCGCATGGTGAAGAAAATGAATTATTGGCTAATTATCATCAATACTTTGGATGGGACGAACACTATCAGCAAGCCTGCCAAAGCTTGAATATTATCCCCAATACACTGAGAAAACTTGATGAACTCAGCCCTGAGAGTAAAGCTTGTACTAGTCTTTTGACAGGAGAAAGATTCATACGCATACCTCCAAATAAACAGCCAGAGAGTTTTGCAACAAACTTGCCACACTAGATTGGCATAATATCAAATGCAAATGATCCAAATTTATTCATCGAGGAAACGTCATGTCCATAGCCTCCTATCAGAAGTGAAATAATGCAGATATCTAGCACAATAAATTATTTTACCAAGCATCTAAAAGAAATTGCTTTTGAAATGAATCTTCTTCTTGTCGAAGATGATCTTGATTTACAACTACAAATGAAAGTTTTTTTATCTCGTTTTTTTGGACGCATTGATACAGCTAATAATGGCGCAGAGGCATTGCTCCATTATAAAGAGCGCCGTTATGATTTGATTCTTACTGATTTAACGATGCCGATTATGGGAGGAATAGAATTCTCAAAAAAAATTCATGACATAGATGCTACCCAACGTATTCTCGTTCTTTCTGCCCATTCCGAAAGTGAGAATTTGATCGAATTGATCAATATCGGTATTGACAGTTTTTTGCTTAAACCTGTTGATATGGAACGTGTTATTCAACAGCTCAACAAAACATGTCAGGCTATTTATGATCATAAAATGCTTGAGTACTTTAGCAATATGCTCGAAGAGACAAACAAAGAGTTACGCAAGAGTAATATCGAACTTGAATGTGCCCTGAATGAACTTATGCGTTCAAAAAGTATTAATCAGTCAAATACAGCTACTTCTGATGGAAGAAAACTCAGTGATGATGAAAATATGATGCTCTATACACGCAGTCATCAAATGAGTGCTGAACAATTTCACACTGTACATCCTTTTGAACTTGACCGAACCAATGAAAACCTCGAGGAATTAGAAGATAAATTCAACATGCTACTAGTGAGTGCAGAACAAAATGTAAACCATGAAACCTTATCAACATTAACCAAAATTTTACGTGATTTTGCACGTGAGATTGAAATGATCCCCCAATTTGGACCTCTTGCCTATGGCATACAGCAACTTCAGCAAACGTTTGAATCCGTTGATGATCCGGCTAAGCTTTCTGAAATATTACCGATGATTGTCTCTCTCTTTGACAATTTAGAGCGCTGGAGACTTGGGATATTTTATCACCGAAATGTTGATGATATTCACTATATGGACAACTCTATCATCAGTGATGCATTGAGCTTACAGGGAATCTTAGACAACAAACACGTAGCATACGAATCTGATATCGAACTATTCTAAAATTAGACCACTAAAAGGAAACAGCATGAAAAAATGGCTCTCTAACATCTCCCTATCAAAAAAACTACAACTAATCATGGGATTAGCTTCTGGCGTTGTGATCTTCGGAACACTCTTTTTTATTGTAGCAACATCATCACTCAACAAAGAATTTAACGCTTTTGATGAAAAAAGTTTCACCGGAGTCAAAGCTGTTTTAGAAACAGAAAAAGAGCTCAATTATTTTAGTCGTGTAACACGAGAAATCATGTTGGGAGGTGATTTGAATGAGAATCTCAACAAACTTGACGAAACGTACAGTAAAATAGAAAATTTGTTTCTTATAGTAGAAAAGTCTACTCTGGATGACGAACAGCGTTCTTTGTGCAAAAAAGCGCAGCACGACTCAATGATATTTTTATCCTCATCACGCGATTTAATGCGTCAACTAAAAAATGGTACATTGGATCTACATACTAGTTATCTGTTTTATCATAAAAACTTTTCCCCTCTGGCGAAAGCCTCTCGTAATTCAATGAATGCTCTTGTAAAAGTCAAAATGACAGAAGCTGAGACGATGAAAAAAGCATTCAAAAATCACATCTTTACTTGGGGAACGATTGCTGCCGTGGGTGGATTAATCGGAATAATCACAATGCTTCTGGTGATGATTGCTATCTCTTCACAAATTAAAAATGCATTAATGAAGACTCAAGACGGATTAGTGACCTTTTTCCGATTTTTAGGAGGTGAAGAAAAAAATGCTTCTTTACTTCCCGATTTAGGTAGCGATGAATTTGGGACAATGAGTGTTCTAATTAACAAAAACATTGAAACATTAGAAAGTAAGTTTAAAGAACAGCAACAAAGTATTATCGACTTTGAAAATGTTTGTTCCAGGGCCAGTAAAGGGTTTTTGTTCCATCGTATAACAACACATTACCGTGATAAAAATCTCAAAGCCCTCTCAGCCTCTCTCAATTCATTACTTGATAACGTGGAGAGTAGCTTTAGCTCTCTAACGACGGTTCTTGTTAATTATGCACAGGGAAATTATAAATATGCTACTACTACTACTACTACTGCTAAAGGATCTTTTGCCTCTGTAGAGCAATCTATGATCTCATTGGCAGTTTCCAACAGTGAGATTTTTGCTTTGATCTCCAAATTTTCGGGTGAGTTCAGTCAAGATGCGCATGTTCTTGCAACCTCAGGGGATGAACTCAGCACGAGTGCCAACCAACAAGCCTCTAGCCTCGAAGAAACAGCAGCAGCCATCGAAGAGCTCACATCAAACGTTTCAGCTAACGCCTCTAAAGCGCAAGAGATGACCAAAGTCGCCCAAGAAGCCAAAGGTGCCGCTGAACGTGGTAATGCAGTAGCTCGTGAAAGTTTTAATGCGATGAATGAGATAGTATCGGCTACCGAAGCCATTAACCAAGCGGTAGACATTATCGACAATATTGCTTTTCAAACAAACATATTGAGTCTCAATGCAGCGGTCGAAGCAGCTACGGCTGGAGATGCAGGAAAAGGATTTGCCGTAGTAGCCCAAGAGGTACGTAACCTCGCCAACCGAAGTGCTGATGCCGCCAAACAAATCCAAGATCTTGCACGAACCGCACGGGTTAAATCTCAAGGAGGATTGGAAACCTCTAAAAACATGATGGACGGATTCGCTCTCATATCAGATAAAATCGCACAAACTGATGAAATGGTACGTGATGTTGCGAATGCAAGCCGTGAACAAATGGCAGGTATTAATCAAATCAATGATGCCGTATCTCAACTGGATCAAATGACACAACAAAATGCAGCTACGGCGAATAACGTTGCCCAAATTGCCAATGAAGTTTTAAGCAAAACAGATCAGTTTGAGCAAATGCTCGCGCGTGTGCAATTTGATGAACAATATGCGAATCAAAACTGTGATACAGGGCTGATTTTTGATATGGCAAAACTGAAAATAGACCATATTAATTTTAAAGAGAACAATTATAAAAAACTCAAAACCGAAACTTCCACATGGAAAGTCACTTCACATCACGACTGCAATCTCGGTAAATGGATCGATACACACACCAATGAACCTTTTGCTCAAACCAGCGAATGGAAAATACTTCTCAATGAACATGCAAAAGTACACAACGGAGTACAATCATTTATCGACGCTGATTTATCAGGCGCTTCATCTGAAAATATTGACAACATAAGTACTTCACTTGAAGAAGCAACACGGGGTGTATTTAATGGACTTGATAACATTAAACTAACTAATTGTGCACATCAATACAAAAATTCATAAATGAATACTAAAAAAACACCCCTTTTTGAAGAAGCTGTTGACTTAATTCAAAAAGACAAAAAACGGATTAAGAAAGGCTCAAATGAGCCTACTATAGATGAGTTTACTGAGATTATGAAACAAATGGAGATACTGCAAAAAAAAATTGATAAAAAACAGAGCTCTGAAAAGGTACCCACGTAGACTATAAATAGATTGATTCTTCAAACAATATTTCTTTCAGCGGTTTTCGTGAGGCAATCGAATAGATTCCTATCTTCTCTAAGTAACGATAAAAAATACTTTCGCAAGATGCCATCTCTCCCAAAATCATAGCCTCTGAAAATCCAATATTATAAACGCAATATCCCTCCAACAAACTTTCATGTGTTACTTCATCCACAGAATCAAAATCATACGCTTTATTCATCAATGCTCTAAAGAGATTATGTTTATTAGGTTGATCGGTAACTATGATAGCAAATACGCCATCATGAGGAAAAAAATTTGGCTCTGACTCGATCGTAAAATTACAATCTTCTCCATTACGCAGCAAATAAAAACAGCTTGGTGTTTGAGTGTTTTCCATATTTCTTCTTTCAATATTTATTTTGTAAAAACAACTCCAGACTTCATGTCCTAAAGTTCATATTATGAAAAATAGTATCACTTATCTGTTGCAATTATGTTGCATTTTTATCTATGTATAAAGAAGAGTCAAAAAATATAATTAACTTTTGAATATTCATTTTGCAACAAACTTGCGACACTAAAGGGTTACAATTTTTCTTAATTTGTTGGATCTATATTATAAAACTAACAAAAAAATCACAAGAAGAGTGCGAATGAATGCGATTAATAACTTAGCCACGCGATTTAAACTATCTTTACTAGTAGCAACTGCCTTGATTGCACTTCTTATTATCGGTTTAATTGGCATACTCAAACTTTCAGAAGTCAACAAAGGGTTAGAAACCGTCTATAACGATCGCGTTGTTCCTCTCGATCAACTAAAGAAAATTGCAGATGCTTATGCCGTTAATATTGTTGATACGACTCATAAAACACGTAATGGAAATATCAGTTTCGATGATTGTGCAAAAAATATAAATGATGCAAAAAAAATTGTTGCTGACAACTGGAAAGCCTACATGGCAACGGAACTCACTCCTGAAGAAGCTGAATTAGCCAAGGAAACCAAAGCCGTCATGGTTAAAGGAGACCAAATCACCGCTAAAATTTTAAAAGCGTGTGAAATTCAGGATACTGCATTGGTATCTGAGATTAGCATTAAAGAACTTTACCCAATGATTGATCCTATTGGTGAAAAAGTCTCTGCCCTGATGGAATTACAACTACGTGTTGCTAAAGCAGAAAAAGAAAAAGCAACTGAAATTTATGAATCAGCTCGCATAATTGTTATTTTTACCATTATCAGTGCCTTCATATTATTATTTATACTATCGAGCTTAATCATAAAAGATATTACAAATAAAATTGAAAAAGTCAAATTACTACTCATATCATTTTTTCGTTTTCTCGGACGTGAAACAACAAAAGTAGAAATCATAGATCTAGATTCTAGCGATGAACTCGGACAAATGGCAAAAGTTATTAATGAAAATATCCGCAAAGTAGAGATGCAAATCAACCAAGACACCCGTCTAGTCGAAGAGGCAAAACACACCATCATCCGAGTACAACATGGATGGTACAGTGAGCATATCCAAGCAACCACTACAAATAAATCACTTGAAGAGTTCAAAAATGGCGTAAATGATATGATCAAAGCAACCAAAGAACATTTCGTTACCATGAATGTTATTTTGGAGCAATATGCTGCTTATGATTACACAAAAGAGCTCAAACTTGATAATATCGAAAAAGGTGGCGTTTTCGAAACTCTTGTAACCGATATTAATAAACTGCGCGATGCTGTCACACAAATGCTGAGTAATTCACTCCAAAACGGTCTTGATCTGCAAGATGAGGCGGGTACACTCAAACAAGCGGTAGAAGCTCTTTCAACAGCCAGTAACCAGCAAGCGGCAAATTTAGAAGAGACAGCGGCTGCGATGGAAGAGATGACCTCTAAT
>JAUXYP010000004.1 GCA_030694265.1 Sulfuricurvum sp.
C
Source organism: Sulfuricurvum sp. (assembly GCA_030694265.1). Lineage (GTDB taxonomy): Bacteria > Campylobacterota > Campylobacteria > Campylobacterales > Sulfurimonadaceae > Sulfuricurvum. Next base: position 2 of record JAUXYP010000004.1, read on the forward strand.
CGTTGTCCCATCCACTTTCATGCTTAATCCCTCAACATTAAAGAGTTTTGCATCCAATCCTAATGTTGCACGAACCGTATACGCATTGGCTTCCATCTTGCCTGAGTCTTCAACATCAACATTTTCATAACGTGCACGTATTTCACCGTTAAACTTCGCATCACTAAAGAGAGTAAACTCATCCGCACTCAGGGTGCTAGAAAAACCGCTTGCTAGAGAGAGAACAGCCATCGCTGATAAGGTGATTTTTTTCATTTGTATATCCTTTGCCTGTTCGTTAAAAATTAAAAACGATCTTTGAGATCGCCGTTGTATTTGATATCACGCTTGGTTGCATTTTCGTCATTCAGCCATGCCGGAAGAGCAGTCCCTTCCATTTCCAACTTATCACGCTCTGCATTGAGTTCATCTTCACTGTAAGCAAAGGACATATCTGCAGCGATAACATGCGCCATCTCCTGAATTTTAACCAATTTCAGAATTTCCTCTTCAACTCCAGCACCTTCGATAGTGACAATAATACGTCCTTTTTCATCATGAAAATGGTAATCGCAGTAATCAGCATTTTTAAGCAATTCAACTACTTCTTCTGTATACTTTGGGTTCGTCTGAACCACGATGCTCGAAATATTCATAGGTTTCTCCAATAATGATTTTATTTTTATGCCGATAAAGTTATCGCAGCGCTAGGGCATACAGCAACACAATAACCGCATCCTGTACATTTGTCCGGAATGATGATCGGACGAAACATCCCCTCAAAGACAATCGCATTTTCCAAACACGGCTCTTTACACGAAAAGCAAATCGTTTCGTGATGCGACATACAACTCATCGTAGAGATACGCGCTTTTGCCCCAATAAATTTTTGCGGGTCATTGAGAACATTTGGGGTGCAGGCTTCAAGACATTTTTTGCAGTCACTGCATCCATTGGCAGAAAAATCTAGGAACGGAATACCTTGAGAATCTATTCGAATAATTTTTTCCTCACACACATTCACACACAATGCGGCGCAGGTTTTACACGCTTCAAATGTCGTATCCGCCACAGCATAAGGGGGACGGATTACGGTGCTCTCCTGTTTGAAAAGCTGTGAAATCGTGCCAAAAAAACCACCGCGCACTGCACCTGACATATTAGAGTCCGTTTCCGACTTTTACACCGATCTCGAGGTCTTCATGAAGGTACGATCTTTTTTCGTATTTGCGTCCTACTGGATCAAGACAATCGGTTTTGAACTTGTTCTCTACACGTAGCTTTCCTTGGGATTGCGGTGCATGACACTGGGTACAGTTAAATCTACCCTGCCATAATGCCCCTTTGAGATCTTGTTTAACGATTTTATCATGATCTACTTCTACAAAACGTCCACTTTTATCCAATGCCACATTCGGTCTAAAACTCGTAAAGTGCGTTGGTGGGATCGGGGTTGCCTGCACTGTTGTGGCGACATCTGGCATATGACACCCCAGACACGCATTGTTGTCTTTCGTAATCTCTCCAAAGTCACTAATGTCATGTGGAATCATCGGCGGAGCATCAGGATACGCACGCTGAATTTTTTTGGACGTTCCAGCAGCATCTGTACTGTACCTTGTTCCATCAGGCTTAGCGTTAACTTCACTGTACAGATCAGATGATCTCATCCCTAACTGATTTTCATCAATCGGTTTCTTTGCTACGGCGGCATAAACACCGCTCATTAAAATACTCGCAAGCACTAAACTGCTGATCATTTTATTTGTTTTCATGGTTCTCCCCTTACGCTTTGTAAATCTTGACCGCACATTTTTTGTGGTCAATTTGTTTTGAAATTGGGCAGGTATGATCTAAACATACTTTATTGATAAAGACTTTTTCATCAAACCATGGAACGAAGACCAACCCTTTTGGGGGACGGTTACGGCCGCGTGTTTCCACGTGTGCTTTTACTTTTCCACGGCGTGATTCTACCCACACCATCTCTCCGCGCTTTACTCCGCGCTTTTCAGCATCTGCAGGATGCATATAGCACAGCGCCTCAGGAACAGCGCGATAGAGTTCAGGAACACGCATCGTCATCGTTCCGCTATGCCAGTGCTCGAGGACACGCCCCGTACACAACCAGATATCATAATTCTTATCCGGCACTTCAGTAGGCTCCATATAAGGGCGGAAGAAAATCTTCGCTTTGTTCTCTACATGGACTTTTTCTTTATTGGTAACTCCCTTGAGATCACCTTGCTCAAGTTCTTTGAACGCATGCCCGTAGAATGCAAACTCACCGTTATTTGCTTTTTTAGCATACGGATCGTATTGGGCGTTATAGCGCCAAAACGTCTCTTTGCCATCGACAACCGGCCATTTTAAGCCGCGTACTTTGTGATAGGTATCGAAATCGGCATAATCATGACCATGTCCGTCACCGAATTTACGATACTCCTCCCACAAATATTTTTGCAAAAAGAAACCGTATCCGTTGAAAATTTTTCCATCACTACCGACCACTTTACGTTTATCACCCTCAACTTCTGAGTTTTGATACCCTTTTCCCACCGGATCAGGCCACGCAAATGCTTTGGCTTGTTTATTGGAGAACAGTACGTCATATAATGTATCCGTATCTTTGTATCCCATTTCTCTTGCTGCTGGCATAATATCCGGCAATCCGCCCTCAAGCCCTGGGATTGTTTGTGCTCCCCATACTTCCTGAATAGTAAAACGTTTGGAAATTTCAACAATCTGCCATAAATCAGACATTGACTCACCGACGGGTGTGACCTGCTGACGCCAGTGCTGTGTACGACGCTCCGCATTGCCGTATGCACCCCATTTCTCATACATCATAGCACTTGGTAAAATCAAATCAGAGACTTTTGCCGAAATACCCGGATAACCATCTGACGTTACAATGAAGTTATCCATTTCACGTGCCGCATGAATCCAGTGCTCCGCATTACCGCTATCTTGGTACGGATTACAAACACTGACCCATGCAAATTTCACTTTTCCATCTTCGAGGTCACGATGAATCTGCGTGAAATGTGATCCTACTTTTGGATTGATTGTCCCTTGTGGAACAGCCCAAATCTCCTCAGATCGCTTACGATGCGCAGGATTGGTAACCACCATGTCCGCAGGTAAACGGTGTGAAAATGTTCCTACTTCACGTGCCGTTCCACATGCCGATGGCTGACCTGTGAGTGAGAATGCCCCGCTACCAGGTTTTGCTTGTTTTCCGAGCAAGAAGTGGATCATGTAGGCTTGCTCATTGACCCATGTTCCGCGTGTATGCTGGTTGAATCCCATCGTCCAGAAGGTCAAACATTTACGATTTTTTTCGATATAAAGATCAGCCATTTTTTGAAGCTTCTCTTTGTAGCTCTCTATACTCTCATCTGCATCACCTTTGGAAACGTGTGCAACATAATCGAGGGTATATGGTTCAAGCCCTTTTTTAAACTCTTCAAAAGAAATTTGCCAATGCTTATTAGGATTCTGAGTATTCTTCATCTCGAGCGTATCACCCTCTTTGTAACCCAAATAACCCAAACTCACACCCTCATCTGCCGTGAGTACTTTTGATTTTTGTTTTGCTGCGGTATCGAGTTCTCTGTCCCCGTATTTAGGGTGGTTAATCTCTTCACGTAATCCGTATCCGATATCCACAACACCCGTAGCAAACACGATATTTTTATTGACAAAATCCCAATCAATAGCCTCTGGATGATTGTAAACAATCTCACGGGCAATGTAGTTTTGAATAGCCAAATCAGTATTAGGCTTGAAAACAATCTCGACATCCGCCAAATCCATTGTTCGGTGTTTGTACGTTGAGAGAACAACGATTTGTACGTTATCAGGATCACTAAGCTTACGATCGCTGACACGTGACCAAAGGATCGGATGCATCTCTGCCATATTGGAACCAAAGGCCACAATCGTATTGGCAAGCTCAATGTCCTCATAACAGCCCGATGGTTCATCCGCTCCAAACACGTTCATAAATCCGGTAACGGCAGATGCCATACAAAGACGCGCATTGGGGTCGATGTTATTGGTACGGAATCCCGCTTTCATCAATTTAAGCGATGCAATCCCTTCAGGAACCGTTTGCTGACCTGAACTAAACATGGCTACACCGGTCGGTCCTTTTTCTTTGAGCGCAATTTTGATGTGTTTTTCCATCTCATCAAATGCACGCTTCCAGGTAATCGTTCCAAATTTTCCCTGTTTATCAAATTCACCCTGCTCATTCATACGCAAAAGCGGCTGCGAAAGACGGTCAGCTCCATACATGATCTTGGCGTTAAAGTATCCTTTGATACAATTAAGACCACGATTAACGGGTGCCAATGGATCCCCCTTGACCGCAACGATACGGTCATCTTTGGTTGCCATCATGATTCCGCATCCCGTTCCGCAGAAACGGCATGCCGCTTTATCCCAGCGCCATCCTGCTTGTCCTTGAGCCGCTGCCGCTTCTACTTCAGCGGGAACTGCCATGCCGATTGCTGTTGCTGCCGATGCAGCTGCGGCGCTTTTTAAAAATTCTCTTCTATCCAATGACATTAGAACTCCTTTGGTTGAATAATGTTTAATTATAACATTAATATTATAATTACCTTGTGCTCTTAAATAACTCTTACACTTCAAGCATTATAAAGGAATTAAAAAATAAAGGTTTTGACTTAAGTCAAGAAGGGGAAAGGAAAAGCTTAAAAAGGATTTCGCATTGCGTTGGCTTTTTCAAGATTGCTTTTGAGCTTTTTGAGACGCGCTGCTGTCTGGTGCAGTTCTTCACCTACTTGAATAATCACATCCTCGCTTTGCTCCAGCAAGTTTTTTGCTTCAGGGGTAGCACCGTACAATCCTGAAGTCGCCACCTCGCTTTTTTCTACCGCATCGGTTGCACTTTGCAGTGCTTCTTCTACATTTTTGAGAAAATAATCGATATGAGAACACGCGATGTCCAACTCATTATTGCTTTTAGCCGTCACGGCCTCTCTTCCACTGAGGGTTTTAGAGTGCTCTAAAAAGGTGGAAAAGTTACGCTGTATTTGCAGTGTCGTACGTGCCATATACAAAATGATACCAAAAGAGATCAACGCTAAAAAGATTTGAATTCGATACGCTATAAGCCGTTTTTCCATCATATACTCTTCATACTGCGTTACTGCTTTGTTCATAAGCACAAGAGTACGATCACCGTCTTCATAAATACGTTTCAAATCATCCAAATTATGATCTCCTACCAAATAGCGGTCAATCAATCCCCCCATCCGATTCCAATTCGCATGTACGTCCAACATTGTTTTTTCGATGCTTTCATTGGAAAACCCTCGATAATCGGATGCGGTTGTACTCAATTTTTTAAAGTTTCGATCAAACTCGCTTCTTGCCTGCTGCAGCTTTTCAAAAGCCGCATCTTCATCTACGAGTAAACGATGCAGTTCCAACACTGTTCGCTGAGAGAGCATCCGCTGTTTTCCGGCGATGTTGATCACTTTGGCATCATTTTTTTGATCCATATTGAGCCAAATATCAACCATGATGATAGTGATAAGATTGAGTGATAAAATGGCAACGATCCATCGCACTTTGGTTGTAATAGACTGCATTAAAGCCCCTCTTTAAAATAACGTGTTAATTCATCGCGTTGTAAAACAACCGTTTTATGATCCGCCTCACTAATGAGTCCCAGCCGCGTAAATTTTGCCAATACGCGAGAGAGTGTTGCCGGCTGTATATTGAGACGATACGAAATTTCCTGCTTTTTTAGACTATTGTACAAGTCAAGATACGAATAAAGCATTTTGGCAACTTTTGCCGTAACATCAAACACCATTCCCATATTAATCGTACACTCAACAAGCTGTTTTTGATCCGCGAGGATATTAACCAAATGAATCAGCAGAGTCATATCGGTTTTTACCACTTCTTTAAAAAGAGCCAGATCACACGACAGTACACGACTTGGGAGCAAAAATTCGATATTGCTGAAACAGCTAATACGATCACAATCCAGCGAACCGATATTGGTTAGTAACGATTGGCCGCTGAGAGTATAGAGAAATACTTCCGCATCAAAGCGATCAACTTTATAAAACTTCACTTCTCCCTCAATGAGGAAAAAAACGCGGCTCATGTCATCCTCTTCGTAGACCATTACGTCGGATACAGCGTATTCTTTGATTTTGGCACTGGATGAAAGAGATACCAGTTTTTGAGGATTACACTCTTTGAAAAAGTCCAGTTCATCCAAAATAAATGGCACAGTACCCCTTTTTTAGTTGATCTTCTTTTACGCGTTACTTTCTAATGTAACAAGAGGGCTTTTTCCTCTCCTCTTTTTTGCAAATGAATATTCAGCACATTTCCCTTTGGAAAAATGCTGTATTCCTGATGAGTATTGGGATCAATAAATTGTACGCGATTGTTCCCGTAATAAACCCCGTGATGCGTTATGACGCCATGCAAATCAGCCTCATGCAATGTCTTCAACATATCCCGTAGAACATACAAAGCATTGTCTTCTTCCACTATCTTTGCACTCAGTAACTGAAGTCTGCCTGCTTCAGCTCTGTACTGCTGTATGCTAAGAACGTCCATTTCCAGTGGTTCTCTTCCACTGTTTTTTGCATCCGCAATACGCTGCTGAAATCGTTTCATCTGAACATTTTTTTCTTTAAACGCAAACTGTTTCATCCCCAGCTCTTTTTTATCGTCTCGCAGACGATTTTCTTTTTCCAGAGCTTTAGCCGTCAATTCCGCTATTTGTTCGTGATACACTCCAAAGGAAGCAGGATCTATAATCATCGTATTGCCTTCCCCCTCGATATTGTCAACTTCAATACTTTCAAGTGCAATAATTTTACCGTGTGCAAAAAGAGTTTCAATGTACACTTTTCGTGCAATAATCTCTCCTCCAAGCATTTTCTTAATCCGAACGATGTCACCCTCAATCGTCCCCCCCTCAAGAACATCAATATTGGCCTCTTTCGCCCTTAAATCACCCCGATGAAGTTTGATATTGGCTACTCCGCTCACATCAATGGTTGATTTTTTATGGGTTTGTGCGTCAATACTCAGATCACATGCTTTGATTTTCGTATTTTCCCCTACCGTTCCGCTAATATCAACCGTTTTGATGTCAATACGCAAGCCTGCTCCTACGGCATCTTCACCAGCATTCTTCTGTTCTACCGTAAGCGTTATCTCCTTGTCAGAACCTGGCACGATGGAACCGGTTTTCATGCTGACAGCTTCGAGGTATAAATCTTGGGCAACGACAAAAATTCCTTTTTCCCGCTTTACGAATCCTGAGACAAGGGAAAAATAACTAACGCCCTTTTCATCTTGAGTACTCCGAATGCTTTTCTCGTCAATCTTCATAACTCCGGCATACTTAATCGTTGGTTCAGGAACAACAATAGGAGCTCCATCTAATCCGCGTCCATTACGACCTTTTTTGGGAAAGATATATTCCATTATAAAATCTCCGGGCTGTACCCCATGAATATAACTAGGATCTTCCGGATTTTCATCCTGCTTTTTGTAATGCAAAACAACTTTATCATCTATGGTATTAATGGGGGGAAAGAAGCTTCCGATCGGTAACGAGTAGGGTTCTGTAAGGGGGCCTTGTTTTTGTATCCTTGCTAGAAGACGCAGTATCTCTTTGTCAAGCTGCTCATCATCGGTCCCAATCAAATACCCAAGGCGAAGCTTTTTTTTGTTGATGACGGTTTTAATCCACTCTTGCACCCCTTTTTTGAGAGGAATGGTCGAAGAGGGGTCAATAATCGCTGTCAGAATCCCCTTGGCCTTGCTGATCCCGACAGAAAAGCGCAGATCCAGATAGAGGATTGGAACCGAGGGACGTATTGTAATTTGATATTCTTGGCTGAGTACATATTCGTCACTGTAAAGGTCTTCTGGTGTTATTTGTGCATACACGTCACCGCTTGGCATAACATGCCACTCTTTGTCTGCAACTCTTTTATAGTAGGTTTCATAAGAAAGCAGATCAAAATCAACCTCATCTGCGCTTAGCTTACGATCACTCGCAGCAAAGCGCAAATCCTCTTTAACATTCGTAGATGCCTTGGTAATAGGTGTAAATTCTGCCATAATTAATAATACCTAACCATAAACCTATCTCTCCATTGCAGTAGTGACGTAGTGACTAAAATATAAATTTCCCTGATAATAACGCGTTTGCGATAAAAAACATCTTGAAACAATTAACATGTAAGATTATTGTCACATTTAATGTATAATATTTTACCTATGTAACAAATGTGAGGAAAGTTAATGTGCGCCTAAAATCATTTTTAATGATATTACTATGTACCCTTCCTCTCTTTGCAATAGAGCAGGTTTCAGTACAGCTCAAATGGCACCATCAATTTCAGTTCGCCGGTTATTATGCCGCGATTGAGCAAGGATACTATCGTAATGAAGGGCTGGAAGTTACCCTAAAAGATCGAGATACAGCGCTCAATAACGTCGATCAAGTTCTCAATGGAAAATCGGGCTATGGAATTGCCGATACCGTTTTACTGTTATATCAAGCACAAAAAAAGCCGGTAGTCATCGTTGCGCCCATTTTTCAGCACTCCCCAAATGTTCTTATAACTCTGGCATCCAGCGGTATTGACAGTCCTGAGAAATTAATCGGAAAACGTGTTGCCTTCTATCCCAACGATGCTGATGGATTGCCCACATTGGCAATGCTTTACGAAACGGGTGTTGTGAAGCGGGGATTTAAACGTGTCCCAACGCAGTTTGATATCAAAGAGCTTTATAACAAACAAGTCGATGCAACCCACGGTTATGCAACGAATGAACCCTACGCTTTTCGACAAAAAGGATTTGAAGTTAATGTCCTTTATCCTCAAAACTTTGGGGTTGATTTTTATGGCGACATTCTCTTTACAACACACAATGAGCTAGAGCATCATCCAAAACGTGTGGCTGCAATGAAACGTGCTACGATCAAGGGATGGCAGTATGCCATTGCGCACAAAGAAGAGATAATTCGTCTCATCCAGACCAAATATCACAGTACTCAAACAACCCAGAAGCTTTTATTTGAGGCCGATGGAGTCATTGCCGCCATTGCCCCATCATCAATTCCTATTGGAACATTGAATCAAGGCCGTCTGGAGTATATTCACGCTATGCTCAAACGTCATGGGCTGATTGATTCACCTGTTTCTCTGGAGCACTATATCTACCGCGATGCCCAAGGGTTACGTCTGGCAGTTTTGGAGTACATCTCTTTGGACCAGATGCTCGCTATGGGTAGTATCTTTGTTATTATCCTGATTACTTTAGTTTACTATATGAGGCAGCTTCGCAAGCGAAGACAGGAACTCATCGGTTTAAGCGACAGTCTCAACCAAGCCCAAAGTATCGCCCATTTAGGCAATTGGGAATGGGATATTCAAAAAAATACACTTTGGTGGTCAGATGAAATTTATCGGATTTTCGGATTTAAACCACAGGAATTTAGTCCAACCTATGATCTGTTTTTAACACAAGTTCATCCTGATGACAGGATAATGGTACAAGAAGCGGTGTCTAATGCCCTTAACGATGAAGCCCTATACCATTGCGTACACCGCATTGTTCTCCCCGATAAAATGCTTCGATATATTTTAGAAGAAGGTGTTGTACAGTACGATGACCATCAAAATCCGATCAAAATGATGGGAACTGTACACGATATTACAGAACGTAAAAAAGTAGAAATCCTCTTGGCCGAAAAAGAAGGGTCACTTCAAACACTCCTAAACTCTGTGGCAGAAGGGATCTACGGAGTCGATGTTAATGGCTATTGTACCTTTGTAAACCGATCTTTTTTACGCATACTTAAGTTTGAGCATGAAAATCAAATATTGGGAAAACATATCCATGAATTGATCCACCATTCGCATAAAGACGGCTCGGTCTATCCAAGCCCTGAATGTAAAATGTATAAAGCCAACAAAACCCACCTAGCATCTCATGTCGATGACGAGGTCTTCTGGTGTCAGGACGGCACCAGCGTAGCAGTAGAGTATTGGTCCTATCCTATGCTGGAGAATGGTGAATTTGTAGGCGCCGTAGCCACATTTCTTGATATTACGGAACGTATAGCTGCACGAGAACAATTGATCAAGGCCAAAGAATCAGCAGAAGCATCCACACGTTCAAAATCAGAATTTTTAGCGGCCATGAGCCATGAGATACGAACACCTATGAATGGTGTTTTAGGAATGCTTGGGCTACTGGAACAATCCAATTTGGATACCACCCAAAAACATCAAGTGCGTGTAGCAACATCCAGTGCAACCTCTTTGCTGGGACTTATCAACGACATCCTTGATTTTTCAAAAATAGAAGCAGGTAAAATGACTTTGGAAAACATCCAATTCAATCTGCACGATGAGCTTAAAGAGCTTACCGAAGCCATTGCTTTTAAAGCCCACGAAAAAGGGCTGCAACTTCTCCTGAATATTATGGATATCAAACACCAAAACATCATAGCCGATCCAGGGCGATTGCGTCAGATTCTCACCAATCTAGTAAGCAATGCGATCAAATTCACCCATCAGGGAACCATTGCCATCGATGTTTTCATCAACGAGATTGATGAAAACCATGGACTTCTGCACATCGATGTTATCGACAGTGGAATAGGAATACCTGCTGATAAGATCAGAATACTTTTCGATGCCTTTACCCAAGCTGATGGGTCTACTACCCGTAAATACGGAGGAACAGGCCTAGGACTTTCTATCGTCAAGCAGCTGTGCGAACTCATGGAAGGCTCCATTAGCGTTGCCAGTATCCCCAACGAAGGAAGCACTTTTAGTATCGATTTGAGAGTTGAATTTGGAAATAATGAAAGGATTAGCACCAAAAGACCTTCTCCAATACATTCCGATGACAAAGTGCTATGGCCAGTGCATACCCGTATTCTTTTAGTAGAAGACAACCCCACCAATCAAATGGTAGCCCAAGCAATGCTTGAAACAATGGGGCTAAGCGCAGATATCGCAACAAACGGGCATGAAGCCATAGAGTCTATCAAACATGCAAGCAACATTTTTCCCTACTCCATCATACTAATGGATTGTCAAATGCCGGACATGGATGGATACGATGCCACGCGTGGTATACGCTCCGGTAAAGCGGGGGAAAAGAACACACAAATTCCCATCATCGCTATGACCGCTAACGCGATGAGCGGAGATCGTGAAAAATGTATGATCGCTGGAATGGACGACTATATTGCCAAACCCATCAATACCGTTACGCTCAAACAAACCCTCATTAAATGGCTTTTTAACCAAGAAATCCAAACTCTCACAACTGTACAAAATGAATCTCAGCTTGCGCAGTTGAAAGTAGTACTATGGGATGAACAAGAGGCTCTTGCACGTATGGGAGGCAACAGGGAACTGCTCATCAAAATCATTCGGTCCTTCCTCCTTGACAGTAACAACAGCTTAAATGCCTTGCGTACAGCCATCGAAGATGAAAACACTAATGATGCTCAACTTCATGCCCATTCAATCAAAGGCGCAGCAGGAAATGTAGGAGCACTCAAACTCCAAGCCATTGCCAAAACACTCGAAGATGCCGCTCACAAGAAAAACTTAGTCGTACTGAAAGAAGCTTTTCCAGAGTGTGAAGCTATCCTCAAAGCAACACAGCACCTGCTCGAAGAGTATGTAGCAAGAGAGATTCAACCAACTAAAGAGAAGAAACATCTTGATCCGCCAAAGATGGTTATAGCACTGCAATCACTCAAAAACGACCTTGAAAGCGGCACATTTATTGATACAGATACTATGGAACTGTTTACAGAATCTTCTGACACAGACATGAATACAAAGCTAGATGGACTCAGAAACTTCGTAGAAAGATTTGAAAATCAACAAGCAATTGAAGTAATCGAAACGATTATGAGCGAATTAGAGCGGTATTGAAAAAAGAGCGACTTTTTTATCTGCTTAACTGACATGCTTTGGGTACAGTAGGATAATTTATCTTTAGGGAGTCCGCGTACAGGGGGTTCTATAAGGATATGGCGGACAGCTAGGGATTCGAACCCTAGAAAGGTTGCCCTTTACACGCGTTCCAGGCGTGCGCCTTCGACCACTCGGCCAGCTGTCCGTAAAAGGAGAGCGGTATTGTAATGTATTGAAGCTTAATTCCTAAATCGCGGAGAAATCCCTCTGCTTCCCCTTGTTCCACGTGTGGAGGTATCATCAGAATTTTTGTCTGAAAACCATGCGTACAACAATATTATGATAGCCGCTATCGCACATATTTCATACCCTATTGCCCAAATGACTAAAAAAGAGGCCAAATTAAACTCTAAAAAAAGCTGATAATGTGCTTTTGCAATAAAAACAAACAAAAAGGACAAAGAGACTAAATAAGGGATGATCATACTATAGAGAAAGAGCATAATGCCCTCATACCCTTCCGGTGCAAATATGTAATCTCGGTAGTCAAATTCTCGATTCAAAAAAGCTTCTTTTTCTCGACGAACTTTTTTGCTTTTTTCCTGATAATCTTCCACGCTTGCATGAGTCGTGTTGGCGCTTTTTAACGAACGGTTATACTTGTCTGCATAATGACTCATACTCACTCCATCGCTTCGGAATAATACACAATTCCTTATAATACTCAAATATTACTGATTTTCCATCATTTATTTTTATTATAATGTCCGATTGAGCCTATGCACATTGTATAATAAACAATACAATCTTTTAAAAAGAGTAGGTCTTTATGCGTGCCGAAGAACGTTTTTATGCCATCAGCGATGATTTTCGCTCCCCTTATGCACGTGATCGTGATCGTATTATTCACTCCGGAAGTTTTCGACGTCTTGAATACAAAACACAAGTTTTTCTCAATTCTCAAGGCGATTTTTTTCGTACCCGACTCACACACAGTATTGAAGTAAGCCAAATTGCCCGTTCCATCAGTTCCCATCTGGGACTGCAAGAGGCACTTGCTGAATCGATTGCACTGGCACATGATTTGGGGCATACTCCTTTTGGACATATCGGCGGAGATACATTGGATGAATGCCTGAAAAAAGAGGGATTCAAGAATGGGTTTGAACATAATCTGCAAAGTTTTCGTGTTGTAACCCTATTAGAACAGCGTTATAAAGCATTTTTGGGTCTTAATCTCACCTATGCAACGCTAGAGGGGATACTCAAACATTCCTATCCGTATAACAAACCGTTTTTGAGCAGTACCATCCGCGAGGCGTTTTCTCTGGATACCCACCCTAGCATCGAGGCGATGATTGTCGATCGTGCTGATGAGATTGCCTATATCAGCCATGATATTGATGATGGAATTGCGTCAGGACTTATCAGCTTTGAAACACTCAAAAAAAGCGAACTGATTCAAACCATTTTGCAAAAAGTGTATGACGAAGGTATTCACGAAGATGAAGATGAGATGTTCCGCTACCGCTTCAGTTCCCATCTCATCAACCATCTTGTCTATTCGCTCCTCGAATACTCCAAAGGTAAAATAGATAACAGCCGTGTGTTAGCCTCTGTTATCCCTGCCTCCCAAGACATCCCAATCGGATTTACCAAAGAGCTGGAGACACAGATCAAAAAACTCAAAAAAATCCTCTTCCAAGAGTTGTACCAACACAAACACATCGTCCGTAAGATGTTTTCAGGAAAACAAGCCATTATCGGCCTCTTTAATGCTCTGATGGAACAGCCAAAAATGCTACCACGTTATTATGTCGAACAGCTAGATCGACGTAACAAACACCGTATTATCAGTGACTACATTGCGAGTATGTCCGATCGATATGCAATGAAACTTTACAATGAGCTGTATGGGAGAGAGGGGTGAGTCAAAAAATCGCCATTATCGGCGGTGGAGCAGCGGGGCTTATGGCAGCCATCACCGCTGCACGTGAAAATGCTGATGTTACCATTTATGAGCATAATCAAAGTGTCGGAAAAAAGATTTTAGCCTCAGGAAACGGCCGCTGCAATATCATTAACACCACAGCAACGGCAGATGATTATTTCGGCTCCAATCCCGATTTCACATCTTATGCGCTGAAACAACTCACCTTTGAAGATTTTATTAGCTTCTGCCACTCGATTGGGCTACTGTTAGATATCAAGGATGACGGGCGCTGTTATCCACTCTCAAATGAAGCAAAAGCGGTTCTTTATGCCCTAAGCAGTGCAGCGAAAGATGCTGGGGTAAATATCTTGACTGACAAGAAAGTGGTCATGCTCTCCCATGCTAAAGGGCGTTTTGTTGTTCATACTGATAATGATAAAATGCAATTTGATAAAGTCCTTATAGCCACGGGGTCCGAAGCAGCACCACAGCTAGGCTCTAGCGATGATGGCTACCGTTTTGCAAGCGCATTAGGCCACACACTTATTCCTACCTACCCCTGCTTAGTTCAACTGCACCTAAATTCAAAAATCCACCACAAAATGGCAGGAGTCAAAACGTTTGCCGAAGTCACTCTTTATGTCAATAACAAAGAAGTAGAAAAAGTACAAGGCGATATTCTCTTCGCCAGCTACGGTATTTCTGGATTAGCAATCTTAGACATTAGTCAAAAAGCATCTTTGGCTCTGCTCAACCATCAAAATATTATGCTGAGCATCAATCTACTTCCACGATACAATGTCCAAAAACTCAACGATATCTTCCATCAACTCATTTCTGCTGTTCCTAACCATACACTTGAAACGGTACTCGGCGGTTTAGTTCCTGCTAAAACCGTTAACTATCTGTGCGAAAGTGTCGTTATCAGTCCCGCTAAAATCGTATCATTACTCACACCCAAAGAGATAACAAAACTCACACAGCTCATCCAAAACTGGAAATTTGAAGTCATTGACACTCATGGATTTAAACATGCAGAAGTCAGTGGTGGCGGAGTTGCTACAGCAGATGTTAATGAACAAACGATGGAATCAAAACTGGTTAAAAATCTGTATTTTGCGGGTGAAGTTTTGGATATTGTAGGACGTCGTGGAGGTTATAATTTTAACTTTGCGTGGGCTAGCGGTATGATTGCGGGAAAAGAGATGGTGAAGTAAGCGCGTAACGCGCACTTACTTACTTTTTAGTTGCGTAACGTTTACGGTCAGTTGGATCCAACCATTTTTTACGGATACGGATACTAAGAGGAGTTACTTCAAGAAGCTCATCATCTTCGATCCACTCGAGCGCACGCTCAAGGTTCATATCACGAGGTGGTACGAGCTTGATCGCTTCATCAGCGCCCGATGAACGGACATTTGATTGTGCTTTTCCTTTAATCGGGTTAACATCAAGGTCATTGGTACGGCTATGCTCACCAACGATCATCCCTTTGTAAACTTTTGTTTGAGGATTAACAAACAACACGCCGCGCTCTTGCAAGTTTGCAAGGGAGAACGCCAAGGTAACACCGTCTTCCATAGAAGTCAACGCTCCGTATTGACGACTCTCAACACCGCTTGCAGTGTATGGGCGGAACTCCAAGAAAGAGTGATTCATAACACCCTCTCCTTTGGTTTCAGTCAAGAATTGTCCACGGAAACCAATAAGCCCACGCGCAGGGATAACGAACTCTACGCGAGTAAAGCCCTCACCCATTGGAACCATCGCTGTCATTTCTGCTTTACGACGACCCAAACGCTCGATGATACTTCCTGCAAACTCTTGAGGAAGGTCAACAACGAGGTGCTCAAACGGCTCACATTTGACCCCTTCCATTTCACGTATGATAACTTCAGGACGTCCAATACCGAACTCAAAGCCTTCACGACGCATATTTTCTGCCAAAATAGTGATTTGAAGCTCTCCACGTCCTGAAACTTGGAATTTACCTTCGCCGATTACTTCACAACGCATTGCAACGTTGGTGTTCATTTCTGCTTCAAGACGCTCTTTGATCTTGTTAGAAGTGATATGCTTCCCTTCTTGACCTGCAAGTGGAGAATCATTAACCGAGAAGAAAACGTTCAACGTAGGCTCTTCAACGTGCATTGGATCCAAAGGCATAGGATTGATAGGATCACAAATAGTGTCTCCAACGTCTACGGTTTCGATACCTGCAAGCGCAACGATATCGCCCGCTTCTGCCGTTTGAATTTCTGTACGGTTAAGTCCCATAAACCCGATGAGTTTAGAGATTTTACCTTTAACCATTTCACCGTCTGCTTTTGCAAGGAGGATATTATCCCCTTTTGAAATTCGTCCGTTGAAAATACGGGCAATACCGATCTTACCAACATAGTTATCATAGTCAAGAGTAAAGACTTGCAATTGTGTTGGGTTTTCAGCATCACCTGTAGGCTCAGGCACTTTTTCAAGGATTGTGTTAAACAAACAGGTGAAATCGCCATCAGGATCAGACATGTTTAGTTTTGCCATACCATCACGAGCTGCTGCATAGATGATTGGGAAGTCAAGTTGATCTTCCGTTGCATCCATTGCTACGAATAGGTCAAATACTTCATCAACTACACGCTCAGGATCAGCGGAAGGTTTGTCGATTTTGTTAATAACAACGATTGGCTTGAGTCCAAGCGCAAGCATCTTCTTAACAACGAACTTAGTCTGAGGCATAACCCCTTCATAAGCGTCAACGAGGATTAAAGCCCCGTCAACCATTTTCAATACGCGCTCAACTTCTCCACCGAAATCGGCGTGGCCCGGAGTATCGATAACGTTGATTTTGTGATCACCGTAACGAATTGCAGTATTTTTAGAAAGAATCGTGATCCCACGCTCTTTTTCAAGAGCATTAGAGTCCATTGCTCTTTCATTGACTTGCTCGTGGCTGCCAAATGTTCCAGATTG
This sequence comes from Sulfuricurvum sp., assembly GCA_030694265.1. Taxonomy (GTDB): domain Bacteria; phylum Campylobacterota; class Campylobacteria; order Campylobacterales; family Sulfurimonadaceae; genus Sulfuricurvum. The sequence goes on from JAUXYP010000004.1 coordinate 16,850, forward strand.
CTGAAGCAATCCATCAACTAGAGTCGTTTTACCATGGTCAACGTGCGCGATGACGGCGATGTTACGAATTTTTTGCACTGAATATCCTTATAGGTAGGCCGTGATTTTCGCGAATTATATCTTTTTAAAAGTTAAGGATGGTTTAAGTGAGTCGGATAGGTTAACTGGAATAAATTTTGCTTGCTACTATAATCTACTATATCTTTTGGTACAAGGATCGCATTATGGTCGTACAAAGCAAAGAAACCAAAACGTCCGCCTCTTTAGCAGAATTGCTGGGTGGAACGTCAAAATCAAAAAATGCCAAATCGAATAATGCATTTGCACAGCTGCTTTCTACTTTTAATGAGTCAGGAAAGAGCAGTAAAACAATTGCTAAAAAAACGGATTTTACAGCGATTATTGACCCTAAACAAGAGACACTCGTCACTGCAAAATCGCCTGATATCAAATCCATTGATACTAAAAAACTCAGTGCTAAAGGTCTTAGCGAACTGCTTATGGGCAAAGACGAGGAAGCAAAGATACTGCCCAAAGAGCTTCTCAATGCATTGAGCAACGATCAGGTTCATTCTCTTATCCATAAAGCCAAAGAGTATCTTAAAAATGCCATTATGGAAAAATCGCCCCAACTCAAAGCCGATGAAAAAGCGATCCCTAAAACACTGATAGGGCTTGTTGAACTCGCCCACAAGATAGGCATTGATTTAACTGAAATTACCCTCTCTACGGTGGATAAAAATCTGGCAAGCCCTCTCAAAGAGCTGCCAACCTCTCTGCTGACTAAGCCGATGTTGGATTTCAAAGGACCGCTCAAAGAGGCCACTTTGGAAAACACCAAAGGGTTTGAGGCGATTGTACAGCTGCTCAAAGAAGCTAAGCCTGTCCAAGAAGAAGTGAAGCCCTCCAAAGAATCTGTAAAAACTCAGCCACTTCAATCGCTCCTTAAAGGCTTGGAAAAAGCGTCAGAAATCGTAGCTGAACTCCCAAAAGAAACCGTTAAAGAGCTCCCTAAAGCTGTCGGTCCCATCGTCCATACAGACGCACTGAGCACTCTCTTGCGCGGTAACAATGAAGGTGAAACTCATCAGAGCAAAGAAGAAGTCAAGCCATTGAGTGAGTCCACCAAAACACACCAGCCGCTCAAAGCAGATTCTCTCGAAGTTAAGGGTAAAGAAGCCGTCCAAAGTATGCGCCATTTTGCCATCGACCTCAAAGAGGCTGCTGAAAACTACAAGCCGCCCTTTACACGTCTTACTATGAAACTCAACCCGGAGCGACTGGGTGAAGTAGATGTCACACTCATACAGCGCGGCAATAATGTCCACGTGACTATCCAATCCAACAATGCTGCCAGTGTCGCATTTTTAGCGCACAATGCGACTGAACTCAAAGCCCAACTAGCTCAACAAGGGGTAACTAATAGCACAATGAACTTTATGACAAGTTCGGATAATCAACAGCAAACTCCGCAGCAACAGCAGCAGCAACAAAATCAGAATCGCTTTCGCTCATATCAGTCACTCGAAGAACTTCAACACAGCAGTGAAGAGCTAAGTGCTCTTGAAATCATCATTCCGCATTACGCGTAACACAAGGAGAATATTATGGCAATCAATTCAGTAGGGGCTAATGCAGCTACCACCGCATCATCAACAACAGTCAATCCTAAAGGTGTTTTGGGGAAAGACGATTTTCTCAAATTGTTGCTCTTGGAACTTAAATATCAAGACCCTACCTCCCCTATGGACAGTGAAAAGATTTTGACACAAACGTCTCAACTCGCATCTTTAGAATCTTCGGAAAATACCAATAAATCACTCGCTGCGCTATCCACATCGCTCGCGGCATCCATGCAGTATTCTACCATTTCAGCTATCGGTAAAATCGCTGATACGGGAAGTAATGCCGTTGTCTTCGAAAAAGGCAGTGCAACCAATTTTGAGGTTTATTATCCTACCAACGTTGTTAGCGGCTCTGTAAATGTATTGGACGTTAATGGCTCTATTGTTAAAACAATGCCTCTAGATCCTCTAACGAAAGGTGTTCAACCGTTCAGCTGGAATGGTACCAATGACAAAGGGGATACCGTTGATGATGGTACCTATTATATTGAATCAAACTATACCGATGACAACCATCTGGATCACAAAGTTCGGCTAGGAACGTACCCCATCACCTCCGTTCGATTTGATAATGGAACTGCGTCCGTGAAGATGGGTTCAAATTATGTTCCATTTGACTCAATCAAAGAGATTGTAGGAGGCTGATCATGACGCAGGGATTTTATTCAGGCTTGTCCGGTATTCAGACTCATCAATATGGTATTGATGTCGTTTCGGACAATTTGGCCAACGTTAATACCGTAGGTTTCCGTGGATCCAATACCGAATTCGCTTCTCTGCTTTCCACCAAGGTTGTCAGTGCCAGCGGTAAAACGCCTACCTCTAACGATATTGAATTAGGCGTGCGACTTCAAGCCACTACAATGAATACGACCACCGGTTCGTTGATCAATACCGATCGCTTCAATGACCTCGCAATCGGTGGAAATGGCTGGTTTGGTGTTGTATCCGGAAACAACAATTATTTTACACGTGCCGGTAATTTTGTTTTTGACGAATACCAACAAACTCCGGGCGATGGAAACTCCTCTATAGCAAGGCTCACTACCGGTGATGGGATGTACGTCACTGGAACAATGCTAGGCAACTATACCTATAATCCTGCTGCAGGTGCCTTTGTGGTTAACCCCGCAAACAATGTACCCTTAGCTGCTGTCAGCGCGCAGGGACCTCTTGAATTTCCTACACTTTTAACCTACCCTGTAGAACCCTCTACTATCGCTAAATTTTCAGGTAATCTCGGATTTACTCCCGGTGTTCGTACCGTTAATGCGGTTGTGCCTAATGCGTTAAATGAACAAAACAACCTTAGTCTTGTTTTTGTTAAAAGTGCAATTCAACCTTCCATAGGGACGTCGTGGGATGTCACTGCAACGCTTAAATCTGCTGATAATCAAACGACCTATGATTTACAAACAGGGCAGGTTGCTTTTTCAGACACAGGAACACTCATAAGCTCCACGTTGCCTGTTCTTAATAATAATGGGACTGCTCTAACTATCGATGCCAGTAACTATTTTGCCAACGCGAACAATCTCGGACTTGCAGAGGACACACGTACCATGAGTGCAGATGTGATTAGCGGAAACAATGAGCGTAACCGTCTCAAACTCGTCTTTACCCAAAGTGCTGTTCAGCCTCTGACCGGCGTTGCCTGGGATATCGCCGCCACTATAACCTCTACCGACGGAAAAACACTCTACGACACACAAACAGGTCAGGCTGTTTTTGCAGCATCAGGAGCATTACTCAGTTCCTCGTTATCCACTATGAACAACGATGGGTCTCCCGTTGCTGTTGATCTGGCCAGTTATGTGGGTGGTGTGAGATCAAGCTTTGGGGTTCCCGTTAGTGCATCAACTACCTCTGATGGTAATATGGGCGGGACACTAACCAAATACGGGATAAGTGCTGATGGTACGATCATCGCTGATTTTTCCAACGGTCGACAAAGTGCGATCGGCCGTGTCGCCGTGTATCATTTTCAAAATGACCAGGGACTCGAGCGAAATGGCGGAACATTGTACGCTCAAAGCTCTAACAGCGGCGCACCTACCTTTTGGACCGATAAAAACGGAAATGCGATCACTGGTGCAACCGTCACGGCAGGACAACTGGAGAACTCCAATGTTCGTCTCGACGTAGGACTCACGGATATGATTATCTTGCAGCGTGCCTATCAGGCCAATGCCAAAACAATCACTGCGGTTGATGAAATGATCCAAAAAGCACTGCAAATGCACCGCTAATTTTGGAATATTTATTGCTTATACATTTTACTATGTGAATCAAAGGACTTATTATGTTACGATCACTCTTTGCGGGCGTCACTGGATTGCAAGCACACCAAATTGCAATGGACGTTGAGTCCAACAATATTGCCAACGTCAACACGATCGGGTACAAGTACTCACGTGCCAACTTCTCCGATTTGCTCGCACAAACCGCTCAGATTGCTACTGCTCCGCAAGGGCAGCTTGGTGGTAAGAATGCTGTTCAAATCGGTCTGGGAACTACCATCAACTCCGTGACGCGTATCATGACGCAAGGTTCTATCCAAAACACGGACAAAAATACCGATGTCGCGATCCAAGGCGACGGCTTTTTTATCGTCAGTTCAGACAGTGGAAGTACCTACAAATACAGCCGTTCTGGAGATTTTAAATTTGATGCCGGCGGAAATTTTGTCGATAATGGCGGGTTTATTGTTCAGGGGTGGCTTCGTGATCCAATCACTAATAAGGTTGATTCTACCGCTCCGATCACCAACATCAATATCCCGCCAGGGCTAACAACACCAGCCAATCCTACGGCGGATGTCAACCTAAAAGCCAATCTTGATTCAGGAGAGACAGTAGAGACCTATAATGTTACCAAGCCTTTGGAAACCTACAGTCTCACGAATTATTTACTTAATGTCCCAGCTGATGTTGCTTTGCATACCGCGAATACCGCAGCAGCTGAAGACATGAAAGTTATGTTCAACGATCAGGGAAAATCATTGACGCTTCAAAACAACCAAGGGATTTACGTCAGCTATAAAACTGCCGTAGAAAATAAAACCGTTCTCCCTATTGTCGGGCCTTCTTCCTTTTCATTTGTCATTAATGGAACTACTGTAAGTGGTACAACGCCGGGGACAGGTGCCGCTGCAGATGCTGGCTACATCGCTCAGCAGATCAACTCTAAAACAGCACTGACGGGCGTCGTTGCTACGGCGACGTTAACTGCTTTGAGGCTTACCAATGATAACACAAGAGAAAGTAATTTGGATTCTACAAAAAATATTCGGATTACCGGTGCTGATGCCAATTCGATTGCATTAGGTGTTACTGATAGTGTTGCGACTACTGTTAATACGACAGCCTATAAATACCAGTATGATCCCAATGCTGTCGATCTTTCCAATACAGCGGCACCTATTGATTACACGTTTAAAACCACAGAGCAGTTACGTCTGATCATGCAAGAGCATGCAGGCCTTGTTGCGGGTGCAACAGGAACGGAAGTCATCATCAACAGTCGCGGACAATATGAGTTTAAGAACAATGCAGTCGGTGCTCTTGGCAATGATTTGCAGCTTCAGGTCACTGCTTTTGCCGATTCTGTGGGTAATATCACCAAAAACACACGTTTTACGGAAGTAATGCAGGCAATAGATGGCGCACTTATCGAAGGAAGCACCGGGATTCGTCTTTCTCAGTCACTTAATGCCGCAACCCACTCGGCCAGTATTGACATTTATGACTCACTGGGTAGTAAACACACCCTCAAAATGGATTTTCGCAAAACGAACGTCAATTCGACGACTGGAGCCACATGGAGTATGCACCTCTCTGTACCTGTTCCAGGAGAGATCAATACCATTGCACCCTTCAATGAGATCAATGGTCAAGTCAGCTTTTCCGCAGATGGATCATTGTCATCCTACACGCCTACGAGTGTTAACTTTAGCGGAAACAATGGTTCTGCTCCTAACCAAAACGTGAATATCAAACTCGGAACTTCCAATTCATTTGATGGAATTACAAGCTTTGATGCGACTTCTGGAACCAGCGGTATCTCTCAGGATGGTTTCCCAGGCGGTGACTTAGTCGGAATTCGTATTGACCAAAGCGGTACATTAGTCGGATCGTTCTCAAATGGGCGTTCATTTGGTCTCGCACAAATCGGTATGGCAAAGTTTACCAATAACGAAGGTCTCGTTGCAGATGGCGGAAATGTTTTCTTGCAATCGGCCAACTCTGGCGATCCGATCATCGGTACGGCAGCCACAGCAGGACGCGGCTTTATGCAGTCCTCGGCACTGGAAGCTTCCAACGTTGACTTGTCAAAATCATTGACGAACCTCATCATTATTCAACGCGGTTATCAGGCGAACGGTAAAACGATTACCACTTCCGATACACTTCTAGAAACATTGCTGGGAATTAAACGATAATTTTAGGGGGATGGCTGTCGAGGGAGAAGCTCGACATGCTTGAAACTTAAGGAGTATACAATGAAAAAACACCCCTTGACTTGCTGCTGTCAATTGGGCTGATCAAATTATAAGCCAGCTAAGTAAACGAATGGTAATATAGCTATAATTGCACATGCGATGGCGAACACTTAAAAAAACAAAACAATCATTCCCCAATAAAAGTCCTTCTGTTGACTATGCCCCGTTTGCTCCCCGTGCACTCGGATTTTTGACCGATATTTTCATGCTAGGCTTACCTATTTCTCTTATTCTAATGGCTGTTTTCGGATACGACCAGATGCATACTGCTAGTGCCGTGGATGTCATCACAAACAATCAAGAAGCACTCAAAAATCCTCCCAATCCGCTTAGCTCACTACTGCAGATGGTTTTATTTATGGTCATCACGGTGGAACTGTGGCACCGATATACGCAAACACCGGGTAAAAAGCTCACACACATCTGTGTCGTAGATGCCAAAACACTCAAGCGTGCTTCTTACTGGAAACTCTCTTTACGTTTTATAGGCTATTTTCTCTCCCTCATCACGGTAGTAGGGTTTTTTATCGGTCTTTTCCGTAATGACAAACGCACTCTTCACGACCTCATCAGCGGTACGGCCGTCATACGCGAAGCCTGATATGTCCCTCATCATTGGAACTTTTTATTTTTTCTATTTTGCCCTTATAGGGGTACATATTATCTTCGTTCCTAAAATTCTTTCTATGGTCGGATACAATGCTATGGATATCGGCATTATCTTTGCCTCTGCCCCACTGGTACGCTTTATTGTCCCCTTTTTATTCCTAAAAGGCTTTAAACTTGATCACAAAGCGTTTATAGCAGCACTCATTCTCATGGTCTTGGGCGCAATCGCGTTTTACCCAGCCCTCACCTCTTTTTGGCCGCTACTCATCAGTAATATCGTCTTTGGTATCGGTATATCATTGCTGTTGCCCTATATCGAAGTCATTGCATTGGAACATATCGGAAAAGAATCGTATGGAAAAATCCGTTTATTTGGATCACTTGGTTTTATTGCCGTAGCATTAGTGCTGGTACGCTATTTGGATGAGCCTAAAATTGGTATCGACTTCTTAATAGCTATGGCATTGGCAACAAGCATACTAGGAGCGCTTATCGGCTCTCTCGAAAACAAAAAAAATGCGGCGACACTTGAGATTACCGAAAACATTCACGCCTTCAATCCCTTGGCTCATCTGGGACTTTGGATCGGATTTTTGCTGATGCAGGTCAGTTTCGGCCCTTTTTACAATTTTTTCACCATTTACGCTACCGATCATGGTATTTCGCTAAACATGACCGTGTGGTTGTGGAGTTTTGGGGTCGTCGTTGAGATTCTCATGTTTTATTTCCAAGGACCTCTTTTACGCACGAATCTTTACAGGCTCTTACAGTTAACGGCATTTTTTACCGCACTTCGCTGGCTTATCGTGGCTGCTTTTCCCGACAATATCACCCTTTTATTTGTCTCTCAGAGCTTGCATGCGCTGAGTTTTGCCCTGTTTCATACCGTATCCATCAGTATCTTGTTTTCTCTCTATGGCGCTAAACGCCTCGCTCAGCAGTTTTTCTTCGGTATCTCGTACGGGCTTGGGGGATTTTTGGGAGCATTGGGGTCGGGTATACTGTATCAATACGCCCCTAGTTGGCTATTTATCGGAGGTGCGGTTGCGGCTTTTGGTGCTGTAATCGCATTTGGAATACACCGTAAACATTTACGCCAAGCGGTGTAGATCAATCGGTGAAGTGGCAATCGCGATAGTGTGTTTATCAAACTCATTTTTGATGGCTTCAGTCACTTCAAACTTCACATCCGCGTAATCATCCACTTTGACCCATGGCTGAACCACCAAATGAACGCCATCACGCCCCAATGTTTCAACCGCAACGATGTACGCAGGGGACTTTAGCACTCGGGTATTGTTCTCCAAAACAGTTATCACCGCTTGCCTCACCACTGACAAGTCATCTTTGTAATCAATGAGAAAAACCATATCAATACGGCGAGTGCTATTCCCGGTATTGTTGATAATATTACCGCCGATCAACGATCCATTTGGGATTATTATCGACCGATTATCGGGCGTTGTAAGTGTTGTAGAAAAAAGGTCAATCGTCTTTACCGTTCCCATCACCCCAGCGGTTTCAATAGAATCCCCCACTTTAAACGGTCGGAAAAAGATAATCAACACTGCCGCACCGACATTCGCCAAGGTGTCTTTGAGCGCAAGACCCACAGCTAAGCCTGCCGAGGCAAAGATGGCAACAAAAGAGGTAGTATTAACCCCTATGTTGCTCGCAGCCATGGTAATAACAACGAGAATCAACGCGGCATACGCTACGTGAGCTGCAAATGAGATGAGTGTTTCATCGACACGTGCCCGTGTCATCATCCCTTTCATTAGCTTCAAAACAACCTTAACAATCCACCGTCCAATAATGAAAATAGCGATAGCACCCAAAAGTTTTAGCCCGTACTCGGTGGCAAAACCCATCGCGGCATCAGCATAGTGCTCCGCCGTCGTGCTGTAGTTTTCTATTTTATGCTCAATCTTTTGCAACATTATCCGCTCGCTTATCGATACTCTACGATTTTGCTCATCGGTAATCTCATCTGAGGGGTTTGCGGATCAACACGATAGCCAAAGGCACAGATCAACGCGACACTTCTCCCCTGTGGAAGATCAAGGACTGCTTCAACTTGCTCTTTTTCAAAACCTTCGATCGGACAGCTATCAATCTCAAGCGTAGCCGCATAGGTCATCATGTTGGCACAGGCGATGTAACACTGCTTTGCCGTCCAGTTTTCCAATAGATCTTCGTGACATTCGATCAATGAAAGATAGCTTTTATAGATGCTCATGTAGGTATCCAAGCCCTCGCCCTCCAACCCTCTGCGCTCAAACATACTGCGGACATAGGGCGTGCCGCTGCGTACCTCGTCGTTATCGGTCGTAAAGATGACAAGCTCTGAAGCTTCGGTGATTTGTGCTTGGTTCCAGCACGAAGATTTCAGCGCTTTGCGCAAAGCGGGATCACGCACCACAATCAATCGCCACGGCTCCATACCAAATGAGGAAGGAGACATTCGAGCCACTTCTAAAATCGAGTCAAGCTGCTCTTGGGGAATCGTTTTGGACACATCAAAATGTTTGCACGCATGACGAAAAGCCATCGCTTTCATAAAATCGGACATAATTTACCTCGCTGTAGTTCTATAAAGTGCATCATTGTAACGTATATGTGTTTATGCTCAGGTCCCAAACCCTCCAAGAGCGCCACATATTTTAAATACGTTCTCCATGGAGTTTCGGATGGCTTTGGACGCCCTTTTTTAATCAGCTCGAAACTTACTGCCGCATTGATAAACCCTTTCCAGAGTTTCACCTCATCGTCTTGCTCAAAACGTCTCGGAAACCATAGCGCTTCAAGATCCTCATGGGCATCATAATAGCGCTCTTCAGCCAGCGATTTTAAAAATGCCGCACACGCTTGGGTTACTGTTGGAGATATTTGCGCCAATATCCGCGTCCTCCCTTTAAACTGATACATACATGATGGGGAAACTTCGCTCGGAACTCTTTGAGCCTTGAGTGCGTACCCTTCCCACTGTCACAATAAAAAACAAATACACTGCCTACAGGCTCCTGCTTCATCAACGGAGGGCTGTAAGTCATCGCATCGGCACCCTCTATGCTGTTTAAAATCGTATCGACCAAAATGACTTTGATCCCCTGCGATGCTAACACCTGTTTGTTAGTGAGGTATTCTTTTTGTGTCCATTCATCGACCGTTAAATCAACCATAATAGCTATCCGTTCATAAAGTTTTTGTAAGTTTATCAAAACTAAAAAAGCATACCCCTTAGAGTTTTTAGCTACACTTACACTATGGCTAAGAAAAAGAAAAAAATGATCAAACTCAATCAATCCATCCGCCATTTTTTCGGCGATGAAGGATTTGACGAGGGGATTGAGCGCGTTCCTACCGAAACGCTCATCGCCCTTTCCCATACATTGGGACTCTTCAATGACATAACCGACAAACCGACGCTTGTCAGGAATTTTCGCCGTTTATGGTCGGAGGGGGAAAGCGATAATCGTGAGTATATTGTCGATTTTTTTCGCAACGATCAAAGAACCTACCCCAATCCAAAGCCCAAAGAAAAACCCCACGAGCGGGAAGAAAAAATCGACGAACTGCTGGAAGGGATGGATATTAACCCCTCAGAACGCCTCGCATTGCATTCGGCCTTTATCGATGTGCGTATTCGCAAAATCACTCCTGAAAAGATTGCTTCTAAACTGGAACACATTCGTGTCTCTTTAAAGCGTGAAAGGCTTGAAAAAGCACTGGAAGGAAAATTCAATTACGATGATTCTCTCGAATTTTATGCCTCCATCCAGTATGCCATCGGTAATGAGCAATTCACTAAAATTCACGTTCTCAAAACACCTCCTATAGAGAACCAACGGATCCAAGAAGAAGCACCCGAAATATTGGTTGAAGAGATTTCCAAGCTAAAAATAGCACTCATGCTTCAAAAACAAGAACAGATTAATCAGTTTTTAGCCGCCATCCCTTTGCGTACGCATCGCTATCTCAGCGAGGATGAGATTATCAGCGCACTAAAAAGTGCTCCCCCATCCGCATCCACTATAACCAACGTACTGGACAATGAACTGCTGCAAAAAGTATTGTCCACCTATTTTCCCTCCGCCAAAACATCCCTCAGGGGCGATGATTTAATGATTGAGATTCAAAAGAGCCTTAATCTGCCTCATTCTTCGACACCGTTTCACTACACCTTGCATCTTCACCTCGATGCGCTTGAATTGAGTCGAAATATTTGGGAAGGCAATGAAATCACCTTCGCTGAAGTGACGTTGGCGCAAACCCGCGAAGCAGAGCAGATCTTTCTTAGTGAACTCTCCGATCTTATCCGTAAATGCGACGAGCGGGCCAAACTTCTCAACCTAAGCGAAACCAGACTCTACGAACTCGTCTACGAACTGCTTGCCCCCCATTTCACTGACACACTGCACATTGGTGCTAAAACGCAAAAAAGAGTCCTCTATGCGTTTGATCAGCTTATTGCCACAGAACTGCTCAAACGCCAAAGACAGGAGCTTTTGGCACGCAGTATCCGCGATTTTAAAAACCTTTTTCCCCTCGCACGTTCATTGCGCCGCAAGCTCGTTTTTCATATAGGGCCTACCAACAGCGGAAAGACCTATACCGCAATGGAAAAACTGCGCAGCGTTGGAACGGGCTACTATCTCGCACCTTTGCGTTTACTGGCACTTGAGGGGTATGAAAGCTTACGGGATGAAGGAATTAATGCATCGCTCATCACCGGCGAAGAGCAGATCCTAGATGAAGATGCCACCCATATCAGCTCCACCATCGAGATGCTCAATTTCGAGGTTGAAGTGGATGCGTGCGTCATTGATGAGGTACAAATGATAGGTGATCGTGACCGTGGATGGGCATGGGCGAATGCCATCATCGGAGCCCCTGCTAAAACCGTTATCATGACAGGCTCCACCAATGCCCTCGAAGCAATCAGTGCTCTCGCACAGTACCTAGGCGAACCGCTGGAGATTATCGAGTTTGAACGTAAAAATCCCCTTGAACTGATGAAAGGTCCTGTTCCTCTCACTAAAATAGAGCCAAAAACGGCGATCATCGCTTTTAGCCGTTCCAGCGCTTTGCGTATCAAACAGCAAATATCCAGTACCTACAAAACCAGTATTATCTACGGAAACCTCAGTCCCGAAGTACGCCGTGAAGAGGCGCGCCGTTTTCGCGAGGGGGAAACCGATATTCTTGTTGCCACCGATGCGATTGCCATGGGTCTGAACCTCCCGATCAAAACGCTTCTTTTTTCCAAAGCCGATAAATTTGACGGGCAATCGCAACGCGATCTTACCGCCAGCGAAGTACAACAAATTGCAGGCAGAGCAGGACGCTATGGATTGAGCGAACAAGGATATGTCGGGGCGGTAACCAATGAAGTTCTCAAAAAAATAGGCTCTCTTTTTACCCAAAAAGCCCAAACAATCTCTGTCCCTTTTAATGTTATGGCCAACTTTGATCACATCATGCTCGTCTCAACAATCCTTGAAGAAAAGTCCCTCTCGGCCATCATAGAATTTTTTGTGGAGAATATGAAATTTGAGGGGCCGTTTCGTGCTGCCAATCTCGAGTCGATGAGCGAAGCCTCTGCCATTGCCGATCGGTATGATTTGGACATGAAAACCAAATTCACCCTTGCCACTGCTCCCCTATCCACCGGGTCACCCTTGGTAATGGCGGCATTTGAACGGTATGTCAAAGCATTGGAGCAGGGAAAACCGATTGCGTATGTTGCCCCTTCACATTTGGGAGCCTATGCCCTTACGATGGAAGATCTCCAAGATGCCGAAGACAGGATTAAAGAGATTTCACTGTACTTGTGGCTCTCTTATCGTTTGAGTGAGTATTTTATCGACAGTGAGAAAGCACGCTCATTTCGAGGAGAACTCAACCGTTTCATCGAAAATTCTCTGAAACAAAGCCACTTTACCCCGCGCTGTAAAACATGTTCCAAACCGCTCGCGCCCGGAAGTGAATTCAGCATCTGCCAAAGCTGCTTTAACGCTCTCAATCGCTCAAAAAATCGTGCTACCGCCCCAAGACCTCCGAGTAAAGCGTATAAGCGCTCATAGCTCTTTGGGTTAGCCGATCAAATCAGAATAATCAAATTCTCCAGGATTTAAAAAAACTTTTTCATCGCGCATGTAAATGCGAGCATCACTTTGCGCCAGTTTGTCAAAACGCTTTTTTATTTTTTTCTTTACCGGATCTTTGATCCGCTTAATTTTTAAAAAGTCTTTGAGGGATATCCATCCATCGGTTTCAACAACGTCTGCATTAATAGCGTCTAATGTCCCTTTTTCCATCCCCTCCTGCATGACTGCTTCCGGATTCACATGGGAGAGAAATTTTGTCGCAACTACGTGCAAAACACTGCGCAGCTGCGCATCACGCTCTTTGTATATCTGTTCCACTTTGATACGCTCGTCAATGAGCATTTGCTCACGCTGATCACGAAGACGGGATGTCTCATTCTCCAATACATCTACACGTCCGCGAAGACGCTCGTTTTCTTGCTCAATATACTGCGTATAACGCGGATCAACTCCACTGCTAACACTTTGCGCACTCTTTGGTGCAGCGATCGTAACGTATTTTACCCCGTCCTCGACGATGCAATTGAGACTCCCGCGGCGGACACGATTGTGTATTGCTTCTTTGGAAACGCCATAATGATCTGCTGCATCCGCTATAGTTAACTTTTTCATGTTGTCCCTTTATCTGTGTAGCATACGAATTAAGGCATTTACCATGTCAAAATCCAAATGCCCCTTCATCGCTTCTTTCATCAACTTTATCGAGTCAAAAGTACTCATTGGATCTTTGTACGAACGTTTGGTTGTTAATGCATCAAACACATCACACACCCCAATAATACGAGCAAATTGTGAAATCTTATCGCCTGAAATACCATCAGGATAACCGTTCCCCACGAGCTTTTCATGATGATGGCGGATCCCGCTCAAAATCCGTTCGTCCGTAATACCTAAATTCAACGCGATTTTATGCCCTTGGACAGGATGCGTTTTCATTTCTTCAAACTCAATCTCCGTGAGTGTGCCATTCTTATTAATAATGTCATAATCAACTTTACTTTTTCCGATATCGTGCAAAACGGCTGCCATTCCTAACGCTTTTAGATCGTCGCCTTTTATCCCTAAAAAAGCCCCGAGACTTAACGTATAGATACTGACATTGATTGAATGTGTATGCGTATAGTAATCGTGTGCAGTAATTTTCAGAAGCGATTCAACCGCCTTTGGATCATGTAAAATAATACTTACAAAGCTATCCACAACCGGCTTAACATTTTTAGCGACTTCCAGTGATTCGGGATTGCGAAACATCTCATCAATCACAGAGCTTGCCTTCTCGTAAACAATAATAGCTTTATCGTCAATGGAAATATCCTCAGCACGTGCAATTGTTTGGATATGCTTTTGAACGTATGCTTCGTATCGAAGACTCTCTTTATCATCAATATAAAGACGCTCAACTTCTCGTAGACGAACTTTGGTATTACCATCCACAACCGTATCACTTTGCAGAAATAAACACATCGCGGTTTTCTCATTATTGGGCAAATAAAGCTGAAAATCGATTGCTTCACCCTCTGTTATCACCCGCTTATCGATTGATTTATACCGCTTTGATTTACTGCTCATCGGATTTTCACTTATCGGAAGTTTTCAAACACTAACGGAGCTTCCCATTCCATCCCTTTAATATGGGCCATAATCTTTTGAAGTTCATCAATTTGTTTGGATTTTACACGGATGTACTCACCCTCTATAATCGCGGATGCTTTTGTTTTGAGCGCTTTAATTTCGGCGATGATTTTTTTCGCTTCTTTGGAATCAATCGTATCCACTATTTTATAGGTGGCTTTTCGAGATCCGCCGCTTGCATCTTCTGTTTTAAGCTCTTCAAGAGCCTTTGAAGAGAGCCCTCGCTTGATGAGCTTTCCAATAACAATATCTTTAAGCGCATCAAGTTTGTTATCGCTAGAAGCCACGAGGATAAGCTGTTTTTCTTTCTCACGGTAGTTGATTTCGTAAGCGACACCTTTGAAATCGTAGCGTCCGATGACTTCTTTTTCCGATTGGGCAATCGCGTCTTTAAATGCCTGTAAATCAATTTTTGCAGAAATGTCGAGTGAGTGTTCTGATGCCATACCATTATCCTAAATAATTTTATAACAGTTAGTATAACACAAACAAAAGATTAAAACATAGGTGAGCCAAAATCCAAACCGCCGCCGAAACTCATATTGGGGTCTTGATACCCCATCATGGCGCTTTTGGTCCGTAACATGGTAATGTCCTGCTTAGGCGCAATACCTTGAGGACACACCGGAACACACTCGCCGCACAGGGTACAATCCCAAATTCCGTTTGTTTGTACTGCTGTTATTTTGGCATCACTTTGTGTTTGGCGCGGATCGCTGACATAACGCCAAACACGCGTGAGGGCAAAGGGACCAATAAAATCAGGATTTACGGCATATACAGGACACGCGCTATAACACGCTGCACATAATATACAATCACTTTGCGTTTCGATACCACTCATATCTTCTTCGCTGACGGCACCTGCACGTGATTCCTCGCTCCATGCATTGGCCATACGGTTAAAATGCTCAACATTTGAGTTTTCAACCACCAAATCACGAATTACTGTTGCGTTGCGCATCGGCTCTACAAGATCACCGTCAGCTGGTTTGTATTCACACATCAGAACTTCACGCCCGTTAACACGAACAGCACAGCTTCCGCACACACCACTGCGGCATCCATGCGAATAGGTCAGTGTTGAATCGACTTTTGTTTTGACGTGATTGAGGATGGTGAGTAACGTTACGTTCTCAAAATCAACTTCATACCCCCGCGGTTCATCTTCATGGCTGCGTTTTACTAAAATAGTCATCAGTCACACCACTCTCTTTCTTCATCTTCATCTTCATCTTCTTCGTCGTCGTCATAAGCGTCTTCACAGCAAATATCTTTGTGATCGCCAGGGATATTTTCTTCCCACTCTTTATTATCACCTGTCATAGTGATCTTTAGTTCATAAAATCCGCGCATAGCACTCCATCCTCTTTCCAAGTAATTGTGTGAGATCCAAACAGTGCATCATTTCGTACAGGCATATCACTGCGATAATGCGCCCCCCTGCTCTCATTGCGACTGATTGCACACACCACGATAATCTCTGCGAGCTCAAGCTTATTACCAAACTCAATAAACTCTACGAGATTGGTATTGCATATTTTCGACTTATCCTGTGGCCCCATAAACGGCAGCTCTTTTTGCATCTGCCCAATCGCGTCAAGAACGGCTTTGAGCCCCATTTCCTCACGTATCACACCGACGTTGTTATAGAAAATGTTTGCTAACATCTCTTGTTTTTCATAAAAATCAATTTGATTGGTAAAACACATCACCCCATTTACGAAATCAGTATCTTTATCAAACTGTGGATTTTCTAGTTCAGGAGCAGATATTTTCACTCCGAACTGTGCCGCATTTTTCCCGCAATGACGTCCGAATACCACGAGTTCCAAAAGTGAATTCCCCCCCAAACGGTTTGCCCCATGTGTTTTGTGATTTGCGCACTCACCCACAGCAAACAAACCGCTAACACCTGTCATACACTCATCATTAACTTCAATACCACCCATGCTGTAATGCGCTGCGGGTTTGATCGCAATGAGATCATATACCGGATCAATCCCCTCATAAATTTTTGCCAATTTTCGCTCTTGCGGTAATTCATGGCTGATAAATTCTTCCCCCAAATGGCGAATATCCAAATAAACCGCACCACCCGATGCTATCTCATCGTGTATTGCACGTGCGACCATATCGCGAGGCCCCAATTCATCGGTAAAACGTTCTTTTTGCGCGTTGAGCAAATATCCACCCGCTCCACGAGCACTCTCAGATATCAATATGGAAGAGCTTTTAAGTGCTGTGGGATGAAACTGGATAAATTCCAAATCTGCTAGCCGTGCACCCGCACGTATCGCAGCGGCGATTCCATCGCCGGTACTTCCTACGGAGTTCGTCGAGTGCTTACCATACAGCGCACCGTATCCGCCCGTTGCCATTATCACACTGTCCGCACGTATCTCTTCTACATCACCCGTAGGGATATTCAAACACGTCGCACCCAACGCACGATTACTCTCTTCATCCACGATAATATTGAGTAAAAACCTCTCATTCATAAACGTAATACCCGCTTTTAAACACTGATCATACAGGGTATGCAACAGTTTTAATCCCGTATAGTCTTGCGCATAACATGCTCTTGGCGCTGATGCACCGCCCAAACGTCTACGGGCAATTTCACCCGATGCATCACGGCTAAAAGGAAGCCCAATTGTATTACACCATCGTATTGCATCAGGAGCGTTTTCACACAAAAATGCAATCCGCGATTCATTTCCCAACCCTGCACTGGATTTTAGGGTATCGGCTATATGATTCGAAACCGAATCATCATCCCCTAAAACTGCATTCATGCCACCCTGCGCCATTGAGGTTTGGGAACGTGTCGGAAGGGTTTTAGTGATAACAATCACTTCGGCACCCGATTCATGGGCTGCAAGTGCGCTCACCAATCCAGCACCGCCACCGCCGATAATTAATACTTTAGCCATAATAAAGACTCCTTGAATGGGGTGATTGTAGCGAAATGGGTTTTAGTGCTTACTCAAAAAGATTGACTAATTTTTAGGATAAAATATCCTATGCAAACATTGTTCTCAATTCTTGGTATTTATCTTTTTATCGCTGTGGGCTTTGGTGCCAAATGGACGTTTAAAGAAAAAATAGATGACCGCACGATAACGTTGCTCAGTGTCTATTTTTTACAAATTTTTCTCACCTTTTGGGGATTGTTAAAGCGTCCCATCGACATGGGTCTTCTTTTGGCCCCTTCCGTTTATCTTGGCATCACCCTTCTTTCGCTTTTGCTTATGATACCCCTTTCCAAACTGCTCTTCAAAGACACCAAAGAACGCTCTATCGCAACCGTTGCCGCACTCATTGGAAATACTGGAAATTTGGGTATCCCCTTAGGAATTGCTTTGTTCGGAGAGGTGTGCGTCCCATATCTCACCCTTATCAATCTCGCCAATGTATTCGTTGTTTATACAATTGGTGTTTTCTATTATTCTCGCGGAGAGTTCAGTGTTCATGATTCCCTCATGAACATCGTCAAACTTCCGGTTCTTTGGGCAGCAATGGGAGCTATTGCTTTAAATTTAGTAGGGTATATCCCAAGCCCTGCGGTCGATAAAACGTTAATGATGGGTGCGTATGCGTCTATGACGATGCAGTTGGTGCTGTTTGGGATTTATCTCTATGGGATCAAACTGGGGGAACTCAATGCGAAACTTTCCCTTTGGGTCAGTGGAACAAAATTCATTCTCATTCCAATCCTTGCATGGATCGTCTTGAGACAAATTGAGATGGAAAGTTCGGTCAAGGGGATGGTATTTTTGGAGCTGATGGTTCCACTAGCCGTGGCAAACGTCAATCTAGCCTCTCTGTACAATTGTGCACCTCGTACCGTAACGATACAGGTGTTTGTTACGTCAGTGCTGTTTTTAGGTATTGCGTTTATTTTGCCGTTGATTCTGCAAACGTTTTAATATTCTCTGCCGTAGCAGCAATAAGCCGCTCACGCGCTTCAACTGATGTCCACGCAATATGCGGCGTGATGTAAAGACGTTGAGGATGCTTAATGCCTAACAGCGAATGAGGTTTGCTCATCGGCTCTTTGACTAACACATCTAACCCTACATAGATCGGCTTGACGTCAATAATAACCGAGAGTGCCTCTTCATCCACAATTCCGCCGCGACCGAGATTAAGTAATACGGCGCCGTCTTTGAGCTGCAACAGTTCCGAATGAGAAATAAGATTCTCCGTAGAGGCATTAAGCGGAGCATGAATGGAAATGATGTCGCTGGTCTCGATCAAACGGCTCAGCGTCGTTTTTTCAAATTCGCTGTTCTCATTTTTACCCGAGGTCGAATAGTAAATCACTTTGGCACCAAATGCTTTTGCGATCAGAGCAACACCTCGCCCGATCTCACCCAAACCTATAATACCCCATGTCTTACCCCGCAATTCGCTAAATGAGCGGCCGATATGGGTAAATACCGCCTCGTCTTGCCATTGACCGCTTTTAACATACTCATCGTAATAGCGTGAATGCCCCATCAGATAAAAGAGCATCGAAAACGTATGTTGCACTACGGCATCAGTCGAATAGCCCGCCACGTTTTTGACGATAATACCACGACGTGCTGCCGCATCATGATCAATGTTATTCATCCCTGTAGCAGCAACACAGATGAGCTTTAGATTAGGTGCGGCTTGCATCACGGCATCGCTAATAACCACTTTGTTGCTCACTATCACATCGGCATTCACAACCCGTGGTAATAGCTCTTCGGGTGGCGTAGTTGCGTATGCACTAACACTTCCCAATGTGTTAAATACTTCCAAAGAGGTATCCCCAAATGTCAGCGTGTCTAATAAGACTATTTTCATGCGTCTTTGATCCCTTTGATCAATTTTTTCGCTTTTTTGAGTGCTTTATTGACCTTATCAAAGACCAATACCACAGCCATTCGTCGTCCGATATGTGCTTCAGGCTTCCCAAAAACCCGTACAAATGTTTTGTCATCAAACAAGGTATCGTCAACATCGATAACAGGCTCATGCGATTCAACAGTCGATTTAAACGCTGCACTTGCACCGTCACCATAAAAAGTGAATCCCAATGGAAGACCCAAAACCGCACGCACATGAAGTGCAAACTCGCTTTGACTTTGCGTAATGAGCGTGACCATCCCCGTATCATGAGGGCGAGGGCTCACTTCGCTAAAATAGACCTCATCGCCCTTGACAAACAACTCAACACCAAACAGCCCGCGTCCGCCCAAACCATCCGTAATGGATTTAGCAATCGCTTTGGAGCGTTTAAGCGCTTTTTTCGACATTTCCATCGGCTGCCAGCTGTAGATGTAATCGCCGTCTTTTTGGATGTGCCCGATCGGCTCACAAAATACGGTCTCTTTTCCATTGCGTACCGTCAACAGTGTGATCTCATAATCAAATCGGATAAACTCCTCAACGATCAGTTCACTTGCATCACCGCGTGCTTCTTTGGCGATTTCCCATGAATTTTCCAAATCAAAAGGGGTCCTAGCAATACTCTGTCCATGTCCGGATGAACTCATAACGGGCTTGATAACACACGGAAATCCAACATCTTCTGCTGCATAACACATATCTTCATAGGTACACACAAAATGGTAACGGCTTGTTTTAATTTCCAGCTCTTCGGCCGCAAAACGACGGATATTTTTACGATTCATCGTTTTATTGACTGCTTCCGCATTAGGGATAACACAAAACCCTTCCTCTTCAGCTGCAAAAAGAGCATCAATACTGATTGCTTCAATCTCCGGCAAAATATAGTCCGGCTTTTCAAGACGAATAATCTCTAATACCGCCTCTTTATCCTGCATGTTTACCACATACGAGCGGTTACTGACAAGATGTGCTGGAGCATTCTCATAGCGATCCACCGCAACGACTTCGATCCCTAAGCGTTGAGCCTCAATGGCAACTTCTTTACCGAGTTCGCCAGAACCCAACAACATGATTTTTTTGGAGCTTGTTTTAAGAGGTGCGCTAAAGAGCATAAGAATAGCCTTGCGTATAAATTTAGTTAGCGCAATTGTATCATAGGGATTGTAAGGGGTTTGTTACGTGTGAAAAAAATGAAGGAGAGAAATTAAAGGGGTAACTCAAGTGCCGAAGCACTTGAAATTACAGGCGAGATTCGTAACGTCGCATCATATAGAGACGTTTTAACATCTTCTTGCGAGCGCTGATTTTGAACTGTTTGCGTTTTTCGGTCTCTGTAACGTGGTTACGACGAGCACGAGCTTCAGTAACAACCAGATTACGATCTGTTTGTTTCTTGAAACGACGGTATGCAGCATCAAAATTATCATCTTGGCGTAAGATAATTCCAGGCATCTACAATCACCCACTTTCTATTTAAAATTTTCGAACTGCAATTCTACCATAGTTAAACTAATTTTAAGCCTTAGAGGAGGATATTATGAAGATAGACTTATATATAAGGAATTTTAATGTCTCCTAAAAAATCGTTAATGTGGCTCGTATTTACCGGAATGATGATTCCGCCTATGGGATGGCTCTTTTTGCTCTCCTATTCCTCATTGTTTACCTTTGATCAACTCACCCAAATCGTCATCTCGTGGTCGATGTTGGGATACATGCTTATTGCTACAGCCGCTATGCTCATCGGATTTTCCAACAAATTTACACTGCTTGAAGGGTTCCTAAGTAACAGAAATAAGGAGGATAAAACGGCGCAATTAATCGGAAAAATTCCTTATTATTTTTTGGCTGGACAAATGATGTACAACCTCTTTGGTCCCGCAGTCGTCTTATGGGGAAAACCGTTTATGAACATTGAGCGTTTTGTATTGGCTGAATTAGCCGTACTGCCTCTCCTCTTTTTATTCATTATTCCCGTCTTTATCCTCTTTGTCCAAAAACTCGAGACATGGGTAAATGCTGTTCCGCTCAATATCCGCTACCCTTTTATTTCGTTTGGCAAAAAAATGCTTCTTTCTCTTTTTACCACGATTATCGGGAGCAGTACATTACTCGTATTGCTAAACGTGATTTTGCTCTACAATAACCCCTCTATCACACTGCATGAGCTTATTCTTAAAAACATTATCGTAGCATCCATAGGAATCGCCATATCTGCTCTCAACATTGCGTTGCTCATATCCCAAGTCACCAAGCCCGTTACCAGTCTTACACACAAACTGAGCACCGATCTGTACGATCTCACCAAATCTTTTTGCGTGGTAAGTCGAGATGAAACAGGGACGATGGCAAACTCACTGGGCCAGTTTTTAAGTGCTATTGAGAGTTCCACGGGCCATTCAAAAAAAATTGCAACTGCCAACCTCTCTGCGGCTCATAATCTCGAAACCTTGTCTGAAGAGATCAAACAGCGCGTTCACACCGAAAACGCTATTGCCGCAACCTCTACCGAAAATGCCCGCTCCATCCAAGTGATTGTTGAACAGGGAGTTCGTGATTTTGCGGACACGCAGGAAAATATGGATTATGCGTTTTTACAATTGCGTAACGGGCGTCACGAGGTCGAGGCACTTCTCTCTACCATTAATCACAGTGCCCAACTTGAGGGTGAGTTGAGCCAAAAAATGGAGCATCTCAATTCCGAAGCTTCCCAAGTCAAGAGCATTCTTCAAGTCATTGGCGACATTGCCGATCAAACCAATCTTTTGGCACTCAATGCCGCTATCGAGGCTGCCCGGGCAGGAGAACACGGTCGCGGATTTGCCGTCGTTGCCGATGAGGTGCGAAAACTGGCAGAACGTACTCAAAAAAGCCTCGTGGAAATCAATGCCACCATCAACGTAATTGTTCAAAACATCTCCGATGCGACCGAACAAATGCGCCAAAATATCGATGCTATGGAAAACGTCACCACTATCTCGGATAAAGTGGATCGTAATATCAATGAAACAGTGAAAGCGATGGAAAAAACAGCCTTGCTCACCACTCAAAGCGTTGAAAACTCAAAATTTATTGCCGAACATATCCATTCAATGCTGGCACAAATCGAATCACTTAGTAGCATTGCGAACCTCAATGAATCTTCCGTCGAAAATCTTTCCAATATAGCCAAAGCAATCGCTGAATCCGCCGACAGTCTTCATCGTCAACTGGGACAATTCAAGACACATTAAGCTAGAATCGTATCATGAACTATAAAGATTGTATAGGTGGTTGCACCAAAAAATTTATCGTGGCAGTATGCATCTGGATTCCCT
Source organism: Sulfuricurvum sp. (assembly GCA_030694265.1). Lineage (GTDB taxonomy): Bacteria > Campylobacterota > Campylobacteria > Campylobacterales > Sulfurimonadaceae > Sulfuricurvum. Next base: position 39,531 of record JAUXYP010000004.1, read on the forward strand.
GTTTACTGCTAGCCAATGAGCATCTTGTAGATGACAATATAAGCGGCGAAAAATATTTTAATGAAAAACAGTATGAAAAAGCACTTCCTTTATTGGAAGAGGAAGCTATAAAAGGGATAAAACCTTCCATCTATCGCCTGGCACACATGTATCAAAATGGGCTTGGAGTAAAGGTAAATTATCAGAAAGCAGCCTTTTGGTTTCAGCAGGCAGCTTCAGAGTACAGTTATACATTGGTGATGGACACTAAAGCCGAAATAGCCAAAAAATCATTTTTAGAAAGCCTGCATGCCCAGATGACTCCTGCTACCAATAAAGAGGGTAATGCTTATATCTTACGAACAATGGATACAAATACACCAGAAACAAGTAAATTATTTGATGCTATTTCGGGTGGCGATTTCTTCGGATTGCATCCATATGAAACTAATTTTCTCTTGCCTTTTGGTTACTCAACCCATAAATATCCACATATAGCATCAGACACTCCCACTAATATCTATCCTTCACAAGACGCTTATTATAATAAAAATTTGGAATCAGAATTTCAGATTAGTCTAACAAAAATGCTGACTTATAATCTTTTTGGTTGGAATGAATATATCAATTTTGCCTACACACAAAAAGTCTGGTGGCAAATATACAGTGATTCTGCTCCGTTTCGTGAAACAAATTACCTACCAGAGCTATTTATAGGAGTCCCAACATCGGGAGTTATCAATACCGCCTCCGGTCTCAAGCTGACAAAACTTGGTTTTATACACGAATCTAACGGGCAAGACGGTTATAGGTCCCGCTCTTGGAATCGCCTTTATTTAGCTGGCCTGTGGCAGTGGCATGAGCTTTTCCTCTCCACTCGTGTGTGGTATAGAATTCCTGAAAATAAAAAGTACGACGGCTATTATGATGCTAGTGTGTCCCCTGTAACAGGCCAGTTTGAACCAAACTATCCAGGAGATGACAATCCTGACATTCAAGACTATCTCGGGTATGGTGATATTAAACTAAGGTACCTGTATGACAAACATGAGATTGGCGCACTGTTTCGTTATAATTTTGGAGCAGGGGGAATGAATAGAGGGGCAATTGATGCTCACTGGTCTTACCCATTCTTAAATTCAGAAAATACATTTTGGTATCTCAAGCTCTTTAGCGGATATGGCGAGAGTTTGATTGATTATGATCGCTCTGTAACGAAAGCTGTATTTGGTTTTTCGTTCTCACGAGACTTATTTTAATCCTCAAAAGAGATCTTAATCCTTATCTCTTTTGGTTAAAATTGCAGCATGATAACTACGGATTCCATCGAAGGGCTCAAAGCCCGTCTTGATATTGTTGATGTTGTGGGCTCCTATATTGAGCTTAAACGTGCCGGTGCTAATTTCAAAGCACCTTGCCCGTTTCACGATGAGAAATCCCCCAGCTTTACCGTCAACCCCTCTCGCCAAAAATATCACTGTTTTGGATGTGGCGTAGGGGGTGATTCGATTAGCTTTGTTATGGAATACGAAAAACTCAATTATCCCGAAGCCATCGAAAAACTGGCAACCTCTGTCAACTATTCCCTCCAATATACTGATAACAATGAGCGCCGTGAACGCTCCAATCTCCTCGATCAACTCAGCGGATGGTATCAAAAACTCCTCGATGAACAGACAACCGCCAAAACCTACCTCACCGATCGCGGTATTTTTGCCTCCAGCATCGAGCGGTTTGGAATCGGTTATGCACCCTCCTCCACTCAAACGTTAGAGTTTTTAAAACAGCATCGTTATTCGATCAAAGAGGCGGTTGAACAAGGAGCTATCGGCAGTGACGGTGGTCGAGAATTTGCCCGATTCATCGAACGTATCACGTTTCCCATTCATGCTCCTAACGGCTCTATTGTCGGTTTTGGAGGACGTACTATTACGGGGCATCAGGCCAAATACGTCAATTCCGCCCAAAATGCAATTTTTAACAAATCACGCCTTTTATATGCCTATCCTCTTGCGCGTGATGCTATCTATAAACACAAAGAGATCATCGTCACCGAGGGTTATCTCGATGTCGTGATGCTGCATCAAGCAGGCTTTACCCAAAGCGTTGCAACACTGGGAACCGCGCTGACCACAGAACACCTGCCGCTGTTACGCAAAGGGGAACCTCGTGTCCTTGTAGCGTACGATGGGGATAAGGCAGGACGTGCCGCCGCACTCAAAGCCTCGAAATTGCTTAGCATGGGTGGATTTGAGGGTGGGGTTATCCTCTTTGACGGGGGGAAAGACCCTGCCGATATGATCAAAGAGGGGCTGATTGAAGAACTCAACGCCCTGCTGCGCCATCCAATTCCATTTGCACAATTTACGCTTGATGAAATAATCGCACAATATGACTTACAAGACTTTCAAGCTAAAGAAACTGCCTTACATGAAGCAGCTGGATATCTAAAAACGCTTTCACCTCTTATGCAAGAAGAATATACTAAGTATTTAGCTCCTCAAATTCCTGGGATACGCCCTGAGTTAGTCCCCCATGGAACTACTAAAAATGTACAATTAAATTTAAAAACTTCATTGGGACAAGACATATGGGAGTTAAGTCTTATAAAAACTATTGTTGACCATCCGTATATTGTCAATTCATTACTTGACTATTTAGATGCATCAATGCTTCAATATCATTCTTCAGAATTCAAAGCAGCTATCACTAATCAAATAAATGACCCTCGTATTGGCGCACTCATGATGAATGAGGCAATTCGAGTATTCAATGGAGATGAAGGAATTAAAAATGAGCTTATGACCTTCTTAAGTGCCCATTACAACCGCGAACTCAAAAAACTAGCCAGCGAAAATTCGCTATCATTCGACCAGAAATCATACGCAATACGTCAAATGCGTGAAAAAATAGCGCGGCTTAAACGAGGCGAACTCGTACCGCTCACCTAAAAGGAAACCCATGAAAGCCATAGCCCTCTTTAGCGGTGGTCTCGACTCAACACTCGCGATGAAACTCATCATCAATCAAGGCATCGAAGTCATCGCCTGCAACATCAGTACCGGATTCGGCTCCGTCAAAGACCGCCGTGAACACATGCAAAACATGTGTGATCAAGTAGGGGCTAAACTTCGTATCGTTGATATCCAAGACGAATACTTGGAGAAAGTCCTCTTTACCCCAAAACACGGCTACGGCAAACATTTTAATCCGTGCATTGATTGCCATGCCAAAATGTTTGAAGTCGCCAAACGCCTTATGGTCGAAGAAGGGGCTGATTTTCTTATTAGTGGTGAAGTACTGGGTCAACGCCCGATGAGTCAGAATGGCGAATCCTTGCAAAAAGTACTTCAAATGAGCGATTGTGAGGGTCTACTGCTGCGTCCGATGAGTGCGAAATTGCTCGAACCTACCATCCCTGAAATCAACGGATGGGTGGATCGCGAGAAACTTGAGGAGATTGTAGGGCGTACGCGCGATCGTCAAATGGAACTGGCAAAAGAGTTTGAGCTCAAAGATTTTGAAGCACCGGGCGGCGGATGTTTACTTACCGATGAGCATTTTTCGCGCAAAATTCGCGATATTCTGGCGCACGACGATGCGTTTATCAAAGCCGATATCCCAACTCTAAAATACGGTCGCCAATTGCGCTTACCTGATGGTGCCAAGCTTATAATCGGACGTACTGAAGAAGAAAATACCAAGCTCGAGGGAATCGAAAATCCCAAATTCATGCACATCAATACTGAACTTTTTGGACCTCACTGTTTGATTTCACTAAGCGCAAGCGAAGCAGACAAAACATTGGCAGCAAAGTTAGTATTGGCCTATTGTAAGCCTGATTTCGAAGGAGAGCAAGCGCTAGAGTTTGGACAAGAAACCATTCTAAGCATTTGCGACCTCAGCCGTAACGACGCACAGAAATACTTTATATAAACGCTATCAGAACATGTCCCGATTGGCTACGTTAACACTAGGTTTACTTCGGCAGTAAGCCTATTTATTTAACTACGGTACAGCCGTAACCCAGTTTCTTAACCGCGTCGCACATCTCTTCGGGCTTTGCCCCTTTTTGTACTTTAACCTGTGCGCGCCCCTCTTTAAGATAAACCGTCGTATCGTTCACCCCTTTTACTTTGCCAACCGAATCTTTGATATCACCGATGCACATAGGACATGTCATCCCATCAATTTTTAGATTGACCAACTTATCAGCACTGGCAATCGTAACTATCGCAATCATCGCAATTAAAACATTTTTCATTTTCTATCCTTCTTAGTCATTTAATGCTATTGTTACATAATACTGTTACAAAAGTGTTAAGACTTAACACTTTTGTAACAAATATTATTTATAATTTTAATAATATTTAGAAGGATTACTAATGAGTGGTATTGATTGGTGGGTTATCATCTCTATCGCATTTGCAGGAAGTTTTGGCCACTGCATTGGAATGTGCGGTGGGTTTATTTTCGCATACAGTTCCACCAAAATTGATGTATCCATGAGTCGCACTGCTCAACTCATACGCCACAGTGCGTATAATTTGGGTCGTATCAGCTCTTACACATTGTTAGGAATCTTTTTTGGTACACTGGGTTCACTGTTTTTAATAACCCCTGAATTTCATGGCGCTTTATTTTTGCTTGCAGGGGCATTAATGATTATTACCGCTTTGGGAATGCTGGGAATATCTTCCATAATCCACTCCTTCGAACGCTCATTTTCTACTATGCCCCTCTTTAAACTACTCTTCTCAAAATTGATCAAAAGTAAAAGCATCCGCAGCTTTTTTGCCCTAGGAATGATGAATGGATTTTTTCCGTGCGGATTTGTCTTTTTCTTCGCGGCCAAAGCGGCCGCTTCCGCATCACCTCTAACTGGGGGAGCTATCATGGCCGTTTTTGGACTTGCCACCGTTCCCACTCTCTTGGCACTTGGGCAATCGATCAATTTTATGAGGGACGTTGCTTTTCGTACCAGCATGAACCGTATCGCTGCCCTAGCCATCCTCATTTATGGTGCGTACAGCACCTATCATGGATTGGCCTATTTTTTCGAATTACCTATGTAAACCATTTTAAAAGAATTAACGTTATACTCTGTGGAATGTAATTAGAGGAGTCAATATGGCTGGTGTAGCTTTTTCATTTTACAATTTTTCGGCGTTGGTTGATCTCAATATCGGTATGGCTTTTCGGCTTGATGAAAATCGTTCGGAAAGTTTCACCATTCTTTTTTGCGATTTTACAGGGATATCTCAAGAGGCGATTGATCTTAATCTGCCAAGTCTCTTGAGAACGTCAGATTCCATTGTCCACTACGAAGATTATTACTTCTTCATAATGCCCTATACCGATCGTTTCGGTACAGGCATCGTTAAGCGAATGATAGAAGAGAGCTTTGCCGCTCCTATCCCCTCATGCGCAGTTTGTTATCCAAGTAACGGGGAAAACTCTCTTGAGCTTTTCGAAGCACTGCATGCAGAGGCCAAGAAAATGCACCGCATCGATCTTGATTGCCTCTACAGCGCTCTTAACAAAGAGCCTTGATTGCTATTGCTGTAGCTTCACGGGTTCAAATCGGTGATAGGGTGAGTTTTTATAATAATTAATCGCTTCTGCAATTTCATTTCTATACGCTTCTTTTTTCTCTGATGAAGAAGTGGAAACTGCCGTAGCTACAGAAGAATTTTTCACCTCCACAACCACAGGCTTAACCTGCACAATCACAACATGCTCCTCTTTATGTGCTGCTACGGCTGCCACTTCCTTAACCTCTGCATGAGCAACCACTGGCTGCTTTGCCGCTACTGTTTCATGTGCTACTGCGACCTGATTTCTATTTACAGGACGGATAAAGGCTTCTTTACACACAATGCCTCGCGCCTTCTTAAGCGCCGCTTGAGCAGATTTTGCATCTTTGTAGGTACCTAAGGTGACTATGTATCGACCGCCTTCAACTACTTTATGGATACTTAATCCGCTTTTTGCCAATTTCTTATCAAATTCAGCAGTAATCGAGCGCTCTTTGACCGCATTAATCACCTGAATCGTCACATCACCCGAACCCCAAAGAAGACCTATTGTCCCCATAGCCGCTATCAAAACTATTTTTTTAATCATACCCTGCCCTTTTTCCGCATCTACACCTGCGGGAATATTCACCCTATATCGGCATAGCGAATTTAAAACTTTAAATAGCAGCCCTTTGAACCGTAAATTAAGAACACACTGCGTATAATTCAGTTCCTTTCCAAGAAGAATCTCTTTTTGGGCCCTTAGCTCAGCTGGGAGAGCGCGTCGCTGGCAGCGACGAGGTCAGCGGTTCGATCCCGCTAGGGTCCACCAGTAAATAGCCACTTTTAAGCTACCATTCCCTTAAAAAGTCTTCACTTCAAGTAAAACTTCAAGTAAAAATATTAATTTCTCTACGTATGTTTTCGTGATCGTTTCCTAGATATCTGGCATAGTTCTGCCATAACATTCTAAGCGTTGTGTGTCCAAGAATATTAGCAATCTCTTGAGGCGTAAACTGTTTTGACTTCAAAGCTAAGATGGCCCAAGTGTGCCGAACATTCATGATTTGGCGATAAGGTAAATTAGCTTCTTTTAAAAGAGCTGTCCAATCTCCGTTTTTATACTTTTTTCCACGAAGATCTTCGATATCATTTAAACGTTTCCCATCTTCATTAGAAAAAAGCCATATCGTTCCCTTTTGCTTTGCAATTTCTATTTGTGCCTGAACAAAAGGAATTCCCGAATCAAATACCGGAACAGTCCTATTACTATCATCTGTCTTCGTCTTTTTTAATGCGCCCTTACTAATCGCCCTTTCAATAATGATCAATTTTTTTACAGAATCGAAATCATCAATCTGCAATGCTATGAGTTCCTCTGGCCTTAACCCACATGAAAATCCTATTCCAAGATAGTTTCGCAAATCTCCTGTTGCCTTATCAAGTAAATGCAGCACTTCTTCTTTGGTAAAAGGTTTTCGATCAGCCTCAGTCCTCTTTGATGGGCTTGCTGTAACATTATCCATGATGTTTTCACTTTGCATAGGGTTTTTTGTAATAGCTCGATCATCGACTGCGCATTGAAAAATTCCTCTTACGTCTGATCGCCACTCCTTAAGTGTAGATTTACACACTTTTAAATCATTTAAAAACTTTTTGATTTTAAGATCACTAACCCCTGATGGAATTTGATCTCCATAAGTGTCGTCTTTCTCATATTCAGCTTTTATGAATCGATTAACTCGATATTCAATTGCTTTATAACGAGTCAATTCCTTTTTAAAGCTAAGGTACACTTTCGCATAATCTCGTATTGTTTTAGGACGCTTAAGCAGAAGTGACTTTTCACCTAGCCTTGCAATAAGTTTTGGAACAATCTTATTTTTAATATCTCTCCGATTTGATAAAGTATCATCCATCCCTGTAGATTTTTGCCGTATTTTTCCGCTTTCATCCCAAAACTCTATATACAGTTTTTTAGTTTTTGGATGAACAAAAATCGTACGTAATTCAGAGTATTTAACTGTTTTCATCTTTATCCTCTCTTTCAATAGAAAAAATGGACGCTGGCAAGTTGTATAAATACTTTTCCCAATTCATGATACCAACCTATCAAGTAGTGCCTGCTCTTCAGTGCTTGTGCTTTGACCCATCATCCAAAGCTCCATAGCTGAAACAATCCATCTCAACATCCGAATATTTTCTTTGTCGGGGTATGTATAGTGAACTCCGTCAAAAAACAATGTATTCCTATTTTTTTTAAGAAAGCTTGGATCTACCGACAAATATTCAGCAATCTCATCTGTTTTCATTGTAAATTTTTTCATTTATTCACCTTCACAACTTTTATTAACATGTCGTTTGTATAAGCTATCTGAACACGCTGATTCAAGAGTGGATGGGTTATGGCCTATATTTATGCTATTTTCTAAGCAATCTGACTTATCTGATGTCTCTGCTATCATCAATTCAAAAACGTCTTTATTATTTTGTTCACGGATTTTTTTAGCGATCCAGTAGCGTTCTTTACCATTTTGAATTACCTTATTGATCTTGTTGTTATCCTTGCAAAGCCCGCTCTCACAGACATGCTTAAAAATTTGTGAATAGCAGGGGGGTTCTTTGCAACTTTTCAGATAATCCTGAATCTCTAGCCGAATTGCCTCATCTGTAAACAATTCTTTCGCCCACATCAACTCTACTTTTCTAAGGGAATGTGATTTAGGATGATAGGTAAATGCAGTATCTTGAGTCTGGCCAACACGATTTTTTCTCTTCTCTAAGACAAACGTTTTCCGAAATTGATTGTGTTTTAATAGAAATGTATTACCAGAATCCTCTTCAAATGCAGACGATCCAGCATAATCAGATTCCTGTAAATCTTTCTGAGGCTTGTTGGTATGATGCAAAAAAATGACTGTTGCCCCTTTCGATCGCAACTCCTTTAGCACCTGCAAAACTTCACTTACGTCTTTATTTTTATCTCGATCTTTTCCACCCATAAAGTTTTTTATTGAGTCTATAACAATCAACACATTCTGTAGGTTCGTCGACTTAAGTGTCTTAATCAGTTGCCACATCTGCGCCTTTGTCGATGTAGAATCATGAATATAACGAAAGTTTTTCCCATGACGTTGCTTGACCATAGAAATTCCACGCTCACTAAGTGTCGTACCTCCATTGTCCGCATCAAAATAAATTACCTTTTCAACTGATCCAGCGATCAATCCCATATTGCAAATTGCCAATGTAATTAAACTTTTACCTTCACCAGGCTTAGCAGCTATCATCGTGATTTCAGCTTTTACAATCATGCCACCAATGATGTATTCAACTTTCAATTTTTCAATTTTTTCAACATCTATGTCGAGTTGATCGAGCATTTTTTCAAGTTTTTGCTCATATCCTTCGCTATCCACAATATGAAGCTGAGAACGTAACTGTACTATCTCTTTATTGATTTCCTCAACTTCTGAAAATGAAGTGAATTCATTCCTGGCAAGTGTTTCAAGGTTACCTATGCGCGTTTTAATACCTTCAAGCTTTTTAACTTTCTCTTGAATATGCGTTATACTTCCCATTTAATTCTTCCTTATTTCGGTGGGTTTAAAAACGAGTTACAAGTTCCAGCTTGTAGCTCACTCTCCTATTTATTGCAAAAATTTTTTATAAAAAGCCCTCCTCATATGGAATAAATTTCACAGCTTCTAAATGATTTTTATAGCGAGAATCAAAAAGATTTTTTAGCTCATTCACATATCTATCCATTAGCCACTTTGCTGTCGTTTCTGTATCGCAAAGCTTTTTTGATAATCCACCAGAGCCTAGTAAAGCTTTGAATAACCATTTATTTAATTTAGCGCGCATGCGCTCTTCAACTTCGATTGCAAAATCATCAGATTGATCATTGAGCCAAATCCATTTTTCATCTTTTGAAAGGATTTCTTTTGAAAATTCCCTGCATGCCCCACCTGAACCCCAAAAAGGGTGCTCGTTAGAATCTAAAACACCCTCAATAAACTGAAATGGGTCAGGCCATTTTTTGGCGAACAATTTTGAATATAAATCTTTTGCCTTGTATTGCATTCAATACCTCAATTCAGATAAAATAGAATAAATCAATGTTAATACCCTTATTTGGGGTATTATACAAAATATGAAGTACATTGTCAACAAATGGGGTGTGAATTAAATGGTTTCGGAAAAAATTAGAGAAATAAGAGAACTTAGCGGATTGAACCAAAGTAATTTTGGCGCAAAATTAGGTGTTAATCAACGAACTGTTAGCAATTGGGAAGCTGACAGAAATCAGCCACCTATCGAGATACTACAGCTTATGCTACGCACATGGGATATTTCAGCATCATGGTTATTATTAGATGAAGGTGAAATAAATTCTCCTATTGATAAACTTTTTCTTCAAGCTAAAAAGTATTCATTTCAAAATAAAAGTGAATATGATTTACAAAATGACTTAACACTTTTTCTCAATAAGCAATATGCTATCGCAGTCACAAAAAAAATTGAAAAGATTAAAGGTCAAACTGTCTTGGAAAAAATTTCAGAGGCTTGGACAGGAAAAGGAGAGCGTATGCTGAGGGTACTTTACTATTTTTTAGAATATCTACAAAAGCAAAATATCCAATTTAATCAAATTAGCATGAAAAATGACTTTATCGAAGCATTAAAAAGTTTTGATATACCCAGTGATGCGAAAATTATATTCATCTCATCTATGGCCAAAGATCATAAAGCGCTAATAGAATGGGCATCGAAAGAGCTGGATGAATCATCAATTTTTGAAATTTTATCTGCATTACCCGTTCTGATAACTGATACCAAAGAACGTATGAATTTATTTGACCAATTTTTGATTAAAATCACTTCGAAATAATTTGAATCATTTAATATGTTTATTTACAAAATGTAAAAAAGCGTTGTAGCTGATCTCTTTCTGATTTTTTATTCTTCGTTCATATATGATGATCCGCCACGCGGATCTAATTGATACTCCTTTCCCCAACAACTCACTAATTTCACTTTTATGATTTTCCAATTGACTTTTTAATGCCATTTTATTTCTCCAAAATGTTCATTTCTTTATCTATATTCATAAATCCTACCAATTATGAATGTAGATGAAAAGACATCCAATAGGAGCATATATGCAATTACAAATTGACCGTTTATTAAAACTGTCTCAAGATCAGCAAAGTAGTGAGCTGAGATATTACTCACGTTGTCCACCGGAAATTAGAATATCAATTTTGGAAAATAAGACTCAAATTTTTCATAAATTTCGTCAAGAAAATAGCGATGTCGATAAGGCTATAGTCGAATATTGTGCCTTGATATTAGCTATCTCAGCACAGCATACTGAAGAACAGTCTTTATCAAATAAATCATACACCGGTATGACTCTCGAAGAGATTCGCGCTGTATCAGATAAAAAAGCCTCGCTGTTTTTACTTAATTCAAAAAAACAAGCCAAACAGCGGGAACGTACTTTGACGCTATGGGCTGATATCCGTGTTGCAAAGCTCGATCACGGTATGAGTTTTAGAAAAATCGTTATTTTTCTTAAAAAGAAACATCGTTTTGAAGTATCTCGGTCACTTATAAATGTCATGTGGCATGAAATCGAAGAAAATAAATTAAAGGAACAAAAATGCTCGATGAATTAATTACAGACCTGTGTGACGAAGATCGGCTGAGAGTAAATGATAAGCCCTTGTCAACATTTTTGGATTTTAAATTGGTCCGAATAATCGAGGATGACCCAATAAACCATAAGTCATATATTCGACTTATCATAATCATGATAGGAAACGAGATGATCACTACGATAAACGCAGATGCAAACCAAATGAAGGCGGAGATCAGACTCTTTGACAGGGGCAATATCTACAATCGCTTTTTCAAAATAGCAAGTCTCAATTCAAAAAGCAAAAAGTTCAAACAGTTGGGCTATACCGATGAAGACAAGTCGGATGGTCCCGGTAAAAATTTTATTTCTCTGACCAATATGTTTTCATTAAAGCAGAAAATGTTTATAGGAATTGCAGATTCCATTGCAATTATCGACAATTGGAATGAAGCTTTTGTTAGTTACTCAAAAAGCAGATTGATTGAATTTCCATCAGAGCAAACATTAGTATCTATGGCAAAGTTACTTAAAAAATATGGGTATATCGCATGAGTATAGGACTGTCAACGTTGATTGAGTATAGTGTAGCATTTGTTGTTCTGATCATAATCGTCAATCGTTCCGTAGATGAATATTTTGCTAGATATACTAAAAAAGAGGGAGCTTTAGAACAATCCGAAGAAATTCAAAAAATTGAAGTTGCGCCCATTATACCTCCAGCACCTCCGCTATATGATATCTATCCTCCCACTATCTTTTCAAAACAGCGTACCCGACAATTTTATTGGAATATCACATTTAAAAAGGAGTATTTTCTTGACGAGCCATGGTTGAGTACCCTGGTGGAAATTTTATCTCTTTTGGAATTGGCAACGGATGAGAGTGTGATCAAAAATGACGGTAGAACTATTAAAATGGTAATAGGAACATTGGGAACACCTGGGGTAAAAACAGGAGAAATTTTTGAAGCGTATAATTTATATGAACTTACCTTAGCAATAGCGGAAGACTTTGTAAGATATGAAGAAGATAAAGCTAATTTTCGCGAGATGGTATTGGCAATTCTTTTATTATATATCGATCATATTCCTCAAATTCATCATTGGATTCCTTTAGAAGAACAAGAAAGTTTACTTGGATTATTAGCTGAATATATGACAAGAAATATGCCGTTTGAAAACCAAGAAATAGTACTTCATCTGATCAATGAGATACATAATTCACTTGGCGATATGGGGATTATTGAAGAGCTTCAATCTCGGATCAGCATGATACAAAATGATATGGAATTGGTTACAAAGTTGATCGATGAGAATCAAAAAAATTATTCATGGCCAAAAACATGGCTTACTCATAAGATGCAAAAACAGTCTCTTACGATGATTGAAATCCGTAGATTTTAGCAAAAAGTTGTCCGATTTTTTCAAATCGACTGTCCAATCATCTGTCTATAAATTGTCTTTTTTGCTGTCTTTACATTTTCAATCCTATCAAGCAAAATATTCCCACTATAGGGTTACTTTTACAACTTTTAGGCAAAAATAGAAACTGTGAAAGACAGCATGCAAGCCTGACAAAAAAACTTCGAGAATAATGGACAAAATTCTCATTTATACTTTCCTCATTAAAACAACAACAAAACAAAAAAGTGTATTAATCGGTGGAGCTCAAAATCTACCCTATTAGGCGATTTCTCCCATCGTAACCAAAAGAGCCAAGTGGATGCTAACTTGTGAAACAGAGCCGAATGACTTAACTAACTTTGCCTAATATAGAACAGAGGCTTAAACTGTTCAAAATTTAAATCAAAGAGGAAAGCATGAGGGGATCTCCAGAATTTCAAGCCGGAAATTTGGCACGGACGCTATTTCGCTCTGGAGCAAAAAAGATAGAGAGAATAAATCCTGAACATCAGCATCATGGTAAAACTGGCAGTTACTTAACCACCGAAACTTATAAAAAGACCTGGATCAATTTATTTTATTTTGCCAAAGATTATTGGAAAATAAAGGATTGTACTCAGCTTAATGAGGATGTTATTGAAGACTACCTTTATGATAAAATTTACAGCGACAAAGGTATTAGTCAACAGTATCTTGAAAAGCTCAGCAGTGCGATCGGTAAACTTGAAATTGCATTAACTCATTTTATGCGAGACGAATGTGGGAAGGAAAGTCATTATGATTTTAGTATTAGACTCAAAATCGTCAATGATGCCAGGAGGACTGATATGGTGGCTGACAACTACCACAATAGAGCCTATCAAAATCCTCAACAACTCATTGACTCTCTCATCAATCCACTTCATCAAATCGCTGCGGCTATGGAGTATGAAGGATCGGCTCGTTTGGCCGCGACCACATTAATTATGCCTAAGCAGTTGCATGGGTACCGTATTGATTTAATCACTGGAATCGAAAAAGGTTTGATAATGTCCAAAGAAAAAGGCGGTATCAGTAAAGAGGTGATGGTATCTAAAAAAACATATACCCAAATCGAAGAATACATTGAAAAAAATGGCAAATTCAAGATAGATCGGCAACAATATATGACTGATATTCGCAAAACGTGCAATGCTCTTGGCGTAAAGCCGTCTGGATCACACGGGCTTCGCTGGTCGTTTTGTAGACGTCGGATGATGGAATACGCGAAAGCTGGCTATACCTATGAGCAGAGCCTGCAAGCAGTATCATGGGAGATGAAGCATAACAGAGCGAGTATCACGGAACATTATCTCGGAAGTTAAATCCAACTTATTTTCGTTTATACTGTTTGACTAATATCTCCAATAAGAATTTGACCGGTTTTGTAAAATATCGCTTTCCTCTCACGTAATTTGCCACTTTTGGAGACCATCGATAATACCATTCTACAAACCATATACCTATTGTATTGGTGAGTAATTTCTTATCCCTGAATTCTCTGAGTACCACTACGCTTGGATGATCGATATCACCGTATACAGCTGTAGCAATGAAACAGCCTTCTCGAAAATTTTTCACAGTTGCAGCACAATACGGGCAAACGCTTTTGTCCGGTTTTCCTCTAAATGTAATCATTCGTGGAACGATTTTTTTACTGCATGATGGACATAAAACTCTATCATCTTTTGCATTGGTCGTATAGGCCGCGTTGCACTTCTCAACTGCTGATGAGATTAACCTAATATTATCGGCACGGAAGCCACGCTTATCGTCTTGTAGTTCAAACTCAATATCATCATTGCCTACGGGAACTGATGGGTGTTTCCAGTCATTGATATGAAAATAGATATCTTGTTTAAGACCTTCGGAAAAGATAAAACCGAACCCTTTTTCACTATTATAAAATTTTACAGTTCCCTTCATAGGCTAACCCTCATTATATTAACCGTTTGTGATGGCATCCATCACTTCGCACAATCAAACGACTCTTTTCCTGCAAACTGATCGCCTCTTGTATAAATCATATTAGCAACACAACCTGAACCAAGAGATTGTTTTTCACATGAAGCTGAATAATTATCAATCATGAGTCTTGAAGCACCATAAACAGTACACTGTGCCACTAGCTTTTGCTTGGCATCTATAAGCTTTTGTGGTAGTTTTAGGTTGGCAAATGCCCAATTACGATCTGTAATATCGACTGCTTCGCCATTGGCAACGCGATAATTTTTGAAAGCTGAATTACCGCCAACCTCTGTAATGTTAATAAGTTTTGAACTGCCATCATTTTTATAGACAGTTGAAACTAATTTCATGTTTCCAATATTTGTTTCGGATGTGCTGCCGGTAGGCATATCGCCAACTGACGCTGCGAAGTTTTTACGAACATCAAGATTGTCATTAGAGATTGATTTGTGTGCGCTCACGCTTGAAGGCATAGCCCCTTTAGTGAGAAGGTAAAATATATTATATTTAGTCAGGTAAAACGGCTCATTGATATTTGTACATGCCATACTTTTACTAAAACTAGATGATGACCCAGCCCTTACTTGCTCATTTCCATCAATAAATAATTTGCCGCTAGATGAGTCACAAAAATCAGTAACTATTTTCAAATAACTTTCAATTGATGGTCTTAAAAGTATTTTCCCTTCTTTTTTGTCATGCACAAATTTTGATACAACATCATCAATAGACTGCGTTGATGTTTTTTTAGCAAACGTTGTATTTGCATATTCTCCAAAGGTAACATCAAGGCGATGAGAGTCGAAGTATCCGTTTTCAGTTGGTGTTTTTGCAGTATAAATTAGTTTATCACCAGATGCTTTACAAGTCGTATTGTAATATCCGTTTGCTGGCATGAAATTATCTACATCAAGGAGTGAAAATACCCCTTTTTTGATTCTTTGTTCTGAAAAAAGACTAGCGTATTCTTGCTTCCCAATTAAATAACCGTTATCGCTTTTTGGATCAAGTTGAATGTATTTATTTTTTTGTTCTGGTGTCATAATGTCTAGTGATTCTTGCTTGAATGCAGGAATGGACTTCTTGTCACCAAAAGAATCTTTTATATTAGTATATAAATTACCCCCATAAGCAACACACATACGTTCCATCAGATACTTAGCTTGGCCCATTGTTGGTGTTTTTACGCTTGGCGCAAAAAGACTTAGGCTATTTTTATCAATTTGCTTTACGGCTAGATCTGTGCCGTAATCAGCATACATTTCTATCATCGTTTCGTTGATTGGCTTTTGGTCAGCAGATAATACGGCAGATACCAAAAGAGATAAAACTACTTTTTTACTAATCATATGGGCGTTCCTTTGATGTAAATAATCTTTTACATAGTAATCACTATTTGAGTGATGAGTATAACATAAGTACACTCCAAATAGTAATTACTATTTATGGAGTCTTATTGAAAACCGTCGATGATATCAACGATACTGACATTGATAATTTGCATAAGCGCATAGGCGTAAACGTAAAAAAATACCGTGAACTGCGTGGAATAACACAGCTTCAGCTTTCACTCGCCATGAACCTCAAATCTCCTGGACTGATTTCACAATCTGAACTCTACACCAACAAACAACACTTCAATATCAAGCATCTCTATCAACTTGCCTATATTCTAGAATGCGAGATCACCGATTTTTTTGAATAATACTAACACTTCCCTGTTTCTACATATTTAAAACTTTGTTTTACGCTGAATCTTTGATTGCTTTATTGCCTTTGCTTTGCGCATTTTCCCATGATAAAAGTGCTCCCATTCCGAGCTCTTATCATCATTACATGCCGTGATCATCAGCATAGCAGGTTGGTGAGTAATAGAATCTTCCACTTTTGCAAACACAAAGCTATGCCCGCGTCGTACAATCGTGATCAACTCCGATCGCATCGGTATCACCGTTCCATTTTTAACTATGTCTTCGGCGAAGCGTTGCGCAGCTTCTTTGCTTTTTATGCCAAACCTTTTACTGAGCCGCTTTTGCGCATGACTGGTAAGTTTAACCGGTAATAATATTTGCATCACAATCCCCTTTTAATGTGCACTTAATGCCATATAGGCGCATATGAGAGATCCGCCGCCAAAGACGACAATATCTAATCCTATGAGAAACAGAATAATTCGTTTCCAATGACGTTTAATCATATTTTTCCTCCAGTAGCGTATAGCCTCGTTTATATTTATTCTCCAATAAACTCTCCCACACTCTATAAGCGTTGACATACGTTTCAAAGCTCTGAGATATGATCCGTGTCGGTTTGGCTCTTCTACACCCTCCATACGTTCTTATAAGAAGGAATTCACCAAATAAATTGGCAACAAGTTCCAGACAATAGTAACGTTCCCGTTTATTGACGGTACGGTTCAATAGGATCTTCATCAGATTGTTGTGTCCCTTGTACTTTTTTATTGTGTTCTTCATCCTCTTCAAGCTTCTGAACATTGATGCCGCTTGGACAATGTCCTTTCTTAATATCTTGATTATTAAGATACCTTCCAATTAGGAGAATTATTCCGACAATGGCTAATATCCCGCCAATGATTACAATAGGATCGATTTTATAATTGCTGATCAATCCGATCATTATGCCTACACTGGCAGCTACTCTAAATGCAACTCTTTTATTCATGACTTTGATTCCAATACTGAATCAATACCGTAGGTTATGGTGGTATGTACAGAAGGTATCATTACTCCTCCTCAAAGGTACAACTTAGGATCTTCACCCGCTCTTCAATCTGATAGACTGCGTGTTGGCACACGTAACGGCTTTGAACTTCACGCTTCATCACTCCATCCACAGAGTAGTAGGTGAATCCCAAAAAGTTTCGTTTACGAACAAGCTCTTCAGGGTGTTCACACAAAAGCTTTTCACGGCTAAAGTCCCATTCATCATGTTCGGTATAAAGGGTTTGATCCCCTTGGATGACATAACGGCCTTCTTCATTGATGCTGAGTGTCGCGTTACAGTAAATCTGACTTTGTCGCGAACACGACATTAAGTAAAAACGTTCTCCTTTTGGATTAATCGTAATATGTTTGCTTCCCTCATATATGATGAGATTCACATCGCTGTATAGAATTTTTGACATAGGAATATCCTCCTCTGATTGGGTCTTTTTTTAAATTGGTAGACAATGGTAAAAATCTGATCAGGATTTAAAGCAATTTTATGAAAAGAGATAAGCAGCTAATTTATCTCAGTTTCATGTGAAATTTGAAAACGTTTTCGGTTGCAACTAGAGAAAATTGTAGCCCAATCCAGTGGGCTCGTCAATAGGTTTTTTAAAAGAATTTGCATATCAAAAAGAGTATTGATTTATGGAGAGAAGTATGCGATAATAAGTGATTTTACTAATTTTACGATCAGAACTTGATTACTGTCGTAAAACTACTATTATTCGTACAAGCAAACAAGTGTGAGGTGTTTAATATATTAAACCTCTATCCCTTGCTATTACCCATTGAGTTAGCTGATCCATCGTAGAAAAGATTTCTTCACTAAAATATGGAGTATTTTTATAAACCACACAACTAGCGCTACGCGTACGTATGCATGGACACACTGACACCTTCTTCATACACCACAATATGGCATGGTATAAACTGGGCAAAATGTGGGTTGGATGTCAACATGATCGAAGCTAATTTTGCCTGACATACTTCATAAATATAGACCTTCCGATCAATCGGAAATCCTTTACTGGCAACGACTTCATGATAGTTATAATGATGAAGCAATACCATGTTCTATATAGGAATTTCATTTTCCTCTTTTAATAAGAGTTTTGAGCTTTCGATATCAAAGGTAAATTTCCTCTCCATCGGCTCATAGCATAGCCCTTGTTGGGAACATCCCTGATACCCGACTACCAGTGTGATCGGGACGATGTCATTTATTTCTTTGGTTTTAACTAAAGGAATATCAAAAGTTACTGAAGAGGTGTACACTTTTTCCCCGTCATGGTCAATTGGCTTAGGAAGAATAAGATGATCAACCATGATTCCACTGTTTTTTTCCAAAACTTTGGCTGTGATTTTAGATTGATAGAGATAAATATTCTCTCCAAGTTCAATAGTCACTGATGCTGTACACTGTTTTTTCATATGGGCCGAGGCTTTGAATGTCTCTTCGAACATTAAGAATTTTGGTTCAACAAATACCATAAATGTTAGTATTACCAAAAAAACTAAGATGTATCTCACTCATTACTCCTCTGTCAGTTTAAAACATTTGATGAAAGTAAAAGCCTTATTCGTCATTGCCACTCCAGTGGAAGAGCAATTAAAAAAACCAGCTTTTTGGGCTAATGTCATTATTTCTTGAACAGAATAGAAGGTGGCTTTACTGTAGAAACGACTTTTGTTCTTGTCCGCTTCGTACATCTGTCCCAACAATGAATTTTTATCGACTATCCCAATAATCAAAAATCCATTTTTGCAGATAACCCGATAAGCCTCTTTCAATGCTTTAAGAGGATCATCCACAAAACAAATCACCGTTATCATGATGGCAAACTCGAAAGTTTCATCATTAAAAGGAAGTTTCTCAGCTCTCCCCTTAATCGGATGCAATCCTTTAGTAATAGCAATATTTCTCATAACCTGAGAAGGCTCAACGCCAATCTTTATACCAAGTGGTAGAGCAAATCTGCCGCTTCCCATCCCGATATCAAGACCGTTTATATTTTTTTCTACGAGCCGTTTAAGAGTCTGAACTTCATCTGCATAAATAAGCGGATTTTTTTCAAACCATTGTTCATACTCATTGCCATTAAGATCGAAACTTTCTGTTTTTGCCATTAAAACGTCAAAACCTTATTGCTCGCTATGACCCAATCGGCCAGAACCTGCATTGTTGACGAAATACTCTCATCAAAATAGGGCTGATTTTTGAAAAGTCCGCATCGTGCATTACAGGTTCCACATACTTGTAGCGAAACACCCTCTTCATAAAGCTTTTTCAACATATCCACCAAATCATGATCATAACTCTCAGGCTTGACAGTCATATCTCGGGCGAGATCGACAGCATCGTTCATCAAAAAGATATTGACCTTTTCACCGCTTTTGTAAAGTGTTTTAGCTAGACGCAGTGCATTCCACGCGACATCAGAACCGTCGTAAGGTTGGTGGTTTAATATGAAGGTAATCATCACTTATCCTTTTAATTTTTTCATCATGTTTTGTAAAGCGGTAAAAAGTCTTATCGCTTCACTATGTAACTGCTCTTGTGATTGAATCAAATCAATCATCATTTGCATGTTTTGTGTTGAAATTATCGTCGTATCCCCTTCTTCATACACCGCAATACGACATGGCATAAAAGGGGCAAAATGTGGATTTGATGTTAACATCATAGAAGCAACTTTGGCTTGACATATTTCATAGATATAGACTTTTCGATCAATAGGAAACCCTTTATTCGCAACGACTTCATGATAGTTATA
The DNA here is from genome assembly GCA_030694265.1 of Sulfuricurvum sp. GTDB lineage: Bacteria > Campylobacterota > Campylobacteria > Campylobacterales > Sulfurimonadaceae > Sulfuricurvum. Next base: position 59,568 of record JAUXYP010000004.1, read on the forward strand.
ATGATGTAGTAATGCAAATCTATATTCTGCGCACACTTCCTCTACGTCGTCAACAATTGATTGAATGCTCCGTTTGCTTTTAAATGCAATCGTAAACATTTTAAGCATCTGTTTTTTTGGCATTAATGCCATCATTAACTTTGCTAACATAATTATTCTTCTTTAGTGAGTAAGGTAACGCCTAACCCCGTTTCAATCGGGTAACCCTCTTGGGCCCATCCTTTGAGTCCACCTTTTAGATTTGTCGCATTGACGTAGCCTAGTTTTTTAAGCGTCTGAGCAGCTAGTGCACCTCGTCCGCCGCTGCGACAATAGGTCACAATGACTGCGTTTTTATCTTTGATTTTATTGAGTACTTCAAACTCTAAATTGCCGCGCGTGATTGCCATGGTTGTCGTGGTGTAAATTTCACCTTCTGCCCGCTGGTTCTCTTCGCGTACGTCCATGACGATAACGTTTTTTTCCGCGTCAATCATCTGCTTCAACTCTTTAGGAGCCATTTCTCCTGCCTCTTGCTTTGCCGCAGAAACTAATTTTTCTGCTTCTGCTTGACCTGCCATAAGTGATGAGCATGTTAGTAAACTTGCTATCAATAGAATTTCTTTTAACTTCATTGGGTACTCCTTATATGTATTATGTTATTAGCTAATTAACTAATTAACTAATTATTATAGTGCAATCAAAAAAAAATATCAAGTCTTAATGAATCGGGATATAAGCAAAATGTTCGTTTTGTTTATCGATCAACCCGATGGTCGAGTTCGGGGTCAGTTTGACGAAATCGTACACATTGCTTTGATCAATTTTGAGTGTTCTCATGGTTGCTTCACACATCAAAAATTCTACCTCATACGTATTTGCCATCGTTGCGAGCCGTTTACCCAACTGCTCCTGTGCAAGTGAGAGCTTTTTATCATTTTTGTATGGTGAATTTTTGAGATCTTTGACGAAAAATTTGTACGCATCACCATGAATTACAACGGAAACATCGAGCTTTTCGAGTTTTCCCTCGTAATGCCCTTTATGATAGGCAATCCCTTTTAGCACTTTTTTTTCAAAAGTAGCAATATCTCCGGTTTTTAAATCGAATACAACCTGTTTAACCCCTTCTTCGGCAAAGAGTATCCCGCATAGAGCAAGCATAAGTAACCATTTTTTCATTGATGAGCCTTTTAACTGATTTGATGCATTATAAAGGAGAAATGTAAAAATAAAGTTAAAAAACTAATTAGCTAATTTGCTAATGTATACACTTGTGTTATAATCAAACAACTACAAAATAGGTATCACCTATTCGAAACAAGGCGATTGATGTTAGATATGGAACAAAAGATCAAAATTTTTAAAGCGCTCAGCAATCAAACCCGTTTTATGATTTTTAAGAATGTTTTTACGGGTGGATACACTTGCTCGCTGGATAAAATACAGCCTGGGGTTAAAGTAAATCCTATCGCGACGTGTGTCAGTACCGTCGCGGAACATTTTAATTTTTCCCTTCCTACCATCTCTGCCCATATCAAAGAGCTCAAAGAAGCAAAAATCATTACCGTTGAGAAAAAAGGAAATAAAGTTTACATCGAACCCAATATTGAGACGATCCGAGAGCTTGCTGAATGCTTTGGAACCTTGGTCAATAATTTCGATAATAACAGAGAATTGTTTTTTGGAGACACATTAGTAGTAAAAAGTTAGCCACTTTATCTAAATCACTTTTATCGAATCAGTTATTATATTATTCGAAGAGATAACAAGATCGTATGTCATGAGGCTTCACATAAGATTTAAATCATTTGAAAAGATTAATTCGATTCGAAAAAATGTTTCATTTTGGGTAATAGAGTATTCAAAGCCAATTTCATGACTCAGCCGTTTTAACATTTTTTCTCCAATCCTAGAACTGAATAAATACTTCTCATCCCCAACAATATTATCTATCCAAACTTTTCGTTCCACAGGATCGCATCCGACTTTCACAATACTTTTTTCCTTAGCATAGGTAATCGCATTTTCGAGTAAAGCGCTCAAAACTTTAGAAAGTAGTTTTTCAGAAGCTACTATTAAAAAAGTTTCCATCTGAAGTTGTAGCACTAGCTGTTTACGCTGAATTAAAATGTCCATTTTTCGAACAATAGCTTTTAAGACTTCAAGAAGATTGATGCTAATGGGCTCCTCAAAATCGGAACTTTCTAAAAATAAGACATTTTTAAGTTCGCTTGTGAGTCTTTCAATATCATGACCTAAATCCACTATAAACTTATTCTTCGGATAGTTAGCATTGTTTTCATAAACATCGAGCCGTGAACGCATTAATGCCAAGGGGGTTTTGAGTTCATGTGCTGCCTCTTTAAACAACTCGGCTTCTTTAGTACGAAATATCTCCAAACGATGAATTAACATGCCAAATGCGTGAGAAACCTCTATGATCTCTTTGCCGGGGTTACCAAGTGAAAAATCAAAGGGCTCTTGGTTATTCCATTCTCGTGTTTTTTTTGCTAAGACAGCTAAAGGCTTCATATAATAATCCAACAAAACAATACTAATCAGTAAAATAACCAGCAGTGAAACTAAATAACGCAGAAGAAGTTTCTGCGCGTATTTATCAAGTGCAAGTTCAATTTTTTCTGTATTGCTAATAGCATAAAGATAGATACCATTACGTTGCTGCACCGAGGATACGACTTCATTTTCTCGTGAAATATAAGGCTCTTTTGAGACAAGAAAACGTAGTTTTGATGCTTCTGAATCGTTTAAAATCATCTTATTATGAGGAATGGCGTATAAATAACTAAGACAACTTTTTGGAGTGAGTGGTTGTAAAATATGGTCGCTCATACTCTCATTTAACAAATGATTCAGTACCTTTTCGAGGTCATGTATTTTTTCACTGCGCATCGTATGAAGTGCCACTATCCAATTGAGTCCAAAAGCAATAGCTATGAGAATAGAAAAAATAAATGTTATTTTTACTTTAAGCGATCCTGTCCATTTATTTTTCAATAATGTATCCTCGTGTTTTAATCGTTTTTATAAGGGAAGGATGTAGCTTACGGCGAAGACGTGCAACCAGTTCATCAATGGCATTAGTAGTGACATTTTGAGGGTTATCATAAAGAGTATCCATAATTTCGTCTCGCGAAGCAATAGCGTTGCGATTGAGCAGATAAAACAGTAAAGTATGCTCATTTTTAGAAAGGACAATCTGGGTTCCGTCTTTCTGAACACTTTGACGAATAAGATCGATTTCAAACCCCTGAAGTTCCAATGTCTTTGGTGAGAATCGGCGTGATAGTGCAATGATTCGCGCTCGAAGTTCTTTAACATCAAATGGTTTTTCAAGGTAGTCATCCGCTCCAAACTCTAATCCTTGAACTTTGTCATCTACCGTCCCAAGGGCACTAAGAATCAAAACAGGCTGTGCAGGATTCTTTTGTTTGGCATAGAGAATTAATTCTTTCACTCTGTCTTCACCATGAAAGGTGCGGTCTAAAACGATCACGGCATACGTGAATGCATCCAAATGGATTTTTACTTCATCTATTTCGCTTGCGGCATCGACAATCCAGCCTTCCTTTTGCAAAGAAAACGTCAACAGTTCCAAAAGCTCTTTTTCATCGTCTGCAATTAAAATACGCATTTACAATTCACTGACCCCGTACGTGTACATTTTGATATTTTTCCCATGAAGATTTTGTTTGATTGATGAAGAGAGGGACATGATATTCTCCTGAACTAAAAAGAGTTTAAAAACACCAAAATCGGCTCTTGCACTTACTTGTTCTTTGGCACTTATTAAAAAAGCTCCCACTCCATAGCGATTGCAGGCAAAAAAGTAAAAATCATTATACCCCTCCGCCAGCAAAAAATCCACCAAAGTATCTTTATGCGTAATTTCAAAATAAATATCCATTGCATTCAAACTCATTTGTTTCCTCGCTTATAAATCATTTTAAAGGCAGGTGGTAATATCAAAAGAGTCAAAATGGTTGATGTGACCAATCCGCCCAATACAACGATTGCCAAAGGCTTTTGAATCTCACTTCCAACACCGGATGCAAATAATAACGGCAAGAGTCCTAATGCCGCGATAAATGCTGTCATGAGCACGGGACGAAGCCGTCTTCGGGCCCCCTGACTTACTGCATCATCAATACTCAATCCGTTTCCAAGAAGAGTATTAAAATAACTCACCATCACAACGCCGTTAAGCACAGCAATACCAAACAGTGCAATAAATCCGACCGATGCTGGAACCGATAAATACTGACCGCTCAAGAATAGAGAAATAATTCCCCCCGTCACGGCAAAAGGGATATTAAGCAAGATTAGCAACGTTTCACTGACCGAACGGAAAGTGAAAAAGAGAATTAAAAATATTACTCCGATACTCACAGGAACAACTGCCATCAAGCGTGCAGATGCGCGTTGCTGATTTTCAAATTCTCCGCCATAAACGATGTGATATCCTTTTGGAAGCTTGAGAGTGCTATTAATTTTTTGCTTTGCCTCTTCTACAAATCCCACAAGGTCTCGATTCTCGACGTTGGACCGTACCACACTCAATCTCTCATTATTTTCACGAATGACTTGCACTGGTCCTTGTGTTTCTTCTATTGTAGCAACACTCGCAATAGGTACACTTCCGCCTTCGCTCAAAGGGATCTCTAGGGCACTGAACTTTTCATAATCTTGCGCAATATCGCTATCGAGACGAATCATTACCGGAGTACGTGCATTTCCTTGGGGGACGGTATCAACAATAATGCCCTCTAAGGATGCTTTCAAAAATTGTTGCAACTCGCCGCTGCTCACTCCCGTATTTGCCGTAGCCAGTCTATCAGGTGTAATGCTCAGATAATTAATTCCCTCGTTGAGGGTAACGACCACTTCGCTGGAACCATTGATTCCCTCTAAAATCGTCCCTACTTGTTCGCTAAGCGTATTAAGAGTGTCAATATCGGTACCAAAAATTTTGACAGCCAAATCACCTCGTGTTCCTGTTAACATTTCAGATATACGCATATCAATAGGTTGTGTAAAGCTAAAACCTACCCCCGTAAAGGGTTTAAGAGCAATCATAATATTGTCCATGATTTCCTCTTTATTTTTTGCCTTCCACTCCTCTTTTGGCTTTAGCATTAAGAAGGTATCGGTTTGATTGAGTGTCATAGGATCTAATCCAAGCTCATCCGTACCTGTTCTTGCAACGATGGTTTTAATTTCAGGGATACGGCTCAACAACTCTTTTTGAATTGCCAAATTGAGATCTTTTGAAGCTTCCAATGAAATGGAAGGCATCGGTTCTACAATCAAGATCAAATCCCCTTCATCCAATGTCGGCATAAATGTTTTACCGACCAAGGTAAATAGTGAAAAGCTTAAAATTAAAAAAAGTACCGCTCCAATAAAAAGTGTTTTTGTCTTTGTCAGGGCAAAATGGAGTGTCGGAGCATAGAGTTTTGCGAAAAAACGATCCAATCGTGTTTCACAGTGTGGCACTGTTTTTAAAAGTAATGACGAAACTACTGGAATAACCGTTAATGAAAGTATCAATGAGCCCAATAAAGCAAATACGATTGTCATGGCAACAGGTGCAAACAGTTTTCCCTCAAGCCCTTCTAATGTTAAAAGTGGTAAAAAGACCACGGCAATAATCAAAAGACCACTAAATACAGAAACACTCACCTCATTGGTAGCACGATACACAAGATGAAGTTTTGGGAGCTTTGAATCTTCTTCACCCAATTTGGCAAAAGTATTTTCCACAACTACTACCGCCGAATCAACAAGCATTCCCACGGCTATTGCCAAACCGCCTAAGCTCATGAGGTTTGCTGTAATATCAAAATAACGCATCATAATAAACGCAATTGAGAGAGACAACGGTAAAATCACTGCCACAGCAATCGCTGCTCTAACATCACCTAGGAACAGTAATAGTAACAGTACGACTAAAATAACTGCCTCAAGCAATGCTGTTGAAACTGTATCAACCGCTTTTTGGGTAAGTTCGCTACGATCATAAAAAGGGACAATTTTCACCCCTTTTGGAAGTGTCGGTTCCAAAACGGCAAGTCGTTGTTTAATATCGATGATGGTATCTTTGGCATTGGCTCCACGCAATGCCATTACAAGCCCTTCTGTCGCTTCACCCTGACCGTCTTTCGTTACAAATCCAAGCCGTGTACGCGATTCATCATTAAGAGTACAAAAGTCCCCGATGCGTATGGGACCGTTATGTGAGTGAATCGTAATATTGGCAATTTCAGTGCTGTTTTGAACACCGCTTTGAACTTTAACTAAATAGCCCTCATCTCCTCGATCAAGTCTTCCTGCCCCATCGTTTTTGAGATTTTCGGAAAGTGTTGATTCTAAATCGGCTATCGTAATTCCTAAACGCCCCATCGCACTCACATCAGGAATGACCGTGATGGTACGAACTTCTCCGCCAAGCGCATTAATATCAGCTACCCCTTTAGCCCCGCGCAATGCAGGACGAATGACAAAATCAAGAAGTTCGCGTTTGGCTTGCTGGCTTAGATCTCCCTCAATGGTAAACATAAATACTTCACCCAATGGGGTTGTAATAGGTGCCATTCCTCCACTGACTCCTTTTGGGAGTGACTCCATAGCGGAAGAAAGTTTTTCGGTGACCAAAGAACGGGCACGGTAAATATCGGTGCCATCGCTAAAATCAATGGTTATATCAGCAATAGCATATTTCGAAGTACTTTTGAGGAGTACTTGATTTTCTATTCCCATTAATTCGGCTTCTAATGGGCGAATCACTCTTGACTCTACCTCTTCAGGGGTCATTCCCGGAGCTTTTAGAATAATTTTAACTTGTGTCGGTGAAATATCCGGAAAGGCATCAATAGGGATCTTTATAAATGAATAAATCCCATAGACTAAGATAGCCAAAGCGGCTAAAAGGACAATAATACGCTGTTTAAGCGAAAATTCAATGATGGAATTTAACATCATTCAAACCCTAATCCGCTCATGGCACCTTTAAGGACGATTAATCCACTCATAGCAACTTGCGTATTTTGATCCATTCCTTTTTGACGCACAAGAACCCCTTCTTTGCTCACACCGACAATAGCCAGTTCTTGGGCTTGAAAACCATTCGCTGTACGGATAAAACAAATACTTTTTCCTTGATGTTTTACAACTGCGTTTGAGGGTATAAGAATAGAGGTTACAGGTTTCGATGCCAAGACGAACAATCCAGTTGTTGTCCCTGCGCGCAATTCTCCTGAGCGATCATTGATACGGGCAATCGCAGTGGCAGAATTGGTCGAACCATTCACCGAGGTAGAAACAGAGATAATGGCTCCAATTGACGTTCCTGCTTTATTTAACACTTTATCCCCCTTGGAGATCGAACCAATTTGTTTGGGAGAGAGGTTTAGTATAGCGCTCATGGCATCGGTATTAGAAATTCGAAAATAAGGTTGATAAGGGGTGATTTTTTCAGCCACTGCCAACGGAGAAACAGTAATAATCCCATTCTTTTGTGCAATAACTGCCATAGAACCGTCCGTACCTGGACGAACTCCTGCGAGAGAAAATTGCGCTTCGAGTGTCGAAATACGTGAACGCAGTGAAGCAGCTTCCAGGGCACTCATCTGGTAATCACGATAAGATATAACGCCATCTTTGTAAAGGGCTTCATCTTTTTTAACATTGTTTTGAATGCTTCTATAACGATTCCGAACTTCTTTGAGTTCAAAACCATTTGATAATAATTCAGGAGAAGCAATACGACAAAGTACTTGCCCTTTTTGTACCCGATCCCCAGCACGAACATTTAACGCCACAATTGATGCTTCATGATCTAAAAAATAGCTTTTGGACTTCTCTTCATCATAATCAATTTTTGCGATGAGGGGACCCACCGTTGCACTGCTGGTCAGACTCACTTTGCCTGCGGTTATCCCCATTTTTTTCATCTGTGCTTCACTGATCGTGATTTGCGCCATTGCCGCTGTTGCTGCCATAAGCAGTAGTAAGCTTCGTTTCATTACCAAATTCTCCCTATTTTCTCTTCAATTTCACTCATCTCTTGGATATAGCTTTGTTTTAGTTCGAGTGTACGCAAGCGGGCCTCGTAATAAGCATTTTTGGCAGCTAAATATTCAAACTGCCCCATCTTGCCGCCTTCATACCCTTTTTGTGCCATTGTAAAAAGCGTTTGATACTGTTTTTCATTTGCACCCAACACTTTGATCCTCTCTTCACGCTCACCTAAGTGCTCGAGCATTGCACCGACACTAAACTGAAGTTTTTGTTTCGTTATCTCCCGTAAATGGATAAGAGAACTTCGCTCACTCATCAAAGCCGCGATTTTATTGTCATTTTTACTGCCCAGTGCCAAGGGAAACGTGAGACGGAAATCTAAACTGTTTTGGGTTGGTTCTTGCGTCATTCCAAGCCCAACAGATACCGATTCGACCGTTGAATATTTCACTGTGGCGATGGATGCATCCAGTACTTCGATACGTGTATCCAGTGATTTCAACATGGGTACATCATTGAGACGATCGTCTAACATTGCAGAGTGTATAAATACAAACGGCATATCATCAATCTTTACTTCATCCTTCATCATCGCAGCTTCTCTCAAGCGATATTGAGCATGTTCGGCTTCCATTGAAGAGGCGGCTACTTCTTGGAGTGTGGACTGATATTCGCCCTCGAGGCGTAACAGTTCCATCTGAGACAATCGTCCGGCTTTAAACTTTTTCTCTCCGGATCGGTATGCTTTATGTGAAAAATCACGTTTTTGTATTAGGATCGAACTGCGTTCTTGCTCCAAGCCATACAGAAGCCAATCACGCTTTAATCCAATTTGTATTTGCCCCTTTTGAGCAGCAATGTCAAACTGCGTCCCTTTTTTTTGCAGATCAAATTCATGACTTTGTGCAAAACGTAAGGATGGATTTTTAAGTGCGTAATTCACCATAACCCCATACTCCATTCCGCTGTTGCCACTATTTACTGAACCATTTCCCTTGACTTTTCTAGTTGATGTTTCGATGCTCAAAGGTTCAGAAGCCATGGAAGAAGCTTTTTCAAAACCAATAGCATTGATACGACCATTGGATTGAATCATTTCTCCAGAAAGAGCATAAGCACGTTCACTGAGGTCATTAAAACTAATCGCATATCCCAAAAAGGGGATTAAGATAGCGCTGTACGCCCACGCAGCCTTCATTGAAGCGGTTCCGTTCTTAGAATCGACCCATTAGAGGGATCGATATACAATAGTAAACGTTTTCCAGAAGAATCTGAGACATACACTTCATACGCCAATTCCGAATGAATATCACGAAGTGTGATCCCACGGACGCTATACCCTTGGGAAGAAAGATGATTACGGATGTCTTCCTTTTTCATGGGTGCCATTGAATTATAATATTGACGTTTTTCCATCTCATGAACAGCCTGATTTCTAGGATGGCCAAATGTGTATTTGTCATGCTCACGTAATGGAATAGTAACAGACGAGCCCATAGCTCCATAAAGGGATAAAGAAAGGAAAAAAAGTGAGAAGAAAGGTGCTTTTTTCATGTTAAAACCTCATAATAAAAATATCATGATGGTATTCTATGGATTCAGCGTGAGAAAATCATGAGAGATGGGATAACCAAAAAGTGTAGCCACCTTTTTTAACCCGTTATAAGCTACACTTCGATTTATAATTTCAATATAAACAAGAAAATAATATGAAAAATAAATCGCTTTTTTTATTGTTCGTAATACCTGCTATCGCCTCTTTTGCCAGTGAAGATGCTATTGTCGCCGATCGCCCTGGTTTTTCAACTGGAACTCAAACCGTTAAGCCTAAAGTTGTGAACGTAGAGCTTGGCTATCAATACTCTTTCAACAACCATGATACAAAACAATCTTCACATACCCTTCCTTTAATGGTGTTACGAACTGGACTTTCAGAAAAATCTGAATTAGATTTGCTTTGGGATGGCTTGAACGTAGATAAAGAAGAAGAGCAATCGAGAGTCACTTCTAAAGCCGATTTGTCTATCGGAGGAAAATATAAATTGTATGAAAGTGCACAATATAATTTAACAGCACTTGGAATATTCTCCCTTCCAACTGGAACTTCTCCATCAACATCTGATAGTGTTGACCCTTTAGTGGGTATTCTTTGGGATTACGCTCTATCTGATAGCAATACTTTATTTGGCACGGTGCAGGCAAGTTCATCCCAATTAGATCATAACAGAGTATACGATACTCAGTTTGCTATAGGAACTTCTATTAGCTATACGCAAACCGTTGGCAGCTTTTTGGAGTTTTATACTGTAATGCCTTCAGAACCAACGTTGCGTGACACCAGAGTAATAGATGGAGGAATAACCTACCTCTTGACTAACGACACACAAATAGACTTCAATATCGGGATTGGATTAACAAAATACTCATCTAATTTTATTGGTTTCGGAATCGCATCGCGTTTTTAATATTAATATTTTGTAAAATAGGATATCAGTGAGAATCCATTTTAAATAGCTTTATGAGGCATTTTTGCACTAGGTGTTTATTTAGAGATTTCTTTCCAAATACACATCTTTATCATCAAAAAAAATATCTGCTCCAAAAATGCTTTAAACAATAATAAAATTTTCTCTTGATTGAGATAAGAGGCTAGACAGCTTTTTTACTCAATTATTGGTTGCTGAATTAATTTTAACAACATAACGTAAATCAAATGTTTTCCGTACACTCATATCAACAAGTAAAAATTTATCTAACAAACTGCAGTAAATTGTACGAAAAACACTATCGGAATGTTATAATATACGAATACTAAATTCTAAGGTTTTTCGGCATGCTAATTGGATATATGCGCGTATCAACAGATGGTGATCGTCAAAGTACTGATCTACAACGTGATGCTTTAATCAGTGTAGGTATCGATGAGAGAAATATCTTTGAAGACAAAGCATCTGGAGCCAAGGACGATCGAGTTGGTTTAGTTCAAGTACTCGAATATGTAAAATCTGGTGACACCCTCGTTGTTTGGAAATTGGATCGTCTTGGACGCTCGCTTCAGCATCTCATCGAAATCGTCAATAAGTTGAAAGCTAAAGGTGTTGGATTCAAATCTTTGACTGAAGGAATGGATACATCGATTCCCTCTGGAGAACTATTATTTCATGTATTTGGTGCGTTAGCACAATTCGAACGCTCTTTGATAAAAGAAAGGGTCAATGCAGGGCTAGCTGCAGCTAAAAAACGGGGGCGTATTGGTGGAAGACCACGTGCGATTCCGCAAGAAAAAATGGAAGCAATAGTAGAGGCTTTAAACAATGGAATGTCAAAAGCAGCAGTCTGCCGAACGTTTGAAGTCAAGCGATCGACGCTAATCGATACTTTAAACAGGATGAAGAAGGCATAATGCTTTCCAATCTTCCTTCAGCCACACTCATGTACAATAAGAACATTATAATTTAACGAAAGATACTCTATGACAATATCTTCACTTGATGACCTACAATGGCTTTCTGAATCCGTAGAACTAGAATGTAAACTCGCTATTGGGCAAGATGGAAAAGGAAAGCTTCCCGAGAGTTTTTGGGAAACATACAGTGCCTTTGCTAATACCCATGGCGGAGTTGTTATACTAGGAGTAAAAGAAAAAAATGGCTCATTTGAACCAAAAGGTGTACCCGATGCAGAAAAGGTGCTTAAAGAGCTTTTTGATAATTTGAATAATCCTAAAAAAGTGAGTCATAATCTCATATTGGATCGAGACATACAACGATTACCCATAGGCGAGGCAGAAGTTATAATCATTGATGTGCCTCGTGCGACACGCCATCAAAAACCTGTTTATCTCAATGGTAATCCTTTCGGAGGGAATACCTATCGGCGTCTTCATGAAGGTGATAGAAAATGTGATGATGAAACCGTTAAGCGAATGCTCGCTGAACAAGTTGAAGACGTTCGTGACAGCAAAATTTTAGATGGATACAACCTCGATGATATAGATCCAGAAAGCTTGCGCATTTACCGTCAGATGCTAAGAGATCGTAATCCTACACACCCTTTTCTCGACTATGAAGGACTCGAATTTTTACGTCAGCTTAATGCATGGAGACAAGACCGCCAAACAAAAGAAGTAGGCTTAACGGTTGCAGGATTACTAATGTTCGGGAAGTGGCCTTCTATCCAAGAGGCTATGCCACATTATTTTGTTGATTACCAAGAAAGACCTGAAGCAAAAACGGAAAAACGCTGGGTAGATCGTATCGTTCCTGATGGAACATGGTCAGGAAATCTATTTGATTTTTATCGTAAAGTGTATCGTAAACTAGTGTCCGACTTGAAAATTCCTTTTGAGCTCAAAGGAGATCAACGTAAAGAAGACACTCCCGTCCATGAAGCATTACGTGAAGCTTTAGTAAACACTATCGTTCATGCTGATTACTCAGGAAGAATTTCTATTTTAGTTGTAAAACGACCGGATATGTTCGGATTTAGAAATCCTGGAACCTTACGTCTTCCGATAGAACAAGTCTTACAGGGTGGCGAAAGCGATTGTAGAAATCGTTTGATGCATCAGATGTTTTTGATGATTGGTCTTGGCGAACGTGCTGGCTCTGGAGTACCGAAAATCTTTGGTGGATGGAAAACTCAGGAATGGCGTCCACCGTTTTTGCACGAAAAAGATGAACCTGAACAAACACTACTTGAACTTCGTATGATTGATCTATATCCAACCGAAGTAATAGAGTTTTTACGATTATTATTTGGGAAAAGCTTTGATGGCCTAAGCCAATTAGAGCGCACGGCTATGATAACTGCTGCCTTAGAAGATGTTGTCACTCATAACCGGTTGCTTGAGATCGTCTCTGATCATGCTCATGATATATCGATGGCATTACAAAAATTAGTAAAAAATGGCTTTTTAGAGTCTTCTGGAAAATCACGGGGAACAGTTTATGTATTACCTGGAGCTCAATTACCGACACCAGATGATGTTTTCACGCATAATTTACCTCAGAGATTTAGAATATCCGAAGGTAGCTTAGGAATATCCGAAGTCAGCTCAGAACAATCTGATGCAGTTCGGGATGATCATGGTCGATTGATAAGTGATCATTTAGATGTGCCTGTGATTGATGATGTGACATATTTGGAACCTGCATATTTAAAACTTATGCTATCAATAACAGAAGAAACAACTGAATCTGATCGGTTGCCAAAAGAAAAAATGAGAGCAATGATATTAGAGATTTGTTCAGGTCAGTACGTCCCACTCTCCGTATTGGCATATTTACTCCATAGAAGCCCTGAGTCCTTACGAAAGCAACATTTGACAGAGATGGTACGGGATCGACAATTAGTGTTGGCATTTCCTGCTACACCAACGCATGAGAAACAAGCGTATAAAGCAACTGAGGTTAAATAGTTATTTTGCTCATATAGAAGCAATTGCGCTGAGTTAAGGAAAAAAATAATATTGCTAAATAGGTATTTCAAATACCACGTCGCGAAAGTCTGAGCATAGCGAAGAACGTGACGGGGCAACAAGCGAGAGCACGTTAGGGGATATATTGTAATCAAAAGAGCCAGATAGCTAAGATACCGCAGATAGCCTCTACTTTCCTTTTATATGGTGTTTTTTGATTTGTTTGATTTTTCAGATACGTCTCTGATTGTGTAATTATTAATATCATTTAAAATGATATATTTGAAGTCGAAAAGTTCAAGTAACATTTCAAGTAATTATCCCTCAATATCCCCTATAGGCAACTTGCAATATGCCCTATTTTCCCGTATAATCGTATTTCAATTTGACTCTGGCAGCGACGAGGTCAGCGGTTCGATCCCGCTAGGGTCCACCAAATCCTTTAAAATCCCTAAAATACGAAATTTCATTTTATAAATTTTGATTTTGTGCCACAGGACAGTTTTTCATGTATCTCTATCAACCTAATCACAGCTATTATTTTCGTATACGCACAACTCTCTCTTTGATAGACACATTATTTTCCCCATCCATCCGTAATATACAAACTATCCAATACGCTTTGCGATCGTTGTTGCAAATCCTCGTAGGTGTATTCATTTGCTAACGGCTCAAGTTCTTGTGGAAGATTGGAAATAAGGGTGTAGATAAGTCTTATTGATACTCTTTTTTTCATTGTCCGTTCTGGATTTATAACAAGTAATATTTTTTATTCTTGTGTCTGTTTTAAATATTGATTTGCCGGAGTATATTCATCACATACGACACATGGATAATTCTCTTTTCCGTGGTGTTCTATATGAGAATTAATATAGTAAACTCGTCCATTTTTTTCGCTCCCTTGTTTGTACTTATTTGCAATATACGCTTCATCCCCTCTTTCAAGTGCTCTCTCTATCGGTATAATGGATGATGTAAGTAGTAAAATCAATATCGTAAGAAAGGTCTACACCTTTGTCTTTACCTGTATTCCCCAAACCAACAGAATATCCATTCTCATCCGTCATCATATTCCAAGGGTGATTCATCTTTTTAAAATCATCCTCTCTAAACTCAGGGAATAATGAGCAAAAACCTTTTTTATGACAGCGCGGATAATCCTGACTTTTCATCGATAGATCGTAAAACGGCATCGGTAAATCTATTGCGCGGTCTTTTAGTACCATTTGTTTGTCATCGGGATAGCTGGTTGTCATATTTGGCTGTGAACATCCGTTTATCAATAAAATGATTCCAATATATAATAAATATTTCATTTTTTATCTCCTGCTTGTGGGATATAAACATTTGAATAACTTGGCTCCGTATGGATCGTTCGATAAAAGCTATCAAGGTATATTTCAGAATTTCTCACAGGATCAAAATATTTTTTTGAAAAAGGGGACAGGCTACTTTTTTCATAAAAATCCGTTTGATAAATTACCAATTTAATATTCTATCCTCCTATCGCTTCACAAGTAAGTACACCAAGAGAATAAGAAAATTAGCCTGTCCCCTTTATTTATAAGTGGCATTATTTTTGGTGATAGTAACGGGATCTTTAGAAATATAAAGTCCTTGTACTTTATCACGTTGAGTGTCAGACATCATGGCATAGGAATCGCTTAATTCGATTGGGATAAAACTCTCTTTATCTTTATTGTACAAAGGAGAATTTTCGCTAACTACTTGCAACATTTTTTGTACTGAATCTTTATTCCTGCCATTTACTTAATGGTGGACATTGTTCAAATTGTCCATAAAAGTTACGGTAAGGGGTCCATTGTCTACATAACCCTTCCTTTAAACTTTGAAATTTTTCATTTTGTCGTAAGTATTCTATAATTTTAAAAAACTCTGGATCTTTGGGGGATATAATCTTTAAACTCTTGTTTTTATCTAGTGGTAAGTCCACAAGTAAAATTGATATGTCGATGTTAAAACCAGTAATAAATGCAATTTTATCTTTATAAATAAAAGGTATTATTGATTCATAAAATTCATAATTTGAAAATGTTTCTGGATTTTCTGATATATTTATCTTATATTCATAAATTTTATTATCAATTTCAAGTGCTAAAATAGATTCTGCCGTTTCATCATTAAACCATTTATTGATATCTACTCCTTGAAATCTACCTTTTTTAGCATTTAGGTGCTCTAAAATGGCTGGTGCTAGTTCATAAACATTAGTTGTACTAAAATGTGGATCAGGGATATACTGACCTGATAAAAAGATGCCGCTTCTTTGCCAATGTCTAAAAATGAATTTTTTTCTAGTAATATTAATATAGCTTGAATCAATATCTTTTATTGAATTTGCTTTATTAATTGAATCAAATTTTTGTTCAATCAAAACACCGAATATCAATATAGAACCGATAAATGAGAACAGTATAAAAGGATTAAATAATTTATTTTGCATTTATCTTTTTCCAAACAGCTGCACTATCCATATCAGTATGATCGTTTGATAAATTATCAATAATACCTGCACCTAAAGGACTAATGAAATTAAATAAATTTACTTTATTTGGTACTTCTACTTTAATATTGGTAATCCTAAGGTCATTAATTCTACGTCCCCCAATTTCAAAATTAGACAAATCAAATCCTCCTAATTTTTGCCAAGCATCACTACTATCATAAACATTAAGTATTTTTGCATTTTTGTCAAAAACCTTATAATTTATTGGGTAATCATCTCGGACGGGTACACCTAAAAAGACCATAGTATCAACTTTTTTGTTACCTTCGTATAAATTAGTAAATTCTCTGAAAAATCCCCCATCATTATGCGTAGTACCTACAGATTGTGCCATCATAGTGTCTGCAAGCGGACCACGTGATGGTATTCTAATGATCGACATTTCAGGACTTGAACACCGATTAAGCGCTTTATTCTACCTCTGCGTCAGAAAGATTTTTTGCGACACAGCCTTGCAATAAGAGACCTAAACCAACCGCTAATATGTATTTTTTATTTATCATTTTTTTCCTCACCATTCCTGTATTTCATATTTTTTATCATGCAATAATCCCTCTTTAGCCATTTTCTCTTTATCCATATCATGAATGACCAGCGAGTCGAAGATTTCTTTCATGTCTTGTTTGAATTGTCGCTCCATTGCCTGAGGCGTTACTGAACTGCTTTGACTATCATCTTCATACTTTGTCCCGCTGTGGGTGTAGGTGTAGCGATAGTCCAAGTGAATATGTTTTGCAGCTTTCTGATTATCAAAATAATAACAGCTAGTTTGATAGCTTTTTGTTCCTACTCCTAATGCAAGATTGGAGGATTCAACTCGTGTAGCACATTTCAACCCACCAATAAAATCAACATAATTTTTTGTATACTTAACACCTCTTTCGGCATTATTCTTTTTCTCCCAATTAGACATTTTAAAGTTTTGATAATATTCTTCCATTCCATCACTTTTGTCTTTATATAACATACCTATTTTAGCTACCTCATTTTGAGGTATAGCACTCACACTTATGTTCACATGCTCACTCATTATGTTTGGGATTTGACGACTAAACCATAATCGATCAGATGTACCTTGAAATTTAGATATTCTTTCCTCTGGCTTTTGCCCTGTCCACCAGCCATCGCCAGTAATAGATACTGAATAACTTTGCGTAGATAGCTTCTCATTTGGTTTTAAATCAAGCCCAGAATGAGTACATCCTACCATAAACATGCTACTTAAAAGCAATAACCACTGTCTCATTTTTTATACCCCACTACATCCTTTAACTCTTTAAAATTATAGGGGCTGTAGCCACTGTGCGGAGAACTTGGGGTGATTAATCTACCTATATCTATTAAATTAAACATTTGCCAATTGGAAGCTTGTCCGTTTACACCATTGTTGATCCAGCCACTGTTCCCGCCTAATCCTTGTCCAACATAGTCATGCTCGTTCGTGAAAACACCCATATAGGTAAATCCTGTATTAGTAATCAGCGTTCCCATATCTTTACTGTTCACCGGAGAACCAAACGAGACGAAGGATGGAAGGTTGTAGACTTTCTTACCACTTGCATCAACTTCTCCAGTATAAAAATACTCTTGCTCTTTAAACTTCGCTCCCGTATTATCACTGCCATTGACGTATTTAATACCGCTATAAATCAGCGCATTATCCTGAGAGTGTTGGGTGAAGTTTGAACCATCGCTTCCCCGTTGTGTTGTGACGTCTCGGGCAAACTCTCCTGCTTGTTTGGCTACTCCTGTTGTGCCACCAAATAAATCCAGTGAATCAGATACCATGCCTCTTGTTGGATTGTAGAAGACCGTTGCTTCAACTGGAAGTGCTTTTGTTTTTTCATCATTGTATTGTTTTAGCATTCCTGTTTGTTCAAGGACATTGGATACGGCTAGCCCTTCGTTGTTCATAATACCGTTTCCTCCGTTTTGATACGTGGCATTGTCTTTGGTAATCGTAACGGGATCTTTAGAGGTGTAAAGTCCTTGTACTTTATCACGTTGGGTATCCGACATCATTGCGTAGGAATCGCTTAGTTCGATAGGGATGAAATTCTCTTTGGCTTTATTGTACAAAGGGGAATTATCACTCACCACTTGCAACATTTTTTGCACCGAATCCTTATTCCCCGTAAGGATCGGAACTTCTCCGAGTACCCCACCGTTATTGCCATGTGATGGAAGTATACCGAATGTCCCAAATGCGGCAACATTATCCCATACTGTTCCCACTGCTGCTTCGATAATATTTTTTACGAAAATCTGCCGAATTTAACTCCGCCGTTGACAGTAGAAGCACCGTAGCAATAAGTAAACATCGAAAAGAGAGAGAAGGTGAGTATCCATTTAGAAAACATGCTTGCCTTGTTTTATTTGGTTGATAAAAATCTTAAGAAGTATATCGTTTAAAACTTAAAACAACAGAAACTATTTCATAATATTAAAGAACTCTCTAAGCGCAGTATGGTTAGTATTCGCTTCACCAAAATTTTGGTTAATTTATATGAAAAAGAGTTCTATGAAAAAAGTTGCATTATTCGGATTGTTAAGTGTTGCCGTTATGGCTAATGAAAGCGGATTGTATGTCGGCGCTGAAGTGGGTAGTGCTCGCACTAATGCAACTGACAACATCTCAGGAGTTGCCTATCATTACACAAGCAATAGAGTATCGGAAGCGGTTAATGCGGGATATTATCTCAATGACAACGGCCGTGCGTATGTTGCCTATCAGCATGTTGGTGGAGGTAGTTCACCCATTCCAAAAAGTAGCAATATCTATAGCGTAGGATACGACTACCTCTTGGGAACATCTTCACTTAAACCATTTGTTGGTGCAATTATTGGATATTCGACGTATGAAGATGGGTATTTCAAAGTTAACGGTATGGCATACGGTGCGCAAGTGGGTGTTGATTATAAAATCAATAATAACATTTCAGTCGATGCCGGTTATCGCTATCTAAGTTCGAGTGCTGAAGCTACTTACAGTGGTGACAAATCAACGATAGACAGCTTCCAAACATTCTTTGCCGGTGCTAACTACAAGTTCTAATTTTAGAACTTTGACCATCCTATCTGAATACAAGGGATCATCGCTGTGCGAGGGGTTCCCTTGTTTTATTCAGTTAGGATTCACTCTCAAAAGTTCTACCCCTAAATACCCACTAAAGTCCCTTGCAACATCCCCTATTTTTGGATATTATCGTATTTCAGAGTGACTCAGGATAGCCCGTGATCATTCAAAAACCTGTACAACCATAAGGTGATATCTAAAATACAATGAAACATAAAATCAAAACAAAAATAAAACAAATCACACAACACCCAACAACACAAAAAGCACTTGTATCTCTGAAGCCTGAAAAATCTATTTGGGGCTTTCTAGGTATCGTTATGTTTTTGATTGTTCCTGAGATTGTGGCCTTTATCTGGGGAACCGAGATCACTGCGTTTGCTAAAGCTCATGCGCTGTTGGCTTCATCCTTTTTTGACAAACAATACTATGATTTGTTATTGATGCTTTTTCAAGACGGTGGAAGCTGGCTAAATCTCGCTATTGGAGCCGCATTGCTTATATGGGTTTTTTTCTGATTTGTATCAATAGAAAACCGTTTTTTCGTTACAATATCCTCACCATAATAAATACAAAAGGAATCTTGATGTCATTACGTCTACCGCTTATTCTCGCAGCAGCTACAACCTTTGCCCTTGCCGCGGCTACAACGCTCGCTACCATCAATGGAAAACCAATCACGTCTACAGACGCCAGCGCATTTATGGCAAAAGCCATCCCGGGGATGAGTTTTGACAAGCTCGATCCTAAAATGAAACGTCAAGTGGTGGATCAGCTGATCAATCAAGCCCTTATCAAAGACCAAGTTAAAAAAAGCGGTATCCAAAATACCCCTCAGTTCAAACTCGCCTATGCAGCATTACGCGATGATCTCGCGGTGGATATGTGGATGAAACAGCAGATGGGAAAAATAACCATTGCAGAAAATGAGACCAAAGCGTTTTATGAAGCCAACAAAGATAAAATGAAGCAAGGCGGAAAAGTTGTGCCGTATGAAAAAGCCAAATTTGAGATCACACAGTTCATTAAGATGGAAAAGTTCAAAGCCTCAATGACCAAAACCACTGATGCTCTCCGCGCCTCTTCTAAAGTCGAAGTAAAGCTTTAAGCTTTTACTTTTACCCCTGAAACCTATTCTTTAGAGAGTATGTTTTTGATGAGGTTTTGAAACAATAAATACAACATAACTCACAACTGCCAATACGGAGATCATTCCGATCATTCCAATAATTTCCATTTTATTCAATCTCCTCTAGCTGATTAAGTTTTTCATCAATATCATGACGCTTTTTTTGAATCATAATAGCAACAAAAAGCGTTAAAACTATTCCCGCTAATCCAACGATAGCAATCCATATTGGCACCCTTCCCAATAGTACCTGATAAAACGAAGCGAAGCTACCCGTTCCTACGGTAAGAAAAATAAGAAAAATATTTCTATACTCCTCTTTCAAAACGCCAATCTCTTCTTTTAAATAATCTTTTTTGCTCATACAATAATTATATCAGAAGTAAATAAAGACTACTTCTTATCTCGTCCCGCCAGTCCAACCTTCAATGCTTTTTCAATTTGCTCTTTATACTTTGGATTGGCTGCTATGAGCGCTTTTTGAAAGCGCAATATCACCTTTGAATCCGTTGCGGGATGAATACACAGCTTCTCTAGCAATCCCCCATACGCACCAAAATCACTGATCTGACCATAATGCTCTATAATCGTTGCCACGGCGCGATTAAGCTGTACATTGCTCGATGACGTACTGTTTATCACTGAGCAGATCGTTTCAAACGTGACCACCTCTTCGACATTCACAGCAGTTTCTTTCTTGGAACGCCCGATCCATACGTAAATAAAGACCAAGGCAATAAAAAGTACGAGCAAGCCAGCCATTACTAATACTAATGTTGTTTTATCCATAAGAATCACTTTGAGTTGAAGAATTAAAAAGATTGTAGCATGTTTTTAAAAAGAGGGGAAATGTCTCCCGCAAATGCGGGAGAGAAGAAGAAATAAAACGAACGGCCTAGAAGTGGAACTGTGATGTAAGCTTAAAGCGTGTATCCGTGTAATCACTCAATGCAGATCCATAAGTATCTTTTTGAACCGCAAATCCAACTTTTGTTGTATTACCGCGTAGGTACCAGTTGACCCCTGCGATTTTAGACGTTAGATCGTAACCATCTGCACCTTTAAACTTATCCCATGACTCATAACGATAGAATGGTGCAACAAAACCAAAGTCCGTAAAGACATACTCACCATGCGTATACCAGCCTGTTGATTTACCTACACTAGCTTGAGTCATAGTTGTAGTAAAGTTTTTAACTACACCATCAAATTCAAAATACTCTGCCGAAATCGAAGCACCCTTATAGTGAGCCGATGCTTCAAGATTGATCAACTCGTGATCAATAGCGCCCAACGTGGTGCTATTAGTTTTAATGTTACCTGTTTTCCAGTACGCAGCACCCACTGTGAAGTGTTGTCCTTGACCCATATAGGTTTCCGTTAACTTTTCCTCTTCCCATCCATCAAACGGTGATAATTTGATTTTACCTCCGTAGAAAAAGTTTTGCGATTTAACAGTTCCTAGAGTTGTGCCAGTTACAGCAGTTGCATTTAATACACTCCCATCAGCATCTTTCATCGCACCCGAGTAAACACCATCCCCTACAGCAACTTGATAATGTACTTTTTTCTCCCAGTCACCATACATCTGAGCATTCGTACCACGACGGTTGTGAGTAATGAACTGAGCAGCTTCATCCGCTACGTGTGGACGATCGTAGTGAAGATTGTGCGCAGATTTTGCCGTTTCAGAACGTGAAACGTCGATTTTACCACGGTAAAGTTTGAAGTTGACCAGTGACGTATCAAACGGTTTACTGATATTCAAATATGCATCACCGACGTTAAAGGTTTGCTCACCCTTATCTTCTGCATTCGCATTATCATTACGCATATCCATAACAAATGACGTATGCTTATCAAAGCCAGCTTCCACTTCCAAACGAACACGACGCATGTAGGCATCGTTCGTTTCTGCAGTAGCTGTTGCTGGATTAGCATAATCTTTGAGGCGATTTTCAAATGTTGACTGAAGACGAACACCAAACTTCATGTACATGTCTTTGTTGTCTTTGGACTTGATTTTCATGTTTGGCCCGGTCTCTTGTCCTAGGATAAATTTAGGGGATTTAGAATTAATTACGCTAATGCTTTTTTTGTCTGCATCCTGATATTCTGCGATAAAAGATGTTGTCTCACGGTTTGCAATATCCACTTCTTTCGCACTGACAAAATCGCCCATCTCAATACGCCCTTCACCGGCGGTTGTAAATACTTGACCTGTTTTAGGATCACTGAAAAGGGTCATGGTTTCTGCATAAACAGCACTTGTTACGATTGTGGCAGCGAGGGCCGACAAAACTACTTTTTTCATTTGTTATCACTCCTGATTATTAATGACGGTATTGTAGGAAAAGTAGGTTACATGAATGTTACATTACAAAAGGGTTACAATGAAAGAAATGAATAGAAAACGCTGAGAGGAAAAATGAAATACAAAACCCGAGTGCATACGCTAAAACGGGCTTCAAGCTTAGTTTTGGGAGAGGAGAATTAATTGAAACGTGGGTCGGATTAGGACACCTTTAAACTCACCGAGATGCACTTAAAGGTGGCTAAGTAGAGAGTTTTATTCCCGTGATAGCGGGAATAAAAACGAAACTTATTTAGTTTCAGCCCAGTATTGACGAACCATATTCGTTGTTTCTACCGGAAGCGCGATGTAACCTAATTTTTCAGCTGCTGCATCACCGTTACGGAATGAGTAGTCGAAGAACTTGATAACTTGATCTCTTGTTTCTGCTTTATCCGCATCACGAGGCATCAAGATAAATGTTGCCGCAACGATTGGATATGCGTTGTCTTGCAATACCAATGAGCTATAGAAATGATCTTTCTTAGACCATTTTGCTTGCTTTACTGCTGCTTGGAATGTTGCTTTGTTCGCAACAACCCATTTGCCCTGCGCTGTTTGCAAAGTAGCTGCCGCAAGGTTATTTTTCTCTTTATACGATGTTTCGATGTAACCGATAGAGTAAGGAGTTTGCTTGATAAGGTTAGTTACGCCCTCATTACCTTTTCCGCCGACACCTGTTGCCCATCCGATAGCTTTACCCGTACCGAATTTGCCTTTCCACATTTTAGATGCTTCACTCAAATAGTCGGTAAATACATACGTTGTCCCAGATCCATCTGAACGGTGAGCAACGATGATCTTTTCAGCTGGAAGTTTGATACCTGCATTGTCAGCAGCGATAGCAGCGTCATTCCACATGGTAATGTTACCCGCGAAAATATCTGCTACAACGCTGTTTTTCAATTTTAGTTTCTCGTCTGCAACACCTGGGATATTATGCGCGATAACAATTGATCCGATAACCGCAGGAAACTGTGTCAACTTTGCTTTATCAAGCTCTTTTGGAGTCATTGGAGCATCCGTAGCACCGAAATCTACGATACGCTCAGAGATCTGCTTGATACCGCCGCCTGAACCGATAGACTGATAGTTCACACGTGTGTGCGTCGCTTTTTGGTAGTTATATGCCCAGTCATAGTAACATGGAGCTGGGAATGTAGCACCTGCGCCGTTGATTTTATCCGCAGCGATCATTGATGTTGCCGCGATTGCAGCGATGAGAAGACCTTTAGTCATTTTAGGAAGCATATCGTGTCCTTGAGTGGTTTTTTTAATCTCGAAATTATACTAGACCTTGGTAACAAAAAGGTTACAGAGTATGGTAAACTATTGTAATCAAATGGTGATGATAGAGTACTACAATCCCATTATTATGTTTTATTTAAAGGTTTTATCATGCTTCCACGCTACGAAAACAAACTCAACGAAATCCGCACACAGCTTTCACGCCTTGTTGCGTCTATTATTAGCGCAAACGGAGAAACATTGCAGGCATTCGAAAAAGATCAGGATGATCTCTATGAAAGTGCGCGTATTCACCTCAAAACCATCCAGACCGATGCAAACACCATCGATAACGAAGTTATTAAAACACTCGCTTTGTACGGTCCTGAAGCTGAGGAGCTCCGGCTTCTCGTTGCATTTTTAAAAATGACCAATGAGCTTGATCGTGTCGGCGAAAACATGAAAAAGTACAACAACCGTATCCAAGAGCTGTGTCGCGGTGAGTGCGATATCACGATCATGACCCCTTCCATCATTCAGCTGCAAAAAACAACCCTCAATGCATTGGTTTACATTCATGACTATCTCGAAGCCATTAATACCTCTGATGCCCAAGAGCTGTTTCGCAAAGTATCGGTTGAAGAGTCCAAAAATGATGATCTGTTTTCTATTATCGAAAAAGATCTTCTCAATCTCATCTCCGAATCCCATGAACTCTCGGCCGATTACGTTAAGGTTCTCTCAACCTTGCGTAAGCTGGAGAGAACAGGCGATCGTACGGTCAATATTGCCGCACTATTATTGTATGCACAACAAGGCGGCGAGTTAAACTTTCACGCATAAGGGCACTGATCTATGAATGCACTCATACTCATCGTTGAAGACGAAGAAGATATCTTGGAACTCATGGAATTCAATCTCTCCAAAGAGGGTTTTGAAACCATGGGATTTCTCAATACCAAACGTGTTGCTGAAGTTCTGGCTGAAGAAAAAGTGGATCTGATTTTAATGGATCGCAATCTTCCGGGAACGGAGGGGTCTGAATTCATCGCATCGTTACGCAAACAAGGAGTCAACACTCCCGTCATTTTCATCAGTGCCAAAGATAAAGACCAAGATATCGAGCAAGGGTTTGAGCGCGGAGGGGATGATTACCTCACAAAACCTTTTAGCATGAAAGAACTCATCTTGCGGGTCAAAGCGATTCTGCGCCGTACCCAAAAAGTCTCTAACGAGGGGAATGTGACCTATCGTGACATCACAATTAATCCTGCTTCACGCACCGTAATGATCGAGAACCATTCCATAGAGCTCACCAAGCTCGAATTTGATCTGCTCTATGAACTCATCAACAACCAAAATATCGTTTTAGACCGTAATTACCTCCTCGACAATGTCTGGGGAAACGATGAAGTCTATCAGGATCGAACCGTCAACGTTGCGATTAATCGGCTCAAAGACAAAATCGACCCTGACAAGAGCAAAGATTACCTCAAAACCGTGAGGGGAGTCGGATATACGCTGTGTTAAAAATTCATCAGCTTTTCTTCCTAAACACCCTCGCCCTTTTTATCGGAACCCTCGTGATCGCTTCTATTGTAGGCTACTATACGCTCAAAGAGATGATCGTGAACGACAATATCAACCATCTCGAAAGAACCCTCGAACTCGTTGCAACAAAAGCCAACCAATCCAATACTGCAGACCATTACGCCAAAAGTATCCACAATCAAACCGATTACCGCACCACTATATTTGATACCGACGGCCATGTAATCGCCGAAAGCAATCTCGATAAACGCTCTGTTGACTCCGATCACAATCGTATTGAGATTATGCATTCCGCCATTGAACCTTATGGCGTTGCTGTACGATATTCCAAGACTTTTGATGAAGATTATATTTTTGTAGCCAAACAAATCCCCTTTAGAGGCGCTGTCGTCATTCTTCGACTGGGGGTAACACTGCACAGTGTGATGGGATATTTTTACCAGCTTTGGACCAAACTTGCGGCCTCTTTTGTCCTTTTTATCATTATCGCGCTGATTCTTGCTTTTAAAATATCCAAAAAAGCGCAGTACGATATCGCACAAATCACCCACTATCTCCACGAAATTTCGGCTAAAAACTATATGGCGGTTTTAAAGCCCCAATATTTTAGAGAATTTTTACAAATTACCCTGCTTCTCAAAAATCTTGTAAAAAAACTCCGCAATCGCGATAAACAAAAACGCAAATACACGGCGCGCCTGCGCCTTATCAACAAACAGCAAAACGACATTCTCTCCGCCATCAGCCACGAGTTTAAAAATCCTATTGCCGCAATCGTCGGTTATACCGAAACACTCGAAGAAGATCCCAATCTAAGCCTCGCGATACGGGAAAAATTTTTGGGGAAAATTCACTCTAACGCCATGAAAATCAGCCACATGCTTGACCGTCTCGCCCTCTCCGTTAAACTCGAGAACAATGATCTCTCCATCAAGCCCGCTTCCTTTGATCTGGATAGTTTGTGCCGTGACGTCACCTCCACACTTGTGGGAAAATACCCCCATCGTGTAATCCGCTACGAAGGCTCTGCCAAAGAAGTCTATGCCGATAAAACCATGCTGGACCTCGTCATCACCAATCTCATCGACAACGCTATCAAATACTCCGAAAATGAAGTCACGCTAAAACTCACCGAACATACGGTCGAAATCATCGATCAGGGGATCGGTATCGCCCCTAACGAACTGGAGCTCATTACCTCCAAATTTTACCGTGTTCAAAAAAACAGCTGGGACAATTCCATGGGGTTAGGACTGGCCATCGTTAGCTATGTCCTTAAACTGCACGATACACACCTCAACATTACCAGCACTCTTGGTGTGGGTTCCACTTTCTCGTTTTCGATTGATACCTTTCGCCAAATATCATCCACCCCTCACCATTCATGATCAAACGTTATCCCGCACTCCTCCCTCTTATAGAGCATCTCACACTCCACAAAATCACTCCTATATTTGTCGGAGGATGTGTCCGTGATCATCTTTTGGGAAATGAGAGCTTGGATATTGATATCGAACTTTATGGCGTGAGCGATACGATGGAGCTGGCCAAAATTCTCAAACCGTTTGGAAAAATTAATGAAGTCGGAAAATCTTTCGGCGTTTACAAATTTCGCTACGGCACCTACTCCATTGATCTCTCCCTGCCTCGTACCGAAAACAAATCGGACAAAGGGCACAAAGGGTTTGAAGTACAAACCTACAGTGAGCTAGATTTTGCCACCGCAGCACAACGACGTGATTTTACGATCAATGCTATGGGCTATAATCCCCTCACCCAAATACTGCTAGACCCCCATGGCGGAGCCGACGATTTACGGAAAAAACACCTCGCATGCGTAGACCCTCTCACGTTTGTTCAAGACCCCTTGCGCATATTGCGCGCTGTGCAGTTTGTCGCACGATTTGATCTAACCTGTGATCCGCAACTCTTGACGTTATGCAGGCACATGATCGATCAAGGCGCCCTGGAAGAACTCCCAAAAGAGCGTATTTTTGAAGAACTCAAAAAACTGTTTTTGTTAAGCGCTAAACCTTCCATAGGAATGGAGCTTTTGCGCGAGATCGGGGCTTTGCCTTTTTTTACACCGCTAGATCTGTACGAAAAAACGCCTCAAGATCCTCTCACACATCCCGAGGGCAATGTATGGATACATACCCTCAAAGCCCTAGACATCATGGCCGATTTGCGTATCGGAGAACCGAAGCGGGATATAACACGAATGTTTGCCGTGTTATTGCATGATTGTGCCAAACCAATCACCACCGTTGTAGAAAATGGCAAAATAAATGCTCCCCATCATGCGCTAATGGGAGTCGAAGTAGGGCAAAAATTTTTAGAAAACATCACCAATGAACACGACCTGATAGCCAATGTATTACCGCTTATCCGTTACCACGGTGCCGTACGGAAACTTTACGATACGCCACCCTCTGAGACCCTGCACCTTAGCGCACAGGTATGCATTCAAGACCTTATACCGGTTGCAAAGGCTGATTTTTTAGGTCGCGGATTTAACGGTACACCGCCAACCTCCTTCACGCCCGGTGAATGGCTTTATGCTCAAGCTCACGAACTGGGGGTATTATCATCACCGCCCCAACCTCTGATCATGGGGAGAGATCTCATATCTTTCGGACTTGCTCCTAATGAGCAGTTTAAAGAGATTTTGAGCATTGCCTACGAAGCACAGCTCAATCAACAATTTTTTACCAAAGACGAAGCAATAACATGGCTAAAAACCCATTTAGTAATAGCTTTGTAATAGAAACTGTACTACAATATCACGATAAAATGACGCAAGGCTTTGTATGATCGATAAGATATTTTTCAATTTCACACGCTTTAGTGCATTGCTGATTCTGATTATTGTAGCATGGATTTTTACGGTTTTATTCAACCACTCCCTAGAAGCCATGAGCACCTTTGGTCTGGACTTTATAACCAAAGACGAATGGGCGCCAAATCTGGATAAATTTGGAGCTCATGCTGCAATTTTAGGCTCAATAATCTCCACTATGCTGGCTATGATGCTGGCGGTTCCAATTGCCATTGGGGTTGCCATCTTTTTGAGCGAAATTGCCCATGACAAAATCAAGGGGTTCTTTGGCGTCAGCGTCGAACTCCTTGCCGCGATCCCATCCGTCATCTATGGAATGTGGGGCCTGTTCTTTTTCGTCCCAATTATCCGTGATATTTTCGGAGGTTTAGGGATTGGTCTTCTTGCTGCAGGAATCGTTTTGGCCATCATGATTTTGCCGTTTATGGCAGCGGTTACCCGTGATGCTATGAACACCACTCCCGACATTCTCAAAGAGTCCGCCTACGCGCTGGGCGGTACACAATGGGACGTTATCAAAGACATTATCATCCCTTACGCCAAAGCAGGTATTATCGGCTCTCTTATCCTTGCATTAGGACGTGCAATCGGCGAAACTATGGCCGTTACTTTTGTAATGGGGAACGTACACAAGGTACCGGGATCGATTCTCGACCCGACCACTTCGATTCCCGTTACTCTGGCCAACGAGTTTAGCGAAGCCGATTCATCGCTGTATTTTTCGAGTCTTTTCGGTCTTGCATTAACGTTACTAATTATGAGCTTCGTCGTTATTGCTGTTGCGAAATTTTACTTCTTACGCAAAGCGAGGAGAGCATAATGACTGCCGTACAAAAACGTGTCCTTATCAATAAAATAGCCCTTGCCTTCTCAACATTGAGCGCCCTTATCGCTTTGGGATTTTTATTTTGGATTTTGGGTGTTTTGGTGATGAAGGGGATCAGTGCCCTTAACTGGAACATCTTCATCTTCGAGGGAGCCCCTCCTGGAAACCCTGAAAGCGGTCTCAAACACGCATTGGTGGGTCAGGCGATTTTGATCGGTATGGCAACCGCAATCGGTGTACCCTTGGGTATTTTAGCGGGGACCTATTTGAGCGAATACGGCAAAAACTCCAAACTTGCCCATACTATCCGCGACATCAGCGACATCATGATGTCCGCACCCTCAATTGTTATCGGGGCGTTTGTCTATGCGATCGTGGTTATGCCTATGGGGCACTTTAGTGCTTGGGCGGGAGCTATTGCACTGGGAATTATTATGATCCCAGTCATCTTGCGTACTACTGATGATATGTTACAGCTCGTACCGGGTGAGCTTCGTGAAGCGGCATTTGCGCTGGGCGCACCAAAATACAAAGTGATTTTGAGCGTTGTTTATCGCGGAGCAAAAGCGGGGATTTTGACGGGTGTATTGCTGGGTATCGCACGCGTGGGTGGAGAGACGGCACCGTTGCTCTTTACCTCATTTAACGACAACTTTTTCACCACTGATTTAAATGAAGCGATGCCGTCTCTGACGGTGACGATTTTCAACTACGCAACCAGTCCATACGAGGATTGGCAGCAACTTGGATGGGCAGCCGCCTTTATCCTCTCAATGTTTATTTTAGGACTCAACATATTAGGGCGATTAATACTACTCGCTGGAAAGAAAAGGAAATAAATTATGGCAAGCATCATTGATATCAAAGAAGAGTGCGCATTGCACGTACGCGATTTTGAGTTTACCTACAAAGGTGCAGAATCTCCAAGCTTGAAAAAAATAACCATGCCCATCGCCAAACACTCTATTACGGCACTTATCGGACCTTCAGGCTGCGGTAAAACTACTCTGTTGCGTTCTTTTAACCGTATGCATGATTTATATCCGGGTAACACCTATGCAGGTGAAATCGAGTTTGAGGGACGTAATATTTTAAGTGACAAAGAGGATCTGATCCACTTGCGTACCAAGATCGGGATGATCTTTCAAAAACCGACGGCATTTCCGATGTCCATCTTTGACAACGTCGCCTATGGAATGCGTTTACAAGGGATTAAAAACAAAACCGAGCTCTCCGACCGTGTCGAAAAAGCACTCAAAGATGCCGCAATCTGGAAAGAGGTTAGCGATCGTCTCAAACACGATGCAAACGGTCTTTCAGGTGGACAGCAGCAACGTTTATGTATCGCACGGGCTATTGCCGTTGAGCCTGAAGTATTACTCTTTGACGAACCTACCTCTGCTCTTGATCCGATCTCTACACAAGGGATTGAAAGACTTGTAATCGAGCTTAAAGAGCGTGTGAGCATTATTATCGTAACCCATAATATGCAACAAGCAGCGCGCGTCAGTGACTATACCGGATTTATGTATCTGGGAGAGCTCATAGAACTTGGAGAAACCGAAAAACTGTTCGTTACTCCAAAAGAAAAATTAACACAAGAATACATCACCGGCAAATTCGGGTGATGCCGTGCGATAGGAAAGATTCCTATCGTTATCTTTATTTGTTTTTCTTCGTATTCTTTTTTTCCTCTTTAACTTTACCACTTGCTTCACTATCTATCTCAATCACCGTATGAACATTGCCTCTTGGATAAAAATCAGCAACAACTTTTAAGCGCTTAGGAGCGATTTTATCCTCAAAGAGGCTATAAATCTCATTCGCACTGTTTTCATGCGAAATATGGCGGTTTCTGAATGAATTAATGTACAATTTGATCGCTTTGAGCTCCGCTACAAACTTATTCGGTGTGTATTCAATGGTAATCGTAGCAAAATCGGGATACCCGCTACGAGGACACAGACACGTAAACTCCGGCAACGTTACTTTAACGACATAATCACGTGCGTGGACATTGGGCCAAATCTCAAAATCTTTTTCGATATCAAAATCGGCGACTATTTGTTCTCCATATTTCATTAGTATTCCTTTACTTCAATTTTTCCATAGTAATTGCCCTGTCGACAATTGATCTTTAGCCCAAGAGCAATTTTATCACTCTCTTCATCTTCTATCATATTCATCCAAGTCGCCACACCGCAAAGATGCGCAGTGATATTAAGTCCTTGCAAGATATTTTGGTATTTTTCTTCTTTTATATGGCGTGTATAAAGTGCATCAAAACGGACAAAATCAACTTCCATCTCTTTAAGATACATCATCGTTGTGTGATTAACCCCGTACTTATCCAATGCAATTCTATACCCTACAGCACGATACTGTGCAATTTGCTCTTTAAAGCGTTTGATTTGCGGACAATACTCTTTTTCATCAAACAAGAGGGTGACTTTGCCTTTGGCCTCAGGATAACGCTGTAACAGCTCCAATGCATATTGAAAAAACAGGCCATTACGCAATGTTACCGAGGAGAGATTGACTGCATAACTTTCCCCCTCTTGCAAAGTCAGCTTAATAACCTGCTCCAAAATTGAACTTTCGTACTCTCTTATTTTCCCTATACGATTTAAAAAAGGGATAAATCTACTTTGATGAATAAGCCCACCTTTTTCATTAACCAGCTTAAAGGATACTTCATGCATAAGCCTTTTATCACAGGACACCACCTGTTGAGCAATCGAATAGCGTTCCAACTCTAACGCATAAAGAACCGATTTTTCGAGTTCATGAGGGATAATTTCATCACGATCCGTAAAAGTTTTTTTCTCTTTATTCGCATATTGCAGTTCATACAGACGTGTTACTATCTCTTTGGGTTGTTTAATGTGTTTCGTATCAAGTAAAACCGCCGAAAGCTTCACTTCTATCTCATTAATCAAACTGTCTTGATATTTGGCTAAAAACAGTTCTACCAAAGCGGTATGTATCTCTTTTTCACCCATTAACAAAAGGATGAAATCACCCCCTTTATATCGGCATAGTGGAAGTATTTTAATCTCTTTTGCATTGAAAAAATCATTAATATGCGTGGTGATTTCCTGAAGAATATTATCCCCATTTTTAACCCCATAACGTTCATTAATCCCTGCGAGGTTATCAATACTGATCATCACCAATGTTCCGATTTTACGTTTAGTCCACCTATTGAAAAGTCTAAAAAAATACTCCGGGGTAAAGGTATGAGAAATAGCCTCTGTAATGTGTTCATAACTGCTTTGATTGATCAAGAAAAAGAGAAAATAAACAGCCATTGCCAGTAATAACAGTGCAAGAATAACAAGAGAAGCAACGGTGGAATGGGCTTGTGAAAAAAGAGCATACAAGGCAATAACGCTCATCAAAAAGATAGGTAACCCCATCCGAAGCGCTAACACAAATCGGTGAGAGCGCTCTTTTGTTTCAGTATAGGTCATGTAATCAGATATCTAAGTGTTTAACGTCTTTAGCATGCGTTTCGATGTAATTACGGCGAGGTTCAACATCATCCCCCATAAAGAGTCCAAATGATTCACTCGCAGATTCCGCGTCATCCACTGTAATACGCAGTAAAATACGATTTTCAGGAGTCATCGTCGTTTCCCATAGCTGCTCAGGATTCATTTCACCAAGACCTTTATAGCGTTGGATATAAGAACCTTTCTTCGCATGATCGGTAACGGTTGTCAACAACTCTAGTAAATCGCCTTCAAGCGGCAAATTCCAATCTTGTATTTTTTGAAAAATATAGTTTGCTTCCGCAAAATGAGGAGAAGCAAAAAGCTCGTCATTGACATGAAGTTCTTCCAGACCCTCTTTTGTTTGGACAAACAAGTGCATGTCCTCATCACTGATGCTCTTAGACAAGATGTTATTTCCCTTAGCATTCAAGAAACTTTCTACGTGGGTATAAAGTTCTTTGAGTGGCAGTCCTATAAGATCAGGATTTTCGATGAAATAACGGATTAGCTCAACAAGAGCATATCGACGCTCTAAAGAATCTAAAGTACTGCGATAATGGTCCACCATTTTAAAATACGAAACAAGATCATTGACACCAACATTTAAATTCTCTAATTCCAATGCTTCGATACCGTTTTCAATTAAAAAGGCATTCATCACACGATCGTCTTTGAAATAGATCTCTTTTTTCCCTTTTTTATAACGATACAAAGGCGGTTGTGCAAGGTACAAATAGCCATTTTCTACAATTTTTGGAAGGTATCGGAAGAAAAATGTTAGTAAGAGCGTTTGAATATGACTTCCGTCGACGTCAGCATCCGTCATGATAATGACTTTGTGATAACGCAATTTTGCTTCATTAAACTCTTCGCCGATACCGCACCCAAGAGCGGTGATCATGTTGGTAATCTCTTCGGATTTCAAAATTTTGTCCAAACGGGATTTTTCAACATTCAGAATTTTACCTTTGAGTGGCAAAATTGCTTGGAAAACACGGTCACGTCCCTGCTTGGCAGAACCGCCTGCAGAGTCCCCTTCCACCAGATACAATTCGCTGATAGCCGGGTCTTTGCTCTGACAATCGGCAAGCTTACCAGGAAGCGTCCCTACAGTCATCGCATCTTTACGACGCGTAAGTTCACGTGCTTTTTTTGCCGCTTCTCGTCCGCGTGCCGCCATCAATGCTTTTTGCGTAATGGCTTTGGCTTGAAGAGGATTTTCTTCAAAATATTTTGTTAAACGTTCATACGTTGCTTTTTGGACCAAAGGGCGCACATAGGTATTACCAAGCTTTCCTTTGGTTTGTCCTTCAAATTGTGGTTCAGGAACACGAACCGAAACAACACAAATAAGACCTTCGGATACATCTTCACCTGTAAGGGGAACGTCTTTTTCTTTGGCATTTCCATTTTGTTTATTGTAGTTTGAAATAACCCGTGTCAACCCCGCACGAAAACCTGCTTCATGGGTTCCGCCGTTTGGTGTATTAATATTATTGACAAACGTATACGTTTTATCATCATAACTGTCGTTATACATGATAGCAATATCCATCTCAATGTCTTCGGCTTTTTCATTAAATTCATACGGAGTGGCAACGACTACTTTTTTATTCATATCCATAACAAACTGTGTAATACCACCTTCAAAATGATAGGTATTATCTGCACCGCTACGCTCATCTTTGAATTTTATGGTGATACGAGGATTAAGATACGCAAGCTCTTTAAAACGTTTCGCGAGATAATCGTATTCAAATAAAACTGTTTCGGTAAAAATTGAAGGATCGGGAGAAAACTCAATGGTTGTCCCTTTCTTACGCGTTGTCCCTATTGCAGCAAGAGGTTCTTGAGGAATACCACATTTAAAGTCCTGTTCAAATATTTGACCTTCTCGATAAATAGTCATTTTAAGATCAGCACTCAATGCATTAACAACGGATACCCCTACCCCGTGAAGACCGCCTGAAACTTTATACGTATCTTTATCAAATTTTCCACCAGCATGCAATACGGTTAATACTACGGTTGCTGCAGATATTCCCTCACCAGGGTGAATATCGGTTGGAATACCGCGGCCATTATCGCTAATGATTGCTGTTCCTGCTTTTGTAAGAGTAACATTGATAGTATCACAATGCCCAGCCATTGCTTCATCGATGGAGTTGTCAACAACTTCGTAAACAAGGTGATGAAGTCCTCTATGACCCGTATCACCTATATACATTCCAGGACGTTTGCGAACGGCTTCTAGTCCTTTTAGGACTTTAATATTGCTGGCACCGTAATTTTCCATATTTGCTCCCGCTATTTGCGTGTTTATTGGCTTTATTTTAGCGCAATTTATCTAAAAGTGAAGTTTTTTGAAGAAAAACCCAAGAAAGGGTTTGTAGAGGGGATAAAAGTTAGATAACGATTGGCATTACGATGGTTTTAAAATTTCCTTCTTTTATTACAAAGGGTTGATTTGATTCATTGGCTTCTAAGGTAAATTCATTACCGCTAATTTGTCCGAGAAAGTCAAGTATGTATCGACTGTTGATGGCAAGAATAAACGGAGAATCAAACCCATTTTCTATTTCTACAGCGGTTTTTGCTTCAATATTATCATCACTTAAACTTTCAAATAAAATAGAATCATTTTGAAATGTCAATTTTAAATCATTGGAGATAGTAGTAATTTGCTTTATTGCCGTGATAATTGTTGCTTTTGGAAGTGTTATTGTGCGTGATGACTCTTTTGGAATAATACGGGTGTAATCAGGAAATTTACCATTGATAAGTTTGGTAAAAAAGAGGGAATCTTCTGATTTGATAATGAGATGAGTATTGTCATAATAAATTTCTATGTTGTTTGAAAACAGTTTTTGAATTTCAATAATTGCTTTTTTAGGAACAATAATAGAGAGTTCATGATCATTTTGACTGTCAATGTGAACTAAGGCTAAACGTCGCGTGTCGGTAGATACAAAATTAATTTGATTGTTTTTGATATCAATAAGGGCACCGTTGAGCTCAAATTTTGGATTATTTGTATCCGTTGCAGGGGTTATTTTTTTTAAGGACTCTATTAAAATTTGAGAATTGATTTCGATTTTTGGTTTTTGATCAGTGATTGGGAATGCTGGAAATTCAGAGCTTTTATAAGTTGGTAATTTAAAATTGGAACGTTTTTGACGTATGTGAAGATTTTCTTTCAACAATTCAATTTCAATTTCTTCATCTTTTAATATGCGAATGATGTCTAATAATTTTTTACCGTTTGCTGTTACGGAACCGGGTTCTATAACGGTTAATGAATTGGTTTGTATGGTTAAACCAATTTCATAATCAGTAGCTTTTGCACTGAGTGTTCTACCATCAGTACTCAATAAAATATGAGAAGTGATTTGAGAGGTATCTTTTTTTTCTAGGAAAGGTTGGAGGTGAAGTAAAATGTTTTCTAAAATGGACTTATCAATGGTTATTTTCATAACGAGTTTCCTTTTTATATTTATATCTTAAATAGTTAGTAGTAGTAATAAGGGGGTGTGAATGTGTGAACAAGCACCTTTTCCCTCTCACAGCGGGTATGAACAGACGTGATCAAAAGGGTTAGTTTCATTCACATCTATTCACTTAACCTACGAATTATATCTTTTTTAAATGACCTTTACAATCAGAATATTATTCTGATGTCATAGTAGAAATTTTATTGGAAAGTTCATCTATCTTAACTTTGAAATCTTCATCATTTTTCATCAGTTCATTTATTTTTTTCATGGTGTGACTGACGGCCGTATGATCTTTCATTCCAAAATACTGTGCCAGTTGGGGCATAGAATTGGGTGTGAGATTACGTGAAAGGTAAATTGCAACACGACGCGCATAAACTATATTGCTATTACGGCTTTTTGAACGTATTTCGCTCTCTTTTACGTTGAGTTCTTTGGAAACAATTTCCATAATAAGATCGGTTGTAATGTTATTTCGTTTTTCAGCCATTTGTTCTTTGAGAACATTACGTGCAAACTCTATATTAACATCCACTCCCATGAGTTGGGAATAGGCATTAAGTTTTGAGAGTATTCCTTCAATTTCTCTTGTGTTGTTTTCGATAATTGTTGCTACATAATTGATAACTTCTTTATCGAGTTTTACACGATTAATTTCACATTTTTTCTTGATAATTTCAATTTTTGTTTCGAGTTCAGGAGGTTGGATATCGGCAACCAAACCCCACTCAAAACGGCTTTTAAGCCGCTCTTCAAGGCCGGCTATTTTTTTAGGATGTTTATCGGAGGTGATAATGATTTGTTTATTTTCATTGCGTAGCGCTTCGAAGGTATGGAAGAACTCTTCTTGAATTTGATTTTTATTGCTCAAAAATTGTATATCATCAATGAGGAGTAAATCACACTTGCGGTATTTGTCTTTGAACCGATCCATTGTACGATTGCTGAGATGTCGGCTAAAATCGTTGAGAAATTGTTCAACTGAAGTGTATATAACGGTTTTACCTTGTGCCAGCATCACATTTCCAACCGCTTGCATCAAGTGGGTTTTTCCAAGTCCTACACCACCATAGATAAAGAGTGGATTGTAAACAATTCCCGGTTTTTCACTTACACTTTTGGCAGCGACATAGGCAAAGTTGTTAGAACCTCCCACGACAAAGTTTTGAAAGGTATAGGAAGGGTTTAACAGTGCAACGGGTGTTTTATCACTGTGTGTTTGTATAGCAGGAGCAGAGTGTTGAGTGGATGTTGTGTTTTGTGACTTCACGAGTATGGAGACGGAAGGTTTTACTCCGGTTTTTATTTCAAACAGATGAGAAATTTTATCCGCATATTTAGTTCGTATCCAATTGGCTATCAAAAGATTGGGGGCATTGAATACCGCTAAATTACTTTTTGATTCTTCTTCATTAAAAGAGAGCTGTTTAATGTAACGAATATAGTCAATTTCATTTATTTCATTTTTGAGCATTTGGATGACCATGCTGCCGATATTGTTCATTTTTTTTCTCCACCTATGTGAATAGTAATGGTAATAATACACTTTTTTCCCTATAATTGGGGATATATTTGATGTGAATAGTTTTATTCACATATGTGAATGGAGAATGAATGCTTATTTTAGGAATTGATCCTGGTACACGAAACTGTGGATACGCACTTATTTCATTAGAGGGGCAAAAAATGAAATTAATAGAAGCAGGGTTGGTAAAAATAAAAAGCGAAGGGCTACAACAGCAAATTCCGCAAATTGCTGAAGCGATAGAACAATTATTTGCAGCGCATCAAATTGATGAAGTAGCAATGGAAGATATCTTTTACGCGCACAATCCAAAAACGGTTTTAAAATTGGCACAATTTCGGGGAGCCATTATGTTAAAGCTTTTACAAGAGCATGGAGAATTTTCTGAATATACGGCATTGCAAGTAAAAAAAGCACTTACAGGAAAAGCAAAAGCTGCCAAAGAACAGGTTGCATTTATGGTAAAACAAATATTGGGTATTACGAAAGAGATAAAACCGCTGGATATTACCGATGCAATGGCCGTTGCAATAACGCATGCACAAAGAGTAAAGCTGGAAAAAGGAAAGCAGAAAAATAATATAAGCGGCTAACACACCAGGAGAGCCGCTAAGTCAGAAGTGTATCGGTACTCTCCTTATAAATTATCCTTTATTCTTTCATGAATAATTTTTTTAAGGCATCTGGAAAAATTACCTAAAAGAAAGATTAAAAATAAAAAAAAATGCTTATTTTTCGCAAAATGTGTAGTATTCACACTGTGAGCGGGATGTGAATAAATGTTTCAAAAATCTTCTTATTATTCTCATAACTTCTACCTATTTCAGGAATAATTTATATAAATTTTACCTAAAAGCATAAGCCTCATTGTTTCAAGAAACCCCCTAAAATAGGGGCTTAAAAAGGAATATAAAGAATTGAGGAGACTTCAGAAATCTTTAAGCGCCTGTTATAAAAAGTTATTCACATTTTTGAAATTGACTCTATGTAATAAACGTGTAATAATGATGTAACAACACTGAAATAAACATAATTTACCATGTCGTATCTTGATACAATAAAAGGTAAATATTATGGTTAGTGTTGAAACAATTTTAAAACATGAACATCCCGGATTATTTACATATCCTGATTTGATTTCAAAAATTGTCGTTGGACTCACACGCTTTGTTATACATGAAAATTCTATTAACCACTTTATGGACGACCATAAGAATAAAAATGGATTGGATTTTATTGATGCAGTTTTACAGCATTTGAATGTTTCGTATAAAGTTGTTCATAGAGAGGTTGAAAACATACCTGCGATTGGGAAAGTAATTATAGTTGCCAATCATCCTTTAGGGGCTTTAGATGCTTTATCGTTGATACAAATGGTTTGCAGTGTTCGGCAGGATAAAAAAGTTAAGATTGTCGCCAATAAAATGCTTGGATCCATTCCGCAACTGGGTGAGTTTATTATTGGTGTAGATAATTTTAATGACAAACTCTCTAGAGATTCTCTACGTAAAATCGATCAGGCACTGCAAAGTGAAGAGGTTGTTATTTTCTTCCCAAGCGGTGAAGTATCTCGTGCCGGTTTGTTGGGGCAAAAAGAGGCAAAATGGAAAGGGGGTTTTGTAAAGTTCGCTAAACGAAACAGTTCTCCTATCGTGCCAATTTTTATAAAAGCTAAAAACAGTTCCCTTTTTTATGCGGCATCGTGGATTTATAAACCGTTGGGGACACTTTTATTGGGTCATGAGATATTTGCCGCACGCAATCAAATATTTGATTTTAGAGTGGGAGAGTTGATTAATTCTAAGGTTCTCAATGATACATCAATGGATGATACCCATCATGCACGACTTTTTCGCAAACACCTTATGCGTCTCTCAAAAGGAAAAAAAGGGATATACCCGACTGAATCTTCCATTGCGCATCCTGTATCGCGTCAAGAGATACGTCAAGAGCTAAAGCTCGGTGAACGCCTTGGTGACACAAGTGATAATAAACAAATCTATTTAATAGAGCATGACAAGGCACCAAACTTGATTAATGAGATCGGTCGATTACGTGAGTACTCATTTCGAAAAGTAGGCGAGGGAAGTGGTAAGACGAGAGATATCGATGAATACGATGGTTACTATCATCATTTGGTATTGTGGGATGACGATGCATTAGAGGTTGTTGGAGCATATCGAATAGGAGAGTGCGGATGGATACTCTCGTGGCTTGGTAAGGAGGGATTATACCTTAACGACTTGTGTGCCATGAGCAATGCGTTTGATCCAATTTTAGAGGATGCGATAGAACTGGGGCGAAGTTTTGTTCAGCCAAAATATTGGGGAAGCAGAGCCCTTGATTATCTCTGGCAAGGCATCGGCGCTTATTTGGCACATAACCCTCACATTAAATACATGATTGGGCCTGTCAGTATATCAGGAAGCTATCCAAAGCATGCGCAAGAAGCGCTGGTTTATTTTTATACCCTTTACTTTGGTTGCGATCGTCAGTACCTTAGATCAAGATCTCCTTTTCATTTATCGGATCATGTTAATGCAGAGTTTGCAGAGATCTTTTTGGGGGTTGACTATGAACAAGATTTTAGAGTTTTGAAGGATTATCTTAAAACTTTTGATGTGGCAGTCCCTATGCTGTATAAACAATACAGTGAATTATGTGAGGCAGGAGGAGCACAATTTATAGATTTTGGAATTGATGTTGAGTTTAATAATTGTGTTGATGGGTATATTATGGTTGAAATTAATCGAATAAAAGAGGCGAAGCGTAAACGCTACATCAAAGAGTCGGCTTAGGCATGTCGTCTTTTTGCATCGCCTTATAGCAGGTAGCTATAAAATTTTCTTTTGAAATAATATGATAATCCTCTCCCTTATAGCTAAACTCAAGAGAGTTTGCGTGCAGCAACAATCGTGTTGCTCCTCCCATTTCCAGTCTCTCTTGCGGAGTTAAGACTTTGTCTAAAAATCTTCGAATATCGTTTTCTTCTTGCCCATAAATAGGATCGCCAACAATGGGATGTTTCACGTGAAACAAATGGACGCGGATTTGATGGGTGCGTCCCGTAAACGGAGAAGCCTCTACCAGTGTCATATTTAATTCAGGGAAGTACTTCAGAGGTTTAATAAACGTCCGAGAGGCTTTACCGTCAGGATGGACTTTGACTACCATACGTACAAGCGTATCTGTGTCTTCACGACGCAAGAGAGGTTCTTGTATGTCCATATCATCCCTTAAGTGACCATGCACCATTGCCAAATAACGCTTGGTTATTTGACGGTTTTCAAATAATAACTTTAAAACCGTTTCACTCCCTTTGTTACGAGAAGCCAGTACCAGGCCACTGGTTTCTTGGTCAATTCTATGGGCTACATTGGCGTTTGAACCAAACTCGTATTTTATTTCATCGCTAAGAGAATAAGGAGTTTTACGGCTCTGAGGGTGAACCAATACGCCGCTTGGCTTGTCATACACAGCAAAATCAGATTCTACAAACACTGCGGTTAGTCCTTGGGACTCCGGCTCAAATATGAGAAAATCAAAGTCCCCTTCAATGTACCCCGCTTGATTGCTCATAACAATTCCATTTTGTGTTAAACGACCTTTGGCGAGAAGGCGTTGGGATTCAGCTTGAGAAAGTCCCAGTTCTCGGATCAAAAATAAAAAAGCTTTTTCACGAACAGGGGCATGGAGTTTTTTGGTGACGAAGGGCAAAATAAATTCCTTTGTAAGGGAGGGTTGGATAAACTAAATACATAGTATCTAGCGCGAATAGTACGCGCATTTTAGCACATTCAAGGAACAAACATGGTTGAACGTTACTCACGAGAAGAGATGAAATCAAAATGGACAATGCAGGCAAAATATCAAGCATGGCTGGATGTTGAGATTGCAGCAGTAAAAGCATGGAATCGTTTGGGATTGATACCAAACGAAGATGCCCAAAAGATTGTAAAAAATGCCGGTTTTAATATTGACCGTATTGATGAGATCGAAGCGGTAACAAAACATGATCTTATTGCTTTTACAACTTCAGTGTCTGAATCATTAGGAGATGAGAGTCGATGGTTTCATTATGGCATGACATCATCAGATACAGTTGATACCGCTGTAGCATTACAAATGCGTGATTCACTAACGTTGATCATTGCAGATGTTAAAATGGTTATGGAATCCATTAAAATAAGAGCGATAGAACATAAAATGACATTGATGGTCGGGCGTTCTCACGGTATCCATGGCGAGCCTATTACGTTTGGTTTAGTGTTAGCGGTATGGTACGATGAAATGGCCCGTCATCTCACAAACCTAGAACAAACAATGGAAGTCATTTCTGTAGGTCAAGTGTCAGGAGCTATGGGGAATTTTGCTCATGCGCCATTAGAGCTTGAAGAGTATGCGTGTGAAGAGTTAGGGTTAAAGGCAGCACCTGCTTCGAATCAGGTTATACAACGTGATCGTTACGCACAGCTTGCGAGTGCACTTGCTCTTATGGCGAGTTCAATAGAAAAGTTTGCCGTACAAGTACGTCATTGGCAGCGTACCGAAGTGTATGAGTGTGAAGAATATTTTTCAGTAGGACAAAAAGGGTCATCCGCAATGCCGCATAAGCGCAACCCGATTTTGACAGAGAACATAACAGGGTTAGCACGTATGGTACGATCCTATGTTATACCTGCAATGGAAAACGTTGCGTTATGGCATGAGCGTGATATCTCTCACAGTTCAACCGAACGTTTTTGGCTTCCTGATTCATTTATCACTTCTGACTTTATGCTTCACCGTTTTAACAGTGTTATTTCTAAACTCGTTGTTTACCCACAAAACATGATGCGCAATCTAAACCTAACAGGTGGTTTGGTTTTTTCTCAACGTGTATTATTGGAACTTCCACTTAAAGGTGTTAGCCGTGAAGATGCGTATCGTATTGTTCAGCGTAACGCGATGAAAGTATGGGAAGGATTGCAGCAAGGTAAGACGGCCATCAATGAAAAAGGTGAGAGTCTGTATTTACAATATTTGTTAGACGATGAAGAGTTAAGACAAAGTTTGAGTAAAGAGGCAATCCGTGAATGTTTCAATTTTGATTACTATACAAAAAATGTCGATAAAATTTTTAATCGTGTGTTTAAATAATAGACAGAAAAAAACATTCAATTGCTATAAGAAATACTAAAATAAAAATGATTATAATATGCCTCTCTAGAGCTAAGGATATATACATATGTTAACAATACTAAAGCGAAATGGCCGACGAGAGCCGTTAGATATTACTAAAATTCAAAAATATACGTCTGCAGCCGTCAAAGGTTTAATAAACGTCTCTCAGAGTGAACTCGAAGTAGATGCACAGATTCAATTTCGAGACGGTATCACGAGCAATGAAATACAGCATACGCTGATCAAAACAGCCGTGGATAAGATTGATATTGACAGTCCGAACTGGACGTTTGTAGCTTCGCGTCTTTTTCTGTATGATTTGTATCATCGGGTTAACGGATTTACGGGTTATGGCTCTTTACAACATTATTTTGAACGATGTGAGGGTGAGGGACGTATTCTTCTTGGATTAAAAGAAAAATACAATTTGGCGGAACTCGATAGCTATATCGTTGCAGACCGTGATTTGGAATTCAATTATTTGGGTGTTAAAACACTCTATGACCGTTATTTGATCAAAGATCGCAACGGTGATCCGATCGAACTTCCTCAGCATATGTTCATGGCTATTTCAATGTTCTTGGCACAAAATGAATCCGATTCAATGGGATGGGCAAAAAAGTTTTATGACATGCTCTCAAAATTCGAAGTGATGTTGGCAACACCAACATTATCAAATGCGCGAACAACACGTCATCAGCTTAGCTCATGTTACATCGGTTCAAGTCCTGATAATATCGAAGGGATATTTGATGGTTACAAAGAGATGGCATTACTTTCTAAATTCGGCGGAGGAATCGGTTGGGACTGGACGCGCGTACGTGCGATGGGATCTTTCATCGATGGGCATAAAAACGCGGCGGGTGGAACCGTACCGTTTTTGAAAATTACCAATGATATAGCAATCGCTGTCGATCAGCTAGGGACTCGCAAGGGGGCCATTGCTGTCTATCTTGAGCCATGGCATATGGACGTTAAAGACTTCTTGGATATCAAGAAAAATTCCGGTGAAGAGCGTCGCCGTGCGCATGATTTGTTTCCGGCATTGTGGATCAATGACATGTTT
This sequence comes from Sulfuricurvum sp., assembly GCA_030694265.1. Lineage (GTDB taxonomy): Bacteria > Campylobacterota > Campylobacteria > Campylobacterales > Sulfurimonadaceae > Sulfuricurvum. The sequence goes on from JAUXYP010000004.1 coordinate 103,279, forward strand.
ATGAAACGGGTGGTCGACGATGGGATCTGGACGATGTTCGATCCGTTTGATGTCAAAGAACTGACAGAGCTATATGGCGACGCATTTGAAAAACGTTACATAGAGCTGGAACAAGATCCGAGTATTGTAAAAGAACATACCAAAGCAAAAGATCTTTGGAAAAAGATATTGACCAGCTATTTTGAATCTGGAAGTCCATTCCTGTGTTTCAAAGACAGTGCTAACCGTGCTAACCCGAATGATCACTATGGAATTATCCGTAGCTCAAATCTTTGTACGGAAATTTTTCAAAACACACAGCCTAACCATTATCTGATTAAGATCAAATACGAAGATGGCACGTTTGTAACGTATGAAGAAGACGAGATTGTCAAAGTGGACAGCGGGATTGAAAAACCGGCGAACAAAGTGACAGCATTGGATTCTTTAGGCGGTCGTCCTGTTTACATTGTTGAAAAAGAAAAAGTAGATGGATCAACGGCTGTTTGTAATTTAGGTTCTGTCAATTTGTCCCGTATTCATACCAAAGAGGACATTGACCGTATCGTCCCTATTGCTATTCGGGCATTGGATAACGTTATCGATTTGAACTTTTACCCGTTAGAAAAAGTAAAACGCACTAACATGAGAAGCCGTGCAATCGGTTTAGGTGTTATGGGTGAAGCCGAGATGCTTGCTGGGCAGAAGATCGTATGGGGAAGTCAATCACACTTTGATAAAATTGATGAAGTGATGGAAGCGGTGAGCTATAACGCGATTAAAGCATCATCGGATTTGGCGCTTGAAAAAGGGTCTTATCCTGAATATGAAGGCTCGAAATGGAGTCGCGGGATACTTCCTATGGACCATGCAACGGCCGAGGTACAAAATCTCATCGACAGAGGCGGATTGTTTGCTCCTAACTATGAGTGGGACGTTCTACGTGAAACAATAAAGGCTCAGGGGATGCGTAACGGCTATTTGATGGCAATCGCTCCTACAAGCTCTATCTCGATCCTCACAGGGACAACACAGACGATTGAGCCTATCTACAAACGCAAATGGTTTGAAGAGAACCTCTCAGGGCTTATCCCGGTAGTGGCACCAAACCTCAATCCAGATACGTGGGGCTATTACACCCCTGCCTATGACTTGGATCAAACGATCTTGGTCAAAGCTGCCGCAATCCGCCAAAAATGGATCGATCAGGGACAGAGCCTCAATATCTTTATCACCCTTGATAAAGCAAGCGGTAAGTACCTCAATGACATCTATATGCTCGCATGGAAGCTAGGACTTAAATCGACCTACTATCTACGATCACAATCGCCTGAAGCCGTTGCTCAGACGCAAGATCGATCGATGGAGTGTGATGGGTGCCAGTAAAGCCCCTGAACGCCTTATCGCTTAAAGCCTTATGTGAGCGTATTGATTACGCTCGTAACGGGGAAATCCACTCTCTAACGCCTCTCACACCTACTTCCATCGAAATACGTTTTAGTGTCCAAGATCATGCTCGAGGATTTGACTGGATTGATGTTGCTTTTGTCATTGATGGTGTTACTGATGCGAAATTAGTCAGTGATAATGTTCTGCGTATGCTGTCATTGGATGAGGGGATAACGGTTGAGATGGATAATACGAAGGCAGGATTAGCGATAGGGGATTATAAAGGGCGTATAGAAGATGGACCTCTGTATATTCTTGGTACTACTATAGGCTATGAAGAACGTGAGTTTGGGGATAATTAATAAACTCGAACCCAAGTTGAGGTATTGGCATCGTAGACTTGTGTTATGTTGGTGTCACGAAAAAACAAGAGTGTTCCATTGAGTGGTGTTGTCGGAAAAATTGTTGTGAGGAGATCAGTAGAAAGAGCTACTACAGCGCTGTTGTAACCCCGTGTTTGCGTGGTTAATTCTGATCCACCATACAGCTTTAGATGATTGGTTTCTCCAATACCAATTTCGATCATCAAATCGTCGCCTTGAGCCGTTGAATGCGTTGCATTGGTTTGTAAAATACCGTCTTCTCCATAGCTGATAAGACGTCCCATAATATTTACATTACCTGCCGGAGCGATGGCAACTTGGTTATTTGTGTAATTAAGATCAACAACATTCAAAGTACCAAAATCATAGGTTGAGTAAAAGATATTACGCCCCCAAGCGTCTTTCCCTAAGCCGGCTTGGATGGGAACGGTAGAGTTGACATCTTCCTTAAGAAGTTCAAAATACGCATCATTATCCGGGTTGGCAGCCAAACCAACCAAACGGCTACGGATTACTTCAAGTATGGTCTTGGTATTTTGATATTTGAGAGTGTTTCCCTGCATCATGGTGTAATATCCCATTGTTGCAAGCACCGCTGCGATGATACCTGCCATAACGATGGCAATTATCACTTCAACAAGCATAAACCCTTTTTTCATCCTACTATCCTTACGCATGACTGGCAGCATTAATAAACTCTTGCTGAATTAAGACTTGTGTGAGTACGATGGTAAAAAACTCCACGAAAACGGCGAATGCCAATAATAAAATAGCCAAAATAGTAATAATACGAAAAAAGCTTGTGGCTGCTGCAAGTGCGCTTAATCTTGATCTATCCGCAAATTGCCCTAACATATCACCTAATTGCGGTATATTTCCGGCACCTGATAAGAGGCGCTGCTCTATTTCTTCGAAGAATGCGATCTCCCAAAAATTCTTTTCCCCTCGACTTAATCGGTCAAGAACCGTGTTAAATTGCGTTGAGATTGAAGGAACCAGGGTGCTTGTCGTAGCTGCTTTAAAGGATGTTTTGAGTGAAACACCATTTTTCAGCATTTCACTAAGTAAACTCAATAGCATAAACTTTTCGAAATAACCGATGATACGCGATGATAATGGGAGGAGAGAAGCATATTGTTTTGCAAGCCCTTGTAAAATGCCCGTATAGTTAAACAAAGCAAGCATAACAATGAAAAAATAGAGTGACAATACAAGTAATGAACCAAATAAGACATCACTTAAGGTTTGTGCTATATGCAGATGGTCTGCAATAACGGCTTGAATTTTAGGATCATACGTCGAGGCTTCTTTGAGATGAAACGGGATAGCAAAAAAACGGATACCGATAACAACGATACTTGTAAGGGTGAAATAAATCAAAGGCAGGGCTATTTTATCGCTGGATTCTTGATAGAATCTATTTTTAATTTCCAAATAGTTGACGACAGATTTCAGTGTTTTAACAAACGATCCCCCTTTTTCCGCCATGGATATGAACTGAACGATATCGGGAGAAGGAGAAACATATTTTTCTACGGATTTTGAAAAAGAGGCCCCCTCTTGAATCGCTTTAGTCATTTGTGCATAGGTGCGTTGTTCAGATTTTTCTTTACTTATTCCTTGCAGGAGCATCAGCGAGTTTGTGAGACTTTTCCCGTTTTCTAGCGATAATTGCAGTGTTTTAAGCAGTGTTAGTAGATCAGGTTTCATGCACATATCCAAGTGACAACAGTTCGCTGGAGAGGGTTGAATGATCGCAGATGCCATTTTCAAAAAGATAAGCGGCGGATTGAAAATAACTGAAGGTAATAAAATGTTCCCAGGCTTTGAAAACGGTGCTATTTTTGAGTGCGAGGTAAAACTGATAGCGTACTTTCATATCTCCTGGGATAAAAACCATATCCAACAAGAGCGCTCGCCCTTGATATCCCGTAAAATTGCATTGGATACAGCCTGTCTTTTCAAATCCTGTGGAGGCGGCATTAAAAAACGTTTTTCCCTCTTCAGAGAATGAGGGTTGCTTACAGGTGCACAGCTTTGGAACAAGACGTTGGGCTATGACGCCACTGAGTGAATAGGCAAGGATAAATAGATCACCTCCCTCATCACGAATTCTTTCCATGGCCATGAAGCTGTTTGGGGTGTGCAGTGTTGAGAACACCATGTGTCCACTGTGTGCCGCTTTGAGCCCTGTTAGAATCGATTCCTTATCGCGCATCTCTCCGATGACAATAACGTCAGGGTCTTGTCGCATGATGGATTTCATTCCCTCAACGAAGGTAAAGCCGCTGGATTCATTGATTTGATACTGTGTGACGAAATCGATTTTGTACTCAATAGGGTCTTCGATACTGTAGATAATCTCATGTAAGCGGTCACGTTGGTTGAGAATGGCATTAAGTGTTGTCGTCTTTCCGCTACCCGTTGGCCCAACAACCAAAAAAAAGCCGCTGGATTGATTGACAAAATGGTGAACATGTTCACTCATGGGGTGCTGTTTCGGGAACAGAGAGGTAAGTGTTTTAATATTTTTAGATTTATCTAAAATACGCATGACGATGTTTTCACCGTATTGTGAGGGAGCGATTTCGATACGAAAATCAATGGAGCGGTCTTGATACTCTCTTGAAAAACTTCCCCCTTGAGGGGCATAAACGTTGATCATATCGATGTTGCAGCGTTCTTTGATAATAAGGGCAAAACGCTGTGCCAACTCATGATTGAGTAAGAATTTTGCATGTATATGTCCATCAATCCGATAACGAAGCCAATAAAAAGATTCATAAGCATTAATATGGATATCACTTGATGAACGCTGTATGCCATATTCTAAGAGCATTTCGAAGATATCGATGACTTCATCTTCTTCAAAATCCATTGCGTTGTACTGTTTGATCTTTCGCTCGATGGCTTCTGGATCAACGCGCAGGTGAGCTGTGTACTTTTGCTGAAATTCACGGACTGGAATGTTTTTTTGTTCAACGCTTTTTCGTGCTTTTGCGGCAAGCTCAGCAAGGCGTTTTTCACCCAAGAGTTCTTTGCGTTCTATTTTAAGAACGTCATCACTTTCGGCAACGATGACCATCTCGTACTCTTTCATGAGTTCGAGATTATGGATAATCGCGGGTTCTTTTTTCTGAACGAAATGGTGAGCGAGGGCTATTTGAAGAAGATGTTTTTTAACGCCGAGCTGTTGATAATAGTACTGCTCTTTTTGGCATACTTCAAGCTGTTTTGGCGTCAATATCTTCTTTATGTTCATAGGCGCTTTTTGTTATTATTATAACACAAAATTAGCGCGATAGATAAAACTTAAAAGTGGCAGTCGTGGCGCTGTGGTTGAGCTCGGCTTGGGTAGAGGTATAATTGAGCGCGAGTTTTTGAAATACCTCGTCTTGGGTTGAGTTATTATCAGCTGTTGTAGAGATGTAAAAAACAGTTCCCGCCTCGGTAGCCGTATAGGCTGTGAACCCAGTTGGGGGGACAGGGACAAAACCATTGCGCCCACCGTCAAATTTATAGGGAGTGGATGTATTACACTCTAATTCACTGAGATTGGTGTCTAATGCATTGGCTCCACCGACTTGATTGGGCATTTGCTCAGAGAGGCTTTTGCATTGGAATACCATTGATTCTATGAGATTAAACTGCGACTGAAGTGCTGTTTTGTACTCAGATTGTTTTAAACCAGAGGTGCTGATATAAAAATACCCAAGGGTACTCATCACCCCTACCAAGAAGATGGTAAGGAGAACTTCAACAAGAGTGAAAGCTTTTTTGTAAATATTCATCTTATTTTAGAATTACAATCCAGTGTTTATAATCAGCACCAATAAGTTCAGAATAACAGAAGGTATCACCATAGGTAGCATTGGCAGCGAGAGTCGCGGCGTCTCCAAAATTGGTGTTATTGGTCACATTTAGGTCTATGCTATTGTTGAGCTCATGATTAAAAATAGCACAATAGAGGTCATCATCCGCTAAAGTTGTGTAGCTTGTTCCATTGAGATCAATAGGGAAGGTAAAGCCTGGTCGTCCATTAACCACAGGCGTGATTGAAGTATTAAGCTCCCACCCTATTGTTGTCATCTCATGTATGTCCCTTGGAAGATTTCTAAGAATCAATACATTAGTAGCATTGAACTCACTCATATCGGCGACACTAGGGGCTATTCCTTGCTGTGCTACAAAGATATCATACGCACCTGAAAGCTGATAGCCTTGATCCATTAATGCGGCAACACGCGCTTTTTTAGCTGTTAAATCAATGTTGAATAAACTTCTGTAATAAAACAACGCGATGGCTGATAAAAGACCAAATAAGATAACAGCTATCGTCATCTCAACCAAAGAGATACCTTTTCTTTTTCCATTGTATGGGTGGATCATGTTAAAACTCCTTTTATAACACTAGTATTTGGGTATATCGACAATGAAAAGGAAATCTTTAATAGATGATTACCGGAGGAAAAGAAGGATTTACTTTTTTCACTCTCTTATGAGTGAAAAAAGATTAGAAGATAGTGTTGGGTGCTGGATTACGGAAGTACAACCAAAACTTCGTATCCAAGAGTAGCATCTCCGTAACAGTAACTTACTGCAGTAGAAGGAACATGTGTAGGCGCTGTGATAGTACCATAGCTTTCTGTACCACTGACGTTTAATTCAACAGATGAGTTAAATTCATGGTTCCAGATAGCACAATATTGTGTTGCTTGTGTTGCTGTTGTATTTCCATCGAGTAGCATATG
>JAUXYP010000006.1 GCA_030694265.1 Sulfuricurvum sp.
CCGTTGTCCCATCCACTTTCATGCTTAATCCCTCAACATTAAAGAGTTTTGCATCCAATCCTAATGTTGCACGAACCGTATACGCATTGGCTTCCATCTTGCCTGAGTCTTCAACATCAACATTTTCATAACGTGCACGTACTTCACCGTTAAACTTCGCATCACTAAAGAGAGTAAACTCATCCGCACTCAGGGTGCTAGAAAAACCGCTTGCTAGAGAGAGAACAGCCATCGCTGATAAGGTGATTTTTTTCATTTGTATATCCTTTTTATTTTAGTTTTTTTAGTCATCATGTTTCGCGAATTTAGAATATAAAAACTCTACAATCGCTCCACGACACCTTAGATACTCTTCGTTGTGTTGTAAAGTCAGACGCTCTCGTGGACGAGGCAGATTAACTTCTAATATCTCACCGATAGTAGCCTCCGGCCCATTGGTCATCATGATGACGCGATCGCTTAACAAAACCGCTTCATCAACATCGTGCGTGATGATGACAACGGTATTGCCTGTTTGCATCTGGATACGCATCAAGTGATCTTGTAAATTAGCACGGGTCAGTGAGTCGAGTGCCCCAAACGGCTCATCCATCAAAAGCACTTTTGGCTCGATAGAGAGTGCTCGTGCGATTCCGACACGCTGCTTCATCCCTCCGCTGATTTCACCCGGATATTTATCTTTGGCATGATCGAGATTAACGAGGTCGATGTATTTCATAACGTGTTCTTTGACCTCTTTAGGGTTCAGATCATCGCGCACTTTTTTAACCGCCATCTCGATGTTTTGATACACCGTGAGCCACGGCAACAGTGAATGATTTTGAAACACCACCGCACGTTCAGGGCCTGGGGCATTGATCTCTCGGTCTTCGAGTAAAATCACACCCTCAGATATGGTATCAAGCCCTGCAATCATATTCAGAAGGGTTGATTTACCGCATCCTGAGTGCCCGATGATGGAGACAATCTCATTTTCACGAATTTCGAGTTTCACATCGCGCAATGCTACGTATTCTTTCCCTTTTCCCAAGGGGAAAATCTTATTGACATGATCGATGTTTAAAAAAGGTTTTGTACTCATACGCGGCCTCGCTTTCGATAATCAAAATGATCGGCGATAAAGCCCATAATGGTGTCGAGGATATACCCGACGACGCCTATGAGGATGATTCCGATGATAATATGGGAATAGTTGAGATTGTTGTACTCATCCCAAATCCAAAATCCGATCCCTAGACCGCCGGTGAGCATCTCTGCTGCGACGATGACCAGCCATGCAATCCCCAATGACAAACGCATCCCTGTAAAGATAAAGGGTACCGCAACAGGGAGAATGATTTGAAACACTTTCTCAAATGCGGTGAGTTGCAATACTTTGGCGACATTGAGGTAATCCTCACTTACACTGCGCACTCCCAATGCCGTATTGATGATAATCGGCCAGATAGAGGTGATGAAAATGACGAAAATCGCCGTCATATCGACGTCTTTAAACACAAACAACGCCAATGGCAACCACGCAAGCGGAGATACTGGTTTGAGTATCTGTATGTACGGATTAAAAGCCGTTTGCGCCATTTTAGACATTCCTATCAATAGCCCTACAGGAATCCCCACGGCGATTGCCAACGCAAATCCACCAAATACCCGTTTGAGGGAACTGAGTAATTGCAACGCAATGCCCTGATCTCCCGCACCGTTGTCATACATCGGATCTGAGAGAACAACGAGCAATTCGTTCCACACTTCCATAGGCGGTGGGAAGCCTTGAATTTGGTTGGCTACCGTTGACCATACAGCGATGAGGACACCAAAAAGCAGTGTCGGTAGCGCAACGATGTTGATGGTTCTTAAGAGCATAAATGCCTCCTTTTACTTATTTGACTTTCCATTTATTCACTTTAGCAAGTGCTTCTTTGGTCATTTTTGGCGATTTGATAGGAGCATTAAAAATATAATCCACCGATTTGTTCGGATCAAACGTCACACCATCGATAAATTTGCTCTCTTTTTTCCATCCTGATGCAGGAAGGGGGTATTTCACCTCTTTTGCAGCGGCTGCAAACAAATCGGGACGATAAACGCTCTCAACTGTCTTTTTCATGTCGACAGGTTTATCCAATTGACCCCAGCGGATCATTTGTGTCACTTGCCACAATCCATGGGAGTAGTACGGATACAAAGCACCACCTTTTGCAAAACGGTTAAAGTTTGGCATTGGGGTACTCACACCATTGGTAAACATAAACGTCCCCGTCATAGAATTATCAATAACATCTTTGGGTGCATTAACATACGATTTACTAGAGAGTATCGCCGATGCCTCTTTACGATTGTCCCAAGACGCATCGAGCCACACGCCCGCTTCGATGACCGCTTCGATCATTTGCTTGGTCGTCTCAGGATATTTATCCGCAAACGCTTTTTGAACACCGAGTACTTTTTCAGGTCCGTCTTGCCAGAGCTGATACCCTGTAATGAGTGTCTTACCAACATTACCCATAACAGCACGCTGATTCCACGGTTCACCTACACAAAATCCATCGATGTTTCCTGCGGTCATGTTCGCCACCATCTGCGGTGGTGGAACGACTTTGAGTGATATATCACTATCGGGATTCACTCCGCCTGCACCCATCCAATAGCGGATGTGATAGTTGTGTGTCCCCGTAGGGAATGTCATACCAAACTCAGGAACACCCATTGTTTTTGCCGCGATCACTTTTTTGAGTGCTGCTGCGGAACCTTTTTTAGTAGCAGCAGGATCCGCTGCCATCATTGCATCGTACATTTTATTGGATACGGTAATCGCATCGCCGTTTTGACCCAAAGCCATGAGTGCTAGCATCTCTTTTTTTGTACTTCCGACACCCAGTGTGGATGCGATCGGCATTGCCGCGAGCATGTGGGAAGCATCGAGCTCACCCACCGTCATTTTGTCACGAACGTTTGCCCATGATGCCTCTTTGCTCAATTCTACATTAAGACCATGTTTTGCAAAAAAACCTTTTTCTTTTGCGATGACGAGTGCCGCACAATCGGTAAGAGGGATAAATCCGATCTTGAGATCTTTTTTCTCAACGACTGCTGACATAGCTACAGATGCTGCTAGGGAGAGCAACAAAACACTTTTTCCTAAAACATTCAAACTTTTCATTTGACGACTCCTATTTAAGATTAAAAAATCTGAAATAATTGTAATCCAAATAATAACTTATTGATACAATTAACTGATTAAAAAATAATCAGTTTAATGTTTCTTATTTAAAATTTGAATAAGGGGGAGTTAGAGGCGTTTTATTTTACGAAGGAGTACGTCATCGGTGATTTCATCCAGACGCATAGCAGAATACATCTCATGCATTTCCGTGCGCCATTTTTCCCATTGGGCATGTAGAGCACACGGTTTTTCATCTTCACAGTCACCGATTCCTAGGACGCATGCATCGAAAAAAGTGCTGCCATCGACGGCTTCAATGAGAGAAATAAGGGTAATATCGCAGCTGGCCTTTGCGAGTTTTACACCGCCGTTTGCACCTCTGCGGGAGATGAGAATGTTGCAGTGGACGAGTGTTTGGAGTGACTTGGCTAAAAAATGGTAGGGTAAATCAAGGGCATCGCTGATTTTTTGTATATGGTGATACTCATCCTGAGGTTTTGTCGAGAGCCACACAGCCGCCCGAATAGTATCCTGGCATGCGGAAGATAGCATTATTCTTTTTCCGTTTTACGGATGATGTAAACAAATACAGCAAACACAAGTAACAGAAATGAGAGAGCTGCAACCAATGTAGAAGCGTATGGCAGATCTTTGTAGTTATGAAGCGAAATTTTAAAGACGACCAAGAGCGCTTCGATTAATAAAGCAATAATGATAGAAACTGAAAAATTGAGCAATGTTTTAGGATTAAAAACGTCGCTGACATGTTGCGTACGAGGCAATACCTCTTGTTCCACAATGGTTTTTCCCAAATCATAAACGGCTAATCCCAATGTTAGTGCAATAATAGGTTTAAATACGGCATCTATAGACAGCGGATCGTTCCCAAATAAATATCCGGCAAACGTATAAAACCCATACAGTACAACGAACACTCCAAAAAAGAGCAGCCCTCCACCGATGAGAGCGTAGGATGTACGGTTGAGAAATTTAAAGACATTATTTTTTTCGATCAGATCAAATCGTTCCAAGAGTTTGCGAAGCCGAAAGTCTAAAAAGAGATATCCGTCTCCCACCGCATACACTACCGTAATGCATAAAAACCCAGTAGCAGTTGAGATATAGGGATCACTTATATAGTATCCCTTTTGAATTTGAACCTCGTTGATTAGATACGCGCGATCCACTCCGATATGATTATGTTCTTCTCGATTAACATAGATATTAGGTGAGTTTTGGACAAACCCCTCATCAGACATATAAAGCAGTTCCAAACTTGGGAATGTTTTATATAGTCGTTCGATCAGCTGGACGTTAAGGAATTTGAGATTTACGTTTCCCAAAGTTGAAAGGATAAAGTTTTGAATGAGCGGAGCATTTGCCGCATAGCTTCTTACTAGATCTTGCATTTTTCAACTCCTTGTTATTAAATTTATAAAGGAATTATAGTTGATAAAGCATTTACTTATTGATTAAAATATAATCAGTGCAAAGAGGGTAAAATCAATCTTTTGAAAATACTGCTGCGAAAATTGACCGATATGAAAAGAGGACACTAAAGGCTGCCGCTAGTAGTGAGACCGCGACCATCATATACATAACGGCCAGTTGATAGGATATTGCTTTAAGCGGATCGGCACCTGCGAGGAGCATTCCTGTGGTGATTCCTGGTATATGGATAATCCCAACGGTTTGCAACATATTGAGTGTGGGGATCATGGCGGCTTTGACCGAAGCTTTGGAAGCAGAAGAAAGAGCTTCTTTGAGCGGTGCTCCAAGTGCAATCATCCCCTCGATCGTTTCTACCGTATTTTTCACTTCCCCTTTAAACCTCTCAATACTTTGGGTGTACACATTGAGGGCATTGCCGATGATCATGCCGCCGATGGGAATCATTTCATTAGGAACCATATGGATTACACCAAATATCATCATAGAGGCAAACACAATACCTGATGAGGCACCCAACGTATAAAATGCGATACGAAAACTATCACTCCCAAGAGGTGATCGTTTTTTAGCCGTATACGCCCCAAACAGTACCATTCCAAATAAGACAAAAAAGAGCAGGGAAGGATGGGATATTTTAAAAAGATAGACGAGTGCGTATCCCAGTAGCCCCAGTTGTACCATGGCTAAAATCGAGTTGGTAAGAATCTGTTTTTCGAGACCGAAATGTTCACGGCGAGAATACCATAGAGCAAAGATGATAAGAGCATAAGAGGCTAAGAAGGAGTATTGCATGCTTACCTATTTGTTGATTTTAGAGAAAGGATAAGCAGTTTTGAATTAAAAAAAGCTTCTGATAATTTGGATATTACAAGCGACGGCCTTGAATAACTCTGATTAAAACTACTACAATCGCAATGACTAATAGAATATGAATAAATCCACCTATAGTATACGATGAAACTAAGCCAAGTATCCAGAGGATAATGAGTATAAAAGCAATGGTTTCGAGCATTTTATTTCTCCTTTATTTAATATACAAATTTATAGTACATCAATCAGGCTTTAAAGAATATTCAAAGATAAAATCTATATTTATGGGGAGCAAAGCTAAAAATTTGCCAGGGGAAGAATCTTAAAAGAAGAAAAATCTGCCTCAAACGAGGCAAACTTTAGTATTAAAATTAAAGTTCTGAAGCGTGAGCAGCAAGATACTCAGCAACACCTTCGGTGCTTGCTTTCATACCAGCGTCGCCTTTTACCCAACCAGCAGGACAAACTTCGCCGTGTTCATCTGTAAACTGCATCGTATCAACCATACGGATCATTTCATCGATGTTACGTCCCAATGGAAGATCATTGATAACTGCATGACGAATGATACCTTTTGCGTCGATCAAGAATGAACCGCGAAGTGCAACAGACTCACCGAAAAGAACATCGTAGTCTTTTGAAATTTGTTTGCTCAAATCCGCTACCAGTGGAAATTTAACGCGACCGATTCCGCCTTTTTCTACCGGAGTTTCTCTCCATGCAAAGTGTGAAAATTGGCTGTCTACTGATACACCGATAACATTAACACCACGGCTTGCAAAATCGTCAATTCTGTGTGAGAACGCAATAATTTCTGATGGACATACGAAAGTAAAGTCCAATGGATAAAAGAACAAAACTGTCCCTTTTTTTCCTAAATTTTCTGATAGTTTGAATCCATCAACGATGGTGCCATCAGCTAAAACGGTTGTTGCTGTAAAGTCTGGAGCTTGTTTGGTTACGAGCATAGTATTTCCTTGTGTGGTTTTAAAGTACGACAATTGTAACACACCAAGTTTAATCATAATTACACTTCGTGAGTTAGTATCAGGATATAAAGGAGTTTTTTTGAATGATAATTGCATTATAATCGCACCATGATTACTTTTAAAACTCTTTTTACCATGATGCTGCGCTACAAACGTTCTTTATTGTGGGGAAATCTGATTGCTATTTTGGCAACAATTATTTCTATTCCCATCCCATTACTAATCCCGCTCATGGTTGATGAGGTACTGCTCAAAAAAGGGGGAGGGATTACGAGCGTTATTGACCAATTCACGCCGTTGCACGAGCCGTTGCTGTATATTGGAATCGTATTGGCGATGACGATTACGTTACGGTTCCTCTTTTTTCTTCTCAGTGTTGCCTCACAGCGTTTTTTTATCACGCTGTCGCAGGAGTTAAGTTTCGCTATTCGGGTTCAAGCATTGGAACACCTTAAACACGTGTCGATGAGTGCTTATGAACGTTTAGGAAGCGGTAAAGTCATTACCCATCTCATCACTGATATCGATACGATTGAGCAATTTTTAGGCGGGGCACTTTCAAAACTGATTGTTTCGGTCGCGACTCTCATCGGGGTGGCGGTGGTTTTGATATGGATTAATCCCCTTTTCGGGGTTCTTATTTTGATTTTTCAGCCCATGATCATGATTGTCACCCGTAAAATATCGGGGCGTGTAGGGAAACTCAAAAAAGAGCAGAACCGTACGATCGGTGTTCTCTCTGATACGTTGACGCAAATGTGTGATCTTTTCGGCCAGATTCGTGCAAGCAACAAAGAGGAGCGTTTTATCGGCGATGCGATAGAACAGTCCCAAAGTCTCAAACAAAGTGCCAGTGTCTACGGAATCAAAGCATTGTATGGAGAGCGCTATTCCTATACCCTCTTTTTGAGCGGATTTGAGATTTTTCGCGCCCTTGGATTGGTGATGGTGCTGTATTCGGATTTGAGTATCGGACTCATGTTCGGGATATTCGGCTATTTATGGTTTATGATGACTCCGGTGCAAGAACTTCTGTCGCTGCAATACAGCTTTGCGAATGCTAAAAATGCACTAGCACGGCTCAATGAACTCCTCTCTTTACCTACGGAACCCTCACAGCCCACTTACCCAATAGCATTGCCATCAAGCGGTGCTTTGTCGATACAGACCAAAGATTTGGTATTCGGATACGATTCGTCTGAACCGATACTGAAAGGGCTAAATCTTACGATCCGTGCTGGAAGTAAAGTTGCTATTATCGGTGCGAGCGGAAGCGGAAAAAGTACCCTCTCTCAACTGCTTGTCGGATTTTATTCTCCGACATCAGGCGATATTCTTTACAATCAAATCAGTGTTTCGGAGATAGGTTTTGCCCGTGTGCGTGATGAGGTGTTTGTCGTATTGCAGCAGCCGTTACTGTTTAACGATACCTTACGCTTTAATCTCACTATGGGTGAACCTATAGAAGACGATGCTATTTGGAAGGCTCTTAGAATCGCACAGTTGGATGTTTTTGTTTCTTCTCTAAGTGATAGATTAGAAACGCAGGTGGGAAAATTCGGTATACGCCTCTCAGGCGGTCAGCGTCAGCGTTTGAGTATCGCGCGTATGGTTTTGGCCAATCCCAAAGTGGTTATCTTCGATGAATCAACATCGGCTTTGGATGTCCATACGGAAACAGCACTTTTTGAAGCATTGGAAGAATTTTTGAGTGAAAAAACGATTATCATCATTGCGCATCGTCTCAGTACGGTGACACGGGCCGATTACATTTACGTATTGGAAAACGGTATGATTTTAGAAGAAGGATCGAGAGAAAAACTCGAAGCATTGGATGGAAGTTTTCGTTCTTTTGTAAACACACAACAATAGTGCTACAATCGTACTAAAAAACAAGAGGACACAGTTGTGAAACAAAATTATTTTTTGCGATGGATGGGAGTGGCGGCATTTGTTTTTATCATCTGGCTGCTGTTTCCCTTTTTAAAAAGCTTTTGTGTCGCACTGCTCTTGGCAATGGCGGTGTTACCTCTGCACAGAATCTTAGAGCTTCAAATCAAACGCAGTGAGTCCTTGAAATTTTTTGCTCCTCTTATTGCGGCTGGCATTGTCACTCTTGGCCTTTCACTCATTATTTTTCTTCCGATTGTTGTTTTCTTTTTTCAGCTTCTTGATCAGCCTGCTCATACCATTGAAATGATTCGCTCGGTCGGGAATAAAATGGATACTTTGGGTACGTATTTACCTTCCTATCTTGCATGGCTCAAAGAGCCTTTGAATACTTTGCTTGCATTGGCGCAACTGCATAAAGACGAGATTATCACCTTTGTGGCAGGATGGTTTGGCAATGGTCTAAAAATGTTTATGGTTATGCTGGGTGAAATGAGCATGATTGTTGTCTTTTTCTTCTTTTTGACGTGGTATGGTCGACGGCTTACGTTGTTTCTTCTTCCCATTGTTCCACTGAGCCGTTCCATCAAACGGGAGTTTTTGGAAGAGATGACAACAACGACTGCCGTGGTCTTTTATACGCTGTTGGGAGTGATGATTGCACAGGGGCTTGCTTTTGGGATTTTTATTGCATTTTTTGAGGGTTACAATCCATTATTACTGGGATTTTTAACAGGAATCTCTGCGATTATTCCTATTTTCGGTACGGCTTTGATATGGATTCCGGTTGCGGTTAATGAGTATGTCCAAGGCCACTTGATGAATGTTTTTATTATTGCTTTGTATTCGTGGGCAATGATGGCATTTTTTATCGATAACATTGTGAAATTGGTTATTTTAAATTTTGTCAATCAAACGCTCAGCGAAGGGAAAAAACGGATTAATGAGTTTGTTATTTTCTTTGCCATCGTCGGCGGTTTGGCGACGTTCGGATTTTGGGGAGTCATATTGGGACCGGCAATGCTGGCATTTGCCGTTACAACGTTACGAACGTTGCGAAAAACAAATCGTGCTACGCTTTGCTAACACACAATAAAATGAGATACTAAAGGGAAATGATGGCACAAAATCAATTTGTACGAGTAATAATTTTTGGGGCATTTACGTTATGTTTTTGGCTTTTTTACCCCTTTTTAAAAAGTTTTTTTGTGGCTTTTTTACTGATGACCGCCTTCGCCCCTTTGCATAATCTGGTGGAACACCGATTGATCAGAAGTAATCGGCTGAGTCCGTATCGCGAGATTATTGGCGCATCATTAATGACATTGGCTTTGTTTTTGGTGCTGTTTGTCCCTATTTTGTTTTTTGTTTATTACATCGCCAGCCATCCGGATGAAATCATGAAGATTGCGTATACGTATCAAACGCAAGGGATGCGTCTGATCTCTCATCTCCCGCATTCATTTGATGGCATAAGGGAAATCATTGCAGCGCTTATTCTCAAAGCCAGCGAGTATCAAGCTCAAATCATCTCTACTTTGGCCGTAAGTTTGGGAAATGGGATATTGGGCTTTTTGGGAGCGATAGGAGAGATGATTATGATCGTCATCTTTTTCTTTTTTTTGGCTTGGTTTCGTCGTCCTATCACGTTGGCCATTGCTCCGGTGATTCCTATAAGACGACGCATTCGCCAAGAATTTGTGCAAGACATGATCGCGACGACGGCTACGGGCTTTTATACATTAATCGGGGTAGCCGTGGCACAGGGCTTGGCCTTTGGGATTTTTATCAGTTTTTTTCATTTGTATGATCCATGGTTATTTGGGCTTATGATTGCGGTTACTTCGGTGATTCCTATTGTTGGGACGGCATTGATCTGGATTCCCGTAGCACTGAATGAATTTATCAATGGGCATAATCTTAATGCGCTAGTGATACTTATCTATTCGTGGGCGATGCTCTCATTTTTTATAGACAATGTTGTTCGGCTTATTATCCTGCAACAAATTAACAAGCTGTTTAGCCATGGGCGACAAACAATTAACGATTTTTTAATTTTCTTTGCCCTTATCGCGGGACTTACGACGTTTGGATTTTGGGGATTCTTATTGGGGCCTGCAATCGTTGCTTTTGTGGTTACGCTATTGCGAATGCTTCGACGTAACCATGTTACCCGTTAAGATTTGAGTGTTTGAACCTCGGCGCGCAGACGAGCGAGTTCTTCTTTTAACGAAGCAATCTCATCTTCATTAACAGGGTCGTTTGACTCGCTAGCGGTATCCGTATAGCGTTGAATTGCACTCTGCACGTTTTGGCTCAGTTGATTAAACTGTGTTTTCGTTTTTTCGATGAGGTCATTGTTGTCAAGATTAAGACTGCCTTCCAAATCTTGAATCCCAGCGAGAATTTCATCTTGGTGTTTGTAGGCATAATAAGCTGCCGCTCCACCTAAAACAGCTCCGAGTAAAAAAGTGAGGGCATTATTTTTTTCCATGAAAGATTCCTAGTTGTGGGGTTGTTTTTTAAATATTTGCGCCAGTGCACCGATCGCCAATGAACCGATAGTGACTTTTGCAATACCCCCTGATGCTTTCATCGCGAGAGTTCTAGTCTCTTCATGGATGTACGAAACCAATTCGCGTATTTCATGCAAGGCTGAGAGTGATTTTTCACTAATAGGGGTTGTTTGATCTTTAAGATGTATGATAAATTCATTGATTTCATGAAGTGTCAGCGCCCCTTTAGTCGTAAGGAAACTGAGTTCATTTTGGACAACTGCTATAAATTCCTGCGATTTTTGCATCATTTTAACGGCATAAAATCCGATCAATGCGATTACTAAGGTGATAATGACCATGCATACGGCGATAATCCCGACAAAGATAGTGAGCGTTTCATTGTTCATGGGGTACCTTTGAAATTTTAATTAGTGTAACCTAAGATTTCTTAAGAGTCGTATCGTGGGGTTAATTTGCGCATGAAATTTTTTAAAAAAATAATGTATCATTCTTCATAAAGATGAACAGGGGATATAAAATGAGAAAAGTTACAAAGAGTTTTTTATGTGTTTGTTTTGCCCTTGTTAATAGTGCAAGTGCGGATGAAGCATTGATTGAAAGTATCAAAAAAGGAGATGTTGCCACCGTAAATCAAATGATTCAAAGCGGAGCCAATGTTGATAAAAAAGAGAATGGAGCAACGCCTTTGATGTGGGCATCAAAAGGGGGAAATGTCGAAATCGTCAATGCATTGATTGCAAAAGGTGCTGATGTAAATGCTCAAGATGGGGCTAAATACAGTGCTCTTATGTATGCAGTGTCACAAGGACATCATGATGTTATTAAAGTGCTGTTAGATCGGGGTGCAAAGCCAAATGCAAAAACTAAAAACGGAATTTTCCCACTCAAAACAGCCATTGATAAAAATGATCGAAAAAGCGCAGAGATGTTACTGTCTCATGGGGCAGATGTTAACATGATCACTCCGTGCGGCGCATCGGTAATGTTGAGTGCTGTGACAGGAAACCATCCTGATATGGTGGCTCTTTTGCTGGAAAACGGTGTTAATGTAAACAAAGGTGATGATGAGGGTGAAACTCCGTTGATGCTTGCGGCAGAGGCCGGAAATAAAGAGTTAGTCCTTTCTTTGTTGGCTAAGGGAGCCGATAAAAGTATCAAAGATGCAGAAGGAAGAACTGCTCACAAACATGCTGAACTTGCTGGGCACTCTGAAATTGCAAAACTTTTAGAATAGTACGCCTTCCATTAGGCTGGGGCTATTTTTTGATGAATACTTTGCAAGAATTTTAGCCATACCCCGCTTACGACCATCATTACTAAAGCCGCGAAAATCGCGGCAAGGGTGATGGGTTCAAATCGTAGCATATCGCGTAAAAACGGCACGAATAATACCGATGCAAGTATCAGACTCACTCCCCCAAACATGGTTAATATCCAAGGATTTCCTTTACTAATAAATGCTGCATCACGATTTACTAAGACCAAAAGAAAGAGGATAGGTATAAGGGCGGTAAAAAGACTTATGCGTATATCTGCTTCATTCCAACCGTTATGGCGCAGCAATGCATATCCAATCAGTAGTATGAATGCGATTCCAACCCCTTGTATCAAGGCATAGCCCACATTTTCGACCGAAAAAGGGCTCGCGGAAATAACACGAGGCGGTCGACTCATTACATTTGCTGCTGCCGCTTCCGCCTCAAAAACGATAGCGCAGGCAGGATCGATCATGAGCTGAAGCAAAACGATGTGAACCGGCTGTAACATATCAGGCCACTGCATCAATGCAGGAATGAGGGTTAAAGCAATAATGGGAACGTGAACCGCAAAGACAAATCGTGTCGCTTTGATGATATTGTCATAAATACGCCGCCCTTGAGCAATAGCAGCAACAATGCTCTCAAAACGGTCATCCAACAGTACCAGTGCTGCGGATTCTCGCGCGACATCGGTTCCGCGTTCCCCCATGGCAATACCGACGTCTGCTGCTTTGAGTGCAGGAGCATCATTGACCCCATCCCCTGTCATCGCCACAACATCCCCTCCCTCTTGCAGCACTCGGACAAGACGCAGTTTTTGTTCAGGTTTCATACGGGCACACACATCGGTTTTTTTGAGGCGGGACAGAAGTTCACTATCTGTGAGCATAGTAATTTCATCTCCCATAAGCACTTGGGCATGTTTACTTAACCCTACTTCTTTTGCAATAGAGCGGGCCGTTTCGCAATGGTCACCGGTGATCATCAGGACACGAATACCTGCATTGTGACATTGGGTAATTGCGGCAGAAACATCAGGACGGGGCGGATCCATGAATCCAACGAGGCCTAGAAACGTGAAGTCAAAGTCATGTTGGCTCTTTGGCCATAGTGGGGTATTTTCCGCCCCTTCCCAGGAACCTTTGGCCACTCCTAATACTCGTAAACCACGCTTGGCCATCTCTTCTACCTGAGCTTCAATTTTTTGATGTTCTTCGGCATTCAGATGGCATAAATCGGCAACAGCCTCAGGAGCACCCTTGGTAGCGAGTAAATATACAGAAGGTTTTGTGTCTGAGTATACATGCGTCATTGCCAAAATATCAGGTGAGATGTCATATTGAAACTCAGGGATACGGTTATCATGAATGTGCTCGGTACCGCTGAGGTGAGCATGGCAAAATTGCTGAATCGCTTTTTCCATAGGATCAAAAGGGTCTATGGGAGTGGCAAGCATGGCAAATTCTATTAAAGTGTGAAATTTTTCTTCCAACTCTCTGTCTTCGCTGGCACTGTACGAAAAATCATGAACGGAGAGCTCGGCGACTTGCATGCGATTTTGAGTCAAAGTGCCTGTTTTATCTACGGCCAATACCGTAATGGCTCCCAGTGCTTCAACAGCCGTCACGTTACGTGTCAGGACATTTATTTTACTGATTCTCCATGCACCAAGAGCTAAAAAAACGGTGAGAATAACGGGAATTTCTTCAGGTAATACGGCCATCGAGAGAGCGATTCCAGAAAGGATACTTTCTAAAACAGAATGGTTATTCCATCCCCAATTAACCAATACAAGTGCCAATGCCAAAGCAAAGGCAAGGATGCTCAATGTGCGAACCAAAGTGCGAGATGAGCGTTGAAGTCCAGAAAAAGTTTCATCGGTGAGGGAGAGAGCTTCTCCTATATGACCTACAGCGGTTGCCGTTCCAGTAGTCTGCACGATGGCCAATCCGACACCTTTGGTCACTACCGTACTGGCAAATAGGGATGATGTATCTTTTGAACCTACGGTTTTGTCCACACTTACGGATTCACCGGTAAGCAGTGACTCGTCGACAGACAACTGCCCTTGTACAAGGCAAGCATCCGCCGCAATACGATCCCCCTCATGCAGTACTATGAGATCACCGGGAACGACTTCCTGACTTGAAATACGGATTTCTTTGTTATCTCGTATGACCAATGCTCTTGGTGCTGAGAGGTTGCGCAATGATTCCAATGCCCGTTGTGTTTTATGCTCTTGTGCCAACGTAATACCAATAACGACAAAGACAAATGCCAGTAAAAATAGGGCTTCAGCACGATCTCCAAGAGCCAAATAAATGAGGCCCGCTATAAGTAGCATCAAAAACATAGGTTCACGTATGACTTTGAGCATAAGAGCCAGCAGTGTTTTTGGTTCACTTCCAGGCAGCGCATTACGACCGTATTTAGTCAGCCTTTCACTAGCTTGGGAAGTACTTAATCCGTTAATACTCTTTTTCCCCATACTCTTGCTCTTTAGTGGTTTTAAATAAAGGATGTTCTAAATGTTACAGCAATATAACTGTTCAGATGGCCATAATACTCCCATACCAAATTAGAGCTTGATCTGTTTTATTGCTTTGCGCTTGAGTGATGGATCAATTCCTTGGGCTATGTCTGTATGGTGCTGATCACATATTGCACGTGCATCACTCAGTGATAGTACGGGATAAGTTCCAAAAGTAACACTGCGCTCGACACCTTCATAGTGATATTTTAAACGCCAGAGCTTTGCACCGGTTGTTTTGATCAGCAAATAAAGCCCTCTTTCATCATAGAGCTTGTAATTACTATCAGAGGGTTGAGCATCTTCGATATCGGCGTCGGTAAGAGGTTGCGTTGTGTTTAAATACATAAAGCAAAGAATACCCAAAGTAAAAAGGTTTTTTCATAATAAAGCACATCAAAAAATTAATCCACTCATTAGTTTAAAAGTTATAGACTAGTAATAAGATAATTTGGAGGTGTATCATGCAAGTGAGTTCCTATCTATTTCAAAGCCCTTATTCACAGGCGGTTCAAGTAGGTCGCCCAGACCCGGTACAAGAACAAAAACAGGCGACAGAAGAACAATCAGAGAAATCGAAAGATAAAGATAATTTGCTAGATCAGGAGAGTAGCAGTTCCCAAAACGATCCAGTGGGAATCAATGTGAAATCATCTACAATGTACCAAAATGATATCAGTTCAAAAAGTACATCAGAAGCAGTAAATACGTTGATAGCTGTTGCCAAAGATGCCGGTCGTTCTGAAAATATCAAGGCATATGTTAATAATTGAGAAGAGCGAAGTTACCTCGATGCTGCTTCCGATTTTCTCTTTAAATTTTTAGTGAGTGTTTAGAAGTCGAGTCGAAGTCCACAGTAGAATGCCTCATTATAGGTAACATTGTGACTTTTAACAGTGTGATTATTAAGATCGGGGTCAATATTACGGTATCCCACTTCAATGTGCCCATGATGGATTACCTCTGCGTCAAGGTAGGTACGGACTTCCAAGTATTTAATACCGTCTTGAAACACCAAATCTGAAGGGGCATAATACAAAGCTCCGCAAATATGCAATGGAAATGGAGTTGCCAATGGCAATTTCATATCCGCTTCTAATCCTAAAGGAATAGCGGAATAACGCTCACCGTCAAATTTGGTATATTCCCCTTTGATCCCAAGACCTAAAGACAAACCCGCAACACCCTCCACCGGACGCATGACCTTAAATGACACTTCCTTTAATGGACTGATATCTTCGATTTTATCGCTATTTCTTTCATCACCATTTAAAATCCGTGCTCCAGCGTAAGCCCCCTCTAATGGAACCCCCATTTTTGACAAATCAAAAAGAACTTGTCCTTCAACTTCTTTATCGTTAAGATTGAACTCTACTTGATGTGCTGCAAACGCAGAAGTGACGATCAAAGCGCCAAAAATATTTTTTTCATCATAATATTTCCTTGTATCTATAAGCGTGCGCTGCATTTACTACTTTAATTTGCTTGAGTTAGACTGTATTAGAAGGGATTGTTTTAAGTGGTGGTGGCTAATCTCGGAATCGAACCAAGGACACGCAGATTTTCAGTCTACTGCTCTACCGACTGAGCTAATTAGCCACGTTTTGTGGAGTGCAATTATAGCCATACAAGCTTAAAAATAAGCTTAAATGCTATTTTGTGGTAATTGCAAGTTCTTTGAACAAATTTCCGCGCTGTGCATAGGAGCTAAACTGGTCTAGGCTTGCTGCGGCGGGTGAAAGCATAGCGATCGTGTTTCGAGTGTGCTTCTTGTTAATCTGCTCGACAGCGACATCCAAAGTATGACAAAGGGTATAGGGAACGGCATATTGTTGACAAAGCGTCTCTAGCCGCAAAGCATTGGCCCCAATAGCATAAACGTGTACGTCATACTGCTTAAGAGGAGTAAATAGCTCTTCGAGTTCCACTCCTTTATCATCTCCTCCCAAAACGAGAAGTATCGGATAGGCGGCATAAGTGCGAAGCGCTGCGAGAGTAGCATCGATGTTGGTGGCTTTAGAGTCGTTGATCCAAAGACGATTTTTAGTATCACGAAATTCCTCTTGGCGGTGAGGGTCGAGGATGAAAGCATTGATCTTATCGTAATCACAGCGGTCATACAGGATTTTATCAATCCCCATGGCGATCATCGCATCCATGAGAAATGCTCCCTTGAATTTGATCTTACTGGCATCAAATCCAAAATATCGGGCCAGATCTTTTTCATGCTCATAAACGATTTTAAAGCCTTTTGTAGGGGCATCTGCAAACATTTTTGGAAGAATGATTGCTTCTCCCTCCTTCATCATAGACAGAGGTT
The DNA here is from genome assembly GCA_030694265.1 of Sulfuricurvum sp. GTDB lineage: Bacteria > Campylobacterota > Campylobacteria > Campylobacterales > Sulfurimonadaceae > Sulfuricurvum. The sequence goes on from JAUXYP010000006.1 coordinate 16,930, forward strand.
TGAGTTTGGCTTCATAATAGGCTTCCATGCTTCCATGCCAGCTGACATGATCGGGAGTTACAGGGAGGAGGGCATAGATATTGGGGCAGGCAATGTTATTGTAATGCATGCTAAAAGAGCTGGTTTCCAAAATCCATATCGGAGCTTCGTGAGACATTTCGGCCAACGGTGTTCCAATATTGCCACCGCTGATAGCCCCTTTGTCACAAAGGAGGTGCTCAACCATTTGTGTGGTCGTGGTTTTGCCATTGGTACCACTTATCCAGATTGAAAAGGGCATCTTTGGAGTAAAAAAGTCGTATTCACTGATAAGATGAGTCGCCTTTTGAATAAGCGGATGCTCTGGGGGAAATCCAGGAGATGGGATCTCGTGGGTGTACAGACGTGAATCAAATTCACTGATTGGCTTGAGATAGTTTCCCTCTTCATCGGTAAATGGTTTCGTCACTTTATCATCAAAAAAAGTACATGGCCCGTAAGCTTTGGCAATAGCACGTGTTGTTTTTCCATACCCGAAACAGGCAATATTCATACGCTGCATTAACGGATCTTTAGGGTGATGATTGCAAGAATGTTGGATAAGAGGGCAATAATCCAAAATCGGACGATGATCTTGTTCTCGGCCCATTGTTTTAGTTCAAAATGATGGTGAATCGGTGCCATTAAAAAGACCCGTTTTTGACGCAGTTTGAAACTTCCCACCTGGACGATTACCGAAACAGTTTCGATAACAAATATCAGACCGATGAGGATAAGAAGAATCTCGCTTTTACTGATGATGGCCATATAAGCGATAAAAGCACCAAGAGTTAATGAACCGCTGTCCCCCATAAAAACTTGAGCAGGATGACAGTTAAACCATAGGAACCCCAACAGCGAACCGATTAGTGCCATGGCGATAATGACCACCTCACCTGCCGGTATTTTTGGCATGAGCAAGTAGTGAGCTAATGCAGCATTTCCGACAATGTAGACAATAACACTCAACGAGAGCAGTGCAAAGATAGAAGGAACTGTTGCTAATCCATCCAATCCATCCGTCAAATTGACGGCGTTAGAGGTTGCAATAATGACCAATACCCAAAAGGCAATGCTAAAATCACCCATATCAAAAAGGCTTGTTTTGACAAAAGGGACGTAAAATCCGGTTTCGAGTTTTGCGACCAAGATCAAGAAAATACCAATTCCAAGACCAAAAAAGATTTGCAGAAACATTTTTGAACGTGCGCTGAGACCTGATAAATTATGGCCGCCGCGAATTTTGCCCCAGTCATCGGTAAAGCCGATATAGGAATAAAAAACAAGCGTTAAAAGACCACCAATTACATAAGGGTTAGCAATATTAACGGTTAGCAATGAAGCAATAATGGTGGAGAAAGCAAAGACAATACCCCCCATTGTAGGGGTTTTTGCTTTTCCCTGATGGGCACTTACATATTCGTTGATCGGTTGAACACGAGCGGATCGTTGAGCCCAAGAGATAAAGCGAGGCATAAGAAACATTGTTAAGAAAAGGCCAATAAAAAATGCCACCCCTGCACGTAAGGTGATATATTGGAATAAGTTGATTCCGAACGTTGTGTATAACCAGTGTAGCATGTAGTAGACTCTTTGTGTTCGGGATGTAAAGCAATGCAAAGTGATATTTTAATATAATCGGCAAAAAGTTTGATTAATCAAGGAGAAGTTTTGAGAAAAAAAACCGTTTTAGTCATTACTGATGGGATCGGGTATTCTCCTAAGCACGATTTCAATGCGTTTCGTGCAGCCAAAAAACCGACATACGATTGGCTGTTTCAAGAAGTACCTCACTCGTTGATTGATACATCGGGGCTTAGTGTCGGGTTGCCTGAGGGTCAAATGGGAAATTCCGAAGTGGGACATATGAGTATTGGCAGCGGTCGGGTCTTGTATCAGGATCTCGTTAAAATTTCTCTGGCACTGGAAGATGGCAGTTTCGCACGTAATGTCCCCTTTATTGATTTACTAAAAGCCTCTAATCGGCTTCATCTGATTGCCCTTATGAGTGATGGCGGAGTTCATTCGCACATCGATCATCTTCTGGGTGTGGCTGAGATTGCCGCTACCGCGGGCCACGAAGTATGGCTACATTTGATTACCGATGGACGCGATGTAGCACCTACCTCCGCATCGCTTTTTTTGCAAACCGTTCTTGCGCATGGGGATAAAAACATTAAAATAGCCACCTTAGGCGGACGTTTTTATGCGATGGATCGTGATAACCGATGGGACCGTATTCAAAAAGGGTACGATGCAATTGTGTCAGCTCATCCGAAGAGTGAACAAAGTGTTTCTGATTATATTGAAAATGCGTATGCAAAAGGAGAGACGGATGAATTTATTACTCCGTGTGCCTTTGACGGTTATGATGGTTTTAGGGAAGGGGATTCAGTCTTAACGCTTAACTTTAGAAGTGATCGTATGCGTCAATTCGCGTCTGCCCTTGGGGATATTGCTTTTAAAGGTTTTGAACGCACCTACATTCCGGTTCACTTGGCAACAATGACGCAGTATGATAAAAATCTTCCGCTTCCGGTACTTTTTCCAAAAGATGCGCCGGAAAACACCTTGGCGGAAGTGATCTCAAATGCCGGTTTACGTCAGCTTCATACGGCAGAAACAGAAAAATATGCCCATGTGACTTTTTTCTTTAATGGCGGTATTGAAGAACCGTATGAAAATGAGACCCGTGTATTGATTCCAAGCCCGCAAGTCAAAACGTACGATTTGCAACCTGCTATGAGCGCACCTGAAGTAGGGGATGCGGTTGTCACAGCAATGGATGAAGGGTACGATTTTGTGGTGGTCAATTTTGCGAATGGCGATATGGTGGGACATACGGGGAATTATGAAGCGGCAATTTTAGGTGTAGAAGCGGTAGATAAAGAGTTGTCTCGGATTGTTGAAGCAAGTAAACGTAATGATTATGCAGTGGTAATTACATCGGATCACGGCAATTGTGAAGAGATGTGTGATGATGCCGGTAATACACTTACCAATCACACGGTGGGAAAAGTATGGTGTTTTGTGTTGGATGATGAGGTTAAAGAGGTTCATCCTGGGGCACTCAACAATGTAGCACCTACCGTTTTAAAACTTATGGGAATTGAAAAACCCTTAGAGATGGATCAGGCACTTATTTAACTATAAAGGAATTAGATGAAGTTCACAGGTAAAAATGTATTGGTAACAGGTTCAAGCCGAGGAATCGGTGCGGAAGTAGCACGTGTATTAGCGGGTTATGGTCTAAAAGTATGGATAAATTACCGTAGTGGTGCTGATGCGGCAGATGCGGTTAAAGCGCAAATCGAAGCAGCAGGCGGCAGTGCAGCGGTCATCGGATTTGATGTAGCGGATGAAGCAGCCTTTGTCGATGCGATTAAAACCATTGTAGATGCGGATGGCGAACTCTCTTATTTGGTTAACAATGCAGGGATAACAAAAGACGGATTGGCTATGCGTATGAAAAGTGAAGACTTTATGGCAGTTATCAATGCCAACTTGCTTTCAGCTTTTGTCGGCTGCCGTGAGTCATTTAAAGTAATGCGAAAGAAAAAGTTTGGTGCAATCGTCAATATCGCCTCTATCGTAGGGGAAACTGGTAATGCAGGTCAAACGAATTATGCAGCGTCAAAAGGTGGTGTGATAGCAATGACGAAAAGCTTCGCGCAAGAAGCTGCAACGAGCGGTATCCGATACAACACAGTGACTCCAGGATTCATAGCTACCGATATGACGGATGTTCTTAGTGATGAGGTTAAAGCAACATTTACTTCAAAGATTCCTATGGGACGTTTTGGTGAGCCTAAAGAAGTCGCTGAAGCAACGGCTTTTTTACTGAGTGACCACTCAACTTACATTACAGGTGAGACTCTAAAAGTTAACGGCGGAATGTTCATGTAAAAAGTCTTAAGGGTAATATTTTGCCACTTAAGCTAAATATGTTATAATTTCTACGATTTTACTCATTAAAACAGGAGCTATTATGGCGCTATTGGAAGATATTAAAGAAGTAGTTGTTGAACAACTAAGTGTTAACCCGGATGAAGTTAAAGCGGATTCTAAATTCGTAGAAGACCTTGGTGCAGACAGTCTTGACGTTGTTGAATTGGTAATGGCTCTTGAAGAGAAATTCGATATCGAAATTCCTGATGATGAAGCAGAAAAAATCCAAACAGTTCAAGATGTAATTAATTACATCGAAGGTAAAAAGTAGTCATTTTATCAAGGCAACAGCCTTGGTATTCAGCCATTTAATATTTGGCCTTAGATGTTTTTTCATTTATAATTTTAACGAAGAAATATCTAAGATCAGTGATCAGCAGGAGAAGATGTGAAACGAATAGTAGTAACCGGTATGGGCATGATCAATGCCGTAGGTCATGATAAAGAGAGCTCATTTAAAGCTATGTGTGATGGTGAATGCGGTATTGATAGGATTACTATTTTCGATCCTTCGACGCACAGTGCTCAAATTGCTGGTGAAGTAAAGAATTTTGATCCTGAAACGGTTATGGATGCACGAGAAGTAAAAAAAGCAGACCGCTTTATTCATCTTGGTATCAAAGCAGCACAAGAAGCAATGGCAGATGCCAACTTTCCGGAAGGATTTGATAAAGAGCGTTTTGGAATCAGTGCAGCTTCTGGAATCGGCGGACTTCCTTCCATTGAGCGAAGTTCTATTATTTTAGAAACCAAAGGGGCGCGTCGTATCTCTCCTTTCTTTATCCCTGGGGCATTGGTCAACATGCTTGGGGGGTTCGTAAGCATCGATCATGGTTTAATAGGGCCTAACCTTTCATGCGTGACAGCGTGTGCAGCAGGTACACATGGTATTAGTGAAGCCGCAAAAACAATCATGACGGGCGGAGCAGACCAAATGTTGGTGGTTGCGGCAGAGTCAGCGATTACTGGTGTCGGTGTGGGCGGATTTGCCTCTATGAAAGCGCTTAGCACACGTAACGATGATCCAAAACATGCTTCACGCCCTTTTGATGCACAGCGTGATGGATTTGTTATGGGGGAGGGTGCTGCTGCCTTGGTTTTAGAAGAGTATGACGCGGCAGTTGCTCGCGGTGCACATATTTATGCAGAGTTGATTGGATTTGGAGAAAGCGGTGATGCAAGCCATATTACATCACCAAGTCTCGATGGCCCGCTTCGGGCTATGAAAGCCGCGTTAAGAATGGCAGGTAATCCGAAAATTGATTACATCAATGCCCATGGGACAAGTACTCCTACCAATGATAAAAATGAAACAGCGGCCATAAAATCCGCATTTGGCGGAAAAGAGAACTGTCCTCCGATCAGTTCAACAAAAGGACAAACGGGGCACTGTTTAGGTGCTGCTGGTGGCATTGAAGCAGTTGTTGCTATCATGGCAATGCGTGATGGTATTATCCCTCCAACGATTAACTATGAGCATTCGGATGAAAATTGTGACTTAGATGTCGTTCCTAATGTTGCGCGTAAAGCAGAGTTAAACATCGTTATGAGCAATTCATTTGGATTTGGCGGCACAAACGGCGTCGTTATTTTCAAAAAAATCTAAAGGCTTCCATTGGCTACCTATCTTGATTTTGAACAAACGATTTGTCAAATACAAGAGGAAATAATTGCTGCAGAAATTCGTTATGACCATCATGCAGTTGATATCCTCAAAAGTGATCTTGAAAAAGAGGTTATTAAAACCTACGCAAATCTCTCCCCTTATCAGGAATTGCAATTGGCGCGTCACCAAGACCGCCCTTATGCGATTGATTACATCAACTTGTTGCTTGATAAGAAATATGAGTTACACGGAGACCGCCATTTCCGAGACGATCTTGCCATTGTTTGCTATATCGGTTATATCGGTGAAGAACGGGTAATGATTATCGGTGAGCAAAAAGGGCGCGGTACCAAAAATAAGCTCAAGCGTAATTTTGGAATGCCAAATCCTGAAGGGTATCGTAAAGCCCTTCGTGTCGCTAAAATGGCAGAAAAGTTTAAAATCCCTCTTTTGATGCTGATTGATACTCCGGGTGCCTATCCAGGTCTTGGTGCAGAAGAGCGCAATCAAAGTGAAGCTATTGCCCGTAATCTACTGGAACTTTCCAATTTGAATACCATTACCGTTTCTGTTGTGATCGGTGAGGGTGGAAGCGGTGGTGCTTTGGCTATCGGCGTTGCCGATAAACTCGCTATGATGCGTTATTCGGTATTTAGCGTTATTTCGCCGGAAGGGTGTTCGGCTATTTTGTGGAACGATCCTACCAAGGTAGAAGCAGCAACGAAAGCGCTTAAGATTACGAGTGCCGATTTGAAGTCATTGGATTTGATCGATGATATTATCCCTGAGCCACTTATTGGTGCCCACAGAGATAAAGCGGGGGCAGCAGAAGCAATCAAATCGTATTTTATATCACAAATTGAATCGCTTAAAAAACTAAGTGATTCTGAGCGCTTAGAGCAGCGATACAATCGTCTTGTCTCTGTAGGACGCTACTCCGAGTAGGAGGGCTCTTTTTCTTCAACCTTCTTTGGGGTCGGCTTGAGTCGCTTCAGCCGTTTAGCCTCTTTTGAAAAAGCAATCAACTCTTCGCATGTATGTATCGATTTTGGAATCAATGGTAAGGTTCGTTTGAGAAGTTTTGTTGTTGTCATGGCATCTGAAAGTGCGCGATGATGCGTTGCTTCACGGTAGAGTTCTAATTGTTCATTGAGGTAGGCCAGCCCGTATCGTTCGCTTTCTATAGTGCGTTCTGCAAGATCAATGGTACATAATGAGCGGTTTAGTAAAGCGTCTAAGCCGACACGCTCCATCATCGCGGATACAAAATTATAATCAAACTTCGCATCATGACCTACAAAGACAGCATCCCCTAAAAAAAGCCGAAATTCATGCATAACTTTTGCAAGAGCCGGAGCCTTCAGTGTTTGCTGTACGCTGATTCCTGTTATCTCTTGTATTTGTTTTGAAATATCTGTTGCATAAACCAAGCTGTCAAACGTATCGATAATAATACCGTTTTGAAGTTTTACAGCCCCTATTTCTATAATTTGATGTTGAGATGGCTTTGAACCATTAGTTTCAACATCGACAATACAAAAGAGAGTGTCCTTGACGGGGGTATAGGTACTGCTTAAGCAATAGAAATTGTCTTTTAATACCAGATTTAATCCTTGGGCTTGCAACAGTTCAAGGGCTAATGAACTTGGCTGCGGAAGAAGCGATTCAAATTCCTCTTTTGGAATTCCTTTTTTGGTCAAACGTGCAAACAGTTTTGGATCAAGCTTCACGCTTTTGCCTTTTGAATAAAAGATTTTACCAAAAGTGGGTCTTTTTTACCTTTGGAAGCTTCAACACCGCTGCTAACATCAACACCGTAAAATCCATAGGATTTTAGGGAAGTAACATTGGTAGTATCCAATCCGCCTGCAAGAATGATTTTAGAGCAATCGACATTCTCAAACCATTCAATATTGAGTCGCTTTCCGCTTCCTCCGAAGTTATCGCAGTAGGCATCAATGAGTCGATAGTGATCAGAATATTTAGCTATATCTTCTTTGCATTGTGCGCGAATGACACGTAAAGATGGAAAGTTAAGTATTTGGAAAAAGGATTCACTTACCTCAAAATGTATTTGTGCGAGTGTGCATCCAGTAGATAAGCAGACGCTTCGGATATGGTCTGAAGTTTCATTGACAAAAAGAGCTACTTTTTCGATAAAGGGAGGAAGATTTTTGATAATTTCTCGTGCATTTTCAGGGGTAATAAAGCGAGGAGATTGCGGATAAAAAACAAATCCAAGAGCATCTGCCCCTGCCTCAATGGCACATTGTGCATCTTCAAGGGAGGTTATGCCGCAAATTTTGACTCTCATACGCGAAGGCTGTCAATGGCTGTTTTATAGTCGTCTGCACCAAAAACATAGCTTCCTGCAACACAAATATCTACGCCCGCATCTTTTAAAAGCCCAATATTAGCACTGCCGACACCTCCATCGATTTCAATGAGACATGCTGGATTGATACGGTCACGTAGTATTTTTAAACGTTTTATTTTTTCAACAACAGTAGGGATGAATTTTTGACCGCCGAATCCCGGATTGACACTCATGACGAGAACCATGTCTAAATCAGCCAATAAATATTCGATTGCTTCTGCAGGGGTATGGGGATTGAGAACAACTGCAGGTTTTATTCCTAAAGAACGAATTTTTTGCACCAAGCGATGGGCGTTCTTTTCCTCTTCGATATGAAACGAGATATACTCAGGTTTTAGAGGTGCGAAGAGATCTACAAAAAAAGAGTTATTTTGTACCATGAGATGAATATCAAGAGGTTTTGTAGCGGCTTTTGCAATGGCACTAACGACAACAGGCCCAATGGTCATATTAGGAACAAAGTGTCCATCCATAACATCGACATGAACGAGATCGCATCCGGCATCACAAATGGCACGGACATCACGTGCTAAATTTCCAAAATCGGCAGAGAGAATGCTTGGGGCAACGAGCATAATAAGTCCCTTGAATATTTTTGTGCTATTTTAGCGAAAAAGGGAACTTTATTTATCGTGTTAAGAAAAAGATAAAGTGTTCACCTTCAAAACTAAGATCGACTTGCACCCCTTTTTTGTTTTGAGCAATTTCAAGAAGAGTGTTGACATCGGCATAAGTACGCGGAAGTGTAATATCCAAGAGGTGCTTTTTAGCCGTTAAGAGGACTTTAGCGCGTCCGGCGATAATGTTGACAAATTCGGCTAAAGAATCGAGTACGTCCTCTTCGCTGGCATTTTCATCACCGATGAGGAGTTCACAGGCTTTTTTAGCGATTGTTTTAGGAAAAATGAGAATAATGAGCCCATCAATATCCCCGTAAAAGCCGATAGAACTGGCGTATTGGTCGTTTGTTTTGGGTATGGTCAACGGCTGAATATTGACTGAATTTTTGATAGCGGTTGCGTTGGTCATCATAGCGATGGTCGATACGGTCGCTTCTATAAATTGGGGCAATTCATTCACTAAGGATTTCGTGAGAGAACGGCCCTGTTTAGCTGCCGCTCCGCCACCGCCTCCAAGCTCTTGCAAGAGCTCTTTATTTTTGAGAATATCATCCATGTTGTCAAAAAACATGAGTCCTGCATCTTCGAGATCATTTTTGAATGATTCGGGTGTTTTCTCAAATGAGAGTCCCACAAAACAAATGGATGCATTGTACTCAGCAGCGGAGGAAGCAAGTTTAGTGAAAAAGTTTAGAGCATGAACATTCATTGAGATGACTTTATAGGCATCAAAAATAAAGAGACGAAATCCGACATTCAGAGAATTTTGATGGTAAGAAAGATTAAAGGTGTCGCTTATTTCGGCGTCTAAAAACTGAGAAATAGTGTAAATAATGGCATTTCCAGTAACCCGTGTCGCTACTTTTTGTCCATAAACTCCAAGATTGGTGTCTTCGATGATGGCATAATAAAGTTCTGGGGTTTTCTTTTTTTCTTCAAATTCATGCTTGCTTTGTGCCATAATGGGGTTATGACCGTAATCAAAGAGTTCAATAGCCATTGAGGAACGCTGTGAGGGGTCTTCGTTATACAGTAAAACGGTTCGGGATTCACCTTTATTGCTAGAGGTGAAAAGCTCGGCAATCTCTTGGCTTTTAAAAAGTGAAAAACCGGCACCGTCTTTGTAAAAAGTATTAATGATGTTGAATTTTACATGATCATAATCACAAAATCCGACCGTAATATGTTTATGATTACGGACATTGGTCAAAAGTTTAACAAAAACATCGAGCCCGTTTTTATTGAAAAAAATTACCTTTTTTAAAGAGACTAGAAGCATATCAATATTGAGATCTTCTGTTGATTTTATGTCTTCAATGGTTAAAAAACTGGGTGCGTTGTTTCCATCCAAAAATCCTTGTAGATAAAAAACTCCGACACGCCCTTTGACTACGGCTCGCATGTGTGTTGAACCACCTGTGCAAAAGATTCGTAAATGTCTTGGACAAAATCGATTTTAAAATCTATAAAGTCATTAAGCCCGGCGCTTATATAGGCGGGTTGGCTAAGCTCATAAAAGAGTAAAAGATGCATCCACTGTGCTAAGATGCGCTCTTGCCCGGTAAGGTTTTCGTCCCTTCCCGAAGCGGACTGAATCAAGTCTACAATTCGCGGGGGCATTTCCCATTTATGCGCTATTTCTCCTGAAAGATCAAAAAGGTCACTGCCGGTAATACGAAAAAGGATAGTATTAAAATCAAGTGCTTTGACCGCGCGCAATTGTGCTACTTCTTTTTTACGTTTTGCAAAAAGTGCCTCGCACACAATGATGCTTGCCGGGATCAAGGAAATTGCACTTTGTAACTCTTTATCGTTGATATTAAGATGGGCCAGAATCGTTTCCCAATGTTTGCTGATAGAGGCTTGAAGGTCGTAAAACTGATGATTGGTAAGTGAAAAGAGTTCCCACTTTTTAGGGGTAAGTAAACTTAAGAGATAATTGTAAAGGGTTTGCTGTGATGCGCCAAGTCCGAGGATTCCGAAAATTTGGGCTACATCAGAAACTTCATTTCGAAATCCGTAAATAGGACGGTTCATCAGTGTTTTGAGGTAAAGCTTCAACGCAGGATCTTCGGAAGCGTATTTAGAAGCTTTTTGTAAATCACCCACACGCGCATGGTTAAGCGCTTCTTGCACAACAGCCGGCGCCGCAGGAATATTTTGAATATAGAAGGCTATTTCGTCCGAGGTGATCACGATGTTATGGTTATCCAATATTTTTCTTGATTATAGTCAGAGTAAATTAAAACATTGTTGAAACTACCTATTGCAGCGAAAAGAATTGGATAAGCAGTACTTTTAAGGTAATCTTTGGGTTTAATGAGGTAGTATTCGCAACCTAAATTTACGCAAGGAGCCTCAAATGGCAAGAAGATGTGCTATTAGCGGTAAAGGCCCAATGAGCGGGAATAACGTTTCTCACGCTAAAAATAGAACTAAGCGTCGTTTTTTACCAAACCTTCGCACTGTTCGTATTACGCTTGAAGACGGTACCACGAAAAAAATCAGAATCGCGGCTTCCGAGCTTCGTACTCTTAAAAAAGATTCGTAACTTCCCGCGTGGTGCCCCACGCATTTCGGGAGTCTTTCCCGATCTTTTCTCTCAATTTCCTTTAATTTTAAAATCCTTCTCTTAACCTTATTCTATTGCTCGACTGTTTATAATATGACAATTACTAATTTTGGAGTTTTTTCCTATGTATACGATTGAAAGTATTGATGGTGGTGTATGCGCCGCGACAGGTTTTTATGCGGATGGTATTTCTATCGGTCTTAAAAAAGAGGGAGCAAAAGATCTCGCATTTATTTATTCCGATGTGCCATGTGCAATAGCATCCGTATTCACGACCAATAAAATGACAGCTGCACCGATACGACACTTCCGAAAGAAAGGGAAGTTTGAGGGTAACTTTGTCCTTATAAATGCTAAAAATGCGAATGCAATGACCGGGCCTGCAGGGATTGAAGATATTGATGAGGTTTTAAATGCTCTGAGTGCCAAATTCCCTCAGATACAACATCCAGTAATGAGTTCTACGGGAGTTATCGGGGTACGTCTTCCAAAGGCAAAAATCATTGAAGGTGCGATGACGTTTGATCTTTCTAAGCGTGAGGGAAAAAATGCATCTGAAGCGATCATGACAACAGACACGTTTGCTAAACGCATTGCGTTTGAGGTGAAGCTCGAAGATGGTAAGTCGTTTCGTATCGGTGCAATGGCAAAGGGGGCTGGGATGATTAACCCTGCAATGGCGACCATGTTGTGTTTTATTACCACCGATGCGCAAGTGGATGCATCAGCAATGCAAAAGATCTTGGATGAATGTACCCATACGACCTTTAATGCGGCCAGTGTTGATGGCGATACATCGACCAATGATACGGTACTTCTAATGGCAAATGCTCAAAGTGGCAATTTCCATCCCGAAGCGTTCAAAGAAGCGTTGAAGGCAATCATGCTCTTTTTGGCCAAAGAGATGGTACGTGACGGTGAAGGTGCAACCAAATTGGTCACTTATAAAGTTACAAGTGCCAAAGACGATGCTCAAGCAGAAATTGCGGCAAAAGCGTTGAGCAACTCTCTCTTGGTCAAGACAGCGCTTTTTGGTGAAGATCCAAACTGGGGACGTATTGCTTCCACCATAGGTGCTAGCGGTATAGAGTCTGACGAGAGTACTTTGAGTATTTGGTTTGATAATGTGTGTGTTTATAATAAAGGTGAGCTTCTATTTGATGAAAAATTAGAACCCTTTGCTGCTGCGGTGATGCAAAAAGAGGCATTTACTATCCACTGTGATATAGGGTTAAAGACCGGTACTTTTACAGCGTATGGGTGTGATTTAGGTCATGAATATGTCAAAATCAATGCGGACTATCGTACCTAATCTTAACCCCATGCTAAGTGAGCCAGAGGTATAATTCTTTTACTTAATTTAGGTCAAGAGGATGTGCGCATGCGCGGATATAAAATTTTCAGCGGTTCAGCATGTACCGAATTTTCGGTAGAAGTTTGTAAAACACTCGATGTTCCCCTTTCAAAGGCGGAAATAAAGCGCTTTAGTGATGGTGAAATAAACGTTCAGATTGCTGAAAGCGTTCGCGGACGTGATGTATTTATTATTCAAAGCACGGGTGCACCTTCCAATGACAACCTTATGGAATTGTTGATTATGACGGATGCGCTTCGACGTTCATCGGCCAGTTCTATTACCGCCGTTGTACCGTATTTTGGGTATGCTCGCCAAGATCGTAAAGCTGCCCCTCGTGTTCCGATTACGGCTCGTCTTGTTGCGGATATGTTTGAAAAAGCAGGGATTGACCGTGTGGTCACGATTGACTTGCACGCAGGTCAAATCCAGGGCTTTTTTGATATTCCAGTCGATAATTTATATGGTTCTATTATTTTCCAAGAGTATATCAGTGCGAAAAATCTTGCGAATCCGGTTATTGCCTCTCCCGATATCGGCGGGGTTGCACGGGCCCGTTATTTTGCCGAAAAGCTCGGTCTTGAGATGGTGATCGTTGATAAGAGACGTGAAAAAGCAAACGAGTCAGAAGTGATGAACATCATCGGCGATGTTGAGGGAAAAGATGTCATCATGATTGATGATATGGTTGATACGGCGGGAACGATGGTAAAAGCGGCGGCCGCTCTCAAAAAACGCGGTGCAAATTCAGTTATGGCTTGTGCAACGCATGCAGTCCTTAGCGGAAATGCGTATGACAATATCAATAACGGTGAGCTGGATGAGCTTGTTGTTTCTAATACGCTTGTACTTCGCGGCCATAGTGATAAGATTAAAGTGATCAGTGTTGCTCCGCTGTTTGCGGAAGTTATCCGCCGCGTTTATCACAACGAGAGTGTTAACTCACTTTTCAGCTAACTTCTTTTTCTCTAAAGTTTTCTTTAGAGAGCTTTCTTATTTATTCTTCATTTCGTTATAGAGTTCGACAGTTGCTTGCACGTAACCGTCAATGCTTCCACAATCATAACGTTTGCCATTAAACTTATATGCGATAACATTGCCCTGGCGCGCTTGTTCCATAAGAGCGTCGGTAATTTGGATTTCTCCCGCTTTACCGGGTTTGGTTTGTTGCAGAATATCAAAGATGTCAGGGGTGAGGATATAGCGTCCGATAATAGCGAGATTGCTTGGGGCATCCTCAGGGGCTGGTTTTTCGACCATTGTGTTGACACGAAAGATACCGGGTTCAATTTCAATACCGGCGATAACCCCATATTTATCAGTCTGCTGAGGATCTATCTCTTCGATAGCGACAATCGAGCATTGAAATTTTTCATACAGTTTTACCATTTGAGATAAAACCCCTTGGCTTTCATTGACACACAGATCATCGGCTAAGATAACGGCAAAAGGCTGATGCCCAATGAGCGGTTCTCCCGTTAAAATGGCGTGACCAAGCCCTTTCATCTCTTTTTGCCGCGTATAGGAAAAAGTGCAATTATCGATAATATGACGGATATCGGCGAGCATCTTCTCTTTGGTAGTCCCTTTGATCTGGTGTTCTAGCTCATAGCTAATATCGAAATGATCCTCGATAGCCCGTTTTCCCCGTCCGGTTACAATGGCCATGGTGTTCATACCGGCATTCATCGCTTCCTCAACGCCATACTGTATAAGTGGTTTGGTGAGGATAGGAAGCATCTCTTTTGGCATTGATTTGGTTGCCGGTAAAAAACGTGTTCCGTACCCTGCAGCCGGGAAAAGACAGACTTTGATCGTGGAATTCTTTTTCATGGGTATCTTCAAAATGAATTTATTACTGGATTATAGTGACTCATGGGTTGCATTTTGCTGAGCCGACATTAGAGGGAGAATGAAGCGTTGACCCTCTATAAGTCGCTTTTTGCTATAATATATTAATATTAAATAAATGAGATAACTAAAAATATGGATAACATTCGCAACTTTTCAATCATCGCTCATATCGACCATGGTAAAAGTACATTAGCTGACCGTATCATCCAAGAATGCGGTTCCGTTACGGAACGTGAAATGGGTAAGCAGATGATGGACACGATGGACATCGAGCAAGAGCGCGGTATTACGATTAAGGCGCAGAGTGTTCGTTTGGATTATGTCAAAGACGGACAGCACTATATTCTCAATCTTATTGACACTCCGGGTCATGTTGATTTTAGCTACGAAGTTTCTAAATCTCTTGCATCGTCTGATGGGGCATTGCTCATTGTCGATGCAGCGCAAGGGGTAGAAGCACAGACGATTGCCAACGTCTATATGGCAATGGAAAACAATCTCACCCTTATCCCCGTTATTAATAAAATCGATCTTCCGGCCGCAGAGCCAGAGCGCGTTGCCGAAGAGATAGAAGCAACAATCGGTATTGATGCCACGGATGCGATGCTTATCTCGGCCAAAACGGGTGTTGGCATTCGGGAGCTTATTGATGCAATCGTCGATCGTATTCCTGCACCCGTAGGTGATCCCAATGCGACAACCAAAGCGATCATTTATGACTCGTGGTTTGATGCGTATCAGGGTGCTATGGCACTTGTCCGTGTCTTTGACGGTGAGATTAAAATGGGTCAGATGATTAAGCTTATGCATAATGGCGATAACCATTCGGTATTGGAGCTGATGTACCCTCATCCGCTACGCCGTCAAAAAACGCAAAGTATTAAAAGTGGCGAAATCGGGATTGTCGTGCTGGGCGTTAAAGAAGTGGGCACTATCCGTGTAGGTGACACCATTACCGATGCCAAAAATCCAGCGAAAGAGCCTGTGGGTGAGTATGCTCCTGCTAAGCCGTTTGTATTTGCAGGGCTGTATCCGATTGATACCGATGAATTTGAAGCAGTTCGTGATGCATTGGACAAGCTCAAGCTCAATGACAGTTCTCTAAGTTATGAACCTGAAACATCGGTTGCCCTTGGATTTGGATTTCGTGTAGGGTTTTTGGGAATGCTGCATATGGAAGTTATCAAAGAGCGTTTGGAGCGAGAGTTTAATCTCGATCTTATCGCTACGGCGCCATCGGTTATCTATAAAGTGTATAAAACTGACGGAACGATGGTCGAGGTGCAAAATCCAAGCGAACTTCCTGAACCGCAGTTTATTGACAAGATAGAAGAACCGTATGTACGTGCAACGGTCATTACTCCGACCGATTATTTGGGCAATGTCATTACGCTATTGACAAATAAGCGCGGGATGCAGGAGAAGATGGAATATCTTAATGAGACCCGCGTAATGCTCATTTATGTCATGCCGATGAATGAAATCGTTATTGATTTTTACGATAAGCTCAAATCGACTTCCAAAGGGTACGCGAGTTTTGACTACGATCCTATCGAGTTTCGTGATGGTGATTTGGTCAAGCTTGATGTGCGTGTTGCCGGTGAAGTCGTGGATGCGTTGAGCGTCATCGTCCCGCGTACGTCTGCGGAGCATCGCGGACGAGCATTGGTGAGCAATATGAAAGAGATCGTACCTCGACAGCTTTTTGAAGTGGCGATCCAAGCGTCGATCGGTAACCGTGTTATCGCCCGTGAAACGGTAAAATCAATGGGTAAAAACGTGACCGCAAAATGTTACGGCGGTGATATCTCCCGTAAACGCAAACTTCTTGATAAACAAAAAGAGGGTAAAAAACGGATGAAGGCAATCGGGCGGGTACAGCTTCCTCAAGAAGCCTTTATGTCTGTCCTAAAAATGGACTAACATGCGCTGCATGATGTGTGAGAGATGGAGCATCTTCTCACATATTTGTAACACCTGTCAAAATGAGTTTCTCACCCCTAGTCTTTATAAGCGCAAAATTTTAGGTTCTATCCCCGTTTACTCCTTTTTCCCCTACAGCGATATCGAACCTTTGCTTCTCACCAAACATACCGATCTTGGATACTACCTTTATACTCTTATGGCAAAGCGGTCGATGCAACAGTTTGCCAAAGAGTGGAATTATGAAAAAAAGGTAGTGTCGATCAGCATAGACGATCATACCGCAAGTGGTTATGCCCACACGGCGATACTCAATCGTGCGTTGAAATCTCCTCTTATTACCCCACTGTATGGAAAAATGCACGCTACACAGCATCATAAATACGCGGGAAAAAGTGTGGAAGAGCGTTTGGCAAATCCTAGAAATTTTCAGTACGTTTCTTTTGGAGAGGAAGAGGTGATTTTGGTCGATGATATTGTTACGACGGGAACTACCCTCACCGAAGCCGCCGAAACGCTTCATGCACAGGGTAAAAAAGTGATTTTGTGTCTGACCCTTACGGATGCACAGACGAAGGCTTGAGATGCGCGTAGGGTTCTAGGGTTACCAGTCGGGTATCGATAATGGCACGACCGATTGTGAAGTGGTACAAGCTCTGATAATGTTCATTGGTAATACCCAAGAGGCGGTGCAGCTCATCGTCCAAGAAACATCCGATTCCCGTCGCACTTAACCCTATAGTTGTTGCTTCACAATAGAGCATTTGCCCCAACGCACCGCATTCATGATAGAGGTGTTTATAAGCTACTGAGCCATGATCTTCAAGTGTTGGTGCAAAACGGCACAGCATCCCCATACTGAATGCGCTGTCTTTGGCAATGTCTTGATTGCAGGAGATCATTTTTGCAGCTCCTCGATAATCACCCGCACGCAAGAGGAAGAGACGGCCCCCAAAGATATCTTGCGGTTTCCACTCAAAGTCTGGGGTGAGGGACTCTCGAAGAGAGCTTAATTCATCGGTGTTTCTCACAAAAAGATACAGCCCCGATTCCATCCCTATGACACGATGGACGAATAGGACAAAGTGGACGTTTGGGGTATCGTGTAAATCATCGCATGCATCGAGCAGCTGAACAAATTGTTCTTTGGTAATCGATGATCCGTCCATCGCCTGTGCACTTCGGCGTTTGAGGAAAATCTCTGCGGAACCTTTTGAGGGTTTTGGGGTGGTACGTTTGGTCGTGAGCGGTTTTGAGGCTTGATAGGTTCCTTGTGTCGCTTCGTCAATTACGGCTAATATCGGCCATGGGTGATGGGCAGGGCTGAGAACATTGGCAACAGAGGAGAGTTTAGGTGTGATCGGAAGAACGAGCGAACTTGGCGCATCTTCAGGTGAGATCCACAGCAACATATCGGGAGACTCAAGCTCATCGGGATGAAACCGCTCAAACTGATCCAATCCGCACACTTTTGCAAGTGCTAAGGTATCTGCCCCCAGTTGGGTACTGTTCCATCCCAAACTTTTGGCACTCAGGCGAAGCGCTTCTTGGGCATGGCCTGCATCGAGCTGGCAATATCTCCAGCATCGTTCGCCGTATTTCCATGCTTCTCTCCAAATAACCGAACTTAAAATCACGAGATAACCGTTTTCTCCCATCCCCTCAACAGCGTTCTCAAAGGTATGCAGTACTTCAAGAGCGTGTGTTTTTGGAGTGTAGTGAGTAAGAGTGTAAAAATCAGATAATCCTGAGGTAGGGGGAGCGATAACATAGCACTCGGTGGGCTGGAGGTTTCCGCTGGAGGCATTGCATCGAAGTGCCCATGACGCGTCGCCTTGCTGTTTCCATGCGGCAAGTCCCAGCGAATAGCGCAGGAGATGCGAGAGAGACTCGAGACACGTGGGTGCTTTGGGCAAACTATCAGGCTCAAAAAGAAGGTGATAGGGAGGATCAATGTGTGAAAAGAGAAGTGGGATGTTTGGTGCACCTTGGTAGGTTCGAAAAGGATTTGGCTGAGTCTCCCAGTCCATATATCCTAAACTGGCAGCGTATCTGTAAGAATGGTGTTTGGTACGATTGTGATAATCGAGAACGGTTGATAGATTTTTCATAAGAGGATTGTCCACTATAACGGTTGAATACCCCCTTTGATGACTAGACTAGGGGATGGCTTTCAGCAGATCACGTAACATACCCTCATGTGTGGTGGTGTTATCTATCTCTATGCGTGCTAAATCGGATTTCAATACACCCTGATAGTGGATTGCTTTGGGTATGGCTTGAGCCGAAATATTAGCTGTAAAACGTGTCTGAGGCTGTGTTAGATGATAGTCGCTCTTCAAAATATCGGGATGAGTCAGGCCGTTGCTCAAGCTGATGTTCGCAGTAGTTTTAGTAATAGTGGATTCGGCATTTAAATGAACCTTTCCCTCAATGGGTGCAGGTAAGGAGAAAAGATGAAATAGGGCACTTGCATCCGCATGATCTGTATTGAGATAAAGGTAGGAAGGACGTAACCGTTTCCAATGCAGTCGTGCATGGCTCGAGCTCTTGGCAACATTACTTTGTGCATCAAGAACGAGGCGGTCTTGGTCCCCTTGAAGAGCGGCGGTGAGATTGGCATTTCCTCGCAGAGGGAGCATGGCAAATTGTTCGAGAATACCCAGTTCATCTACCGATGCGTTTAGTGTGAGATTGAGATGAAAGGGCTGAATCATCCCCTGATCATCGGTAAACATGGAAAGAAAATCGAACGAAGTGTTATCATCTATAAGTTTTGAGGGGGAAAAGTTTTGGGTATGGGTACGCAGTGTTACATCGCCTTGGATGTCACGACGGTTTATTCCATGCAGATCAACTTCTCCTGTAAGCACGGTAGAGCTGTTGTGAGGATACTCGAGCCATTGCATGAGACTACGATAATCAATATTTTTGATAGAAAGATGCAAATCAGAAGAGTGGAAGCGATTGAGTTGGACACGATAGAATAAATCTCCATCGAAGAGATTTACAGAACCTTGCATCATCATAAGCCCATATCCGCCGTTTAGAGAACCGGAAGTTTTGAGAGGAAGCCCAAACGTATTGAGTCCGCCATTTTGCAACATTTTGGCGAAGTAAAGTGCATGAAGATTGAGCGTGATAAGTGAAAATTGACCTTGTACCTTTACAGTATTTTTCGATGAATCATGAAACTGTATCGTTAATGCATCGTGTGTAAGGACAAACGTATCGACACTCAGTGGTGTGTTAAAAACAGTAGTAAGCTTTTTTTCCAGCAAAGGTTTGAACGCGGTGTTTCCCAAAGAGGTAAACAGCAGCAGATATAAAATACCGGCTAAACCAAGAGCAGAAAGTGTTATTTTAAGCCCATAACGACCTATGCGTATAAATGCAGTTTTCATGGATGTATGATAGCCAAAATCCATGGCGTCCCGATAGCAAGATAGATGATAAGATTCAGAAGCGTGATAGCTCCCCCATAAACATAAATTTCTCGTGCAGTAATGTATCCTGAACTAAAATAGATCGCATTGGCAGATGAACCTTGCGGGGTGATAATCGCATTGAAATTGGTGGCAAACAGTAGCATCATGGCCATAAGTTCCCCCGGTACGCCTGCACTCATACCGATGCTTAAAAAAAGTCCGAAGAGAGCAAGCAAATGCGCGCTTTGAGAAACGAAAAAATAGTGAATGGCTACATAAAGGATGATTAGTAAAGTGTACACACTAATCCAGGACAGGCCAACGAGATAAGAGGTAAAGTGGTTGGCAACTGCGCTCATGAAGCCCATTTCGGCGAGTTGGGTGCTTAAGCCAAAGAGAATAGCAAACCAGATGAGGGTACTAAGTGCCTCTCCTTGGGAATGAAAATCTTCTACACTAAAGACGCGTGTCGCTATAAGAATCCCAAGCCCCCCGAAAGCTACTGCGGCTTTATCAATCGAAAAGAATCCTGAAAGAGACCACATAATAAGCATTCCCAAAAATACTCCTGCGGTAATCCATTCATTGCGACTGATGGGTCCCATGATATTGAGCATAGTTTGTGCATTTGCCGGCGCATTGGGTGTGGCAGTTAATTCTGGGGGATAAATACGGTATAAAACCCACGGTATGGCCATAAATGCGATCAGAGTAGGAACCATCGATGCCAAGAGCCAAGAGCTGAAGGTGATATGAATTCCCATCGTTTCGGCAATTTTAGCTCCCACAGGATTCACAGCCATAGCGGTGAGCCAAAGAGCGGAGGAAACGGTAAGTCCGGCCATGGAAGTCATCATTAAATAGCTGCCTACTTTCTTATGGGTTCCATCACCCACTTTGGACCCGCAATCGTGTGCGAGACCATAAACCAATGGATATAAAACACCAGAACGTGCGGTATTACTTGGAAATGCGGGGGCAATCAATAAGTCGGTGAGCATGACGCTATAGCCCAATCCGAGGGTTGATTTTCCAAAAATTTTAATCATATGCAATGAGAGACGCTTACCCAGTCCCGATTTATGGACGGCATGAGAGACTAAGAATGCAGCTACAATAAGGAGAATAAAACTTTCAGAAAATCCGGCATACGCTTTTGAGGGCTCAACCACACCACTCAAGACACTGACAGCCAAGGCAATGATGGAAGCGGCAATAATAGGGAGAAGATTGAGTAAAATAGAGAGTATGGTAGCGCTAAAAATTGCAAAGAGTTTCCACGCTCTTGGATCAATATTCAAGGGGGGTGGAGTGATCCACAGAAAATAGGTAAAAAGGGATAAGGAAAGAATGGCAACGATACGGTAAACTTTTTGCTTCATCAGAACTCTTTTTTAGTCTTATTATAGCAGTTAGAGAGGGAAAAGTAGACTTGATAGTGAATGACTAAACTATTCTACGTAAAATATTTCATATTACTCTTGACAACAGGTGACTCAATGCACTATAATTATGACGGATTTCAATAAAGGAGCTTTAAAAATTATGTCAACCCAGATAAATGAAGAAGTGGCAAGTGAAGAGCAAGTCGTCTTAAATGAAGGCGAAGAGGCTATTGCTGAGCCACTCAATGAATTGGAAACCGCTCAAGCTCAATTGGCATCATTGCAAGATAAATACGCGCGTGTACATGCTGATTTTGATAATATCAAAAAGCGGCTCGAACGTGAAAAATATCAAGCGCTAGAATACGCAAATGAAAAATTTGCCAAAGACTTGATCCCAGTGGTCGATTCACTTTCCATGGCGATCAGTGCTACGGCAAGCGAAGCAGATGCAAATGTGTTACTTGAAAAACTCAAAGAGGGTGTTGAACTCACAATGAAACAGTTATTAAGTGTTCTTGAAAAACATGGCGTAACTGCTGTGGATGAGAGTGAGCCGTTTAATCCTGATATTCACAACGCTGTACAGCGTGTTGACAGTCCTGATCACGAAAGCGGTGAAATCGTAAACACTTTTCAAAAAGGGTTTCGATATAAAGAGAGAACATTGCGTGATGCAATGGTCGTAATAGCAAACTAGTTTTGGGCTTACTGCCGAAGTAAACTCAGTGTTAACGTAGTCGTAGGGGCTTTGCTCCTGCGGCGTTAAAATTAAATAATAAGGAAATAATATGTCAAAAGTAATTGGAATCGATTTAGGAACTACAAACTCATGTGTTGCTGTCTATGAGGGCGGCGAAGCGAAAATTATCCCTAATAAAGAGGGTAAAAATACAACGCCATCGGTTGTCGCATTTACCGATAAGGGTGAAATCTTAGTTGGTGATCCTGCTAAGCGTCAAGCAATCACAAACCCGGATAAAACGATTTACTCAGTAAAACGTATCATGGGTCTTATGATGAATGAAGAAAAAGCAAAAGAGGCACACGATAAAGTAACGTATAAAATCGTGGACAAAAATGGTATGGCTGCAGTTGATGTTGCGGGTAAAATTTACACGCCACAAGAGATCTCTGCAAAAATTCTTTCAAAATTGAAAGCGGATGCGGAAAGCTATCTTGGTCAAGCAGTAACCGATGCGGTTATTACGGTACCTGCATATTTCAATGATGCACAGCGTAAAGCAACGAAAGAAGCAGGAACTATCGCAGGATTGAATGTTCTACGTATCATCAACGAGCCAACAGCTTCTGCTCTTGCATACGGGTTGGATTCTAAAGGGGACGAAAAAGTTCTCGTTTACGATCTAGGGGGCGGAACATTCGACGTTACGGTTCTTGAAATAAGCGAGGGAACGTTTGAAGTTCTATCAACTGATGGTAATGCATTCTTGGGTGGAGATGACTTCGATAATAAAATTGTTGATTTCTTGGCAGCTGAGTTCAAATCAGATCACGGCATCGATCTCAAAGCAGACAAGATGGCACTTCAGCGTCTTAAAGATGCAGCTGAAAATGCTAAAAAAGAGCTTTCTTCTGCAGAAGAGACTGAAATTAACTTGCCGTTTATCACAGCAGACGCATCAGGTCCAAAGCACTTGGTACTTAAATTAACTCGTGCCAAGTTCGAGGGAATGATTGATGTTATGATCAAAGAAACGATCAGCCACATCAAAACTGCAATGAAAGATGCAGGGATGAGTAACAATGAAATCAACGAAGTCATCATGGTTGGTGGATCTACACGCTTACCAATCGCACAGAAAATGGTATCTGATGAGTTCGGCGGTAAAACACTTAACAAGGGTGTAAATCCAGATGAGGTTGTAGCTGCAGGTGCTGCAATCCAAGGTGGGGTTTTACGTGGAGACGTTAAAGACGTTCTTCTTCTTGACGTTACACCTCTTAGCCTTGGAATCGAGACTCTTGGCGGTGTTATGACAAAGATTATCGAAAAAGGGACTACAATCCCTGTTAAGAAATCACAAGTGTTCTCAACAGCAGAAGATAACCAGCCAGCGGTTTCGATCTCTGTTGGACAAGGTGAGCGTGAGTTTGCTCGTGATAACAAATCATTGGGACTTTTTGAACTAACAGGCATCCCTGCTGCAAAACGCGGTGTTCCTCAAATCGAAGTAACCTTTGACATTGATGCCAACGGTATTTTGACGGTAAGCTCTACGGATAAAGGGACAGGTAAGTCTCAGTCCATCACTATCTCTGGTTCAAGCGGATTGAGCGAAGACGAGATCAATAAAATGGTCCAAGACGCAGAAAACCATAAAGTAGAAGACGCAGCGCGCAAAGAGATCGTAGATCTCCGCAACCAAGCGGACGCACTTGCAAGTCAAACAGAAAAATCTCTCGAAGAGATGGCGGATAAAATCGATGCAACAGAAAAAGCGGCAATCGAAGAAGCGCTTGCAGAGCTCAAAGCGATTCTAAAAGATACGGATGCGACCAAAGATCAAATCGAAGCGGCAACGAAAAAACTCGCAGATGTTAGCCACAAAATGGCAGAACAAATGTACAAGCAAAATGAAGGCGGCGAAGCAGCTGCATCTTCATCTGCTAAAAAAGATGATGATGTCATCGACGCAGAAATCGAGTAATCACTCCGTTCGCCCTGAGCTTGTCGAAGGGTGTTTTCCCCGTCATCCCCGCGAAAGCGGGAATCCAGCTTTATTCTTTATTTTCTTGTTCTTGAATGAAATTACATGGATCAATCTCTAATACTTTTGCAATTTTATACAAATGTTCAAGATTGAAATGTTTATTTTCTACACCAATTTCGGCTTTTGCGACGGTGGAAACTGATTTTTGGCCGATAGCAAGAGCCAGTTGTAATTGACTTAGCCCTTTTTCTTGCCTCAATTTTTTGACATTGAAACCAATACGACGATAAAAAGCTTCTATCTCTATTTCTGATATTTCGATTTCTAAATTCATCTATTGATTTCACTACAGTGTAATTTTAATGTAAGCTTATAGTTTGTAGAATGTTCTATCAATTCACTATGGTGAAAATTTGGAGGAATTCGGAATGAAAAAAGTATTAAAATGGGTTGGGTTGACATTTGTTGGTTTAATTGTGCTTGGTATGATTATTAATGCAACTAAAACGCCAGAGGAAAAAGCAGCTAAAACGGAGCAAGATCAGGCTCAAGCACAGCAAGAGATAGATAATTTACCATCAGTTTCCGCTTCTGAAATAGCTTCTGAATATAATGAAAATACCGTTGCAGCGGACCAAAAATTCAAAGACCAAAAATTTAAAGTTACTGGTACTATTGCAGACATTAATACAGATTTTATGGGAGATCCATATCTTACATTAAAAGGTGGAGTTAATCAATTTATGGAGCCACAATTTGGTTTTGAAAAATCTGATGCAGCACAGCTAGCAAATTTTGCAAAAGGTCAAAAAGTTACTTTAATATGTATTGG
This sequence comes from Sulfuricurvum sp., assembly GCA_030694265.1. GTDB lineage: Bacteria > Campylobacterota > Campylobacteria > Campylobacterales > Sulfurimonadaceae > Sulfuricurvum. The sequence continues at coordinate 41,522 of JAUXYP010000006.1, forward strand.
TAAAGGTGATGTGGCTAAAACCCCAATGTCTGGGTCTTGCTCAATACTGTAATAAAACTCCCGCTAAAGCGGGAATGAGAAAAAATCATTACTTCTCAATAACCTCCAAATCTTCTTATAATTAAAAGCATAAAATCACGGATACCATGCTATACTTTCCTTATGATTATTTCTTTTGCAGATCAAGCCACATCGGATATATTTAATGGCATTGAGAGTAAGCAAGCTCGTAAGCGTTTGCCTCTGGAGTTATGGAAGAGTGCAAATCGAAAGCTCGATCAAATAGATTCGATTGTAGCACTTGATGAGCTAAAAGTACCACCTGGAAATCGACTCGAAAAACTTCGCGGGAATAGAGAAGATCAAATGAGTATTCGTATCAACGATCAGTATCGCATCTGTTTTACATGGAGTGATACGGGTGCGATTAATGTAGAAATAATTGATTATCATTCATAGGAGAAAAATATGAATATACCGACAGACAGAGCACCAACGCATCCGGGTGAAATGTTACTGGCAGAATTTTTAGAACCGATGGGAATTTCCCAAAAAACTCTTGCCGATGCTATCCATGTGCCCTATCAGCGTGTCAACGAGATTATCAATCAAAAAAGAGGGATTACCCCAGCAACGGCATTACGTTTGGCGAAATATTTCAGTATGTCGGCAGATTTTTGGTTGAATCTCCAAATTCGTTGGGATTTGTACCGCTCACTTAAACTAGAAGCGGAAGAGATAAAAACGATACAACCATTAGCGTCGTAAATAGAGGAATCATTATGGAACAATTTTTAGAAAAAGCCAAAAGTGCCAGTCGTATTGTCGCAACGATGAGTGGAAGCGAGCGCAACCGCATCTTACGTGAGATGGCAACAGCGCTTCGCAGTAACACTGCACGTATTATTGAAGCGAATACGATTGACATGCGTAAAGCAGATGATGAAAATTTAGCGAGTTCATTGAAAGAGCGTCTCTTGTTGGATGAAAAGCGTATCGACGCTATGGCGGTAGCGATTGAGGAGATTGCAGCACTTAAAGACCCTGTAGGTCGTGTGATCGAGGGATGGGTGACCGAAGCAGGATTGAAAATTGAAAAAGTTTCGATTCCGATCGGTGTTATTGGGATTATCTACGAATCACGACCGAACGTGACGTCTGATACAGCAGCGCTTTGTTTTAAAAGCTCTAATGGATGTGTCCTCAAAGGGGGGAAGGAGGCCGAGGCCTCAAATATCATAATAGCAGAGATTCTGCAGTCGGTATTGGTACGCAATAATCTCCCAAAAGAACTAATAGCTTTATTACCAGACTCATCACGTGAAGGGGTGTCAAAATTAATCAAGATGGATAAGTATGTTGATCTTATTGTTCCTCGCGGTGGAGAAGGGTTAATCCGTTATGTAAGCCAAAATGCGAGTGTCCCAGTTGTAAAACACGATAAGGGCATGTGCCATACCTACATTGATAAAGAAGCAAATATTGAAAATGCAATAGCCATTGCTCTCAATGCCAAAGTCCAGCGCCCGGGTGTGTGCAATGCAATGGAAACACTGTTGGTAGATGAGGCGATTGCAACAGAGATATTGCCGGTTCTTAAAGAAGCATTTGATCGTGAACACACACAGCTCAAAGGGTGTGCGCTTACGCAAAGATTCATCAATGTTGCACCAGCTACCGAAGAAGATTTTGATACGGAATATTTAGCAAATATTCTGAATATACGAGTTGTAAATGGAATTGAGGGTGCCATTGAGCATATAGTCAAACACAGTTCAGGTCACTCAGAAGCAATCATAACAGAAAATATTACTGCAGCGGAGCGTTTTATGGATGCTATTGATTCTGCGTGCGTCTATGTGAATGCCTCTACACGTTTTACAGATGGTGGTGCCTTTGGATTTGGAGCGGAAGTGGGTATTAGTACCAATAAACTCCATGCACGCGGACCGATGGGGGTCGAGGGATTGACTACCTATAAATATAAAATATATGGAAAAGGGCAGATTCGTTGAGTCTTGAAGTTCTTGCTATTGGGGAATTAAGTTTCGGATATTCCAAAGATACGATGTTGTTTGAGAATTTTAGCCTGAGTGTTCATCAAGGAGAGATTAAAGCGATTGTAGGGCCTAGCGGAGTGGGAAAATCAACGTTGTTTGAACTTATTTTAGGCCGCTCAAAGCCACATAAAGGGACGATAAAAGCAGCGTCGCTTTCTCAAGTATTTCAAGACCCTTACAGTTCATTTCATCCAAGTTACAGTATACGAGATCAGATAGCCGAAGTGACTTCTATGAATGAATGTGGTGAATTAATGGAGCAGATGGGATTAAATGAGGAACATTTGAATGCATTGCCGCATAAACTCTCAGGGGGACAGCTGCAGCGCTGTTCGATTTTACGTGCTTTGTTGATGAAACCAAAACTGCTCTTACTGGATGAACCGACTTCGGCGCTTGATAATCTCAATCAACTGGATATTATGAAGCTTATTGTGTCTAAACTGGGAGGGATGGGAGTACTTTTAATCACGCATGATACCAGTTTGGCGCAGTGGTGTGCAGATGATATTATTCGTTTAGGATAGCCAATTGCGAATAATGTAATAGCCGGAAGCTGCCATGGCAACGGCACCAAAGGTATTCAGCGCCATGTTGACCAAAGCCATTAGAAGATGCCCTCCACTGAGTAAAAAAAATGTTTCCATAGCAAACGTTGAATAAGTTGTTAATCCTCCTAAAAAACCGGTAGTGAGAAAGGATTTTGCTTGTACACTAAAAAAGGTGGTATAAGTAAAATAGGCGAACAATGCCCCAATAATAAAACTTCCTAGCAGATTGACTGAAAGTGTGCCAAAGGGTAGAGTATGAGGAAACTGATGATTAACGACTCCGTTTAAATAAGCACGTAAGACAGCCCCTATAAAGGCGCCGCTACCGATTGCCAGAATGGTTTGCAAGCTCATCATCGTATACCTTTTGCATGGATATTTGCGTATTTTGAAGCCAATTTGGATCTTCTTTATTCGCATAAAATGGTTCTAAATAAATAGTAGTGATTGCTCCGGAATGAAATATTTTGCGTTTGTTGCTAAAGTAAGATGCGGTAGCGATCAACACAATAGGCTGAACCTTGAGTGCGTATTTGTCAGCGACTATTTTTGCACCGGATTTAAAGGGCTTCATAATACCTGTCTCGGTGCGTGTCCCTTCGGGAAAAATAGTAATCACACGTCCGGCGTCGAGACATCTTTTTGTTTCTTTTATCAGTTTAATAATGGCTGTTTTACTCTCACGCTGCAGAGCAATATTTTTAGGAAGTCGAAGGACAAGTCCAAAAAAAGGGATACTAAAGAGTTCTCTCTTTGCAACCCACGCGATGTTTTTAGGTGTGATGGTTTCTATGATACCGATATCAATATCGCTTTGATGATTAACGAGGAACATTTGAGCATCTGGGTCTAGAGAGCCTTTAGTTCGCACGCCGATGAAGACGAAGGTACGGATAAACCATGCTCCCAGTTTAACAGCATAAGGTTGCGGAAGAAGGTAGAACGTCGATATCATGAGGGTCATGCCTGCAAAGATTACGACAACAGCATAAAACCATTTAATTCGAGCAAATATCACGCTTATTAACCCAGCCTACTTTTTTGTTGTCTAAACGTATTTTGGTGAAATCTCCAACTTTATTCTCAGCTTCGAGATTCGTTTCTTCCATAGTCACCTCAAAAATAGTTCCACTTTTGATGGGAAGTATGTATAAAGGGGCACCTTTCTTCACGCAAACACTTGAATTTGGAATCAATGTAAAGACCACAAAAAACAAAGGGACTACCGAAGCTATAAGGTACCATTGCTTCCGTCTCCAATAATAAAGAGCAATAAGAATAACACCTAGGATCGCTGCAGCGCCAACTTTTAACTCTGTATGGCGTGAATCAGTAGGGGAAAGATCACTTTGCGTAGATACGCTATCATCATCAACCACAATGGGGATATTGATCGATTCATATCTATTTTTTGCCAGATTGAAGATCGTAAAATCGAGGCTTTGCTGGGTATTTGGGATAATGGCATAATAGGTGATCTGAGACTCTTCCACATTAGGAAGTTTAGACTCAAAACCTTGTTTGATGGCATTTGGAAGTGAAAAAGTACCTATGTTACAACGCTGTGCTGTTGCGGTAAAAACAACAATATTACTCTCTTGATTGTAGGCGGTTGTTTTATAGTCAATGATTTTAAAAGAATTTGCCAAAATATTGGCAAATGTTGCCGGAGGGGTTAAGGTGGACGCGACCAGTGATGTACCATTTATAGAGTTTGATTGGGCACCCGTAGAGGTGACGGTTGCCGTAATATCAGGCAAACGTACATTGTTGGATTGTGCCAAAAAATAAAAAGTATCGTAAACTCCGTCTGTTTTGACAACACGGCGTGGTGTTGGGCTAAATACACGAACCCCTTCTTCATTTTGAAGGGTGTATTCGATATTACCAGACGCGATATCTACAGGAGTCAGTTTAATAGTGACCGGAAAAATTTCGCCAATATAGAGGTGCGTAGGGAGATTTGAATGTTCTAAGCTAATACCATTGCTTTGTACGGCATTATTAAATAGGCTGTCTATACCTGTATCAGGCTCACCTTCAGGGCTTTGGGGCTGTTGTGTTTCTTGAGGAGCTGCGGTAGGATCAGTGAGCATAGAAGGTTCACTGATAGCAGCTTGTACGAGTAATAATGATAGGAAAAGTATCTTTTTCAAGCGGACAAAAATCCCTCTAACATACGACGCCCATCATTAGATCCTAATAAGGATTCCATTGCCCGTTCAGGATGAGGCATCAAGCCAAAAACATTTTTTGTGATATTGCATATACCAGCGATACTGTCTACTGAACCGTTAGGATTACTAAGATTGCCGACTTCATCGGTGTACTGCAACAAAACCTGATCGTTGACATAAAGATCACTTAATCCTTCTGAATCGATGTAGAAATTCCCATCGTGATGTGCAATAGGGATATTGACGATGTCATTTACAGCACATTTTTTTAAGAAGGTATTGTTATTGGTAAGCACTTTTAAATGGTGGTGTCGTGAGATAAAATGAAGTCCTTCATTACGTTTGAGTGCCCCTGGAAGTAAACCGCACTCTGTCAAAACCTGAAAACCATTACAGATACCGAGTACTTTTCCCCCGTTATCGGCGAACGCTTTTACAGCTTTCATAATAGGAGACATTTTAGCGATTGCACCGCTGCGAAGATAGTCACCGTAGCTGAAACCGCCTGCTACGACCAGTAAATCAGTGCCATCAGGTATCGTGTCCTCTTTATGCCATAGGATTTGCGTTTCGCATCCCAGTGCCGCGAAGGCATTTTGCGTGTCGTATTCACAGTTGGTACCTGGAAATTGGATGATACCTACTTTTGTTTTCATGCTTGGATCTCTATAGCGTAATCTTCGATAACGGTATTGGCCAAAAGGTCTTCACACATTTGCGCTACTTTTGCTTTTGCAGATTCCACATTGCTCTCGTCCATTTCAATTATGATTTGCTTTCCGACGCGCACATCGCTTACCGTTCCAAATCCATGACCGGATAGGGCATGCTGAACCGCTTTTCCTTGTGAGTCGAGAACTCCGTTTTTTAAAAATACGTTTACAATTGCTTTCATGCTTTTCCCTTTGTACTCTTTGGATATTAGTTTAATATACGGTTTAAAACTTCTTCATAAGCGACTTTTAGACCGCCCATCCCTTGGCGAAAACGGTCTTTGTCCATTTTCTCACCCGTTTCTAAATCCCAAAAGCGACAGTTGTCAGGGCTAATTTCATCGGCAAGAATGATTTTTCCATTAGCATCACGGCCAAATTCAAGCTTGAAATCAACCAAGTTAAGACCTTTTTTATGAAAATAGGGGCGTAAAATATCATTTACTTGACGGGCCATAGCGCGTAGTTGATCCAGCTCTGCTTCATTCTTAACAAGTTCAAGAATCATACAGTGTTGATCATTGAGTTTTGGGTCACCTAATGCATCATTTTTATAGTCAAATTCAACAAGGGTAAATGGAAGTACCTTTCCATCAGGGATACCAAGATTTTTGCTTAAACTGCCGGTTGCAACGTTGCGTACGATGACTTCGATCATGATGATGTCGACTTTTTTGCACAGCATATTAGTATCGTCCAGCATCTTCACAAAGTGAGACTCAATCCCATTTTCTGCAAGCATCTCAAACAGTGCAGTAGATATTTTATTGTTTAGAGCACCTTTACCTGCTTCAGTGTCTTTTTTAGCACCATTAAATGCTGTCAGATCATCTTTGAATTTGGCAATGACTAGATTTGGATCATCCGTACTATAGAGGCGTTTTGCTTTTCCTTCATAAATGACTTCACGTTTTTCCATTATTCTTTTCCTTTGGTGATGATGAGGGCTTTAATGATGCCAACACCTTCTTTGAGTTGTATGTCTTTTGTAAGCTGCTCTTTGGTGATAATGGTTTTGTTGGTTGCATTAGCTTCTGTGACGTCAATCATTCCATCGACTTTTTCGAGCTCTTTTTCTAAATGTTTTTTTAGGTCAGATTCTTTGATGTTAAAGTTATTTTCATGCTTTTTGATTTCACCTGCATCCACTTCCACGTCAGGAACGACACCTACGGCTTGAATGGTGCGGCCGCTAGGGAGGTAATAGCGGGCAATGGTTAGTTTGATCGCTTCAACATCAGTAATAGGCATAACGACTTGCACACTTCCTTTGCCAAATGTAGTTGCGCCTACAATGACACCGCGTTTGAGATCTTGTATTGCACCGCTAACGATTTCAGAAGCACTTGCGCTTCCTTCATTCACCAATACGATAAGGGGAAGGCGGCAAATTGTTGCTTTTTTAGTGGCACTGTAGCTTACATCATCGCTCTTATTACGCCCTTTTTGGGAGACAATAACACCTTCATCGACAAACAGATCCGTGAGCTCTACCGCTTGATCAAGAAGTCCTCCAGGATTGTTACGTAGATCCAGAATAATTCCCTTACTCTTGGCAGCGTGTTTCAATAAAGCAGCCTTGACATCTGTGGCTACTTTTTTATCAAAACTTGTAACACGAATATACAAGATGTTGTCATCAATGGTGCGTGTATAGACAGATTCTACGGTGATAATATCGCGTATAATATGGAATTTTAGAGGTTCTGCTGCACCTTTGCGAATAATGGTAAGATCAATTGGCGTCTTAGGTTTACCGCGCATAAGCCCTACTGCATCATCGATGTTCATACTAAGCGTTGCTTTGTCATTGATTTTTAAGATAATGTCTCCGGCTTTGATACCGGCTTTATCAGCTGGGGTTCCCTCAATAGGAGCAATAACGGTAAGTGCATTGTCACGCATCCCGACCGTAATCCCCAAGCCGCCGAACTCACCATCCGTTTGACTTTTGAGAGAATCAAAGCTTTTTTTGTCCATAAAAGTAGAATGCGCGTCCAGATTGGATAACATCCCTTGCAGTGATTTGTCGATAAGCTGGTCAATACCCAGCCCATCTACGTTGTATTGCTCTACAATGCTGAGTACTTTTGTGAATTTAGCCAAGGACTGAAGACGTGAAGCTTCCAGTGATGGCTCTGCAGATTGTACAGCCGTATTGTTCTTGGCTATAAGAGTGGTGGACAGGGCGAGAGTGATGCTTACTGCACTGATAAAACCAACAACCATCATTTTTTTACTTTTCATCGTTCACCGACCCTTTTGGCCCATATAATTAGATGGGGAATTATAGTTAAAACTCTATTAATAATCAACTAGACGATCGTAATCGTAACGTCACCGATTTGTATTGTATCGCCTTTGACGATTTTGGCCCGCTTACGGGTTTCAATGACGCCATTACGAAGGACTAATCCATCTTCAATGAGCATTTTTGCTTGTCCGCCAGTATCAACTAGATCGAGAAACTTTATTAGTTTGTGAAGTTCAATAAACTCACTGTTGAGTGTATAAGTCATTTTTGATCCAAGTGTTAGGGTAAATGGGTAGAAGAATAAAGAGAGGTAGAAAGCGAATCCCCAAAAAAGGGGATTTACGTAAAATTACCAGTTAGATTCGCGTGGTGGGCGTGGAGCACGTGGGCGCGCTTCATTTACACGTAATGTACGTCCGCCAAAATCGCTGTTTTCAAGAGCTGTAATTGCCTTATTAGCTTCATCTGCATTGACCATTTCAACAAAACCAAAACCTCTAAAGCGTCCTGTTTCTTTGTCGTTTACGAATTTAACTGAACTAACTTCACCGTATTGTCCGAAAAGATCTTTAAGATCATTTTCGTCTTTACCGTAGGGAATATTCCCAACATATATTTGTGTCACATTGCACTCCGTGAAAAAATCGAACTATAACCAGCATAATCCTGCGGCTAATTTTATCGGTTGAAATCTTATGGCAATGTTAAAAAAGGTGTTTTTAGCAATAAATAACAAAAAGCGTATCAGTTTGTTTTTAAATAGAGTAGACCAATGCTTTTTCCGGCAAGAAAAATGGGGTAAAAGTAGTGAGATTATGGAGTATTTCCTCTTTGGTAATGGGTTTTGAGAGAAGATAGCCTTGTAGGGTGTCAATACGGTTTTCTACTAAAAAATTAAACTGCTGTTCGGTTTCAACCCCTTCTGCCGTAACGCTCATTCCTAAAACATGTGCAAGATTTGAAATTGCTTTAACAATATGGCTGTGAGAATCTATCTCACACACGGTATCAATAAAGGATTTATCGATTTTTAACGTACTGATGGGCAACTGTGCTAAATAGGCAAAAGAAGAATATCCGGTACCAAAATCATCAAGGGCAATGTGAATGCCCCCTTCTTTAAGGGTATGAAGCTGACTGCCGGCAATCTCAATATTGTCCATAACGGCACTTTCGGTTAATTCAACTTTCAGATAATGAGGATCAATGGCACGTATTTTAAGATACTCGAGGAGTTCATGCGCAAAATTAACTTGATGTAATTGTTTCGCTGATACGTTAATAGCAACGTAAAAAGGGTCTGGATGATTGAGCCGAACCATTTCAATGAAATCACACGCCTGCTCAAGGACTATTTGTCCAATATGAAGAATATCACCATTTTTTTCGGCTACGGAGATGAAGGCATCCGGGGTAATGAACCCTGCGGTTGGATGGGGCAGCCGCATCAGTGCCTCAAAGCCTTGCAGCGTTAAGGACTCGGCACTCACTAAGGGTTGAAAATAAAGTTCAAAGAAATCATGTTTCAGACCATCGCGAATAAGAGATTCAACATGCAAAAAGTTATGGATAGCACGTTGCATTGAGCTGTGATAGTAGACAAACTGATTTTTACCATTTTTTTTGGCTTCGTGCATCGCCGTATCTGCATGCTTGATTAAATCTTCAGAACTTCGTGCATCTTCGGGATACATGGAAATTCCAAAAGAGGCGGAGAGGAAGAAGGGAACGTCATGGACGGTAAATGGAATTTTAAATATTTCGCCCAGCTGTGTGCAAAAGTTATCAATGTAAATGGGATCGGAACTGTTTAAGTAGACCACAAATTCATCACCGCCAAAACGAGAAAGTAGCTGGTCATGAGTGACCAGTTCACGTAATCTACGAGCTACTTCAATAAGAATTTGGTCCCCTGTTTCATGTCCCATAGTGTCGTTGATGTTTTTAAAATTATCCAAGTCGATGTAAATAAGGGCAAAGGGGATGAGAGGAGAGTGTTCCAGCCTTGAGTGTAATTGGAGTTTGAGTTTGGAGCGATTTGCCAGCATGGTTAACGGGTCATAATAGGCTAAAAAGGCAATCTCTTCACTTTGGAGTTTGGACTGAGTGATATCACTCGTAATCCCGACGAAGAGGTCTAACTTTTCATTGTGATGGATACGGCTATTGAGCCAGCAAAGCTCTCCGTTAACTCGATGTATTCTGAAACGGATTTCTTGAGATGCTCCGGGAATAAGGGTTTCAAAAAACGAGCGAACCAATAAACGGTCATCGGGATGGATACGTTTTTGCCACAGGGTCGGATCAGCCAAAAAATCTTCTTTAGTAAAACCAAAAACAGCTCCAATGGCTCTGTTGACGTATTGCAGAGAAAGTGTTTGGGAATCAATGTACCAAATTATTTGATCAATATTTCCAAGGATCTCTTCAAGTTCTTGACTTTTAGACTCAAGTAAACCGGTAAGCTCACTATTTTGGTGTTTGATAACAGCTTTGGCATCGGAAAGTAATTGTGTAAGGCGATTGATTTCCGAATTTTCCATGACTACCTAATGCTGTGTGATAAAATTGTGACATATTACTTGAACTTGAATTAAACTAAAATATAGGATGATGTAATACTACAGTAAGGACATTCTAAAGTCCTATTAGATATAATCGCGATATTAATAAACCTTGAAAAGAGCACAAGAGTATGGTACAAGTTACAAAGTTAGCAATGCGTTTTGGAAGTCGAGTTTTGTTTGAGGGGATAAATCTCAAGCTGGACAGAAACAAGCGTTACGGTCTGATTGGCGCAAATGGCGCAGGGAAAACGACCTTTTTAAAAATTCTCAGCGGTGAGATCAAAGATTATGAGGGTGATATTTCCATCGAACCTGGACTGAAGGTCGGTGTTTTAGGACAAAATCAGTTTGCATTTGAAGATTTTACGATTGCGGATGCCGTTTTGTGGGGAAACAAGCGTCTATACGATGCGATTAAAGAGAAAGAATACCTGTATACAAACGGTGATTTTGAAGATGATAAAGTCAATGACCGTCTTGCAGAGTTGGAAATGATCAGTGTTGAGGAAGATCCGACGTATGAGTACGATGTACAAATTGCAAAAATTTTGGAAAATGTCGGAATTGGAGCGGAGCATCATCAGGAATTGATGTCAAGCCTTCCGTCATCTGAAAAGTTTAAAGTTTTGTTGGCACAAGTGCTCTATCCAAAACCGGATGTATTGTTCCTGGATGAGCCTACGAACAATCTTGACATCGAGACAATCGGATGGCTAGAACGTGAGCTTCAGCGTCACGAGGGGACCTTGGTGATCGTTTCTCATGACCGTCACTTTATCAATGCCGTTGTTACGAACATCTTGGATGTGGATTTTCAAAAGATTCGTGAATTTACCGGAACGTATGACGATTGGTATATGGCGTCTACCCTTATGGCAAACCAAATGCAGCTTGATCGTGATAAACAAGTAAAAGAAAAAGAGCAACTAGAGGCATTTGTACGCCGTTTCTCTGCCAATGCGTCCAAAGCAAAACAGGCAACTTCTCGTCAAAAGAAGCTAGACAAGATCAATATTGAAGATATTAAGCCATCGAGTCGCCGTGACCCTAGTATCGTTTTCAAAGCGAAGCGTCCTATGGGGGATGAAGCATTGACTATCGCGAACATTAATCACAGCTACGGTGATTTGAAAGTATTGACTGATATTAATATTCTTATCGCTCCGGGTGAAAAAATCGCGATTATCGGTGCCAATGGTTCAGGTAAATCAACATTGTGCAAAATCATGATGGAAGAGTTTAAGCCTACCGAAGGAACTGTTAAGTGGGGAGCTACGATTGAAGCGAGCTATTTTCCACAAGACACTGCGGATAAGATCAAAGGGACGGGAACGTTGTACGATTGGTTACGTGCCTACGATCCAAAGCGTGAAATTTCGGAAATTCGTAACTGTTTAGGGCGTATGCTTTTTAACGGTGAGCAGCAAGAAAAAAGTGTTGAAAAAATCTCTGGGGGAGAAAAACATCGTATGATGCTCTCCAAGATGATGCTTGAGGGTGGAAATTTCCTCGTCCTTGACGAACCTACCAATCACTTAGACCTCGAAGCGATTATCGCTTTGGGTGAAGCGTTATTGGAATTTGAAGGAAACGTTGTGTGCGTGAGCCATGACCGTGAGCTTCTGGATGCATTTGCAGGGCGTATCATCGAATTGCACCTTGATGGAACGTATACGGATTTCAAAGGATCGTATGAAGAGTTTGCTGAGGCGAAGGCCAATGGAACTTTATAAAAATTACATCGGTTTCGGTATCGCGGGCAATTTCGCCCTCCATTTGGAGCAAGCAGGAGAACTCGAAGATTTCAAAGAAGTCGTAACCGATGATCCCAATGGGCCAAAAGGGATGTTTCCATTTTATATCCCGCAGCGTGAAGGTTATTTGGGCGTTTATCCTTTAAGCTCAGAGACTATTATCCTTTCGAAAGAAGAGTGCAATGTCCAAATCGAACCGGAAGTAGCACTCATTTGTGAGTTAACTTATGATTCTCAGGGAAACGTAGCTCACATCATCCCAAAACAATTTGGCGCTTACAACGATTGTTCTCTTCGTAAAGAGGGAGTTCCTAAAATCAGCCTCAAAAAGAATTGGGGTTCTTCCTCCAAAGGGATAGCATCAACCCTTTTTCCGATAGATCGGTTTGAGAATGGCGGAGTCATGGACAGCTATCGTATCGCCTCGTTTTTGAAGCGTGATGGGATGACGATGCGCTATGGTGAGGATGTGGAATTAAAAGGCTACAGCTATTTTTATGAAAAGCTTACTCAGTGGATGGTCAATCAGATCAATACCCAAGTCGATACCGGACCACTTGAACCTATTGGTAAGTATCTCAAAGATGCCCAACTGCCAACACAAGCGATTATCAGTATCGGAGCAACCCGTTATACCCATTTTGGTGAAACAACTTTTCTAAAAGAGGGTGATGAGATTATTGTAGTGGTTTATGATAACAATTTATATTGTGGAAATCCGATCCTTATGATGGTGAATCGCAGCGAGTTAAATGTACCGGGCGTAAGTGCACTGATTCAAAAGGTAGTTCGTGCTTAAAGCGGGCATTTATGTGCACTATAAGGGAAATGAGTATGAAGTGATTGATATCGCCACTCATTCTGAAACAGAAGAAAAAATAGTTGTGTATAAAGCGCTGTACGGCGAACGTGGATTGTGGGTACGTCCATTGAGCATGTTTGATGAAACAATGAGTGACGGACGAAAACGCTTTGCTTTTGTAAGAGAAAAAGATGTCTAAGGGGACAAAGCTATCTCTGGAAATTGGCAGTACATGGAATGACGGTTGGAATTTGGAAACTGAGACTAAGCCAAAAATACTTATTATTGAAGAGCCCTCAAAGCATGCCTTGGTATTGCAAAGAGAGAAGCGTAAAGGAAAAGTAGTAAGTCTCGTAGGGCCGTTTTGCCTAAGTGACGAGGAAGCTCAAAAAACGTTGACATTGCTTAAAAAAAGACTTGCGTGCGGTGGGGCTTATAAAGAGGGGTGGATGGAGTTCCAGGGGGATATCGGACCAAAGGTACGAGAAGCACTGGAAGTACTCACCTTTCGATTTAAAAAACCGAGATAAGGCTTACAGCGCAGTTGTAAAGACTACTTGATTACGACCTCTCTCTTTTGCGGCATAGAGATTAACATCGGCAGTATGCAGTAGGGACTCATTTCCCATACTCATAGTCGGAGTGACGCACACGGCTCCCAGTGAAATGGTCACGATGCCGGTATTTTTATTCCCTTTGTGCTCCATATTGAGAGATTCTACGTTAAAACGCAGCCGTTCCGCCATTTGACGGGCACTTGCAGCATCGGTATCCGTTAATATAATACCAAATTCTTCTCCCCCTAATCGAAAAGCAAAATCCCCGGGTCTTGAGAGGGAGGTTCTCAAAATACGTGCAACACTCTGCAATGCGACATCCCCTTGAAGATGTCCATAGGTGTCATTGTAAGGTTTGAAGTAATCAATGTCCACCATAATGAAAGTAATCGGTTTTTCAGAGCGAGAAGCACGTTTAAACTCACGTTCATAAACGAGATTGAAATAGCGTCGATTAAAAATTCCTGTAAGCGTATCGGTATAAGAGGCTTGTTCAAGCTTTACATTCAGATGCTGTAATGCTTGAGAAGAATCTAATAGCTGCTGCTGTTGTTGTTCAATTTGTGTGAAAATACGCCACGCGAATGTCATAACTCCCAATAAAATAACGCCAAGCATGACAGCAAGCTGCATCAGAGAATTTTCGTGATGCGTTAACGTAATAGATCGTTCGTATTTAGCGACGGCTAATTCATAGGAAATGAGTTGTGCAATAGTATTGTGAATAGAAGTGATATTATCCGTAAGTGTCATAAGAGAAATTGTTGAAGTTCTGGTGTGGTCAGAGGATAGAGAACGAATTTCCTCAAAATAATGTTTCATGGTATCGATACGTCCATCCGTATAGGTAATATAAGGTATCTCTTCAGGCTGTTTATGATGAGAGAGATAGCTGGCCCACATCTGATCAATGTTGGCAAGCCCGAGTGTAATATCACGGGCAAAATCTTCATCACTGATCACTTTTTCCCGCCATCGGTAAATATTGGATTCGAGTTCATGATGATAGGCGGTATTGATGGCACTGAGTTCGGTGAGAGGAATCATGGATCCAAAGTAGAGGGTATCAACATTTCTTTTCATGGTAAGAAGATTAAAATAGCCTACAAATCCGACAACGAGAAGTCCTAGAGCAACACTCATGAGCAAATAAAGAAGTTTTGTCTTCAGCTTCAGAGTTTCCATAAAATAGGGTGCGCCTTTTGGATCATAGATTACTTATCTAAGCAATTCCTATACCAAAAAGTAATAAAATCGGTCACTAAAAATCAAGGGGAGATTATGTCAAAACGGATCATAAAGGGCGAACGCATTAAGGCAATTATTCACGATATTGCAGAAGATTTTCGTTTTTCTAATGAGACGGGTGATTATGCCTTATTGTTTTACAAAGCGGACATAGAAGGAGTTATTAGAGGCACGGAAATCGATGAGATGGTTGAATATCTTACGGCAGGTCTCAAGGAACTTCAGGACAATATGCAATGGCGTCGTGAGTTTTTGAACGACAACCCACAGATTGATGAAGTACGTATGCTTGAAAATCTTGGAGTTATCGAAAAAGAGTACATCGAACTTTTAGAGTTTTTAGCTTAATTTTTTGGCTTGTAAACTTCTAGCGGGATTTTTTTCGCTATTGCGTATTGAATCCCTCCTTTTAAGTCTATGACGTTGTAGCCCATTTCTTGACCTAGAGGGACTCCTAGTATCTTAGTACGGCTTCCAGTATCGCAGATGAGGGCAAAACGTTCACCTGGTTTGATATTTTTGTTGAGCTCACCTAGAAATGCATCAAGATCGTAATTACCGCGTTCATCAAAAAACATAATAGGGATAGATCCCTTTACAATACCTGTATGCATCCATTCACCAGGTGTTCGAATATCAATTATTTTTATTTTTGAATTGACCAGCTTTTGATCAATGGATTGAGCTGTGTAATCAGCCATTAGCACATTTGCCAGTAATAAAAGGGAAAGAACCCATTTCATAAGAAAACCTTTTGTGAATATTATAGATATAATTATAACTCTTATTTATTAACTGAGGTTTTATGAACGATTCTAAACTCGAAAACTCAAAACGGCTCCGCTATATTCGTCTTCTTGGGCGCTTTATCAATGGGATACTTTCTTTTTTGGCCAAGAGCGACGACCCTACTAAAGAACAATACGATCAAAAAGTAGACATGAATTTTCGTTTTTTAGAAAAAAATGAAGCCGTCAAGCTGTATAAAGATGAGTACATGGCGCTTGAGGCATTGGGGCAGAAAATCCTCGATTATCGTAACAGCGATGAAGAGATAGCAACGATTAAAGAAGAACTTTTTTATGCACAAAATCAGTTGGAAAAAAGGGTAAATGCAAGGCGTTATAAAAAATCAAAACATGATAATCATGCAACCGATGGTTGGTAATTAAGGAATTTTTACGAGACTCTTTTTAACATCACTCAGGCGTACAAAGGTAAAACCTTCTTTGATGAGGGCTTCGACACCCTGAATAATACCCTCTCGCGTTCCTCCCTCAGGATGATTCATATGGCAAATTACGATATCACCGCTTTTAGCACTCATGAGTTGTTGTGCTACTTTGGATGGGTTAAAAGTAGCCCCGGCATCCCCTAAAATCGAGAAACCTCCAATTTCCATTCCCAGTGTATGAGCAATAGCAACGGCTTGCTCATCATAATAGGCTGTTCCTGCTCTAAAAAATGCGGGACGTTTTCCGGTAAGTTTCTCTATTTTTTGGTTATTTCCCTGTATTTCAGAAACGACTTCTTCAGCAGAGGAAGTACCGTGGATACCATAGACACTTTTTCCATCAGTCGAGAGAGGTTTATGGGCAGTTCCGTGGTTCGCGATTTCGAATAAGGGATTGCGAGAGAGCTGCATAAAAATTTCAGGATTTGTATCGATCCAGCGGGCATTGATAAAAAGAGTGGCAGGGATACGATGTGTGGTTAAAAACTCAATAAGTCCCTCATCGTATTGAGAACTTCGTACACTTCCTCCACACGCATCAAACGTCAGCGCGATCTCTTTCTTCTCGGAGTGAAATTTGGTGGTGACACCCGTGACATTTTCGCCCCATTGTGCAGGGGGGGTCTGTGCGTACAGTGCCAAGGGCAAAAGGATCCAGCCGAAGTGTTGGATTCGCATCGGCTATACTTTTTTACTCAGAGCTTCGATATGGTTGCTGTCGCCTAGGACGACTAAAATATCACCTGTTTCGAGAATATCGTCTTTTTCAAATGAAGTATGCCATTCTCCCTGATGCTTGTAGGCAATGGCCTTTACCTCGTATTCTTCTTCGAAAATCGGAGAAAGTATCGAAGTACCGACCCAGAAAGCCGGAACGGTCATTTTGGCAAGCTTCATCGTGATAGAAAGGTCAATCGTTTCGTAGAGCATGTTTTTAACGATCTTTTTGACCAGTTTTTTGGCCGATTCCATCTCAGGATAGATGACTTTTGCCGCACCGAGCTTGGAAAGGATTTGTCCATGCACCTGAGTGATGGCTTTGGCAACAACCGTTTCAACTCCTAGCTCTTTGAGCGCCATTACTGTGAGGATACTGGCTTCGATATGCTCACCGATACTGACGATGGCGACTTCTACATCGGCAATTCCTGCTTCGCGCAGTGCTCGAAGATCGGTGGAATCAAGCATAATGGCATCTTGAACAAATTCACTGATATCACGAATTTTTTCTTCATCATTGTCGATGGCGATAACGGTTTCTCCCTGCTGTGCTAACCCCTTGGCAACGTGAAATCCAAACTTTCCTAATCCAATAACAACATACGTCATATTACAACCTTTCCTTCTGCATATTTTATGCGGCTTTGTACCGCTTTCCCGACGATAACAACGGTGAAGGCAAAGACACCGACCCTTCCCATAAGCATCAATAAAATGATGTTGAGCTTTCCTAAAGCGCTAAAGTTTGCGCTGTAGCTTAAAACGCCGCCATTACCGGTGGAGAGCCCTACGGTTCCAAACGCGGAACAGGTTTCGAAGAGGGTTCGGACAAAGGAGAGCCTTTCGCTTTCATTCAACAAAACTGTGGAAATCAATACGTAAAAAGAGGCAACGAAAATAACGGCATAGGCTTTATTGATCTGATAGGCACTGAGGCTTCTACGAAAAATATGAGGGTTCGTTTGTCCCCGTAAGGTGTACCAGACCCCGATAACAGCAAGTGCTAAAACGGTGGTTTTAATACCGCCGGCGGTACCTCCTGGGCTACCACCTATTATCATGAAAATGGTTCCAAAAAAGAGATCCGAATCATTCATGATGGAAAAGTCGATGCTGTTGAATCCGGCTGTTCGGTAGTTTACGGAAGCAAACCAGGCAATCAAAATCTTGTGCCATCCATCCACATCGCCAAACAGTTTTTGATTGTTCCACTCGAGGGTGAGAATGATCATCATCCCTCCAAGAATCAGTAATCCCGATGTCCACAAAACGATTTTTGTATGGGTAGAAATACGGGTTAACGATTTTTTACGGTAGTTGTAGAGCTCTAAGAGGACTAAATACCCAAGCCCGCCCAAAATAATGAGAATGGGTATGGTAAGATTGATGATCAGATCCCCTTTAAACCCCATCATGTTGTCGCTGTAGAGGGAAAAACCGGCATTATTAAATGCGGAAATAGAGTGAAAAAAACCAAACCATACAGCTTTTCCAAGAGGCATATCAGCCCAAAAACGTAATGAGAGGATGATTCCACCAGCGAATTCAATAATAACGATACTGGCAAAAACAATTTTCAAGAAGCGAAAAATTCCACTCATACCAGGGTAGTTTAGAGATTCTTTTAGGATAAGACGATCTCGATAGGTGAGCTTTTGACGGCGCATCAGTGCCATAAACGTTACTGCAGTCATGTAGCCGATTCCCCCGATTTGAATCATGGAGAGGATAACGACGTGCCCAAAAGTAGTAAAGTCAACGGGAGTATCTTTGACAATCAGACCTGTCACACAGACGGCAGAAGTAGAGGTGAAAAGTGCATCGATAAGGGAGAGCTCACCATTATGGGCAAACGGAAGCATCAACAGCATAGCACCAAACACAATGAGAATAACAAAGCTCATAAAAATGATTTTAACGTCTTGCGATTGCGTGGTAAATCCTTCAAATATATAAAAGGATTATAAGCTATGAATGTTTAAAAGAAGAATAAAGTATGAATCCTCATTCTTAATTCTCCATAGTACTTACTTGATTTCTTCCATGCTCTTTCGCATGATAGAGTCCCTGATCTACACGTTTGAAAAGTTCAGAAAAGCTATCGCTTTTTCTAAACGTGCTAATACCAATGCTGATAGTGACCTTGTTGACTTTAGGAAAGGTAGAACTTTCAACGGACAAGCGTAATTTTTCTGCAAGTATTTGAATTTTTGCCAAATCGGTACTCGGAGACAGTACCAAAAATTCTTCTCCGCCCCAGCGTGCAAAAACATCCAGTTTGCGAATATTGTCTTGTATGATATGGGCTAATTGCTTGAGAACTTCATCCCCTGTGTCGTGGCCATAGGTATCATTCACCAATTTGAAATGATCAATATCGATAAGTATCAGGGAAAGAGGAAGCGAAAATCTTCGTGCGCGCTCAGCCTCTAACGTAAAGAGTTCTTCAAATTTGTGTCGATTATAAATACCTGTGAGGTGATCGATGGTAGCGATACGTTGTATCTCTTGATTGAGAAGCGTTTCATGCGTTACATCTTTTCCGGTGGTAATAAAGCCAATGATATTTTCGCTTTCATCTTTGAGAGGCGTAATGGTTTTGTCTTCATAATACAAATCTCCATTCTTCTTTCTGTTGATGATTGTTCCTCGAAAAGTCTTTCCATCTAAAATGGTTTTCCATAAGCTCTCATAAAATATCTTATCATGACTACCTGACTTAAGAATACGTGATGTTTTACCAAGGACTTCACTTTTTGAATAACCGGTATGGTGTGAAAAAGCTTGGTTGATATAGGTGATTATTCCGGATTTATCCGTAATTGCTACGGTGTCGTCAATTTGTGAGATTGCTTTTGAAAGTTTATCAATCTCTTGCCGTGATTTTTTGAGTTCACGCATATCAAGAATTACCCCTGATATCACATCTCCTTCAACCGTTGCACTTAGCATGATCGGTATCGCGGTCAAATGCTTATCAAGTACTTCCAGCTCATAGTTGCTGATATGATTCTTTTTGAACAGGATATGGATGATTTTTTTCTGTATTTCGGGATTGTTATACATTATGGTACTGTCTTGACCAATTAACTCATTGGGAGAGTCAAAGCCCAGCATGTCAGCCAATGCCTGATTTACGTATACGATATTACCTGATAGATTTGTACGGTAGATACCGATCATTGCATTTTCAACAAGATTTCTGTATTTGTTTTCGGAAGCTTCTAAAATTATTTGTCCATTTTTTTCTTCGGTGATATCGTAAACGATCCCAGACATTTTATTCGGTTTTCCACTCTCATCGGTTTGGATTTCTCCCTCTTCAAGAACATGGCGTACCGTACCATCCAGTCTAAGTACACGATGGACAACATGATAATCGGCGTTGTTGGCGAGTGCATCAGTTAGTGCATTCTTTACTGCTTCTCGATCGTCAGGATGCACCCGTTCAAAAAATCCATCATAAGTCGGTTGGAATTGCTGTGGTAGAAGACCGAAAATTCGATAAATTTCGTCTGACCACCATAAATAATTGGTCTGAATATCCCATTCCCAGTTCCCTAGGTGGGCTATGGTTTGTGCTCGATTTAAACTTTTGGAAGTTTCTGCAAGGCTATTTTCTCGTTGAAGAATAATTTTTCGACTGAGATATAGATGCCTATTGAAGAGAATAATGCCCAGTAACAACATGGCACTCAAGCCGTATATAAGATTGAGCATAAGTTTTTGATATTGATGAAAAAAGGTTGTAGGAGGATTTAAAAATTGGCTTTTAAATTCGATATCTCTAGGTAAAATAATATCCTTGTCTTTCAATGCTTTTGCATCAAAAATCCATTGATTCGTATGGATGTCCAAATGGCTAAGCGGTAATTTTGGATGTAACAGAATCTGTAATGCTAACTTCCCTGCTTCTTCTCCTTGCGCATGACCGTCGACACAATAGCCTCCAAGAACCCCTTCTTGGATGTAAGAATCTTCTAACGTTAATACAGTAAAAGCACCTGCCCGGACGATACGATTCGTTACCTCATTAATGGGTATTAAATCACCGCTTCGTGTTTTAAATCCTCCAATGGTTGTCAAAATGATTGCTTTGCCTTGATACTGTTTGAGCTGACTTAGAATCAGATCGAAATTTTGATCACTGGCAAATTTTATTTTCATTTTTCGATAATTTAGGGTTTCTTTTTCGATTTCTTTACGAGTCAGTTGCGCTGTTGATGAGCCATCGCTGATGACAAGGACTTCATTTTGATCTGGAAAAAGTGTTTTAATGAGTTTTAGGTTGGGAATAATCTCTTTTTTTTCAAAGATACCGGTATACAAAGAAGGGTCTAAGCTCTCTTTCTTTGAAAAATCATTGATCCCTGAAAAAACGACCGGCACGGAAGGGAAAAGTCTCTCTTTGTAGGTAACCACAAAGTTTAGAGCAGCATCATCCGTCACATAGATGACATTAGGAACATAAGCATTATATTTTGTAGACAAATAGTGCAAGACTTCTTGCTGATACTCTAAATCAAAGTTTCGACGTTTGCTATCAAGATATTCAGTTGAGTAAAGGGGGTACATATTTGTGGTATTGTTAATGACCGTTTTGAATCCAGTGTGTTGGTTCTTGGTCCAAGGGTATGCTTCATTATACGAATGTATCGTTACAATTTCAGACTTAGCAAACAAAGAGGAAAATAAAAATAAAAATAATAAGAATTTATTCAAATACAATCCTTCGTACTATATATCAATAATTATAGTATCTATAGTTGACGGAACAGTTGAAAAAATATAGTTGAAAATGATTTTTAAAGTAAAACATGGTCACCCAATAAAGCTTAAAGTGGTTAAAAGTACGTTGTGAAGGGAAAGTGTAGTGGTGACTCCAAGGGGATTTGAACCCCTGTGACCAGGATGAAAACCTGGGATCCTAACCGTTAGATGATGGAGCCACAACAAAATGTGGAAAATAAAAATGGTGTCCCGTGATGGATTCGAACCATCGACCCCTTCATTAAAAGTGAAATGCTCTACCAGCTGAGCTAACGGGACAACCTGCACTAAATCATTCGGTTAGCATGATTTGTGGATGGGAATTATAGTGAATATAAGCTTTTATGTCAATAGTGTGAAGACTGAAATAAGAAATATATCTGTTAAGAGAGAAAAAAGAGAAGTTTAGGGACAATGTTTAAAAGTAAGAAAAGGAAAAAATAAATGAAAAAGCTTTTTTTTCTAATAGTGATTATGAATTCATTTATGTATGCCGCACCGATTCAAAGCGACAAAGAGTTTCAACAAGCGGTTGAGCAGATGGGCAAAGAGAAAAAATTGGTGTTAATGATTTATACGGCTGATGATTGTCCCGAATGTGCCTATATGAAACAAAAAGTGTTTCATGATAAAACGGTGGAACCGTTTTTAAAACGCCACTTCGTTGTGATGGAAAAGAACGTTCATCGCAGTAAATTACCGGATGGGTTTGATTATTTCGGTATCCCTACGATGTTTTTTATCGATAAAGCAGGGGTGAACAAAGAAACCCTTGTGGGGAGTAAGCGTCCAAAACCGTTTTTGGAAGCGTTGCACAGGGTATGGAGTAAAAAATAATGAAACGGATTTTAGCCGTACTGTTGTGCTTGGGATGGATTCAGATATCTGCGTACGATCCCGATCATCTCAAAATGCTTTTGGAAGACAAAGAGTGTATTGGATGCGATTTACGAGGGGCAGATTTGCGGGACATCGATTTTAGCGGATGGGATTTGAGCAAAAGTGATTTTTCACGTGCGAATGTGAGCCGAAGTGTTTTTGTCATGAGTGATTTGAACGAGGCGAATCTCAGTGATGCGAATGCAACCGAGTCTGTTTTTTGGAAAGGGACGATGCAGCGTGCTGATCTCAGCCGTATCCATGCACAAGGGGCAAGTTTCAAAGGGACACACCTTGATGGGAGTAATCTGAGTTTTGCTGATCTGCGAGGGACGAAGAGCTGGAAAGCGAATTTCACGGATGCAATTTTTAGAAAAACTGATTTTACTGATGCAGAGCTTGGAGATGCAAAGTTTGTCCATAACGATCTGCGCTCTTCCAAACTCACAAAAACCCTTTTATGGAAAACGCATTTTAGTAACGTGACGATGACCAAAGCTCAATGTGCTCACGCTAAAAAAGAGGAAGCGATTTTCGACGTCAATGTAACGTGCCGTTAATGCTCCCAAAGATATAATTCACAACGTTAAAAATAGAAGGAAATCAAGATGTTTAAAATAATTTTACCAGCACTGTTTACGGTTTCCCTATGTTTTGGAGCTGAACCTATGCCGATGCAAAAAATGGACGCAGTCCAAGAGGGTGATACACGAAAATCATTGGGCATTAAAGGGACGATGAAAGGGGCGCATCAGCTATCGAATATGCGTGCACATATGACCGCGTTAGCTGACATCGTCAAATACATGAACAGCGACCAATATGATGAAGCATCAGCGGTGGCTCAGGAGAAGTTAGGGTTAACGGTGAGTATGAATTCGATGTGCGGAAATTTTGGGAGTAAGTCGTTTGAGGCGATGGGGGTGACTTTCCATAAATCGGCAGACGTTCTGGCGCAAACATTGAAAACCAAAGATCACGCAAAATCGATGGTCGCTTTGGAAAAAGTGATGAACGGGTGCGTGCTGTGTCACAGCACTTTTAAGCAGTAGCAGTGTACGTATAAAATAAGCTAAAAAGTTATTTATGAACAGTTGGGTTTTTATTTTTCCATGGATGTGGTTGTTGCTTCCGCCACTGCTGTATTGTCTGTACCGCTGTAAAGTAGCCATTCGGCAGCACTATTTTCCTCATCTGCACTTTTTTACCAAGCTCAATAAATGGCGCAATTTTGAGTGGCTGCTCAAAGCTCTGGCGGTGACCCTGATGGTGGGTGCATTGGCAACTCCCATTATGATTGACTATTCTGATCCGCGTAACCGAAACGGTGTGGACATTGTCCTCTCCATTGATGGAAGCGGCTCGATGAATGCATCGGGTTTTGGCGAAGAGGGGAACCAAGCGAGTCGATTTGAGATTGTCCAAAAGATTGCAAGTGATTTTGTGATGAAACGCGCTTCGGATAACATCGGCGTGGTCGAGTTTGGGGATTTTGCGTTTATCGCTTCACCCATAACGTATGAAAAAGAGATCATTGCGCAGATGATCGGGTATCTCAGCTACGGAATGGCGGGGCAAAATACCGCCATCGGCGAGGGGATCGCAATGGGGGTGCGTGCACTACGAGATTCCAAAGCGGCATCCAAAGTGATAATTTTGCTCACCGACGGTGAACATAACAGCGGGTCGATCTCTCCCAAAGAGGCCGTTGAGATGGTGAAAAAAGAGCACATTCGCCTCTACACGATTGGAATAGGGCCCAAGGGCGAGTTTGACAATGCACTGCTCGAACAATTGGCACGCGATGGAAGCGGGAAGTTTTTTGCCGCCACCAATGCAAAAGAGCTTCAAGAGGTGTACGATGAGATTGACACCATGGAGCGCTCACGAATCAAAAGTGCGCACAATGTCTTGGAAGAGCACTATTTTCAGTGGCTTTTGGCTCCCGTATTGTTTTTGTTGATGTGGTTGACGTGGCGACGCAGGGGGGTGTTATGAGTTTGTTGGCCCCTATATGGTTGGTTGCGTTAGGATTTATCGCCGTGTATTGGATAGCCGCTAAACGGTTAGAATACCGAGTAGATAGTTCGCAAAAATGGCTATTGGTATCCATCGCTTTGGTGATCATAGCATTAGCCCGTCCGGTACTGGAACAAAAGCCAGTAACTGTGGAGGAAATGGGATCGGATGTAATCATTGCAGTGGATTTGTCCTACTCGATGCGCGCTACTGATATTGCTCCTAGCCGTCTGAGAGCTGCTAAAACATTATTGAGTGATTTGGTACATCGTGATTCACAGGATCGGTTTGGGGTGATCGGATTTACCACCAGCGCAATCGTCCTCTCTCCGTTGACGAAAGATACGGAGCTGTTGGAACACCTCTTCGGTTCGTTGGATGAATCTCAGATTATTACCAAGGGAACACAGGTGATGAGTGCGCTGGAACTCGCGCGTAAGATGTCGTATGCCAAACAGCCGTTGGTGATCCTCCTCACAGACGGAGGGGACGAAGCATCGTATAGTAAAGAAGCCGATTTTGTAAGAGAGAATAATCTGCGTTTGAATGTCGTGATGCTGGGGACGGCCCAGGGTAGCACGCTTTTGGAAGGTGAGGGGACGCTTAAAGATGAAAATGGTCATATAGTGGTGAGCTCACGTAACGATGCAATTGGCGAGATTGTTGAAGCGGGCGGTGGCAAGATGATCGAGGGTACGGATACGAGTGCAGTATTAGATCTCATAAAGCAATCGCGCGCAGAGGATTTTCAGGGAAAATCGACGGTCATACGGTATCAAGAACTTTTTTACATTCCGCTCATTTTAGCTTTGATTTCTTTTATCCTTTCCATGACTTCTCTTGGGGAAAAAATCTCCAAAGGGTTGGTGGTTATGTTGGCTTTGATCGGCGTCTCTTCGAATGCGGGAGTAGTTGATTTTGCGTATCTCTACGGTGCAAAAAAAAGTTACGAAGCAAAAAACTATGAGCGATCAGCGCAACTGTACGCTCACGTCACAACACCAAAAGCCAAATACAACCAAGCAACGGCATTGTATAAAATGGGGAAATATCAAGATGCTCTCACCCTTTATCAAGGGATTAGATCCAGCGATCCGATTTTCAAAGCGACCCTTTATTACAATAGCGGCAATTGTTACATACGGTTGCAAGAGTTTGAGAATGCGAGAGAGGCATTTCTCAAATCATTGACCTTGCACTACACCAAAGAGGCAGATGATAATCTTCGCTTTATTTCTCAAGCGCAGGAGCAAAAGAATCTCAATGTCAGAAAAGAAAAAAAGGATAAGTTTGAAGCAGAGTCAGGTTCTCCAAAAGGTGAATCCAAGCCCACCAAACAAGGGGGCGGCAGCAACATGAAAAGCGATATGGCCTCTGGCGGCGGAGGCGATGAGGGAAAAAAAGTCGAAAGTGATCCGAGATTGTCGATGTCGCAGGGCAAAGCCCGTTTGAGCTCAACTCAGTATGAACTGATTAATCAAAGGAGTGTCCATGAGACTAAACCTTGGTAAGATAGGACTTTTATGGCTATTGATAGTAGGATCATTAGATGCGGCACAGTATGCGTGGAGTGTGTTAAAGGCTCCCACGGAGTTACATGTCGGCGAGGGTGCTGTGGTGCGGTATCAGTGCCTTTTTGATAGCAGTGCAGGGGATTACACGGTGGTGTTTAAGCCTACTGCTTCTCAAGGGTATACAGCCTCGATGGTGACGCAGAACGATCATGTGAGTGGTGGGAAGCGTGTATTGCAATTCGACGTTCTCATTACCCCAACGGTAGCTGGGGTTGTGACAGTGAATCTGGATGCGATGATCCGACATACCACTTTTGCTTCGATCGAAGACGCGTCCATCGGACGAGATAACGTTCGAAAATATGATTTTAATGATGAAAAAGTGATTTTGCCTGCTGTAAAGATTACAGCTTTAGCCAATACGGCTGATCTCAGCGGAGAAATAACGTTTGCAGTGCAAGTAGATAAAATCAAAGTACGTTCGCACGAACCGGTGCACGTGAGCCTCTATGTGCGTGGAAGCGGGAATTTGGATCAGTTTGTCCCTTATGATCTCAATATCAGTGGCGTGAAGGATTTTAGTGAGCCTGCATACAAAGATCTTTCGTTAAGCGAAGATGGGTATGAAGGGGAAATTCGTCAAGAATTTGCTCTCGTGGCTGAAAAAAGCTACGTGATTCCCCCCTTTAGTCTAAGCGTTTTTGATACGAATACGCATAAAACCAAAATTTTACGTTCACGCGCCATTGCCATAGAGGTTGAAAAAGGGTATGTTCGTGGCAATCTATTGGATACTCCTGATCTAAGCGATAAAAAGAGTTGGAAACGTTATGGAGTATACGCTCTTTTTCTATTGCTGGGTGTCGTTTTAGCCGAAGGAATCCGATGGCTGTGGCGTCATCGCCCCAGAAAGAAAAGCAACGTATTTTGGGACAGCGTCGTAACGACAAAAGAGTTGAGCGTTCTTCTCTCACTTAAAGGAGCACCGCAGTATTGGGAGATTATCCAAATGTTAGATGAGGGGAGTATCACATTGAACGAGGCTAAAAAGAAACTAAGATCACTTATGAGAGACAATGAGGAGAAGCGATGATAAAAATAATAGACGCAATACGAACTGAAATGGCCAAAGTGGTGGTTGGGCAAGAGAAAATGATTGACGGCCTCTTGATCGGACTGCTGTGCGAGGGACATATTCTGATCGAAGGGATCCCGGGTTTAGCGAAGACAACAACCGTCAAAGCACTAGCCCAAACCTTGGGACTGGATTTTAAACGGGTCCAATTTACCCCTGACTTACTTCCAAGCGATATATTGGGAGCAGAAGTATATGACCCTCAGAACAATCAATTCAAGATTAAAAAAGGGCCCATTTTTACCAATCTCCTTCTCGCGGATGAGATCAATCGTGCTCCTGCAAAAGTGCAATCTGCTCTTTTGGAAGCGATGCAAGAACGTCAGGTAACTTTATCGGATGAGAGTTTCGAATTGGCCTCCCCTTTTTTAGTTATGGCGACGCAAAATCCGATCGAAAATGAGGGGGTATATCCTCTGCCCGAAGCCCAGCTGGATCGTTTTATGCTCAAAATAAAAGTCGGTTACAACAGTGCCCAAGAGGAGCTGTTAATAGCCAGACGGATTGCTTCCAAGAGTGCTGAACCTATTCGTGCCGTTGTGAATGCTGATATGTTGTACCAACTTCAAGAGGCGGTAAAAGCTGTTCACGTTGATGAAGAGGTTGAGCGTTATATGATTACTCTTGTAAGAGCTACAAGAGAGCCGGAAACTGTTGGCTTGGAATCCATTCAGCGTTATATTCAGTTTGGTGCTTCTCCGCGTGTCAGTATTGATATGTTCAAAGCCGTTCGTGCTGTGGCATTTTTAAAGGGCAAGCAATTTGTCACCCCTAGTGATATAGCAAGTATTGTCAAAGATTTGATGCGTCACCGTATCGTCTTGTCCTACGAAGCAGAAGCAGAGGGGATTGACGTGGATACGTTGATTGAACAAATCATTACTGCAGTTCCTGTACCGTAAGTCATGAAAAATAGCCGCCAGATTCTCATCAAAGCACGCCGTCAAATTGTAGGTGACCGCATCGGGAATAACGCTTCGATGTTTCGAGGTGAGGGATATGACTTTTTGGAATTGCGCGAATACGTTTCGGGCGATGATACGCGTCATATTGATTGGAACATCACGGCCAAAATGCAGCGTCCGTATGTCAAAGTTTTTCGTGAAGAGCGGGAGCTAAGCGTAGTGAGCGTGGCGATGCTAGGCGGTGCATTGGATTTTGGTAAGGAAACGCGTAAAATTGAGACTCTTGCCGAGGTGGTGGCTTTGATCGGGTACTCGGCAATAGGTAATGGAGATTTATATGCACATTACAATTTTTCGGAAAAGATGAGAGATGAGGTGCGTGCAGGGAAAAAGAAATTTGCTGTCAGCGAGAGTGTTACTACCGTGATGAATGCTCCGTTATTGCATCATAAAGCAGATTATTCTAGCATGGCACAAGAACTTTATATGCGACTTAAACGACGTTCACTTATTGTTGTAATCGGCGATTTTTTTGAGATTCCTGACATGCGATTGTTGGCCAAAAAACATGAGGTAGTAGCCGTTATCGTGAGAGATCGTTTGGAAGAAAAACCTGAGCCCATGGGCTTTACTGCGATGATCGATCCAGAGAGTAGTGCCGTACTGGAAGGGGATTTTAATGCAGCAAGTGTTCAAAAATACCACGAAAAAGTGCGCAGACACGATGGAATGCTGTTCGAGCAATTTCGCCGTGATGGGGTTCGTTCGACGAAATTGTATACTGATAGCAATACCGTAGTGACATTGAGGCGGTTATTTGAGGGGAGATTATGAAATCTACTTCTGTTGATATACCGGTGCATGATATAGCACCGGCCCTAGAGATACATGAGTATTCGATAGTATGGTTTTTGATTCTTACGGCATGTCTATTAGCAGTGAGTTTTATTTTTTTTAAAAAAATGCGGTTAAGGGAAAATTCCAAAGAAGCCGATGCGCGGCAGCAGCGCTATAACAGATTGATACATATTGATATGACGGATCCCAAGAAAGCAGCCTATACCATCTGCAAAGAAGGTTCTTTTTTCGCGCGGGATAACGAACAGATGCAAAGCGCTTACAAAACTCTTTTTGAACGTTTGGAACCGTATAAGTATGCTTCAAAAGTAGAGCTGATTGATGAAGAGTGT
The DNA here is from genome assembly GCA_030694265.1 of Sulfuricurvum sp. Taxonomy (GTDB): domain Bacteria; phylum Campylobacterota; class Campylobacteria; order Campylobacterales; family Sulfurimonadaceae; genus Sulfuricurvum. The sequence continues at coordinate 70,571 of JAUXYP010000006.1, forward strand.
TTAGCTCTTTATAAAGCGTATTGTCAAATGATTATTGTTTAAGTTACGAAAAAATTTCTTGCAGTTTATTGGCATTTTTCATTTCATTATGCAATGAGGCGTAATCTTTTGCGAGTAATGCTTCTTTTATGGTAGCAAGTTCACGCTCAAAGAGTTCAATGGCCTCCAAAACATTTTGCCTATTTTGGCGAAAGATGTCTTCCCACATATTGGGAGAACTTTGAGCCAATCGGCTCATTGAACGAAATCCTCCCGCTGCGAGAGTGAGAATATTCTCTTTTTCTTCTTGTGCTAATACGGTATTGGCAAGTGCATACGAAATAATGTGAGGCATATGACTGATAAACGCTGCATGACGGTCATGCTGATCCGCCCCCATAGTGTGTACTTGCATATTGATAGCACGGAAAAGTTTCAGGGCAGTTGCGCGCTGTATTTCCCCGCTGTGCTCCAGATCACACATAACGAGAACTTTATCGGTATAAAGCCCTTCAATGGCTGCATTTGGACCAAACTGCTCCGTACCGGTCATCGGATGAGCGGCAACAAAGTTTTTGCGTAAAATTTCAGGAACTGCTTGTACGATAAGCGCCTTGGTACTTCCTAAATCGATGAGGGTTGTGTCACTTCCTGCTAAATCAACACACTCATGTAAAAGACGTATTACTCCATCGACGGGGACTGCGAAAAAGATGACATCACAACGCTTTTTCAGCGTTTCAAAAGGGACAATGGCATGCACAAGCCCTCGTTCAAGGGCAATTGTTTGGTGTTCTAGATTGTGGTCACTTCCTACGACGGAAGTGACAAAAGGGAGCTTTTGAAGGGAAAGTGCTAAAGAACCCCCCATCAGACCAAGCCCGACGATACCTATGTTCATTATGAACCTTTAATAATTATACTTTATAAAAGGTATTTTAGCAGATTTTGGGTTAGATTTACGGTACATTAATTATCACAGTGATAGAATAAGGGCTAATTTAACGCCATGGATTTTAACTTGAAAAAAATCACACTTTCTTTATTCCTTTCTTCAGTATTACTTTGCGCAGCCACTGAAACTATTACAAACATTAAATATGAGGGAATGGTCCATATCTCTGAGGCCGTAGCCAAGCAGCTTAATGAAGTTAAAATTGGAGAACCTCTTGATCCAATCCGGTTGGATAAAACAATCAAAACCTTTTTTGATCAAGGGTATTTTGAAGATGTTTGGGCGGATCAAGAAGAGGGAACAGTGACGTTTCACTTTAAAGAAAAACCGATTATTTCCAAAATTGAGCTCAAAGGGTTCAAAGAAAATGATGAAGAGGCGCAAAAAAGTCTTTTGCGAATAGAGAAGGGTGCGTTGTACGATGCTAAGCGGATCGAAAGTGCCAAAAAACGTATTGTTGAGGCTCTGAATCAAGAGGGAAAAATCGATTCAGTGGTAGAAGTAGAGACCGAAAAGCTTGAAAATGGCAGTATGAGTGTGAAGTTTATAGCAAATGAGGGTGAAGAAATCATTATAAAAGAGCTTCGATATAACGGAGTTATGGGATTGGATCCAGATGAATTTGACAAGGTTGTCGCCAATAAAGAGCATGATTTTATGGGATGGATGTGGGGACGTAATGACGGTAAGCTGAAAATTGCCGAATTACAGTACGATCCATTGCGTATTCATGACTACTATATGCAGTTTGGATATTTAAATGCGAAAGTAGATACGCCATTTGTAGCGGTTGATTTTAATCGTTATGAAGCAAAAATGGCATACAACGTTTTCGAGGGAGACATCTTCCGTGTGAGTGATATTCTTGTTTTTCAAGATACGGCTGTTATCGAAGATCAGGCACTTTTAGATGTGATTAAATTAGAAAAAAACAAACCGTTTAACATCAAAACTTTCCGAGATGATGCAGAGAGTATTAAGACTAAGATTGCCGATCTTGGGTATGCATTTGTGCAGGTTCAGCCTGATTTACGCCAAGACAAAGAGGCAAAAACAGTTGAGGTCATTTATCGCATAGTACCTGGTAAAAAAGTACATATCGGAAATGTTATTATCGCAGGGAACAACAGAACTCTTGACCGTGTAGTACGCCGTGAACTCTTTTTAGCACCGGGTGATTTATACAGTCTTACCAATCTTAAAGACTCACGAAGTGCTCTTGGGCGTACCGGTTATTTTGAAACGAATACGATCGAAGAAAAGCGTATTGATGATGAAACAATGGACATCATTGTTCAAGCCAAAGAAGCACCGACCGGTAATATTCAACTCGGTGGCGGATACGGAAGTTTCGGCGGATTGATGCTCAGTGCGGCCATCAGTGATCGTAATATTTTTGGTTCGGGGATTACGGTAGGTTTGAATTTAGAAAAGTCACAACGAACCAGCAGCTATGCCTTTAATATCTCGAATCCGCGCCTAAACGACAGCGACTTTAGCGGTAACTTTGCAATTAACAACACCTCAACCGAATACGATACCTATACCACAACGTCAAAGGGGCTCAGCGTTGGGGTAGGGCATCGGTTCAATCGTTACTGGAGCGGCTATCTTGGATACAACTATTCCCAAAATGCCTACAGCGATATGTCGGATGCTAATTTAACGACAGAGCAGTTGCGTTATTATGAAAGTTATGCAAAAAGCTCCATCATGACATCAGCATCGTATGACAGTACGGATGACTATTATGTACCTCGTGAGGGAATGAGTTTCTCTCAAAGTATTGAAAAAGCGGGAATAAGTGCGGATGCAGATTTTATTAAAAGCCGTACGAATTTTGGAATTTATCGAGGGTTACAAAAACTGACGGATTTTGATTTGATTATGCGTTACAAGGCCCGTTTCAATTATGTGAAGGATACGGGATATCTTCCGATTAATGAGCGATTTTATATGGGAGGGATCGGATCGGTTCGTGGCTTCCAAAGCTATTCTATTTCTCCTGTATTGACCGATGCGTCTGGGGTTGCCTTGTTGAGTTCAACTGGGGAATTACAAAAAAATGGGGGAACAAAAACATTTTCAAACAGTCTTGAAATGAGTGTTCCCTTGGTTCCTGAAGCACGTATGAGAGCAACAGGGTTTGTGGATTATGGATGGATAGGGGATAAGAGTTTAACCGAAATAGCACGCAGTAGTTATGGAATATCCCTAGAGTGGTTCTCTCCGGTTGGGCCATTGCAATTAGTCTTCTCCAATCCTATTAATGCACAGAGTGGTGATAAAATAACCCACTTCGAATTTACAATCGGACAACGCTTCTAATAAAGATTAGCTGCGTAGTTGAATCGATAGATGTGGCGGTAGAGGAAGGTTCTTGAGCTGCTCACGCGCGAGATAGAGGTCTTTTCCCTCAACGGTTAGTTGACCATCGGAAAAAGAAAGAGTCAGGGATTGTGCAGAGCTGCGTTGTGCGAGTAAAATATGAGACAGCCAAAGAATTGTATAAAGAGCATCCATTATTTTACTAGCCGGTAAAAGTGACCCATAACTGTTTTTAGGGATTAAGTCTGATGAAGTGTTTCCTTTTTTAAACAACAGTAAATGAGAAATAAGCGCAATTTGAGAATGGGTTAATCCATAATCCAATGCATTAAGTGCTAGATAGTGGCTGTGCTTTTGATAGGCATAATAGCGTACTCCTAATCCGATTGGTAGCAGTTTGGCTGCCATTACAAGTTCAGTGCGAGAGGATGCTGGGAGATCCAGATGGGTATGAATAAGCTCGAAAAGACGCTTTGATAGTGCAGAACATTCAACGCCATGGTTGCTAAATGTAGCATACGTGTCCAATAGATAACGTACTGATGGGTTATAGTTGTGAGGAAAGCGATCTGCTGAATTTCGTAACAAGTCGCTCAAATAAACTCCCTCTCGAACACCAACCCCACTACAAATCAATTTTTGCACCTGTAAACGTATTGAAATGCGTTGTAAAATCAGTGTTCCGGGTTTGATAGTATCAAAACGATCGGGTTTAATATTCAGTGACTTTAGCTTTTTTGGAGATGCTTCCATGATGGCATTACAAAAGGTACTAAAGGTTTCTGTGGCAGTTGAGTAACCATGCAGTTTTTTGAGAGGGTAATCCTCTTTTTTCATAAGAGAACGGGTAAGTGCTCGAAACGTTCCTCCTACTCCTACGAGTATCTGTATTGATTCAAATGGTAAGGCATCGAGAGCATTGTCAATGTAACGCGTAGCACCCTCGATGTCCCCATGATCCATAAAGAGTTCTTTAAGTCGTACTGTACCGATGTTTAGGGAAAACATCTGAATAACTTTGCCATTAGAGATGTGTGCAAACTCACTGGAACCACCGCCTACGTCCACGCTGATGGCATCCATAGGAGGAAGCAGGTTAGCGCATGCCATACCGCCTAAATAGGCTTCTCGCGCACCGTCAATGACTTTGATACTAAGAGAGTGTTCCTGGCGAATACGTGTAATAAACTCTGAGGCGTTAGGTGCATCACGCAAGGCTGAAGTAGCAACGCAGAGAATCTTGCGTGCTTTAAAGGAGCGGGCAATAAGCAAAAATTCACCCAATGCACTCGAGGTACGGTCCATCGCTGATTGTTGCAAATTCCCACCGTTGGTGTAAACGGCTTCGCCTAAGCGTACTGAGCTTTTAACTTCATGAATAATATGAAAAGCAAAACGGCTTGTTTTTTGAACAACCGCCATGCGCATTGAGTTAGACCCAATGTCAATGATGGCGGTGCATTGTGCCATCTATTCTTCTTCTTCTGTCAGCTGTTTAAACTTATAGAGAAGCTCTTGGGTTGTTTCAACATTTTCTTTGTCCGGGATAATACAATCGACAGGACACACAGGGATACACGCTGGCTCATCGTACAATCCAACACACTCCGTACAACGATCCGGATCGATGATGTAAATCGGATCACCCTCTTCGATAGCGTCCATTGGACACTCTTCACGACATGCATCACATGCGATACATTCATCCGTAATGATTAGTGGCATAGTTAAACCTTGTATAGTAATATGATAATGGGCGATTTATATCAAAATCTACCTTAATGGGAGGTTTTATTTACGTTGAGGTAATAAACAGTAGAGTTTAGCAGGAAGTATCAGCTTCGCAACGGTTCCGTCAATACCGTCGGTACGATTGGTAATACTGATTCCAGCCCCGATGGCTTCTGCGGCACTTTTGGCCAAGAAAAGCCCTAATCCGGCACCTGATTTATTTCCTTGACGTTTAAACGGGGCAAAGAGATCTACGGTTTCATCGACACCGCATCCCTCATCAATGACTTCGATAATGATGTCAGTGTTATTGAGATAACTTTGAAAGATAATGCTTTTCCCCTCGGGAGTAAACTTCATCGCATTTTGCAAAAAGTTTTGTAAAATTTGATTGAGAAGCGTGACTTGTAAGACAGCGGTAAAGGATTCCGGCTCAAAATGGGTTTTGAGTATTTTGTTCTCGCTGTGGGTAAGAAGGGCAAAATCTCCTTCCCATTTTTTCAAGATTTGTATGATATCAGCTTCGGTAGGCATTTCGAGCTGTGCCCCTTCTTGACGCCCAATATTGAGAATATCACTTACAATCTTATTCATTTCATCGACGCTTTGATTGGTGATACGAATGGCTTCGATGTACTCTTCTGCGCTTCGTTTTTTAATTAACGTAACTTGATTTTTGAGCTTGATAACAGCAAGGGGCGTTTTGAGCTCGTGAGCGGTACCGATAAAAAGCTCTTTTTGGTATTTGACAAAATTTTGGATACGCCCCATTAAACGGTTTAGGGTTTCTCCAAGAGGTTCAAATTCTTCTGGCAGCTGGTCAACCTTGATGGGGCGAAGAAGGTGTTCATTCATGTTGGCTAGACGTCTGGTTAATGCGCTGACGGGAGCAATGAGCATTTTTGAAAAGGCGATAGCATAGATAATAATAACAATAAATCCAAAAGCATTGATGATAAAAATAGATTTAAGAATTTTTTGGAGCAGTAATTTAGTGGCGGTGATGTCACGACTCACTTTGAGATAGGTAGAGTGCTCAAAATCAAACGGATAAATGAGTGTCAAGGTTGTTGTTTGATCTTTATTGGTTATCTCGCTAAACTCAAGAGATCCCTCATGTTGTTGAAGCGTAATCAAATCTATTTTTAATTCGGATAAAGGATCGGCATCTCTTTGCTGTAATGTTGTGAGTGATTTAGAAGTGGAAATATTTTGAGCTCTAGTAATGAGTTCCGTTTGTTTTTCATCGTAAATGGATTGTTTGATAAATAGGTATAGGAAGGAGGAAAAAAGTACCACAAGTGCCGCCGAAGCGACAATGAGTTGGAATAAAAAACGGCGTCTTATACTTCTTTTCGAAAACAAAGGGCGTCCTTATTGCAAGAAGACTGAATTTAGTTAACTTCTTTAGGGAAACAAAAACGGTATCCGCGACGACGTACGGTTTCGATAGTCGTAATACCAAGGGGTTTATCCATCTTTTGACGAATTTGATTGATAGCAACTTCGATAACGTTTGGTGTTACGAGTTCAGGCTCTTCCCAAATTGCATCGAGTAATTGCTCTTTAGAAACAATTTGATCACGATGACGTGCAAGGTGTGTGAGAACTTCAAACGGTTTACCTTTGAGTTCAATCTCTTTTTCTTTATAGATGATCTTCTCTTCTTCCGGGTTGATGATCAAATCATCAATTTCGATGATGTTACTTCCACCAAAACGCAAACGTGCCTCGATACGAGCAATAAGGACATCAAAATCAAACGGTTTGCGGATGTAATCATCAGCACCTGCTCGTAGAGCATCGATTTCACTTTGATTATCATCACGAGCGGAGAGAACCACAACGACTGTTTTTGGTGTATTGGATTTGATATCAGGGATGATGTCAACGCTATTGCCATCTGGAAGCATCCAGTCCATCAAAATCAGGTCATAATTTCGGATATCGAGATAATACTCGCCGTCTTTTAGTGTCTCAACGACATCGCTTTGGTAACCAAACTCTTTGAGTCCCTCTGAGAGGGTTTTGTTAAGTGTGACTTCGTCTTCAATGATTAGAATGCGCATTTACGTTCCTCGAAAGCGGATATTTTGGCGAAATTATAACACAGTTTTAGAAAATCTTAAAGTTTTATTCAATTTTCTTTAAAAAATGAAATTCTCTTGGACGCCTACTGTACAATTGGAAAGAATGTCAGGTTTTCGTAACGTTAGGGAGAGGGTATGGAGAGAGGAAAATTGTTTTTTGAGGGATAACCCTAATGACTGAAGCGCTTCTTCGATCAGGAAAAATTGATTTTTTTGGACACTTTCTTGGATATGGGAAGTGACTTCAGCGTAATTGATAAAAGAATTTTGTTCATACTCATAGCCGATGATGCAGTCGATGATTACTTGTTGAGGCGTAATGCGCTCAGAGTCTAAAATCCCAATAATGGCATCAAAGGTGAGGTCTTCGATGAGAATGGTCATGCGACGCGTTTCTCTTCTCCTTTGAAAAGGCGGACGAAATTAGGGATATGTTTGTAAAGCAGTATAAAAGCAATGAAAAGCACAGGGGCATGAAACATTGTCGGATGGATGATAAATGAAGCAACAATCAGCGCCAATAGCCCCATCATTGAAGAGAGGGAAGATATTCGGATGGTTTTCGCGGCAATTCCCCATACGGCAAGGGCAATAGCAGTTTCAATAGGAAGCATGACAGCCATAACCCCCATACCCGTTGCAACTCCTTTGCCTCCCTCGAACCACAAATAAGGGCTGAAACAGTGCCCGATAACAGCAAGTACCGCAACGAGCCATTGGACGCTCTCACTCATACCGAAATATTTGGCCGCCAAAACAACGGCAATACCTTTAAGTGCATCAAGAGCCAGTGTTGCGGCTCCCAGCTTTTTGGCTAACGAGGGGTTGGTTTCTTTGACCACACGCAATACGTTTGTTGCGCCGATACTGCCTGAACCCGATTCTTTGACGTTAACCCCTGCAAAGACTTTGGCAAGGATCATCCCAAAAGGGATACCGCCTAGGGCATATGCCAAAAGATAAAATTGTACGTTTTGATTAAATAAAAATTCCATGGTCAGCGACTCTTCTTTGTTGATTAGATGTGCTATTATAATTCAACTATCGTAACAGAGAACTAAAATAGATATAATTGCATTTTAGAAGATAAGCCAAGGAATGATTTTACAATGAACACAGAAGAATTAAAACAAAAAATTATTGATTTAAAAAAACGCCTTAGTGTTACGGTTGTAGCCCACTTTTACCAGCGTGACGAAGTGTTTGAGATGGGTGATATCACGGGTGATTCTCTGGAACTTGCGAAACGCACTATGGCCGATGACAAGGACTTTATTGTATTTTGCGGTGTCGGTTTTATGGGGCAGAGCGTCAAAATTCTAAGCCCTGAGAAACGGGTGTTGATGCCAAAAGTGGCGTGTTGTGCAATGGCGCGGATGATTGACAGCCTTTATTTCGATGAGTCGATCGCTTATCTGGAAAAATACGGAATTAAGGCAGAAAATATTTTGCCGATTACCTACATCAACTCCAATGCCGACGTAAAAGCCAAAGTGGGGAAAATGGGGGGGATGGTCTGTACCAGTTCCAATGCTAAAATTATCATCGAAAAAGCGCTTGCTGAGGGGAAAAAGATTCTCTTCGTTCCCGATCGCTGTCTGGGGCAAAATATTGCCAATATGATGGGACTAAAATCATGTGTCATCGGGGATGAAACGGATCCAAATGAAGCAGATATTATTTGTTATAACGGTTTTTGTGCGGTTCATCAGCTTTTCACGGTGGATGATATTGAGTTTTACCGTAACAAATATCCCGGGATTTTGATCGCGGTGCATCCGGAATGTGACCCTGCTATCTGTGCCAAGGCTGATTTTGTCGGATCAACATCGCAGCTTATTAAATACATTACAGAGCTGCCAGAAGATCAAAAAGTGGCGGTTGGGACAGAATTTAATATGGTAAATCGGTTGAGAGCGAAAAATACCTATGTCCTCTCAAGTACCAAACCGGAATGTCCGACGATGAACGAAACAACGCTGGAAGATTTGTATTTGACCCTCAAATCCATCGAAGATGGCAACCCTATCAATGAGATTGAAGTAGATGAAGAGACCCGATATTGGGCAAAAATTGCATTGGATAGGATGTTGGCGCTATGATGGAGAAATTTATCCGTGACGTATTGGCTGAAGATGTAGGGCGCGGGGATCTGTATGCCAGAGTGAGTGCACCTATAAGCGCAAGCGCAAAAATTATTGCTAAAAGTGATGGTATCCTTGCTGGAGAAGCATATTTACACGTTTTAGCCACCCTTGAGAAGTTTGAGATTATGTGGCATATGCACGATGGTGAGAAGTTTGTAAAAGGGGATGTACTGCTAGAGCTTAGCGGAGATTCACATACCTTATTACGCATTGAGAGAACGTTGCTCAATATGCTGCTGCATGCAAGTTCCATTGCTACGTTAACCCGACAATACGTTGATGTAATCGCACCGTATGGAACCAAGCTTTTGGATACCCGAAAAACCCGTCCGATGTTACGTAATTTTGAAAAGTACGCTACGCGTATAGGTGGTGCGACAAACCATCGAATGGGGCTGGATGATGCTCTGATGCTCAAAGATACGCATCTCAAAACGATTAAAAATCTAGAGAAATTCATGGAAGAAGCCCGCGCCAAAATCCCTTTTACAGCTAAGATAGAAATTGAAGCTGAGACAATAGAGATGGCAAAACGGGCAATGGCTGCAGGGGCGGATATCGTTATGTGTGACAATATGAGCACGGAGGATTTACGTGAAGTCGTGGCGTATAAATGGGAACATTATTCCAGTATTTTATTGGAAGCTAGTGGCAATATCTCTCTTTTAACCATTGAAGAATACGCTAAAACAGGGGTAGACGCCATTAGTACGGGATCTTTGATCCATCAAGCCAATTGGATTGATCTGTCCATGAAGATGGATTAGGGCATTTTGTAAATGGCAGACGATCAAGAAAAAACAGAAGAACCCACCGCCAAAAAGCTCGAAGATGCTAGGGCGGAGGGAAATGTTCCTAAAAGTCAGGATATCTCGGGCGTTTTAATTTTAGTCGTTGCAATTTTGGCACTGTGGATGATGTTTTCCTTTATTGCCGAGCGTCTTTTGAATCTGGTTCGCTACTATTTTTCTTTGATGAATCATCCCCTTGAACAAGCCAATTTGATCGATATTGCTTTTGTGACTTTTAAAGAGTTTCTTATCATGGCATTGCCGATTACGATTATTATCGCAGTAGCAGGGATTGCGGGTACAGTGGCACAAATCGGATTTAACTTTACGACCAAACCGCTTACTCCTAATTTTTCCAAACTCGACCCCATCGCCGGATTAAAAAATATGCTGAGCATGCAAAAAGTATTGGAAGCACTCAAAATCACTTTTAAATCTTTTACCGCAATGGGAATAGGATTTATGTTTTTTTGGGCTTTTATCAAAGAGCTTCCAACCGTTGCCCTTTTTGGCTTGTGGGCGCAGATGGAATGGTTTGCCCATAAAGCGATTATAATAGCTGCCGTGATGCTGGTTATTTTGTTTATATTTGCGGTTTTAGATTTGGTTATGACGCGTAAACACTATTTTGATAAGCTCAAAATGTCCATGCAGGAGATCAAAGATGAGTTTAAAAGCATGGAAGGGGATCCGCATATCAAAGCAAAAATCCGCCAGATTCAGATGCAAGCAGCACGAAAGCGGATGATGTCAGCGGTTCCTACGGCAGATGTTATCATTACCAATCCAACGCACTATGCCGTTGCGATCAAATACGATGAAACCAAACACAATGCCCCCGTAGTAGTGGCCAAAGGGGTTGACAACATTGCGATCCAGATCAAAAAAATTGCACGGGAAAACGGGGTTCACGTCGTTCAAAATCCTCCGCTTGCACGATCACTTTACAAAGAAGTTGAGATTGATCATCCGATCCCAGATATGTTGTTTGCTGCGGTTGCTGAGGTGTTGGCGTATGTGTATAAAATGGGTAAAAAGCGTAAGGGCTGATTAGGATGCAACGAATAGTAGATTTTTTGGGGAATAAAAAAACAGTTACGGCAGTTTTTATATTCATTTTGATTTTTTTAGGAGTTATTTTTTGGTCTTTAAGACAGCAAGTAACCTCACAGACCCTTGAGCGCTTGAGTGATCAGCTTGCCCTTGCCCTTGATAATCAGCTTGATAAAGAACGTGAAGCTTCATTACGTTTTGCTCTGATTTTGGGAAAAAATACGGCACTTGGAGGAGCGCTTGAAAATGATGATGAAGATTTAGGCTTTAAGATTCTTTCAGAAGTGATGGAATCAATTAAAATACATACCAATGTTTTAATTCGTTCGCAGGTAATTACTTCTGATTATATTATTTTTACGCGAAGCTGGGACAGGTCCTATGCCGGAATGCCGCTTGAGTATTTTCGTCCTGACCTACTTTATTTTCAAAACCATCGCACGCCGCGATCCGCGATCGAAGTAGGACGTAAATTAGGGATTAAAGCGACGGTACCGATTTATAATAAAGGCAATATGCTTGGTTTTGTAGAGGTACTTTCGTTTTTTGAGCCGACGAAAGAGTATTTTGATCGTTTGGGGATTGATCTTTACATTTTAATGGAGAAACGATTTTATAATACGGCAGTTTTTATGCAAGAAAATCCTACAATCAGCAATAAATACATTTTAGCAAATTCAAAATATACACAAAACGACATCAGAATGTTAAATGGCATCGACTACCAAGCACTAAAAGATGCTCATGTATTGTTACATAAAGGAAAATATTTCTTTTATCAACCGATGAAAAATGGAGAAGGAGAGATAATTGGTGCGTTTATTTTTTCATTGACGGAGAAACAAATTAGTAATTATTCGCATTCAGAGCAAGAAGACATCTCTTTTTTAATTCCGTTAAGCCGTGATCAGCTTTATGATACGATGGCCAAAGAATCATTGGGAAATGCTGTTTTTCAGACGATGTACGATAAAGAACTGCTGTATATGAAAGATGTTGTGGCTCCTGAAGACCGAGAACTTTATTTAGAGGAAGCCCATGAACGGTTAAATGCGTATTCTAAAGAAGAGTTGATCGGTATCATGCTCAATTACAAAGTGTCTAAAAAAGTAGAAGGGGAGATTCAATGAAGGTTTTGCTTTTAGAAGATGAATACATGCTGAGGGTGAGTATTACTGAATTTTTAGAAGATATCGGATTTGAGGTTATGGGTTTTTCAAATGGTGATCAGGCATTTGATGCGATGTATGAAACACAATTTGATCTTTACTTGCTGGATGTCAATGTTCCTGGTATGAACGGTTTTGATCTGTTACGCACATTGCGAAAAGAGGGAAATAAAATACCGGCTATTTTTCTGACGTCAATGGTCAATGTGGATAATTTGCAAGAGGGGTATAAGTCGGGGTGCTGTGACTATATTCGCAAGCCCTTTGATCTGACCGAATTACAACTTCGGATTATGCATGCATTGAAAGATTATTATCATAACGGTGACAATTTACTTGATTTTGGAGAGGGACTTGTGTATGACACCGAAAAATTTATTCTCAGCCATAGCGGAAATGATATTACTTTGAGTAAAACAGAAAAAGAGATACTCGGAGTATTACTCAAGCATCAAAATCAGATTGTATCGGTTTCGATGTTTCAAGATGAAATATGGGGTGAATACGTTGATCCGGCAAATATCCGTGTTCAGATTAATAATCTTCGTAAAAAACTTCCGATAGAAATTATCCAAAATCGGCGGGGTTTAGGATACATTATTGAACGATAACCGCTACGCACTAAAAAATGCTTTTGTATATACAATGCTCGTTGCCGTACTTTTATTGGTGCCGACATATGTATATGTTACGTACATGAAGCATGTTAAAGAAATTGAGTATCAATTTAAGCTCAAAGGGCAGTCTCATCTGATTCTCAGTGCGATGGAAGATTTTGATCAAATGGAAAATAAATCGTTTGACTATCCTCGCTTTCAATCTTTTCAGTCGGGATTGTATGACGAACACTTTTCTCCTATTTTTACCTTAATAAAGGAACCTTTAAACGTACAAAAAGCTGGATACCATGTTCAAGACAATTATGCCTATTTGGTTATTTCCTTACCCGAACGACGATATTTTGACGCTGAATATCTCATTGTTGGAGGAAAAATATCTTATGTGAGTGTCTATCAGGACGTTGTGATTATTTTATTGATTGTTTCGATTCTGATTTTCATTTTATCCCTCTTTTTTCTTGACCGCTTTGCACTGCGCTTTTTGCGTGTAAATCAACGGCTTGATCGGTTTATAAAAGATTCGATGCATGAGATTAATACTCCCCTTTCAATTATCAATGTCAACATTGATCTTTATAATCGGAGTAATTCGACGAATAAATATCTCCAAAGAATCAAAGCCGCAACTAAAACATTGGCAACGATATACAATGATATGGATTATCTTATTAAGAATGAGCGAGTCGCCTTTGATTATGAATTGATAAATCTGAGCAATTATTTACGAGAGCGGATTGATTATTTTCAGGAAGTCGCTGCGCTTCGAAACATTACAATTGAGTCTTACATTACAGATGGAATCATTCTCTTCTTTAACCCTACACAATTACAGCGAATTATTGATAATAATATTTCCAACGCGATTAAATATTCGTATGAAGAAGGAAAGATTGAAATTTTACTTGAAGCAAATAATGATCAATGCACAATGGTTTTTAAAGACAACGGAGTCGGTATAAAAGACAGTAAGCAAATTTTTGATCGTTATTATCGAGAAAACAGAGAAAAAGGCGGTTTCGGTATTGGACTTAACATTGTTAAATCCATTATTGATAATGCTAATATCGATTTGAAAATCGATTCACAAGAGGGTAAAGGGAGCACGTTTTGCTACCGATTTTTACCTCCTATTTTTCATAAAAGATAATAAATTATTATTCCTGAATAATTTTACATAAATTTTACACAACTCATGTACAATCTTCTCGATCAATAAATCAAGGAGAGCGAATGCGAAAAATGATAATGCTTGGGATCGCCACCTTTTTAGGTGCAGCCGATCTTTCGAGAGCAGTTGAGATTCCAGATGCAACGGCAATTCTGCTAAAAGACGCCCTTCCGGCACCAAAGCTGTATACAATGCCAAAAGGGTGTATTGTCGATGATACTGCAGCGATCGCGCGTGGGAATTACATTTTCCATAACTTAAACGGAAAAGATGCAAAAGAGAATCCGCCTGAGGGGCTAACACGACTTCTTCCAAACGGAAAAGAGAAGCAAATGGGTAACTGTGTCGCTTGTCATAATATAGAAGGGGCAAAAGGATATGGCAATATCGGGCCTGACTTAACCAACTATAAAGCGCTTTATATGGATAGTGGCGTTAGAAACGGACAGTTCTTGTATCAACAAATTGCTGATCCACGTATGGATAATCCAAACACACATATGACCGTTAATTTGGCAAATGGGCTCTTTTCTGAGCGTGAAGTATGCGATTTGATGTCGTATATCGTTTCTAAAAAATAATTTAAGTATAAGGGAGAAAAAATGGAACGTAGATCATTTTTAAAAGGATTTGGAGCGGTAAGTGCGTGTGCTGCATTGGTTCCTAGTATTGTAAGTGCGGCAGATGAGGCTAAAAAAGTTTCTGGCCCCAATGAGATGAGCGTTGAATCGGCACTTGCTGCTATTACAGGTGGGAAGTCGGTAACGCCTTCTTCAAAAGTGTCTCTTTCTGCACCTGAAATTGCAGAAAACGGAGCCGTTGTACCGGTTAAAGTAAGTGTGGAAAGTCCAATGAGTGCAAATGATTATGTTAAAGCAATCCATATATTTGCAACCAAAAATAATAATGTACGATGTGCTAACGTCTATTTGACACCTGCTAATGGGGAAGCAACTTTTGCAACTCGTATCAAGCTGGGAACAACTCAGGATGTATTGGCAGTTGCCGAGATGAGTAACGGAACTTTTTTAAGTGCAAAGCAAAATGTAAAAGTAACCATCGGCGGATGCGGTTGATTTCGTATTGAATAAAAAAAAGAAAAATAAATAAGGATTTAAAGATGAAGACACTGATCAAAGTTAAACCAAAAGATTATAAAGTCGGCGATACCGTTAAAATAGATTTCATGGCAATGCATCCTATGGAATCGGGAATGCGTAAGGATAAAGATACAGGTAAAATCGTACCAGCTCATTACATCAATGAAGTCAATTTTTTGTTCAACGACAAAGTGTTGACTAAAATGGTAACATGGGAATCACTTTCAGTTAACCCTGTATTATCGATCAGCATGAAAGTGTCAGCTGCCGGAACACTAAAGGTCCTTGCAAAAGACAACAAAGGCGAGAGCGTAGAAACAAGCGCAGCCATTACTCCAAAAGGATAAATAATGCGTAAACTTTCTATTTGTGCAGCGTTATTCTCGCTTGCTTTATGCGGTGTCTTAAATGCCGAAGAAGCAATGAGTATGAATGCTGCGGATAAAGCAATGTATGCCGAAATGTCGGAAAACAATCCTGCTGCTATGGATGTAGCAGAGGGTGAAGAGTTGTTTAATTCTCTCATCGGTCAAGAAGCCTATGCTAAGGTGCTTGGGGTTAGCGTAAAAGAATTGCCAGAAATGATTGCCGGGTTTCCTCGTATGTTGACAGCAACACCTAAATATGATTTTACTTTTCCAAAGACAATGCGTAAAGTCGTGACGTTATCCCAATCACTGCAAATGGCATTGGCGAGTCGTGATAAAAAGGTTTTTAAGCTTAAAGACAAAGAAATGAATAAAATGACAGCGTATGTCAAATCGCTGGCAAATGATCTCAAGACGAACATTGATGTCAAAGCAAACAAGCAAATGGAAGAGATGGTCGTACTTGGACAGAAGATATTTGAAGAACGTCGCGGCGGACGCGGTCTTTCATGTAACAGCTGTCACAGTGCTGACATCGTAGGGTCTCGCTTGCGTATGCAGGAACTTCCTGATTTGGGCTCCAAAGCAACAGCATCTGCATCAACATGGCATGCTTACCGTATGACGCAAAGCGCGATGGTCTCATTTGACAAACGTATGCAGCAGTGTATGAAAAATGCGCTATTGGCTGAGTTGCCATTGGGTTCAAAAGAGATGGTTGCCCTTGAAGTATACGTTACGAACCTTGGAAAAGGCAACACAATCCAGATCCCTGGTCTGAAGCGTTAAGGAAAAGACAATGGATGTATCACGAAGAGACTTTTTCCACATTGCCGCAGCATTAGGAATCGGATTGCCAACTTTGGCGTCTGCTACACCTAAGCGTCTTGATCAAGTAGGACTAAAAGATATTTACGGATTTAACGCAAAAGGTAAAGTGACGCTCCTGCACATCTGTGATATGCATGCCCATATCAAGCCTATGTATTGGCGGGAACCTTCAACACTTATTTCGGCTCCAAACCTTACAGGAACCCCAGGTTTCTTGTGTGGTGAGTCGTTTTTAAAGCACTATGGAATGAAGGGCAAAACCCTTGATGCCTATTTCGACACGTTTATGAATTTTGACACCTTGGCGCACAAGTTTGGAAAGATGGGTGGGATCGCCCACATGAAAACCCTCATTAATCATGTCAAGTCAGAGCGTGGTGCTGACAATGTATTGCTTCTAGATTCAGGAGATACATGGCAGGGGACAGGTCTTGCGCTCAAAACTCAAGGTGAAGCGATTGTCAAAGCGCAAAACTATTTGGGTGTAGACGTGATGGTCGGTCACTGGGAGTTTACCTATGGTAAAAAACGAGTACGTGAACTCATCGAAATGCTCAAAGGAAAGTTTATTTCACAAAACATTGTCGGTGATGATTCCTTTGCCGATGATTATGAAGAATTGATTTTTGAACCGTACACGATTATGGAACGAGGCGGTGCGAAGATCGGGATTATCGGTCAATCGTTTCCATTTACCTCAACTGCAAATCCAAAAGAGTTTACCCAAGGGTGGAGTTTTGGATTACGTCTTGATACGCTCCAAACGTATGTGGATAAATTGCGCAAAGAAGAGAAAGTAGATTGTGTGGTTTTACTGTCACATGACGGCTTTAGTGTTGACCAAGAGGTCGCGCGTCAGGTCAAGGGGATAGATTTTATCCTCAGCGGCCATACACATGATCCATCACCGCGTCCTACGGTGATTAATGGTACAGTTATCATCATCGCAGGAAGCCACGGTAAATACGTCGGACGTCTGGATATTGATATCCAAAACCACAAAGTCAAAGGGTACGAGTACAAACTCATCCCGGTGGCTGCCAATCTTATCCCTGCTGATCCGGAGGGGGTTGCCTTAGTCAATTCTCTCTATGCTCCGCATGAAAAAGAGTTTGGAGAAGTTCTGGGTGTGACAAAAAACATCTTGTACAAACGCGACACGTTTCACTCACCTTTTGATGAGTTGATTAATGACTCGATTATGGATGCAATGGACTCTGACATCTCGTTTACTCCGGGATACCGTTGGGGAACTACGGTTCTAGGCGGCGAGCAGATCACGATGGATAATGTCTATGACATGACGGCGATTACGTATCCAAATGTTTATACGTTTGAGATGGGTGGATTGCAGATCCGAAATGTTCTAGAGGACATCGCGGACAACGTTTTCAATGCGAACCCGTTATACCAACAAGGGGGCGATATGAGTCGTCTTGGCGGTGTAACCTATGATATTAAAATCGGTGCTCCAAGTGGGAAACGTATCACAAATATCATGGTAAAAGGCAAACCATTAGATGACCGTAAGGTTTATAAAGTTTCCTCATGGGGCGGAAACTTGCAAAATGCAGGGACTAACTTAAATGATCAATTGACTCGTCCTGTTTATGATATAACTGCTGGTTATATTAGAAAACAAAAAAAGGTCGATATAAGCGGTAATAGCAATGTTAACATTATGGATTACGATTGTGGGTGCCCTCGCAAGGGCTCAAAAAGCTGCTAAGCAGTTTTAAATTTATCTGAGGAGATTATATGAAATTAGTAAATCTTAGTATTGCGGCAGCAGCTGCATGTATGTTCGCAACGTCAGCGCACGCGCTTAAAAGTGGAGATCGTAACGTAAAAGGTAATTATCAAGTTGAATACACAAAAGTTCCAGGAAATGTGAATTCTTTGGCAGAAATGTTTACTGAGGCTGAGCTGTATGGTCGCCTACGTTCTAATGCATTTTTATGGGAGTGGGAAAATGAAAGTTCTGCTGTTCAAGATAATGACATGTGGGGTTTGGGCGGTAGTTTAGTAGCAAAAACAGGTTTCTATAATGGTTTTGGTGCGACAGTAGGCTTTTATGGAACAACGCAAGTTTTAGATGACAATACGATTCCAGGCAGTACAACCAACTTTGGTAAAGCAGGTAAAGATACCTATCGTACGCGTGTTGATGGAACAGAAGCTAATATCGGAGTGTTTGCTGAGGCATTTTTAGAATACAAAGCAGGTAAAACGGATGTAAAAGTGGGCCGTCAAGGGATTGACAGTATGATGCTGGCTACGAACGATACTAAAATGGTTCCAAATACGTTTGAAGCAGTAGTTGTTGAAAACAGCGATATTGCCAATACGAAACTTCGTGCTGGTTATATCATGTCTCAAAAACTTCGTGATCATCAAACCTTTCACAGTATTATTGCATTTGAGAAATACAATGAAAATGATGATTCAGGTGCACATAAAGGATTGACTCCTGATCTTATTAGTGCAGCAGGAGAAGATGTTAATCCTGAGATGATATTAGTTACAGCTCAAAATACCTCTATTCCAAATTTAAAATTGAATGGGGAGTATGTAGGTGTCAGCGGATTTGTCAATACTGCTATTGCGGAAGCCAACTATAAAATCAAATTAAATGACGCATGGACATTGACTCCTGGTGTGCGATATTTACATCAAATGGATGATGGTGCAGGTGCAATTGGTGGAGCTTCATTGAGCGGTGTATTTAAAGGTAATACGACCTATACTGGTCTTCCTTTTGGTTATACAAATCCAAACAGTGCTGATGGTAGTATCATAATGGCTCGTTTGGTAGCAGCTAACGGGCCTTTAGAACTTTCAGCAGGGTATTCTAAAGTCTCTGATGATGCCGATATTATCGCTCCATGGCGCGGATTCCCGACTGGCGGATATACTCGTTCAATGGCGCAAGTAGATTGGATTGCAAACACTAAAAATTGGGCAGTAAAAGCAGTATATGATTTTGATAAAGCGGGTGTTGTTTCAGGATTGAAAGTAGCAGCTGATTATGAAAATATGAATTTTGATGATGCTAAAGCATGGAAATCAACTTTTACAGATCGTACTATTTTCCATGTTGATGCATGGCAAACATTTAAGGCGCTTCCAAATACAGAGTTTAAATTCCGTTTTGCAACGATCGATGCTGAGCCTGCATACACCAGTGCAACCGTTCAATCTAGTATCGATAATAACTCGTACAACGAATACCGTTTCGAAATTAACTACCTTTTCTAAAGGATTAAACATGCGTTGGATATTGCCATTACTTATTTCTTTCTCAACGTTGAATGCGTATGAGTTCGCGCTCACCCCAAAGCGCGTCACCCCAGAGGTGACCTGTTTTTTTGGGGAACCTGCGGCGATGGATAAGAATAATAACGGCAATATGGTTAACACCTGTTATATTGATACAAAAAAAAGTTACGTTGTGATTGACAGCGGCTCTTCGTACCTGTATGCCGATGCGGCATACAAAGCGATGCAAAAAATCAAACCATTGCCTGTTGAATTGGTGATTAATACCCATGTTCACGATGATCATTGGTTGGGCAACGGATTTTTCGCTCAAAAGGGAGTTATGGTTTTGGGTTCGGATGACTTTATTCATAATGCTAGCATTGATTCTCCTTCCCGAATCCAAACCCATATCTCTCCAGAAGCTTACGCCATGACGATTCCAACCCTTCCTGCCGAAACAATCAGCTCCGATAGAACTTTGAAAATCGGAGAGCAAGAACTGCAACTGCATCTAATGGCAAGAAAAGCCCATAGTGATAAAGATCTAGTCGTATTTTTACCCAAATCAAAAACCCTTTTCGCGGGTGATTTGGTTTTTAATGATCGGGTCCCTTCGTTGAGAGATGGAGATATAAATGGTTGGATTGATGCATTGGATGATTTGAAAACATTGAATGCAATGACCATTATCGGAGGGCATGGATTTCGAACCGATAATAAAGCAGCGGATATGACCTATCATTATCTGACAGATATGCGTACGCAAGTTCGGGCTGCTATCGCTGCGGGAGTGGGTATTGATGAAACAATCCACAAAGTTCAGATGCCTTCCTATCAAGATCTCAAAATGTATGACACGTTACATCGCGGAAATGTTGATGCCGCGTACCGTATGTTGGAGTGGGAATGATCAAATTTTTTTTCATAATCGTTTTTATGTATCTCACATCTTATGCTGAAACCCAATTCGCAGAGCCAAAACCGTCTATAGACACTCCGCGTAAGATTGTTTTTTCTGTCACTGCAGGTGACGATGAATCCATAAACCATGTTTTGAGTTCCGCAAATAATGTATTGAAATTTTACGGTCCCGAGAATGTAGAAATGGAGATTGTTGCCTACTATCATGGTATTAGAATGCTTTTAAAAAGTGAAAAAGATATTTCAGTTCGTGTTAGAGCGCTCATGCAATATGATGTTAAATTTATTGCGTGTGGAAATACAATGGAAACGAAAAAAATACAATCCTCAGAGCTAATTGAGGGAAGTGAAATTGTAACAGCCGGAATTGTCGAGTTGATCGAACGCATCAAGTCCGGCTCGACGTACATTAGACCTTAAAAGGAAATAGTATGAAAAAATGGTTATTAATCTTGAGTTTATCTGTATTATTAAGTGCAGAAGAAATCGTTCATAAAGTTGTTTTTAATTTAACGACCGGTGATTTAAAAACATTTGAAAAAATAATTTTGAGTGGTATCCCTGCACAGAAAACATATTTCGAAAATAAGATGGAAGAACTGAATGTAGCAGTGGTTATACATGGCGATGCCTATAAGTTTTTTCTAAAAGATCCGGGTTCGACCAAATATAAAAATGAGACTCTCTTACTTGAAACGCGTGAAGTACTGGAAAAGCGACTTCAAAGTTTAAGTCGGGATTATCATGTTGAGTTTTTGATTTGCGCGGTAGGAATGAAAAAAAACGATTTAACAGAAAAGGATATTTATCCTTTTGTTACTCCGGTTGCTAATTCAACCATTGGATTAATCGAAAAGCAAAACGAAGGCTATGCGTACATACCTGTACACTAATATTAAGTTTAAAAAGGAATGAAAATGAAAAAAAATGTACTATTGGCATGGCTGATTTTAGGAATGGTCTCATTACAGGGGGCAGGTGATTTACGTATCTTCAGTGTACCCAATGCAGACGGAAAGATCAATGCAAAAGTAATTGAAAAAGAACTCGAAACCAATGGTTTTGTAATTTCGGCTAACACCGAAATGAATGGTCCATTTGTAAAACAGTTTGGAAAAAGTGATTTTACGCAATTTAATCTATTGACGGCTTTTCATAAAGGTTTATCAGGGGCATTGGTCACAGCTCATCCTGACGCAGGTATTTTTATTCCAATGGGTTTTGGTATTTACCAGCGTAACAGCGATAATACCTTTTACGTATCTGTATTGACGGCTGAAGCTATGAAAAAAATTGCCGGATTTGATGCGCCTGAATTTGCACTTATTGAAAAAGAAGTTCTTGCAACACTTAAAAAAGTGCTTCCAGGGGCAAAAATCACTATGAGTGAAACTTCTTTGCCAGCTCAGGGTGCATTGCTAACGCGTTATGTACGCCCTAGTGATGCTTCAAGTTGGGCTGCTGATAAAGAGAGTATGGAAATGACGATAGAAGAGGGGTTGAAGCCAGCAGGGTTTGTACTCTCAAACTTCACTGACTATAACTTTATTCTCAATGAGGGTGTAACCCCAAGTTCGTTTGATTTTTACGATACGTACTCAATTTGTAAACTCAAAGTGATTTACACAGTAGCCAAAACACGTCCTGAAGCAGCAGTATTTGCCCCATGTACGCTTATGGTTTATAAGAAAAAAGACAGCAATGAAATCGTTATGGGCTTCCCCGGTGTTTATAATTGGATGAGCAGTGCGCACGTCACAGACCCAGAGGGAAAAGCGGCACTATTACAAGCACAAAAGGACTTTGAAGAAGTATTGCAAGGCGCTACGGAGTAAATCTCCGCAGCGCTCTTCTTGGCTCGTGCAATACCGGATTCTTTATTGTATGTGATATTGTATTATCGGTAAAATCTTTTTATAAAAGAAAGGGCTCTTATGCTTACACGTTCTATTCTATTTTCAACGGCTTTTATTTTCTCATCCGCACTTATTGGCGCGTCACTTGCGGATATTAAAATGCCGGACAATGGATTGTCTTTTCGTGAGGTAGAAGGGTATCAGGATTATAAGGTTGTTGCTACACATTATCGTTCTGACAAAAAAGAGTTGCGCTATATTATGGCAAACCCAATTGCGATAGAAGCACTTATGGCAAAAAAACAGCCGCTTCCTGAGGGAAGCAAGATTGTTAAAGTTGCCTGGAGTATTAAACCGATGACAACATTCCCAGATGCACTTGAAGCGGATCAAATTCAACGCGTCGAATATATGCTAAAAGACTCAAAACACTATAATCAAAACGGCGACCACTGGGGGTACGCACGATACGTTAAAAAAGGGGATGAGTATGTACCGTATGCAAAAGGTGCCGCAGAGTGTATTGCCTGTCATGCATCGGTTGCTTCAGATGATTATCTCTTCACAAGTTTTCAAAAGACCTATTAATAATTTCGGCATAAAGACGCTATGGAATGACCCAAAAATACTAGACACTTTGATTTAGGTCGGCATGGAATACGAGTAGGAGAAGTGTAAATATATTATAAAAACTTATTTATATGAATAACTATTCAAAGTCATTTTGCGAAATTTTTGATAACACCAACTTGATTGCGTCCATGTTCTTTAGCATGATATAGTCCCATATCCGCTCGCTTAAACAATCCAGAAAAAGTATCCTTTTCTTCCAATGTACTGATGCCTTGACTGATAGTTATATGAGAGACTTCAGGACATTCAGCTTCAGCTACCGCTAAACGTAATTTTTCTGCCAATACTGCAATATTTTTCAAATCAGTATTTGGGCTTAATACGAGAAATTCTTCTCCCCCCCAGCGGGCAAAAATATCGATTTTACGAATATTTTTCTGTACGATTTCAACCAAGTACTTTAATACCACATCTCCAGTATTATGCCCGTAGGTATCATTAACCAGTTTAAAATGGTCTATATCTATGATAATTAAAGAAAGCGGTTCTGAAAATCGTCGTGAGCGCTCCATTTCCAAAATTAACAGTTGCTCAAATTTATGCCGATTATAGATTCCGGTCAGTTGATCAATCATTGCGATACGATCAACTTCCTGACGCATAAGCATTTCTCGCGTCACATCTTTACCGGTTGATACAAATCCGACTATCTCCCCTTTATCATCTTTTAGAGGTGTAATCGTTTTATCTTCATAAAACAGATCCCCATCTTTCTTTTTATTAATCAATGTAGCCCTATAAACATTGCCTTCTAGAATTGTTGTCCATAAGTTCTTATAAAAATTTCTATTATGCTGATGGGATTTAAATAATTTTGGAGTATTTCCCAACAGTTCTTCCCGAGAATAGCCAACATGATAACAAAATGCCTGATTTACATAGGTTATCATACCTACTTTGTCCGTTAGCATAACCGAATCATCAATCTGTTCCACTACTATGGAAAGCTTTTTAATCTCCATGTGTGCTTGCAATTGTTGTGTAATGTCTCGAATAGATTTCAAAATACAAGGCTGTCCATGGTACGTTATGAGCTTTGCATAAACTTCAACATCCATACGATCTCCATTTTTACACATATGCTTCACCCGAATCGTCACATATCCATTTTTTTTCATCTTCTCAGATGCTTCTTTAAGTCTGCGAGGATCACCATTTTCACATTCAGGAGCAATAATCTGTTTAATCGTCATTCCCATCATCTCTTCATGGGTATAGCCTCGTGTTCTCCAAGCAGTTTCATTTAGATAGAGAAATCTTCCTTCTAAATCATGCAGCATGATAGAATCCTGAATCGAATCAAAAATCATCGCTTGCTCACGTAAAGTTTCTTCTTGTTTAAGCTTATCTGAAAGTACTTCTTCCGACCCATCCAAATTTTTATTAAGATTTACTGTGAGTTCCTCGTTGGTAAGCATATGCTCAAAAGATTTATTCAACTATACTCCAAATTTTATTGCTAGTGTTAATACAAAATGGATTAGCATACAGCACCGCCGAGTATGAAATTAGTATTGGTCTTGCAGGGGAACAATCCAAATATGACAAAACAAAATTTAGGAGAATTATGTTTCGACGGTGTTGTATGATAAGGCCATAGCAAAGAAAATTTCTGTTGCATAGATAGTTTAACTTTTGTTTGTAAAAATTGCGTAAAATTATGTGATATTTTTGTGATACTATTTTCTCTATCTATATCGCCCAAAAATAATGGTAGACAAAGATGGATTGATAACATATCATGCTTTATAAGTGTCAAAATATGCTAAAATCGCGTTCTTGAATTATCCTAAAAAATAAGAGTATGCGATGCCATTATCCTTGATAGAGGAAGCAAATCACATTGTCCTTATCGCACATCAAGATCCTGATGCCGACTCTCTGGGCTCAGCTTCTGCTTTTTACTCTTATCTCTTACGCACGCAAAAGAAAATAACTTTTTATTGTTCTTCACCCAATATTGCAGCTCACCTGACATTTATACCTTGGACACAGAAGATAAGCAACCGTTTTCCGTTGGATGCTGATTTGGCGATTAGTTTTGATTGTGGCAGTTTTGGGAGATTGGGAGTGGACTACAATGGTGAACTTATAAACTTTGATCATCATATTAGTAATGATCAATATGGTACTCTTAACTGCATTGATACCTCTGCTATGAGTACTACGCAAGTAGTGTACGAATGGTTTAGAAGCCAGGATATAAAAATCAATGCTAAAATGGCGAATGCGCTTTATGCCGGATTGATGGACGACACTAAATGTTTCCGTGATCCTAGATGTGCCCTAAATATTTTTAGCATGGCGCATCGGCTGCTTGAGTTAGGTGCTGATCATGAACAATGCGTTAATGGTTTGTATAACAGTAAAACATTGGCTTCTTTGAGGCTTCAGGGCGAAATGCTGAAGCGGATGAAGCTTGTTTTGGATGGTCAATTAGCGCTGTTTGAAGTGGATCAGGAGCTTCTTGCTTTAACGGGGGCTTCATTAGGGGATTGTAAAACAGTTTTGGATGAAGCGATTACTCTGAAAATTGTTAATGTGGCCTTATTGTTGGCGGTGCGCAAACGAGGAGGGATAAGCCTCTCACTCCGGAGTGATGGAGCCATTAACGCTTCTGAGATTATGCAAAGATATCAAGGTGGCGGTCATCATGATCGTGCAGGTGCAAAAGTGACGGATAAGCCGTTAGAACAAATAAGAGAAGAAATTATAAGTTATATTAAAGAGGAGATGTAATGAGAAGACGAAATAGTGGTTCAGGAATGATAGGTTGGGCTTTTGGATTAGCAGCGGTAGGGGCCATAGGCTTTATGGCATTTTCACCAATGTTCGAACGCAATGATCCGACTGTAACCGTTTCTCATGATGGATATTGGAATTTTCAAGAACCGATTCATGTCAGTGTTGAAGATGAAAGTGGATTGAAATCGTTTAAAGCTACTCTATCAACTGATCATGATGACTGGATTGTTGTGGATGATTCGACCATGAGCAAAGAGAAAAAAAGAGTTTTTGACGTACTCCCGCCTAAAGGTCATCGGAGTGTTGAAGCTCAATCCGTGGTATTGAAGATTGAAGCGACAGACAACAGCTTATGGGGACTCTTTATGGGGAATACGTTTAAAGAAGAGATAACGTTGGTTATTGATCAACGTCGTCCTGTCCTTTCGGTCATAACCAGTTCATACAAGATTCAAAAGGGAGGATCTGCTATCGTTATTTTTAAAGCGAGTGATCCTCATTTGGAAAGTCTTAAAATTCAAACCAATTTTGGAAAAACATTCATAGCGCAGCCTTTTTACAAACCAGGTTATTATGCTTCATTACTAGCATGGCCAGTACAAGCTCCAAGTTTCAGTGCAACGGTTGTAGCACGTGATAAAGCAGGAAATGAAACGAGAAGTTCCGTTCCCGTACGACTAAAAGATCACGCGTATAAAGTGTCCAACATTGAACTCAGTGATGCATTTTTGGATGGTAAAATCGCAGAACTTGCCAATGTGTATCAGCAGACAATCGGAGTGGATGACCGTCTTGAGCAGTTCCGCATTATCAACGAAAAAGTACGTGCTGATAACGAAAAAATCATTCACCAGATTACTTCCAAAGTATCCAATGCAATGGTAAGTGACTTCAGCCCTGTTCCGTTTTATCCATTAGTAAATGGACAAAAAGTAGCTGATTTCGGCGATCACCGCATTTACAGCTACAAAGGTCAAGAGAATGTGAGTCAAGCCTATCATATGGGATTGGATTTGGCGAGCGTTCACATGGATGCGATTAAAAGCACCAATAATGGAAGTGTTGTTTTTGCTAAAAGCAACGGTATTTATGGAAATCTGCCGATCATCGACCATGGATTTGGCCTTTATACCCTTTATGGACACTGTTCAGAATTGCATGTTCAAGAAAAAGATCATATAGTGTCCGAACAAGAGATTGCCAGAACGGGGCTGAGCGGCTACGCGATGGGTGATCATCTTCATTTTGGTATTTTGGTTCAGGGAATTGAAGTTCGTCCAGAAGAGTGGATGGATAAAAAATGGATTGCTGATAATATTACCAATGTTATTGATTCGGCTAAAGTGTTTATTAATCAGCAGTGAGAATGTGGCTATAATCACAATGAATGTCCC
This sequence comes from Sulfuricurvum sp., assembly GCA_030694265.1. GTDB lineage: Bacteria > Campylobacterota > Campylobacteria > Campylobacterales > Sulfurimonadaceae > Sulfuricurvum. Next base: position 97,711 of record JAUXYP010000006.1, read on the forward strand.
GTTGAAGGAAATAGTATGAAAAAACAGACAACCATCGCCAAAAGTGTGGAACTGGTTGGTATTGGCTTGCACAAAGGGGTACCTGTGCATTTGCGGCTAGAACCTATGGAAAGCAACAGCGGTATCGTTTTTTTTCGCAGTGATGCCGGGGTTTCGATCCCTTTGACACCTGCAAGCGTCGTGGATACAAAGATGGCGACGGTAATCGGCAAGGATGGCGTCTCCATTTCTACGATTGAGCATATGCTCTCTGCTATTTATGCCTATGGTATTGATAATATTCGTGTGGTGGTAAACGCGGATGAGGTACCTGTAATGGATGGTTCATCCATGAGTTTTTGCATGCTTTTGGATGAAGCGGGGATACTGGAACTTGATAGCCCTAAAAAAATTATGCGCATTAAAAAAGAGGTAACAGTTAAAGAGGGGGACAAGTATGTCAAGCTTTCTCCCTCAAATGATCTTAGCTACGATTTTACGATTAAATTTTCACATCCTGCGATCGATAAACAAAGCTATGTGTTGAAATTTACCAAAGAAAATTACAAAAAAGAGATTGCTAGAGCGCGTACCTTTGGATTTGTACATGAGGTTCAATATCTTCGCTCCAAAGGACTTGCTTTGGGTGGAAGTTTGGAAAATGCGGTTGTCTTGGATGATAAAAAAGTACTTAACCCGGAAGGTCTGCGTTTTACAGATGAGTTTGTACGCCACAAAATTCTCGATGCGATTGGAGATATGTCACTCATTGGGATGAACTTTATCGGAAATTATGAAGCTTTTGCCGGCAGTCATGATTTAAATCATAAGCTAACCCTTGAACTTTTAAAAGATCCTGCTAACTACGAGATCGTTGAGCTCATTACAGCAGAATCGGAAGAATTGGTCAAAGCGTATGCATGATGCGCTTATAATTGCGCTTGGAAGTCCTGTATATGTTGGAATATATGATGAACAGGGAGCACTGGTCGAATCCATTAAACATGATGGATTGGGTTCGGATGTATTGCCCTTGATTTTTGCAGATATGTTGAATCGCTATCGTTTCAAACGTTTGATTTACGCGAATGGCCCTGGCAGTTTTATGGGGATTAAAGTGGCGTATCTTTTTTTAAAGACTTTGAGTATTGTACGAAATATCCCTTTATTAGCGGTGGATGGGTTCTTTTTTAACGAAAACCACCCTATAAAAGCAGTAGGAAAGCTCTATTTTGTTAAAAATAGTAATACGATTGACGTGGAGCCGTTAGAAAATCCGATTCTCAAAGGGTTTGAGCTTCCGCAAACAATAGATGTAAAGAATTTTAATACTGACAGTGCCCCATATTATGGAATTGAAGCGGTTGGATAAGGAAATAGAGTGTTTATAAGTGTACCCGCAACCAGTGCAAATTTAGGACCTGGATTTGATTCATTAGGATTGGCCGTCGATTTACGTAATCGTGTTGAGTTGGTTCCGTCCCGTTTTTTCACGGTGGCAATCAAAGGTGAGGGAGAAAACAATCCCCGTCTTAAAGGCAATAACCTCTTTGTGAGTATTTTCAACGAGCATTATCGACGACTCACGCAAAAGCGTCAAAACTTTAAATTTACCTTTTACAATCAAATTCCTATGTCCCGTGGACTTGGGAGTTCATCAGCGGTTATTGTAAGTGCCATTAGTTGTGCTCACGAAGCGGCAGCGGTAAAAGTATCTAAACGCCGTATTTTGAATCATGCGTTGATTTATGAGTCTCATCCTGATAACATCACCCCTGCGGTAATGGGTGGGTTCAACTGTGCAATGGTTGAAAAGCAAAAAGTTTTTTCACAGCAAAAACATATGCCTGATTATTTAAGAGCAGTGGTTGTTATCCCGAATAAACCAATCTCAACGGCTAAATCACGCACGACACTTCCGCGATCGTACAGTAAAGAGAGCGCTGTTTTCAATCTATCGCATACGGCAGTAACGGTCGGGGCATTTTTTAACGAAGATTGGGAAATGCTGCGTCTTGCAACTCAGGACCGATTTCATCAAAGAATACGAATGAAAATGTTACCAGAACTTTTCGAGGTACAAAAAATGGCGTATGATAACGGTGCGCTAATGAGTACTCTTTCAGGAAGTGGATCCACCTTCTTTAATATGGTGTATGATGAAGATGCGTTAGGGATGGCGGATAAATTTAGAGAGGCATTCCCCGATTTTGAAGTAAAAGTTCTTGGCTTTGACAATGATGGACTGGTTATTGAACGGTAAGTAAAGAAAGTATTGGATATAATGGCGCAAATTGTAAATCAACCAACGCGTATGTGTGTGGTATGTCGCGAACGCTCTAACCAATCATCCCTTATTCGGCTTCAATGTCGGCAGGGGATTTTGGAGTCCTATAGTGGGATTGGGCGAAGTTTTTATCTATGTTCAGCTTGTGTTGAGCATAAAAAAACTCCAGGGCTTCTCGCCCGACAGTGCAAAAGCAACGCACTTGATATGCTTATGAATCGGTTAAAGGAGATAGTCGTTAATGATGGATAAAGTAAGAGTTCATGAAATTGCCAAAGAACTTGGTATCAATTCTAAAGAGGTTGTTGATAAAGCAACAGCAATGGGGTTGAATCTAAAAACAGCTTCAAGTACCGTATCAATGGAAGAGGCTGAAAAAATCATGAACTACATCATGAGCGGAGCAGCTGTCGAAAGCCATGTGCCAAAAGCAGTTACTCAAGAAGAAGTTGTAGTGTCTAACGTAGAAGTTCAAGCAGAAACAAAAGCACCTGTTGCAGCGGTAGAAGTTGAACCTATATCTGCCCCTCAAGCTGCGAATGTGCCTCAAGAACAATCAGCTGTAGAAGTATCTGAAGTCGATGTGCCAAAACGCTCTGGCTTGAAGATTGTTAAAAAAGTGCGTCCTGTTGAACAAGCAGTGGTTATACCAAAATATGAGAATGTTAATATCTCTCAATATGGAAAAGTAAGCGCAGAAGTACAGCGTGAATTAGAAGCCAAAAAAGGGAAAAAACTTCACAGTACTTCTCCTTCTCAGCGAAAAGATCAGGGAGTAAGACTTGATATTTTTGGTGGAGATATCTCTAATGTATCTATGGACTATGAAGAAAATCAAATTGTTTTGATGGACTTAAATGATTTAGGACAAAATCTTCCACCCGAAGAAGAGCAAAAGCCTAGAGAGAAAAAACCACCTGGACGTAATGCCGGGAAGAAGCAAGGTGCCAACAAAGGCAAGCCTCGTAAAGTTTCGAGAGAAACACGTAAAAAATACGCAAAAGATGCTAAAGAAGATGAAGTTATTACTCACGTAGAAATCCCAGAAGATGTACGTGTCTATGAGTTTGCGGAAAAAGTGGGTCAAAGTATTTCTAATGTCATTAAAGTTCTTTTTGATCTTGGAATGATGGTTACAAAAAATGATTTCTTGGGCAAAGATGAAATCGAAATTTTGGCCAGTGAATTTGGTGTTGAAGTAACGACGATTGATCCAAAAGATGCTTTCAATTTAGAAGAAGCGTATGATGAGTCACTGGTTGATTCCAAAAACTTGGAAGAGCGTCCTCCAGTTATTACCATTATGGGACACGTTGACCATGGTAAAACATCCCTGCTTGATGCAATCCGTAATGCTAAAGTCGCTAACGGAGAAGCAGGCGGAATCACGCAGCATATCGGTGCGTATTCTGTTGAGCAAAAGGGTAAATTGATTACTTTCTTGGATACTCCTGGTCACGAAGCGTTTAGTGCAATGCGTGCTCGCGGTGCACAATTAACGGACATTATTATTATAGTTGTCGCTGCAGATGATGGTGTAAAGCCACAAACGCGAGAAGCCGTACAGCATGCAAAAGATTCAAAAGTCCCGGTTATTGTTGCTATCAATAAAATGGACAAGCCGGGTGCTAATCCTGACATGGTCAAGGGACAAATGGCTGAACTTGGTCTTAACCCTATCGAATGGGGCGGAGATGTTGAGTTTGTCGGTGTATCGGCAAAAGCAATGACAGGGCTTGATGAATTATTAGAAGCTATTTTATTGCAAGCAGAAATCATGGAACTCAAAGCGGATGCAACAGCAATGGCCAAAGCAGTGGTCGTTGAAAGTACCCTTGAAAAAGGGCGTGGACCAGTTGCAACGGTAATTGTACAAAACGGTACGCTTAAAGTCGGAGACAATATTGTCTGTGGCGGTTCGTATGGACGTGTACGTGCTCTTATTAATGACCGAAAAGCGCAGCTTCAGGAAATTGGACCAAGTCAAACGGCAGTTGTTGTCGGTTTGAATGAAGTTCCTCCATCAGGCGAAATCATGATGGCGATGGAGAGTGACAGAGAGGCCAAAGAATATGCCCAAAAACGTTATGAGTATGACCGTCATCGCGAGCTTTCATTGAGCACGAAGACAACATTTGATGAGTTGACGTCATTGGTTGTTGAAGGACGTGTTAAAGCACTGAAAGTTGTTCTTAAGACAGACGTTCACGGTTCACTTGAAGCGATTAAATCTGCTCTTGCAGAACTTCGTAATGAAGAAGTTAAAGTAGAAGTTATTTCTAGCGGTGTCGGTGGAATTACCGAAAATGATGTTGCCTTGGTTAACAACAGCGAAAATTGTGCATTGTTGGGCTTTAATGTACGTCCTACTGGGAATGTAAAAGCAGCGGCCAAGCAAATGGGTGTTGATATTAAAACCTACTCAATCATTTATGAGCTTATTGATGACATCAAGCTTATGTTGACCGGTATGATGGCACCGCAGTTCCGTGAAGAAAATACGGGTCAAGCAGAAGTTCGTGATACCTTCCCAATGCCAAAAGGTGCTGGAACGATCGCCGGATGTGTGGTTGTTGATGGTAAATTGGTTCGTGGTGGGATGGTTCGTGTTATTCGCGAAGGTGTTGTTATTCATGAGGGTGATTTGACATCACTACGACGTTTCAAAGACGATGTCAAAGAGGTTGGTAAAGGGTTTGATTGTGGTGTTGTTCTAACCGGATACACAGACGTTAAAGTTGGCGACGTTATCGAAACCTTCAAGAAAATAGAGAAAAAAGTAACTCTGTGACTCCAGGACAAATAAAAGTAAAACGGACGGAATCAATTCTCAAAGAATTGATCCCTGAAGCGCTCTCACAGCTCTCAGATGCACGTCTACGTGAAGTCGATGTTATTGATGTGAAATGTTCAAAAGGTCGCAGTGATGCTAAAATCTATCTTGATCCCCATTCGTATACTCCACAAGAACAGGCTACTTTTATCCGTATGCTCGAAAAAGCACGACCAATAATCGAAGAGTATTGTTTACGTGATCAAGGGTGGTTTCGCTCTCCTACATTGACGTTTGTATTCGATGATACTTTAAAGCGAAGTCAGAATATTGAGGCACTTTTTGCCAAAATCGCCAAGGAGAAGAAAGATGAGTCTTGAGAGTGATATCAAAAAAATGGTTGAATCGGTCGGATTGTCTCTGTATGATACGGCCATCGTTAATGAAAATGAAAACACTATCTATCGCGTAAGCGTAACGGCACCGGGCGGTGTGAGTTTGGATCAATGTGCCAATCTTTCCCACCTGATTTCTCCTCTTTTGGATATTACTGCTCCGATAAGCGGTGATTATCGCCTTGAAGTGAGTTCTCCAGGTATTGAGCGTCGTCTTAAAACGGTTGATCATTTTATTCAGTCAATTGGTGAAAAGGTATCTGTCACTACAATTGAAAAAGAAAAAATCGAGGGTGAATTGATCGCAGCTAACAGCGATAATATTACTATTAGAACAAAAGAAGATGGAGAAAAAAATATCCCTTTTCGCTCAATAAATAAGGCTAAGACCTATTTTGAGTGGTAATGAACACCGCTTCTAAACTCTCTCCTATGCATCTCGCGCTAAATGCAGCGTGGGATTATCAACTCTTAACCTTTCCTAATCCTGCTGTAGGTGCTGTATGTATTGGTGCATCCGGAGAGATACTCTCTATTGGTGCACATAAACAAGCAGGTGGACCGCATGCCGAAGTCTATGCCTTACGTGATGCCTATAGAGTTTTAAGCGGTGATACAGCGCTGTGTGATTGTGATGACTCTACTTATATCCATAATTATCTGCGTGAACACCATAATGGCTGCTTTTTTATGATTACAATGGCGGTAACGTTGGAACCTTGTGCGCATGCCGGACGAACTCCATCGTGTGCAACGCTCATACGCGATTTAGGAATTCTAAAATTGTTCATTGCGTGTAAAGATCCCAATCCACTGGCTTCGGATGGATTACTTATCCTCAAAGAAGCGGGCGTTGAATGTACTACCGGTGTTATGGAAGCACAGGGATATGACCTCCTACGGCCGTTTAGTACATGGCAAACAAAGCCTTTTGTGTTTTTTAAATGGGCACAACGGCTTGATGGTACGATTGATGGCGGTATTATCAGTTCTACTGCTTCACGAGAGCATGTCCATCAGTTAAGAGACAAGTGCGATCTGATTGTTATTGGCGGAAATACAGTACGCACAGATCGCTCGACATTGGATGCACGTCTCGTTAATGGAAAAGCACCTGATGTTTTAATCTATTCACGAGACAGTGATTTTGATCAATCGATTCCACTGTTTGGGGTACCTGATAGACGCGTATTTATTGAATCAACATTGGATAGGATTCAATCATACACTTTGGTGATGATAGAGGGGGGTGCTTCGATGATGGAAGCCACTCGTGATGTATGTGATTGGTATCTCAGTTACATTGCCCCTAAAATTGGCGGTGGAATGACAACAATTGGGCAAAATCAAGAGGATTTTGAGGTAATGAGCGCTAGAATTCAAGAAGATATCATCCTATGGATGAAAAAGAAATAGGAAGTGCCCTGTATGACGCGTCAAGAAAAAATTGTATCGATGTTTAATGATATAGCTCCAACGTATGATCGTGCAAATCGCGTTTTGAGTATGGGTGTCGATACCTTTTGGCGGCGTAAAGCGTGTGACTTGGCTTATGGTTATTGTGCAGGTAAAAAAGTGGATTCCATCGTGGATGTCGCATGCGGTACAGGTGATATGATGGGATATTGGAAGCGTCGGGCTCAAACATCAGGTATGAATGTCGCTGAAATCATCGGTGTTGATCCTTCAGATGGGATGGTGGGTGTCGGACGTATGAAGTTTCCTGACATGTCATTTTACATAGCTCCTGCGATAAATCTTCCTAAAACCGATGGAAGTGCTGATATTATCAGCATCTCCTATGGTATTCGCAACGTTGTTGAGCGCAAAGAAGGATTGCTAGAGTTTAATCGTGTTTTAAAGCCGGGGGGACTGGTGGTAATCCTCGAATTTATGAAAAATGAAAATCCTTCAGCATTGGGGCGTGTACGTGATTGGTATATGAACAATGTTCTTCCCCGCATCGGTGGGATGATCTCAAAAAACTACGAAGCGTATCGCTATCTGCCAGACTCTATCGAAGGTTTTTTAAGTGTTGGAATGCTTCAGAAAGAACTCGAAGAAAGCGGTTTTGAGATGTTGTATACGAAAAGCTTTTCGATGGACATCTCCTCATTGATGATCGCACGCAAAAAATGAATACGACGCTAAGCGTCTCGGGGCTTAATGAGCAGATCAAGACGCTTTTAGAAACCACGTTTGAGTTTGTCAGCGTGGAGGGAGAGCTTTCGCGCATCACGAATCACAACAGCGGTCATATTTATTTTACCCTCAAAGATGCCGATTCTTCTATTAAATGCGTTATGTTTCGCGGCAATGCGGCACGATTAAAATTTGCCATGACCGAAGGGGCGCATGTGGTTATTCACGGTGCGCTGTCGCTGTACAAACCGCGCGGTGAATATCAGATCAACTGCGTCAGTGCTGAACCGTATGGACAGGGGGTATTGGCGGTTGCCTTCGAGCAGCTGAAAAAAAAGTTGGAAGAAAAGGGATATTTTGATCCCGCACGTAAAAAGATTTTTCCAAAATATCCTCAGACCATTGTTTTGGTCACGTCTGCAACCGGCGCTGCTTTACAAGATATGCAGCGGGTGGCATCACAGCGTTGGCCGCTTGTTAAACTCATCGTCATTGATGTATTGGTTCAAGGAACCATGGCCGCAGGATTGATTGCTGATGGATTGCGTTACGCCGATTCATTCAGTGCTGATGCTATCATTGTTGGACGTGGTGGTGGAAGTATCGAGGATTTATGGCCGTTTAATGAAGAAGTGGTTGCCGATGCACTTTTTACGTTGAAAACCCCCGTTGTTTCAGCAGTAGGGCATGAAATTGATTGGGTCATTAGTGACTATGTCGCGGATATGCGTGCACCGACACCCAGTGCCGCAATGCAGATGTTACTCCCCGATCGAAATGAGCTGATCCAAAGCATCGACGAGATGCGGTACGGTGCGTATGGAATGATCATGCAGCGCATAGAGCGCAAACGTGAACAACTGATCAGTATGCAAGAAGCCTTCAAGCGTCATGGGGTAGAACATCGCTTGGAAGCTCAGCGTCTACAGATAAATGAGTTAAGAGAACGGCTCAATAGTCAAATCATGATGAATTTGCAAAAAAGTTCACGAGAGCTTCTTCCATTAAAGGAGCGAATGGGTGAAGTTACCCAAAGTCTCGTACGTCAAAAGAGCTCAATCTTGACCCAACTGATGGAAGCTTTTGAATCGCAACACCCCAAACATAAAAACAAACGAGGGTTTGCGCAAATCGCAAAAATGGGGAAAGTAATTGATCTGGATGAATTATGCGTTGGAGATGAGTATGAAGCGATGAACGATCACCGTAGTGTTCGTTCGAAAGTGGTAGAAATTACTTCAATGTAATCGGCGGAAAGTACATGTGAGCCAAGGTTGCTCCCTCAGCCGCGAATCGTTTAAAAAATCGGTCCATTGGATCTTCTTTATTCCAAACAGGATCTTTGATTTTAGTAAGTGCTTCAACCCGTTTTTTAGCATCAAATTCAACGCCGATACTATCCACTAATCCGACTTTCTGAGCCTGAGCTGCTGTAAAGATGTGGGCATCGGCAAATTCACTGCTTTTATTAATGTCGAGTTTACGTGCTTGTGCTACATCGTACACGAAGAGATCATAGGTTCCGTTGATCACTTTATCGAGTTCAGCGCGTTCTACCGGACTCCAAGCGCGGTCAAAGGTACCGACTTGTTTGTAGGTACCGGCATGAACAACTTGGGTTTTAACGCCCACTTTTTTCATTAATTCAGACACGTCGGCACCTTCCATGATTACCCCTATGGAACCTATCATACTGCCTGGATTGGCAACGATCTCATTCCCCCATATGCTTGAGTAGTAACCTCCGCTCGCCATAATACCCGCTGCATATACTACGGTTGGTTTTGTTTGGCTCAATCGCTTAATCGCATAGGCAATTTCGACAGATGGGGCAACGGCACCGCCGGGAGAGTCAATGGAAAAAAGCACCCCTTTGATCTCTTTGTCTTCCCGTGCTTCATCTATTTGTTCAACAATAGAGGTAGCATCCAAAATCGGCCCTGTTAGGGTGATTTTTTGAAGATTATAGAAACTGATTCCCTCATCCTTAGAAGGTATGATAAGCCAAAGAACAAAGAGAACCAGCAGTGTTGCCTTAAAATTTGTTTGTATGAATTGTATCATTGAGGCTAGTATTGAACCGATTTTTTTAAGTGTTTCCATCGTTAGTTTCCTTTTACTTTTTGACCTTGGATAAAGACCGATTCGATAGTGCATGGTTGCAGCAGAAGATGGATCGGCAACTGCTCATTAATCGGATAATCAACGCGTGTCACTAAGATATCAGCATCGTAATCAGGTGCGATTGTACCACAGTTTAAATCCAGCGCCTTAGCCGCATTGACGGTCACGCTGTGCCACAGTTGATAAGCCAGGGTTAGTAAATCATGAGAATGGTGCATAAACAGTGCAATTTTCATCTCTTCAAACAAGTCTAGGGCATAGTTGGAACTAAGGCCATCCGTTCCGCATACCCATCGTATATTATAAGACTGGATGTTTGCTAAATCAAGGGTGCCATTACCTAAAAGACGATTGGAAATAGGACAATGGATAATAGTATGTCCCCCCTCTTGCATGAGCGCTAACTCTTTTTCTTTTGGATGAACGACATGGGTAAATAATGTAGGAACCTCTGTGAAGTAGCCCAAAAAATCTTCTGCGGTATTAGCGGCTTGGTGTTGTTTCAAAAAGTTTTCAAAAAAGGGCTTGAAATCTCCGGTATTTTCATCAAGCCATTCACGTTCACTAGGGCTTTCCATAAAATGGGCAGTAACACGAAGAGCATGGTCTTTTGCATAAGAAAGTGCTTTTTGGATCAAAATACGGTGTACGGAATAGGGGGAATGTATCGCGATTGAAGGATAAAAACCTTCTCTCTTACACCCTTGCGAAGCAAAAAGACGCTCTTGAAAATTGGCATACAACGCATCCGCCATTTTGGGATCGGAGCCTATGAGTTCGTTAAAATAAACCACTTTTTGCGGTGCTTTTGCACACGCATCCAAATCATAACCATACGAGCTTACAGCACCAAAAGCCGTTATTCCGGCAGCGAGCATGGTATCAATCGTATTGGCGATACAGACATCGTCACAGTCGTTTATTAAATCATCACGGTTTGCCATGACGCTGGATAACCACGGCATAAAACCACCGTATGTGAGCGTAGAACGATTGGCGCTGAATTCCAAATGGACATGGGCATTGATAAGACCGCTCATAATAACCGAACCATTGCCTAGTTCTTGACATTGATCACCGTATTGAGCACGAAGAACTTCATTGGGGGTAATTGAAATGATTGTTTGATCAAATACGATTCCGTGATCACGGAGAATTGCATCGTGCGTAAAAACAGCATCGGCGAGAAGGATATGCAAATGAAAGCCTTGAAATTATTTTATTGTAAGTATAGCAGAAGCCTTTTACCGTTAATTTGTTACAATATTATTACGAGTATTAGAGAGGGGCACAACGTGAAAATATTGGTTGTAGATGATTCTAAATTAGCACGGTTAACCTTGATCAAGACACTAAAAGAGTATGAGCCCTCTGCCGAGATATATGAAGCGGAAAACGGAGAAATTGCAGTCGAACTTTTTAAATCCGAAAATCCAAGGGTCGTTTTTTTGGATTTGACGATGCCGGTCATGGATGGATACGAAGCATTAAAGCTGATCATGGAGATGGATCCGTGTGCTCAGGTAGTTGTCGTCTCTGCGGATATTCAGGCACAGGCACAAGAACAAGTGCTGGCATTGGGAGCAAAATTGATGGTTCCCAAACCGATTAATTCAGACAAGATGTTAGTTGTTCTTCAGCAGCTGGTATTTTGATCATAGGAAAGGAATCAGATGCAAACAGATGAGTTTACCGGCGATCATTTAGATGTTCTCAAAGAGTTGATGAATATCGCTATGGGAAATGCGACTGCCAGTATCGCCGATTTACTCCAGGCATTTGGGACCATGCACATCCCTCATCTGGCAATCACGGATATGGACGGATTGAAAAATTACATTGATGATGCTCTTGGGTCTTATGAGAGATACTATGTCACGAAACAGCTCTTTGGGGGAATTATCGGAGGAGAATTTATCTTTGTCATGACCGATGAATCGGCCGCGAATCTTGGAAATTATCTCTATGATGTTTCCCAACCCAATGATGCTGATATTATGGACGCGGTGATCGAACTGACCAATATCCTGAGTTCCACGATTATCAGCCGGTTGACGGAAGAGCTCAAGACAAAAGTGCAGTTTTTTGCCCCTTCTACAGAGATTATTTCCGGTAATCTTTTGATCGGGGATGAAGAAACGCTGAATTATCATAAAATCATTATTGTGAGTACCGTGATGGAGTTTCAAAGTCATAAAATAAGCGGCCAAATATTCATCCTTGCGCGAGATGAAACGATTGTTCGTCTGAGAGAATTAATCGATCAAAAACTTGAAGAGCTTTATGCATGACATATACGCTGGATCACTGTAATGTCGTTTTCGATTCACTTGAAAATGGAACTCTCGTGGTGGATGAGGAGTGTACGGTTTGGTCATGGAACAAATGGCTTGAAATAAATACCGGGATTGCTTCAGACGCAATTATCGGGAACAATTTAAAAGAATTTTATCCTGAACTGGACTACAAAGGGTTCCAGCGTAAAATCCGCACAACGCTGCGGCTTACTACCCCTACGTTCTATGACGCATCGCTTAGCAACCGCTTTATTACCATCCCCAGAAATAAGGTCACAACGTCACTGTTGAAGATTATGCAGCTCCAGGTGACGATCTCTCCTTATATCCCTGCACTCAAAAGGGTGATGATCTCAATCCATGATATCAGTGATTTACATGAGCTTAAAATCACGCTGCAGCATCGGATGGCGGAGATTGCACACCTGAACAGCGAATTGAAGCAAGACAAACAAATTATTGATGCGAATTTGATGATCGTAAAAACGGATTGCGGATGTTTAATCACGGACATCACGGAAGCCTTTTCCCGTTTTTTTGGGTTTAAAAAAGAAGAATTAGTAGGGAGTTCTTTATCGAATTTGTTTGTGGCCAATAAGCAAGAGTCAGAATTTTTGCAGATGAAAGATTTGTTGGAAAAAAAGCAAAAATGGTCTGGAGAAATGCAAATCAACACAAAAAATGGTAAAAAAGTTTGGATGGATGCTGTTATTTCTCCTTATATTGATGAAAAAAATGAAGTGATCAGCTATACCGCGATTTATCATGATATTACGGATAAAAAAAGGATTGAACTTTTATCGGTAACCGATCCATTAACAAAACTGTATAATCGCCAAAAATTTGATGAAGTCTTTGAAGAAATGCTCATGAGACAGCATTGGACCCAAGAAAATACGTTTGGAGTTCTTATTGCCGATGTAGACCATTTTAAAAGTGTCAATGACACCTATGGCCACCAAATCGGGGATGCTGTTTTGATTACAATAGCAGACATACTGGAAAAAACAATTCGGACGAGTGATGTTTTAGCTCGTTGGGGGGGAGAAGAGTTTGTCGTATTGCTTCCTGATGTTGATATGAAGAAAGCTGCTCTTGTAGCAGAAAAATATCGACAGGCGATCGAACAGATGAATTTTTCGGAAGTCGGGCCGATTACCGCATCATTCGGTGTTACGGTTTTTTCTTATGGAGACACGCAAGAGAAGATGATCTATCGAGCGGATGTAGGTCTCTATCGTGCAAAAAAGAATGGAAGAAATCGGGTTGAATCGGTACAGCCTTAGAGAAATTTAGTTCCTTATAATCTATTACCGTTTATAATCTATGCTTAAAAAGAAACAGTCAAGGTTTATGAATGAAAATAGCGGTAATCCAAGGTCCTAATCTCAATATGTTGGGAGTTCGTGAACAGCAAGTTTACGGCCCAATGCGTCTAGAGCAAATTCATGCGCAAATGAAAGATTTTGCAGAGCAAAATGGGATTGAAATCGAATTCTATCAGAGTAATCTCGAGGGTGAAATCGTTGACCGTATTCAAGAGTGTTATGGAGATACGGATGGGATTATTATCAATCCAGCGGCTTATACACACACATCAATTGCTATTCGTGATGCAATTGCTGCAGTGAATCTTCCGACTATCGAAGTGCATATCAGCAATATTTATCGCCGTGAAGAGTTTCGTCAAAAAAGTATGACAGCTCCTGCATGTACATCATCTATCATTGGATTTGGACCGTTTGGATACCATTTGGCGATGGTAGGAATGATGCAAGTATTGAGTGAAATTACTGCATTACGTGCCGCACAGCAAGGTGCAGTACAAGAGTAACCGTTATGCCATTGCAACGCTCCTTGGATGAACGATATTGTGTGATCGTCAATCGGTTGTTTCCACATTATCGGGTAAAGCCTTCTGGGTATCGACACCGTGTTATAGTGGGTATTGGCGGAAATGTGGGAGATGTACAGCGTCGATTGGAACATTTATGGGTTTATTTGCGCCGTAGCCGGCGGATTTATCCAATTCAAAATGGGGTGATTGTTCGCAATCCCCCTTTTGGCTATACACAACAAGCTGATTTTTACAATACGGTCATGGAAATCGCAACATCTTTGAATCCACAAAGCTTGTTGCGACGGCTTTTGAAGATAGAAAAGCATTTTGGTCGTAAACGTAGTTTCGCCAATGCGCCAAGAACGCTTGATCTGGATATGATATTCTTTGATAACCGGGTCATAAATACGGCAGAATTAACGCTCCCTCATGCGGGATACAAAGAGAGACTCAGTGTCCTCATCCCTTTACGAAGTTTGGGCACTAACGCACAGAAAAGACGGAGACGATATGAAAATCTTGACCTTTAGCGGTTCTACTCCTGCCGAAGCACTTAAAAAAGCGCAGTTGGAAGTGGGCGAAGATGCAATGCTTATCGAAACCCGAGAGATCCAAAAAAAATCGCTGGGTAAAAGTGCGCTGTATGAGATTGTCGTCGGCGTAGAAGAAGAATCTATATCCAAACCAATGCCAAGAAATAAAGAGCCGTTAACGCAGCAGCGGCCGTTAGCGCAAAAAAGCAGTGATGTTCTTTTTAACATTTCCGAAGCAGCGAAGCAAATTTCCAAAATTGCGGAAGTGACGGAAGAAGAACGGACCCAAAAACACACTCCTGCAGCACCGAGTGAAGACCTCAAGCGGATCAAAGATGAGATTGAAAAGCTCGGCGATAAAGTTAAAATTATTCAAAATATGTTTTGGGATGAAAAATCACCGAAGACATCGGTTGCAATTCCCCCGGAGTTTGCAGAGATTTACCGTCTTGCGCAGCAAAGTGGAATGAATCAAGAGCATTTAGATGAGATTATGCAGCTCACGTTAGAGCATATGCCCTCCAAAATGCGGGAAAACTCAGAAACGGTAAAGCGGTATTTTCAAGTGGTCCTACGTAAGATGATCCCTGTACGTTTGGAAACATCCCCTAAAATGGGTGGAAAAAAAGTGGTGATGCTTGTTGGTCCTACGGGTGTAGGCAAAACAACCTCGATTGCAAAACTGGCGGCGCGTTACTCCTATTTGCTGGAGAAAAAATACAAAGTAGGGCTTGTTGTTTTAGACACGTATCGTATCGGTGCGGTAGAGCAGCTTATGCAGTATGCCCGGATGATGAAGCTAGGTATTGAGACGGTAGTGGATCCTCCCGAGTTTTCCACTGCTTTGAATTCTTTGCGTTACAGCGATTATATTTTGATTGATACAATGGGTTCTTCTCCTTATGATAAAGGTAAAATCGAAAAAATATATGAATGTTTACGCTCCAATGATACGGATTACAGTGTTGATGTGGTGCTGGTATTGCCAAGCTCTATCAAGTATGAGGATTTAAAAGCAACCTATGATAATTTTGCTCCATTGGGCATTGATACGATGATGTTTACAAAGTTGGATGAAACCAGAGGATTTGGCAATATTTTCTCGTTGGTGTATGAGACTAAAATACCTATCAGTTATTTTTCCATCGGACAAGAAGTGCCGGAAGATTTAGTGGTTTCCAACAGCGACTTTTTGGTGGATTGTTTGCTTAATGGATTTCGTAAGGGCGAATCGTCATGACACATCAAGCCGCCAAGCTCGAAGCATTGGTGAACAAAAACAGGAATGCTAATCCTAAAAAAACCCGTTTTATTGCGATTACGAGTGGCAAGGGTGGGGTTGGTAAAAGTACGATTAGCTCTAATATGGCACACATGATGGCAAAGCATGGGTTAAAAGTGGGTATTTTCGATGCCGATATCGGCTTAGCAAATCTGGATGTAATGTTCAATGTTAAAATAAAAAAGAATATTTTGCATGTACTAAAAGGGGAAGCCACCGTCGAAGAGATACTGGTTCCCATTGAGAAGAATTTGGTATTAATACCGGGTGAAAGCGGTGAAGAGATTTTTAAATATGCTTCTTCGGGGATATTTGAACGCTTTATGGGCGAAGCACATGTTTTGGATGACTTGGATGTTTTGATTATCGATACAGGGGCAGGTATTGGAGAGCATACACAGCTTTTTTTACGGGCATGTGATGATGTGATTGTCGTGACGGTTCCTGATCCTGCCGCCATTACCGATGCGTATGCCACCATAAAAATTACATCACGTGTGCGTGATGAAATCAATGTTATAATGAACCAGGTTCGAAGTGACAAGGAAGCGTCCGCGTTGTTTGAAAAAATCCAAAAAGTTGCCCTTGCAAATATAGGGGATAAGCTGCGTTTGAACTATTTAGGGCAGATATCCAGTGATCCAAAAGTTGCTGTAAGTGTGAAAAAAAGGGCTCTTTTTGCACGAGAATTTCCTACTTCAAAACCTGCAACTGAGTTAGAGATGATTGTGAAGCGTATTGCGAAGAAATTGGAACGAAATGTGCTGGTAAATCCCCAAGAGAGTGGATTGGGCGGATTGTTCAAGCGTTTAATGGAACACTTTTAATTTTATCAAGGCTGTTCATGCGGGGTTCGAATTTTGTTGCTTTTTTAACGGTACAAGGATTTATTGCTGGTATCGTTTTTGGAGTATTGCAATCGGACAGTGCTGAAGACTTTTTGATTTATGTTCTCCTTATTTCTACTTTTTTTTATCTTTTTGCACATCTGTGTGTAGGCTTTTATTTCCAGACATTGGGAGTTAAGGCACATTCGTTTCCTAAACATTCGCATGAACGAAGTTTGGATGGTTATGTACGTGAAATTAACAGACGTGAGCAATTTATCGATGCATATTATGCGAATAAAGATGAATTACTAAGCGGCGATGAACGGAGGAAAGCATGAGCGGTGCCGGTATTTACTGTCAAGAACTAAAGCACATTGAAGATCAGCTCGCTTTGCAATACCTTCCTGCGGTTAAAGCAATGTCGTTTCGTCTCAAAGAGCGATTGCCAAGCTCGATTGATTATATGGATTTATGCGCTATTGGTACAGAAGAACTTGTTAAGCTGGCGCGTCGTTACGATGAGGCACAAAATGATTCGTTTTGGGGATATGCAAAAACGAGAGTTTATGGAGCCATGCTGGATTATTTGCGCTCACTGGATTTAGTAAGTCGCTCCAGCCGTAGGCTTATCAAAGAAATTGATAAGGCGATTGAAAAATATTTAGCTGAACATGATACTGAGCCTTCAAATGCTGAGTTGGCACTTATTTTGATAATGGATGTAGAAAAAATTCATGATGCGCGTATTGCATCGGATATATATACCGTACTCCCATTGGATGATCAGCTCGGAAATGAATTGGACGGAACCCTGGATCGTATGGAACATGAAGAACTGATAGATGCTATTAAAGATGTGTTAATGGGATTTGATGAGCGTGAACAAATGATCATACAGCTTTATTATTTTGAAGAGCTGACGCTCAAAGAAATTAGTGAAATTGTAAATATTACAGAATCCCGGATTTCTCAGATTCATAAATCCGTTATTCGACGTATTAAAGAAGCGGTGGAGGGATAAGAGATGGCAGATATTTTATCCCAAGAAGAGATTGACGCCCTATTAGACGTTGTTGATGATGATGGTGATGTTGGTTTAGAAGCAGAGGAAGAGAATTCTTTTTCCTCTCATCGTCAAATTACTCTGTATGACTTCAAGCGTCCTAATCGTGTTTCAAAAGAACAGCTCCGTGCATTTCGTGGGATTCACGATAAGATGGCTCGCTCGATCTCTTCACAAATTTCCTCGATTATGCGATCCATTGTAGAAATACAGTTGCATTCGGTTGACCAGATGACGTATGGCGAATTTTTGATGTCATTGCCAAATCCTACGAGTTTCAATGTCTTTTCTATGAAGCCGTTGGAAGGCAATGGTGTTTTAGAAATTAACCCTTCTATCGCTTTTCCTATGTTGGACCGTATTTTAGGAGGACGTGGGGAGCCTTTTGAAGCAAGCCGCGAGTTTTCTGATATTGAGCTTTCATTATTTGAAACCATTTTGCGCGTCATGATGAATACGTTACGTGAAGCATGGGGTCCTGTTACGGATCTTTATCCTCAGGTCGAGTCAAAAGAGTCGAGTCCTAATGTGGTTCAGATTGTGGCGCAAAATGAAATTGTTGTCATGGTCGTTATGGAAATTATCATCGGCCACAGTTCGGGTATGATGAATATTTGTTATCCGGTTATTGCCCTAGAACCTATTCTACCTAAATTGGCAAGCCGTGATTTAATGCTTAATGAAACCAGTTCCAAAAAAAGTCGTAACCAGGAACTTCAGGTTCTCTTGGGGGGTGCTCATGTTAATTTTGAAGTTAATCTTGGAACGGCGGAATTAACACTGCAAGAATTACTGGATGTAGAAGTTGGGGATATCCTACGGCTTAATGTTGCGGCCAATGATGTCGTGAGTGTCAGTGTTGATGGAAAAGAGCGTTTTATAGCAGAAATGGGACTGCGTCGCTTTCGTAAATCGGTACAGATCACCCGTAAAATAGACACCGAAAAAGATGCCGTTAAGCGAGCGCTTAAAGAGTTTGAAATGAAACGAAAAGCTCGTGCTGCAGTGGCCAAAGAGATTGTTAAAACTACAGATGAGTTTGAAGAGGATGAATAATGAGTGATTTTACGGGGTTATTCGCCCAAGAAGCAACGGCAACGATTGAAGGATTAACAGGGCAAGCGCCTTCGATTGTATTTAAAGAAGTGGAAACGATTTCAATTGTTTCGAATATTATTCCTCCCATCGCAGCGGTTCGCTTGAGTTTTTCCGGCCCTACTGCAGGTAAAGGGATCATATTAGTTCAGCCCTCTCTCGCAACAGCACTTGGAGATATGATGCTCGGCGGTGATGGCGAGAGCAAAGAGGACATGAACGATGAAGACCTTGACGCCCTCAAGGAGATCATTTCCAATATAGCAGGGGCTATGAGCACAACCTTGGCTTCTCAAAAAGAGCTGCCAAAATTTACGATTAAAACGGATGAAGCGCTTTTTATTCCTGATAATGGCGAAGTAGATTTAGATGGATATGCCAAAATGTTCGTTTATAGCTTTTCATTGGGAACGATTAATACCTTAATAATGTTCGCGATTGATACTGCTATTGTAGAAGCATTGGAAGGGCCAAGCGCCGTAGCAACCAGTAATGCATCTTCATCCGTTTCAGCGGCTTCATCAAGTGGAGATTCGCAAAGTTACGAACGAAAACTTGATGACAGTGAAATGAAAAATATCGGCCTTATTTTGGATGTAAAGCTTCCGGTACGTGTTCGAATCGGAAAGAAAAAAATGCTTTTAAAAGATGTTTTGAGCATGGACATTGGTTCTGTTATAGAGCTCAATCAATTGGCCAACGATCCTTTGGATATTTTGGTGGATGATAATGTAATTGCGCAAGGGGAAGTGGTTATTGTTGATGGAAATTTTGGGGTACAAATTACGTCTATAGGCAGTAAACGAGATCGGCTTACGAAGCTCAAGGGGTAAACATGCCACATGGAAGAGGGAGAAAAAAAGAGTACCAAAGCAGCCGTTACGTCAAAGACATTAAGTCAGGAGATGTGTGGAGTGTTTTTAAAATCATCGCCGATTTTGTGCAAGGTTTTGATGAACTCGGAGATCTTGGCCCCTCAGTAACGATTTTTGGAAGCGCACGTGTGAATGAAAATCACCCCTACTATGCGCAGGCAACCCACTTGGCAAGCATGTTAGGTGAACGCGGTTACAACATCATAACCGGAGGGGGCCCCGGCGTGATGGAAGCGGCTAATCGCGGAGCCTATGAACATGAAAATATTGAATCAATCGGTCTGAATATTGAACTTCCAGAAGAGCAGGCGCCGAATCGTTTTATTACCAAAGGGCGCAGTTTTGACTACTTCTTTTCTCGTAAAGTAATGCTGGTTAAATATTCGATGGCGTATGTGATTTTTCCGGGAGGCTTTGGAACTCTTGATGAGATGTTTGAAGCATTGACCCTGATTCAGACACGAAAAATGTGGGGTGTACGGCTTTTTGTTGTGGGAACTGAATTTTATGCTCCGCTAATGCAATTTATCAACGATAAGCTGTTGGCGGAGGGGATGATTGAGGAGAAGGATTTGAAGCTTATTACTCTTACCGACGATCTGGACTTTGTGGTCCATGAGATTGAAAAATCATTAGTTGCGCAGATGGCGACGCTCGAGAAAGAGGGCTTAAGCGATACGAAGTATTATAAAGTCCTCTCATCTTATTTTGAGAACAGACCTATATGTGATGGGAGTAATGAATAATGAAAAAAAAAGTATTGATTGGTATGAGCGGCGGTGTTGACTCAACCGTATCAACATTGCTATTAAAAGAACAAGGCTATGAAGTAGAAGGAGTGTACATGAAACTCCACTCCAAGCCAGGTTACCATGAAATTCATCAGGCACGGGCGCAAAAAGCAGCTGAATTTGCCGGTGTTAAATTACACATTTTGGATTTGCAAGAAAAATTCAATGAAAAAGTGTTTACCCCATTTATTAAAACGTATCAAGAGGGGAAAACGCCGAATCCCTGTGCTTTGTGCAACCGAAATATTAAATTTGGGGCGATGGTGGATTTTGCAGATACGATTGGTGCCTACTATGTCGCAACAGGGCATTATATTCGGCATGACGGGCAATATTTACTCCAAGCGCATGATGATACCAAAGATCAAAGCTACTTTCTTTTTTACATTAATCCAGCGTTAGTACCACGTTTGCTCTTTCCTTTGGGTGAAAAACATAAAGTTGATATAAAGGCATATGCGGCAAGTATTGAGGGATTGGAGTCGTTTGCATCACAGGGCGAGTCAAGTGAAATATGTTTTGTAGAAACAACTTATGCGGATGTGTTAAAGCCGTATGTTAATGTGGACCAAGAAGGGGAGGTCCTTGATTTGGAGGGTAATGTTGTAGGAACCCATAAAGGGTACATGCACTACACCATTGGAAAGCGCAAAGGATTTACAGTTAGAGGCGCGCATGATCCTCATTTTGTGGTAGAGATCAGGCCCAAGACGAATCAAATCGTAGTAGGACCTAGGGAAGCATTGGAATGCTATTCGGTCGAGCTTGAAAATGTTAATATGTTTGATGAGCGCCAAGAATTTGATTGCAGCGTGAAACTTCGCTATCGCACAGAGGCTGTCAATTGTCATGTGATCATTCATGGTGATCATGCAACCGTTACATTAGAAACACCTGTTTTAGGTATTGCTGCGGGACAAGCCGGAGTCTTTTATGATGGTGATAAACTTCTGGGTGGTGGTTGGATTGTTTAATCCAAAACAAAAGATTATTGCTGCAGGTATTATCGGAAATGTTATTGAATATTACGATTTTGCACTGATCGGTTTTTTAGCGGTAATGATGGGTAATCTTTTTTTCCCCTCTTCTAGCCCTTTTCTCTCTTTATTAGGTTCTTTTGGGGCATTCGCTGCTGGAATGGTGATGCGTCCGATTGGGGCTGCTATTTTCGGTCATATCGGTGATCGGGTAGGACGGCGGTTTGCCCTTATAAGTTCGCTTATTTTGATGGCATTACCGACCTTTTTAATCGGTTTTTTACCAACATATGCTCAAATTGGGATCACGGCTCCTATTTTATTGGTGCTGTTACGTATGATTCAGGGGCTATCTGTTGGCGGTGAATATGCCAGTTCAATTGTGTATCTCGTCGAACAATCAAGCCCGGGAAGAGAAAACCTATACGGTTCTTTTGTCTCTATAGGTGCAAAAATCGGAATGGCATTGGGCTCGGTATTATGTGGAGCACTTTTGTGGTATTTGGGTGAAGATGACATGGGAGAGTGGGGTTGGCGTATCCCGTTTATTCTCAGTATTTTCATTGCTATGGCAGGGATCTATTTGCGTCGAGGTTTGAGTGATGATTATCAGCCAAACGAGGAAAATATGATCCCGATAGTAGCTATTTTTCGCTACCATCGTAAAGCTTTCGGGCAGTTTCTCGTCGTTGCTTCGGTTATTTGGATGCTGTACTATACCCTCTTCATTTATTTACCTGTTTGGCTTCAAGGCAGCGCTGGTTTGAGTAAAACGCAATCGGGTCAAATTAATACTTTTTCAATCGTCATGGGGGTTATCTTTATCCCGATTATGGCAATGTTAGCGGATAAAATTGGATCAATACGGGTCATGAAAATGGCAGCGTTAGCAACGGCGGTAGGTATTTTTCCACTTTTGTATGTGATGATTCATGGAGGGGTTGTGGGAGCATTGATCGCCACATCCATTATGGTTATCTTGCTGTGCGCGTATCAAGCACCCATTTTTGCGGCTACGGTTCATGGCATTGATCACCATGGATTTCGTGCTTCGTTTACAGCACTTATTTTAGGAAGTGCCGCAGGAATTGTAGGCGGTATTACCCCGGCGCTCATGACTTCTTTGGTAGAGTTAAGCCATGATCCGTATTCTCCCTCCTACCTTATTGGCCTTTCGTCATTGATCGCATGGAGTGTTCTTAAGCGAATACGAGCATAAAAAGCGTAGCTTACGAAGCGTTAGTCTCTGGATTAGAGGATTCACTAGGGACTTGTTCACTTTGCTCTGAAGGAAGTTCCCCATTTTCTACAGGAACATCATCAGCAGGTACATTGAAGAGTGAATCGAAAGAGGTGTTCGTTTCGGATGACTGAGCTGCATCTTCTTTTGGTATGGTCATTACCTCTTTGTAGATTGATTGAATTACCCCTCTTCGCTTCATGATTTTTAGGATAATACGGGAACGATTTTTGACGTATTTTTGACTTCCTGTCGGATTGTATCTGATTGGATTTGGCAATACTGCTGCTAGGCGTGAAGCTTCAAGTGCCGTTAGATTTTTGGCACTTTTGTGGTAATAGTGCCGTGCCGCAGCTTCAATTCCAAATATTCCATCCCCCCATTCAGCAACATTGAGATAAATTTCTAATATACGGCGTTTGGAGAGTTTTTTTTCAATTCTCCAGGTAAGGATGGCCTCTTTGATCTTACGAACAGGATTTTTACTTGGAGAGAGATAAAGGTTTTTTGAAAGCTGCTGACTAATGGTACTGCCACCCGCGAGAGTCCCTTTTTTGATGCTTCGCTCAAGAGCATTTTCCATCCCTTTAACATCAAAACCATCATGCTTCCAAAAACCGTCATCTTCGCCGATGAGTACGGCTTTAATGATGTTGGGGGAGATATTACTCATACTCACCCATTTATGAGTGATCTGCATATCACGGTTTTTATCTGCCCATTCGTTTTCTCGGTATTGCATAAAAGCGGTAGGGATAGGACGCACCTCTTTAAGGGCATCAATATCAGGATAGACAAAATAGCGAGCAACATCTACTGCCCCTAAAATTAAAAGTATAAGCGTTATTTTCCAAAAGTTTTTCATTGGTTATCCGGTGAGAGTTTTGGTAAATGCCATTGTTTGTAGTAGGCTAAAAGGCGTAAAACTACAGCAAATATAGCAATAGAAGTAACCTCGATGGTATGAACTCCCCACAGCTTATTAGTAAGTAGCAATAGCATAGCAACAATAAGAGCAATTGAGCCATAAAAATCGCTGATCAGCACAGAGGGGACCTGATTAATCATGGTATCACGTAGTACCCCTCCGCCAACGGCGGTGAGGAAGCTCAAAATAATGACACCAAAAAAATTAAAACCGGCATCCATAGCGAGCAACGCTCCTGTAATGCTAAATGCAACCAATCCGATGGTGTCGCTGATGACAAATAGCCATTTTTGCTCCAGCTGTTCGCTTCGATAAAGACGAAATGCAAAAGCTACAGCAATGGTTGAGAGTACCGTAACAGCTGGATAATATTCGGTAAAAGCAAAGGGAGTACGGTTTAAAATAGCATCACGAACAACACCGCCGCCCAATGCGGTAATAGAGGCTGCAACGATGATCCCTAATAAATCAAGCCTATGACGCACCCCGATGAGAAAACCGCTTAATGCAAAAGCAACGATCCCCAGAATATCAGCAACGACGACGAGATTAAAATCAGACATTGGGTGCGCGGTAATTTTCTTTAAATGCTACGTATCGTTTGGCTGAAGCATAAAGCTCCGCCACTTCTTGATCCGTGAGTTCTCGTACGACTTTTGCAGGGCTTCCCATGATCAGGGAGCGTGGTGGGAATACTTTGTTCTTGGTAACCAATGCACCTGCACCGACTATTGATTCTTTACCGATAACCGCACCATCGAGAATGGTAGCACTCATGCCGATTAAACAGGCATCTTCAATGGTACAGCCATGTAGCATGACGCGATGCCCGACGGTAACATCATTGCCAATGACGGTTGGGTATCCATCACTCATATCGTCGAGCTTGTGGTGGGTTATATGGATCATGCTGAGATCTTGGATGTTCGTACGATCCCCAATGGTGATATAGTGGACATCCCCGCGAACGACGCAGCCAAACCAGATACTGACGTCTTCACCCATAGTGACGCGTCCGATAACATCCGCTGAGGGAGCAATCCATACGCGGTCTTGCATCTGCGGAATAAAGTTTAAATAATTACTAATCATAAATATCCTTCTTAGCTCTCTTTGAAAAGACGAGCAGTCAGTTGTTGGGCATAATTTGGGGCCTGTTTTTTGGTCGAATTGTACACTTTACTGGTGTGGGTTTCTACAATCTGATGGCTGTTTATGATACTGCTGCTTTCATGTTTCAATTGAACATAGGTACCATCGTTTTGGAGCTCGTGCGCCAGAACATTATCGGAAGCTTGCAGTTGTAAAATTTGAAGAAGTTTGGCAGAAGCTTCTTCTCCATCAACGGGTGTCAACAGCTCAATACGGCGTAAAAGATTACGTGGCATCCAGTCGGCACTGCTGATATAGGTTTGCGGAGTGGAGTGTTTAAAGTAGAAAATTCGCGCATGTTCGAGGTATTTACCGATGATCGAAATAACACGGATATTTTCACTGATATCTGCAACTCCCGGACGAAGACAACAAATTCCACGGATAATGAGCTGAATTTTCACCCCAGCGATAGAGGCTTTGTAGAGCGCTTTGATAATGTCTTCGTCGACGAGGGAATTCATTTTGGCGATAATAACACCCTCCGCTCCCATACGTGTCTCATTTTGGATCAGAGAGAGGACTTTCGGCTTGATTTGTGTTGGAGCCATATAGAGCTCATTGAGTTTCCCTTTTTTACTAAATCCGGTCAGAAAATGGAAAAACCGGGTCATATCATGGGTAATGGCTTCATTGGAAGTCATGTAGCTGATATCGGTATAGACAGTGGCCGTTGAAGGATTGTAGTTTCCTGTTCCCAAATGGCCGTATTGTTTGAGCTTTCCATCAACGCGGCGTGTAATAAGAGCTGCTTTTGCATGGACTTTAAACCCAGTAATCCCATAAATAACATGTGCTCCTGCACTCTCCAGCGCTTTGGCCCAAATGAGGTTATTTTCTTCATCAAAACGGGCTTTGAGTTCTACCATAACAGTGACTTGTTTGCCCGATTCTGCCGCAGCGATGAGTGATTGGACAATCAGTGATTTTGAGCCTGCACGATAGAGCGTCATGCGGATGGAAACAACATCGGGATCTTTAGCCGCCGTTTGGATAAGGCGCACAATCGGCTCAAAACTCTCGAATGGATGGTAGAGTAGCAAATCTTGCTTATCGAGAATGGTGTATAAACTGTCTTCGGAATTGAGCGGAGGAAGATTGCGAGGCTTGAAACTAGGACTCGTTAGATGAGCAAAATCCTTGTTTCCGACAACTTGCCAAAGGGCTCCCAGATTGAGATAGGTTTGAAAGCGATAAATATCGTCTTTAAAAACATTTGCGTGTCGGTTGAAAAAGTTTAGTAGATCATCATCGGCATGGTTGCTGAGCTCGAGTCGAACAATTTCGCCTTTTTGACGGAGTTTTAGCCCCTCTTCAAGCATTTCCATAAAATCATCGGCTTCTTCTTCCTCGATGGCAATGTCCGCGTTTCGTGTGATCCGAAATGCAGAGAATTTAATCAGTTCATAGCCAGGGAATAAGTCGTGGATATGCTCGGCAACAATACTTCCTATTGGAACATAAATACGGTTGTCAATATCGACAAAACGGGGTAGAACACGTGGTATACGGACGATGCCATAGCGTTCAACGGTTTCATCATCTTTGTCTCTAAGTTTGAGAATGAGTCCAAAGCTTAGATTATTCAAATGAGGGAAGGGGTGAGTAGCATCGACGGCGATAGGGACAATAACGGGATAAATATTTTCATAAAAATAACGGTTAAGAATTTGGCGTTGTGCTTGTGTGACTTCTTTGTAGGATTTAAAAAAGATCCCCTCGGTCTCAAGACTGGTCATGATACCTTGTAAACAATGCTCGACGGCTTGCTGTTCGTTATGTAAATATTGGCGTATTTCACGAAGCTGATGCAACGGGGTAAATCGATCGGCTCCTGAGACATTAACCCCGGCACTAAAGAGCTTTTTAAGTCCTGCAATACGGATCATATAGAATTCATCGAGGTTGGTTCCGTAAATAGCTAGAAATTTCAAGCGCTCAAACAGAGGCAGTGATTCTTCCTGCGCTTGTTTGAGGACACGAGAATTAAATTGGAGCCACGAGAGCTCGCGATTGATATAGAGAGCTGGATCTTTGAGATTAGTAGGCATTTTTTGGCACCATTATTGTTATGTTTGCGTGATTATATTATACTTTGATTACAAAAGGGAGTTTTATGAGCGTTTTTGCCATTATAATGTTTGCCGCGACACTGTATTTTGCGTATCAAATTTTTCGTCACGTTCAATCTTTGGAAGATGTGCCTCGTATCGAGGATGAAGAACAAAAGGAAACAGCAGACGTAAATAGCCTTGTGGAAGAAGCCGACGAAGCGTATCAAAGTGAAGACTTGAAAACGGCGCAGGAAAAGTTGGGACAAGCCTATCTTGCCCAGCCTCAGAATGTGGAGATTTTAAATAAGTTGGCATACGTGCATGCAAAACGCGGGGACATACAGTTGGCTATTGATTTGTATAATCGTTCGTTGAGTATGGATGAAAATGATGATTTAACCCACAATGCACTGGCTTCCCTGTATCGCACAAATGGCTCTTTAATGTTGGCAAAAGAACATTATGAAAAAGCGTTGATGATTGATGATGCGTATGCGGTGACCTATTATAATTATGCGAATCTTTTGGTCGATTTAGGCGAGAGCGACCAAGCTCAAGAAATGTATCTCAAAGCCTTGGAATTAGACAGCGAGATGAGCGATGCACGTGAAGCACTAGAAAACCTAAGGAAAGTGCAATGAACCAAAATCAAGCTCGACTGGCGGTATTGATCGATGCGGACAACTCTCAGCCCTCTATCATTGCAGGACTATTGGATGAAATTGCCTCCCATGGTATTGCGAGTGTCAAACGCATCTATGGTGACTGGACCGATACCAAACTCAAAGGGTGGAAGCACGAGCTGCTAACACATGGATTACACCCTATGCAGCAGTTTGCTTATACCACGGGAAAAAATGCAACCGACAGTGCTATGATTATTGATGCAATGGATTTGCTGTACACCAAAAATTTTGACGGTTTTTGCATTGTTTCCAGCGATAGCGATTTTACCCGACTGGCCAGCCGTATTCGAGAGTCTGGGGTAAAAGTATATGGATTCGGGGAACAAAAAACACCCAAGTCCTTTATCGGTGTGTGCGACAAATTCATTTACACTGAAAATTTACGACGAACCCATACTGCAGTGACGCAAACAGCAAGGATCAAGCACGATGAGAAAGCGCTTTTAGCGTTAGTACGCAATGCCGTAGAAGATACGACGAACGAGGCTGGATGGTCGTATATGGGGGCCATTGGGCAAAATTTGATTAACAAACTTCCAGAATTTGATCCACGAAGTTACGGATATAAAAAATTGGTGGACTTAATAGAAGGGCTGGGGGAATTCGAATTCAAATACTCTGATCCACTTTCGGGTTCACAATCCATACATGTCCGGCTAAGACGCAAAAAAAGGAGTTATGAAAAATGACGGTTCAGGCAATTTACACCTTTTTAGATGCTCTTTCCCCTTTTGCTCTTCAAGAGAGTTGGGATAATTCAGGATTGCTTGTCGGTGATTTCACGCAAGAAATCAGTACGGTCATTCTTTCTATTGACATCGATGAGGCCCTGATTGAATCTATGCCGGACAATGCACTGCTTATAACGCATCACCCGATAATTTTCGGAGGACTTAAACAGCTCAAATTTAATCAGTATCCCGCAAAACTCATAGCTCCGATGATACGTAAAAATATTACGAACATTGCAATGCATACTAACTTTGACCAAACCCACCTTAATGAGTATGTGGCAACCAAAGTATTAGGCTACGATATTATTGCAAAAGAGGGATTTGTGGCATATTTGGGGGTGGATGAACCTTTTGCGTTGTTCGCTGAAAAAACCAAAATGGCGTTGGGTCTGAAACACATACATACGGTGAAATGCCACGATCACATAAAAACCTGCGCATTAGTGACAGGTTCAGGGGCATCGCTCATGCGTAATATTGAAGCGGATTGTTTCTTGACGGGGGATATAAAATACCACGATGCAATGGAAGCTAAAGCATTAGGATTATCAATGATGGACATCGGACATTATGAAAGTGAACGCTATTTTGGAGAGATATTGGCAACACACTTGGAAAAATTAGGATTGAGTGTTATAATTTCACCATCGAAAAACCCCTTCACCTATCATTGAGTAGTGGGACCTCCGAAAAGGAAACTTATGAATAAACATTTAGAACAGCTTATCGACTTGTCGTTGATAGACAAAGAGATCGATGCGTTCGAACCGCAAATCGAAGAGGCAAACCTCCAGTATGATGCACTTTTGGCAACAAAAAGTTCACTTGTGAATGAAATTGCAACCCTCTCTGAAGAGATCAAGGATGAGCAAATTAAGAAGCAAAAAAATGAGCTTCACCTTGCAGAATTATCCGCTAAGTTGGAAGAAAACAGCAAGAAAAGTGCTGAAATAAAAACCGAACGTGAGATGAAATCACTTCAGCTTGAAGAAGAAATTGCTAAAGAGCAAGTGAATTTTGCCAATGAAGAGATTGATCGTTTGGAAAAACTCATTGCCCATAAGCAAACAAAAATTGATGAGCTTTCTAGCAAAGAAGCAGAAGTCGAAGGAAAACTTTCGGGTGTTAAAGCGGACGTTGATGTCAAATTGGCAAAAATTGATGCAGACCGTAAGGTAATTTTTGCGAAAAAAGAAATTTTGGTTGCAGCTATGAATCAAAAAGGACTCTCTTTTTATCAAAAAATTCGTCGTTGGGCTAAAAACTCAACTGCGGTTCCTGTACGCAACCAAGCGTGTATGGGATGCTATATGGCTTTGAGTGATAAAGTTTACGCAGAAGTTATCAAAGGTGAAGAGATCACGACATGCCCGCATTGTGGACGTTTGTTGTATCTTGAGCCCGCATCTGAAGAGATTGGGGCTTAAACCCTTCCGTGAAGGTGTTTGACCTTTTTTACACCTTTGTAGCCGCATTGCTTTTTATTGCGGCTCTTCCCTTTTTGATTCTGCTCTCTTTTAAAAAAAAATATCGTCATTCTATTCCCGCTCGATTTTTTTTATGGAAGAACCCTTCTTTTAAACCGCATGATATTTGGTTTCATGTCTGCTCACTTGGCGAAGCAAAAGCGATTGCTCCGTTGATCGAGTTGTTGGGTGATGCTAAAATCGCAATTACAACTATTACGCATACGGGGTACGAAGCGGCATTGAAATATCCGGCGCAGGTTCGGTACCTTCCGTATGAATTTTGGTTGTGGATCTGGATACGAACACCCAAAATTGTTGTTGTTTTGGAAGCAGAATTTTGGTATCTGTTGTTTCGTATTGCTCATGCACGCGGTTCACGTGTGATCGCACTTAACGCGCGTATCAGTGAACGAAGTTTTCCAAAATACTATAAGATGCGATGGTTTTATAAACGATTATTGTCGCAGTGCGATCGTATTTTTTGTCAAAGCACGGAGGATATGGTTCGTTTTATTGCACTGGGAGCCACCAATGTTGAGGTGCTGGGTAATATTAAGCTGGCACAAAAGATTGTTGTTACCAAAGCGTATCCTAAACCGGCGTGTACCTTGATTGTAGCAGCAAGTACGCACGAGGGAGAAGAAGAATCTATTGTAAGAGGTTTTTTGGCGTATAAAGAACGTAATACCGATGCCAAACTGTTGGTTGTCCCACGTCATCCGGAACGGTTTGAAAAAGTATTTGGATTAATTCAAAAAACAGCACCGAATATGAGTGTTGTTCGTTGGAGTGATTCGCAAGATTTGCACAGTGATATTACCCTTGTAAATGCGATGGGTGAACTCAATAATCTTTATGCAATTAGTGATGTAGCGATTTTGGGTGGCGGATTTGTTCCTGTTGGGGGCCATAATCCACTCGAACCGGCTACATTTGGATGTAAAATTATTACGGGTGAACATATCTTTTCACAGCGTGAGCTGTTAAAATATGTCCATCATGTGCAATTTGTTGCACCAGAGGGTATTTCAAAAGCATTAGTAGATGCCCAGACACTCCCTCCATCACATGTTGACGAAACGATTGATTTAAATCGTCTTGTTGATTATTTAAAAACGGAGAAATGATTATGAAAGAAAAAGCCTATAAATTATTATCAGCACAAGAAGGGATATCCAATTCCGAAGCAAAATCGCTCATTGACCGCGGTTTGGTTTATGTAGGTAATTCAAAAGTGATGATCGCACGAGGTGAAATTAGCCCTAAAACGTCATTTATAGTGCAAAAGGTCGAAAAAGTTCGTCCTATATTTGAAAATGATGATCTGATTGTTGTAGACAAACCAGCCTTTGTTAACTCTGATGAGATAGAGCGACAGTTTAAGGGTGCGCAACTGCTGCACCGTCTTGATCGTGAAACCAGTGGTGTCCTGATGTTAGTCAAAAACGAAGAGTTTCGTCTCAAAGCCATTGAATCATTTAAAAAAGATGAAGTGTATAAAGAGTACGTTGCCTGGGTGGATGGGATTGTAAGTGAACCTTTTATCATTGATCAGCCTCTCATTACCGAAAAAACAGGGAATAAAGCTTATACAAAAGTCTCCAAAAAAGGGAAACCGGCGATTACGGAAGTAACTCCCCTGATAGTATCGGGTAAAAAGACGAAAGTTCAGCTGATTATTCATCATGGACGTACTCACCAGATTCGTGCCCATCTTAAATATGCGCAATTTCCGGTTGTGGGTGATGAGAGCTATGGCGGACGTCAATCAAAAAGGGTCATGTTGCATGCACGCAAAGTGATATTATTGGGACGAACTTTTGAGGCACAAGAGCCGAAGGTATTCGACCATTTTGGGAATTAATTGACGGTAAAGTAACAATTGGGTACAATTCGAAACTTTTTAGACCCTGTATAGAAGCGATTTAGGAGCATAAGTGTTTGAAACACTAACGGAATCATTTACATCAGCAATACGCAAAATTCGTTTTCATGACGATGAAAAAGCGCTTACTAAAGCACTTGGCGAGCTGAAAAAAGCACTTTTAAAAGCAGATGTGCACCACAAAGTGGTTAAAGATTTAATTGATTCCGTTGAGATTAAAACCAAACTTACCGCTATCGGTAAAGACCACTTTCTAGACGCTCTACGCAGCTCATTATACGAACTTTTGAATGTCAAAGGAAATACAGGTTTCGTCTACGCACCTGTCTCTCCGACGGTTATATTGATGACAGGATTACAAGGTTCGGGGAAAACAACCACAACCGGAAAATTGGCAAATTTTTTAAAAGTACGTCAGAAAAAACGCGTTTTGGTAGTTGCCGCTGACCTACAGCGTCTTGCCGCAGTAGAACAGCTGCGACAAGTATGTGCTTCTATTGAAGTAGAGTTGTATGCGGATGAGACCAGCAAAAATCCGGTTGACGTCGTCAAGGGCGCATTAGAATACGCTAAAAAAGTCCTTGTTGATGTTGTATTGATCGATACGGCAGGACGACTAGCAATAGACGATGTTCTTATGGGTGAATTGGCCGAAGTAAAAGCGGCGGCTAATCCGCATGAGATTTTCTACGTAGCGGATTCTATGAGCGGACAGGATGCCGTCCGTACCGCGGAGAGCTTTAACGAAAAAATCGGGATTGATGGGGTTATTCTTACCAAGTACGACGGAGATTCAAAAGGCGGCGTTGCTTTAGGGATCGCTTCTCAGATTCAAGTACCTTTGCGCTTTATCGGTGCGGGTGAAAAGATGGAAGATCTTGAGATATTCTTGCCGGATCGTATCGTCAATCGTTTGATGGGTCTAGGCGATATTGAAGGCCTTGCGGAGCGTACCTCTTCTATTATTGATGAGAAAAAAGCAAAAGAACTTAACCGTAAAATCAAAAAAGGTGAGTTCAACTTTAACGATTTTTTAGAGCAGATGGAAAGCCTCAAAAAAATGGGGAGTATGAAGTCCATTATGGGAATGATTCCGGGTATGAGCGGGATGGCATCTGCACTCAAAGATTTCGACATGGAAAACTCAGGCGAATTGAAAAAGATCAAAGCGCTTGTTTCCTCAATGACCATGAAAGAGCGTGAAGATCCAGAGCTTTTGAACAATACGCGTAAAGCCCGTATCTCAAAAGGATGCGGATTAACCGTCGTTGATGTGAACCGTATTTTAAAGCAGTTCAAAAATGCTTCTAAAATGGCAAAACGTTTCTCAGGTAAAAAAGGAATGCAAGATCTTCAGAATATGATGGGTCAGATGCAAGGCGGTCGGCCACCACGATAAATGGAGCGTTAAGCAGGGGATTTTTTTAAATCTCTGACTTAGCGTTCAAGCAGTTTAGAGGTTTTTTTTTGCTTTTGTGGGCAAAACACTCTTCTAAGGTACTGTGCGTTAAAACATAATTACAAAAGGATATAACATGGCAACAGTCATTCGCTTAACCCGTATGGGACGTAAAAAACAACCTTTCTACCGTATCGCTGTAACAGACAGCCGTAAGCGTCGTGATGGTGGTTGGATTGAATTGATCGGTTACTACAACCCAATGACAGAGCCTTCAACGGTTAAAGTTGATGAAGAGCGTCTTGCGTATTGGATGAGCGTTGGTGCTCAGTTGTCTGATCGCGTTAAAAAAATTACAGGTAAGTAATTATGGTAGCCGACTTCGTCGCCGAATTCGCGCGATTAATTGCGTCTTACCCTGAAGAAATCAGAGTAGATACGTATGAGGGCGATGAAGTTACTGAGATTGTACTGCACGCTAATCAAGCGGATGTAGGCAAGCTCATAGGTAAAGAGGGCAAGATGATTGGTGCGATTAAAACCGTTATTTCAGGCTGTAAAGCCAAAGATGGTAAGAGTTACCGTATCAATGTCGAACCGATTTCGTAATTCACCTGACTCCACTCTTCTTCATGTTGCCACGATTGGCCGCACGGTAGCCCTGAAGGGCGACATGAAACTGAACCTCTTTACTGATTTTCCAGAACAATTTGCAAAAAATGCAACGTTTACCTTGGAGAACGGTTCCACGATTACCCTTGCCAGTTACAACCCAGAGCGTGAACTTGTTCACATTGTAGGTTACGATACTCCAGAAGCTGCCAAGACGTTAACAAACGCCAAGCTTTTTACTACTTATGAGGAAACTCGAGAGAGATGCAAACTCAAAAAGGGTGAATATTTTTGGTTTGACTTGATTGGATTATCGATCTATGAAGGTGACTTGTTATTGGGTAGCTTGGATGAGATTGAGCGAATCGGTCCGCAGGATTATCTATCGGTTAAGACTGACAGTGCATTAGTGGCAAAAGGGCTTCCTGAAACTTTTTTAATCCCTTATATAGATCGTTTTGTACTCAAAGCGGATTTAGAGATGAAAAAAATTATGGTTGAGGGCGGTTTGGATTTATTAGAAGCATCGTGATGCATTTTACGTATGTGACTCTTTTTTCCAATCTGATAGAGGGATATTTTCAAGACTCGATTTTAAAGCGGGCGATTGAATCGAATAAGTTTCAAATCTCATTTCTTAACCCCAGAGATTACAGCGCATCAAAACACGCTAAAGTGGATGATACGTGTGTAGGTGGCGGGGCAGGAATGGTTATGACCCCACAGCCTTTGTTTGATACGCTATCAACATTGGATGATGAGGCTTATATCATCTTCGCAGCACCAGTCGGAAAGCAGTTTACGCAAAACGATGCAAAGCGCCTTGTTAACAAAGCGCATATCGTCTTTGTAAGCGGTCGGTATGAGGGGATTGATGAGAGAGTCATCGAATCTTTTGCCGATGAAGTCTTTAGTATTGGGGATTATGTCCTTACTGGTGGTGAACTTCCATCGCTTGTTATGACCGATGCTATTGTCCGAAACATAGAAGGTGTACTAGGAAACAGTGAGTCGTTGGAAACTGAAAGTTTTGAAACGCCACTTTTAGAAGCACCTTCTTTCGGAAAGCCGCCAATATATAACAATTTAGGTGTTCCATCAGAATACTTAAAGGGAAATCACAGTAGAATTCAAGCACTAAAATTAGCTATGTCTGAATGCAAAACAAAATATTTCAGACCCGAACAGCTACTGAAGCATAAAATAAGGACGTCTTATGAAAAATAAATACATCGCTAGCTTTGAGCAAGCACAAATGGAAGGCAAGAATATTCCCCTGTTTCGCGCAGGTGACACTGTTCGTCTTTCAGTAATCATTTCAGAGGGTGAGAAATCACGTACTCAGGTTTATGAGGGTGTCTGTATCTCTATTCGTGGAGAAGGCACAGGTCGTACAATTACAGTTCGTAAAATCGGAGCAAATGCTATCGGTATTGAACGTGTATTTCCTATCTACAGTGATAGCCTTGAGAAGATCGAAGTTCTTCGCCGTGGTCGCGTTCGTCGTGCCAAATTGTTTTACCTTCGTGATCTTGCTGGTAAAAAAGCACGTATTAAAGAAATTCGTCGCCCAAAAGCTAGTAACGTTTAAAACTAAAACGAATATCTTCTGCAAAGTCACTCGCACCTTTGGGATGCGGGAGAAAACTTCCCCTCTTTTAATGTTCCACAATACAGCACACGCAAATACTATTGTAAAAGCAATCATACTATCAAAAGTACGAGCTACTTCATAGTCCGCGTCTTAGTGTCATTCTCCTTTGAGGGCGCGTTCTATATCTCTTTTAATGCTTTTCTCTTTTAAATCTTCTCGTTTGTCGTAGAGTTTTTTCCCTTTGACAATGGCTATTTCCATTTTTGCGAGATTACGATCATTAAAATAGATACTTAGCGGTACAAGGGTAAAACCCTCTTTTTCGACTGCTTTGAACATCTTATCAATCTGTTTTTTGTGAAGCAATAGTTTGCGGCTTCCGCGTTCTTCATGACCATAGTAATGGTGCGTCGTGCTTAGAATACCGATATGAACATTGAAGAGTATTGCTTCACCGCGTACTATTTTGAT
The DNA here is from genome assembly GCA_030694265.1 of Sulfuricurvum sp. Lineage (GTDB taxonomy): Bacteria > Campylobacterota > Campylobacteria > Campylobacterales > Sulfurimonadaceae > Sulfuricurvum. The sequence continues at coordinate 133,218 of JAUXYP010000006.1, forward strand.
AAAGCCATCTTTGAGATTGACACGTCCAGCTCGGAGTGCTTTGACTTCACTTCCATGAAGGATGACACCTGCCTCAAATTTTTCTTCGATGTGATAGTCAAAAAATGCTTTTTTATTGGTGGCGATATTTTCACCCATTTGTGTGTTCCTTTAGTCTAAAAAAGCTACTGCCGCTTCCGGAAAAAAACCATCCTTTTTTTTCGGATAGTTCATCGTAGCAACCCAATGCGGCAGGATAAAGATTATTTAACTCTTTGGGGCTCATGGCCATCAAAAGATCCAGTGACGAGGTTTTCTCTAGTCGCACCGCTTCTTGTGCGCTTATTGGGGCATAGAGGTGCTTGCGGTAGTAATTATAAACGGCAGGAGTGCTGATTTGTATCTGAGGGGTACTAATTTCGAATGTGAGTGGCTGTTCATCAAATTTTTCTACGATTTCTCCGATACCGGTGACATTAGCACTTTCATAGCCATATATAAAGAAAGGGACATCAGCACCAACGGATATGCCAATTTCAGCCAGTTGTTCAACATTGAGATTGAGTTCTAGTTGGTTATTACACATGTGTAAAAAGGTTGCGGCATCAGAGCTTCCGCCGCCTAACCCGGCGAATGAAGGAATCCTTTTTTCCACACATATTGAATGTGTCTGCATCCAGTGGAGCAGTTTTTCACTGCGTGTTGCTTTCAACAAGCCTGCGTAAGCTTTATAGAGAGTGTTGTCTTTTGTTTGACAATTAAAATCGCCTTTGATCTCAAAATCACCAGCTTCTTTTTTTTCAAACCATAGGGTGTCATACAGTGTATTCACACGCATAAAGCGGGAGGTAATTGTGTGATAGTCTCCTCTTTTTCCTGTAATTTTGAGAAAGATATTAACTTTAGCAAAAGCGTTATAACGGTTCATAATTTGAATTTTTGCGCGAGTTGGCGTAATAGTGATTCATCTTGAGGTGTTGATGCTGCGGTATTGGAATCTTTTACGGCATTGATGAGTTCGCTGCGCAATACACGAACATTAGCCGGTGCATCGATACCGAGTTTAACACTCCCTTTGTCAATAGAAATAACTTTCAAAGTGATCGAATCTCCTATGAGGATAGACTCATCCAGTTTACGTGAAAGTATTAGCATGCCTCAACCTTGTTAAGAAGATAGGTTATTCCATCATCAGAAAACTCTAGTATTGAAATGGTTTCACCATTGTCAATCCAGTACGTGCCGTTACTTTGTATCTCAAAATCTGCTCGACAAAGCGGTTGGCCTAACAGTACGGATTTATTATCGCCATTATAGCAATTTTTAGGGATTCCCAAAGCCGTTTTTATGTCAATAGGGCGCTCATTATCATAAATGAATTGACCTTCATTGAGACGCTCCAGCGCGCTAAGTGCCCCGTTACATCCAAGTTTATTGGCGATTAACTCACCTAAAGAACGGATATAGCTTCCCTCGGAGACCGTTGCTTCAAAAGTGACAAAAGGGTGGCAATAATGGACAAGATGAATATCATAGATAGTGGATGTGACACTTTTTAGCTCTACATCAATACCGGCACGTGCAAATTCATAGGCACGTTTCCCGTTGAGACGCTTTGCGCTGTATTTAGGAGGTAAATAGGTAAGTTCCCCTTTGAGCGATTCAATGGTATGCACGAGTGTCTCTTCAGCAATTGGGGTAATCGTATCGATTTGTTCGATTTGCTCAATGTCCAGCGTAGGTGAATACGCACCTAGCCACAGTGTTGCGCGGTAGCGTTTGGGAGCCTTATTTAAGAATCGAAACAATCGCCCGTGATTTCCAAATGCAACGATTAAGACCCCTTTGGCAAAAGGGTCAAGGGTTCCTGAATAACCCGCTTTTTTTTCGCCATAACGGCGCTTAATACGTCCAAGAAGTTGATTGGAACTAAGTCCGGTGGGTTTATAGGACACAAAGAGTTTAGACGACATTATTTAAAGCTTTTCGACAAAAGAGGCAAGAATATCACGTTTGTTACCGCCAAAGTTAATGAGAAGTTTAAATTCGCGCCCTGATTTACTGACACCCTCGATTCTTCCTGCTCCAAATATTTTGTGACGAACCAAATCCCCTTTTTTGAAGGAGGTGTTTTTTTCTAAGATCAATGATCCCTCGCATAATCCGGCTTCATTGATAAATCGGCTTTTATGCAAGTCAGTCCGCCGACCTTTATAAAAACGGCTGTTAACGCTGGATACGGTGAGATTAGATTTTGCACGCGTAAAGGCAACGTAGCCCAAACGTCGCTCTTCTTCAAGATCGCTGCCATCACCGACAAGCGGTAAGAATCCTTCTTCCATCCCGATGACAAAAAGGTGCTCAAATTCCAGTCCTTTAGACGCGTGGATACTCATAATGTAGATGCTCTCTCCCTCAATTTGATCTTGATCACTTTGTAAGGTGATATCATTGAGAAATTCTGCAAGTTCTGCATCAGGATTTTGTTTGACGTAGTCACGGAATAGCCCGTAAAACTCATCGACGTTTGAAACTTTATCACTCTCATCGGGTAAACCGTGAAGCGTTTCTTTGATTTTAAAACGATCTTCAAGAGCATCTATGAATTTATACATCGCTTCTGAAGCAATGGTACGAAGCTCGTTGATTTCTATGATGAATTTACGTAACTCTTGTGTACTTTTTTTACGTGCCAAGGCCTCGAGTTCACTGTCGCTGGCTGTTGTAATAAATTCAAACATTGATTTTTCAGCTTCCATAGCTGTGAGCTCTATTTTTTCGATGCTCGCCTTTCCCAGTCCACGTTTTGGTTTGTTGATAATACGTTTGAGTGAAAAATTATCATGTACGTTGGTGATGACACGCAGATAGCTGATCAGGTCTTTGATTTCTGCACGGTCATAAAAGCGTAATCCCCCTACAAGACGGTAGGCAATGCCACCGCGATTGAGCCCTTCTTCGAGGGATCGGCTCAGGGCATTGATCCGATAAAGAACAGCAATATCACTGGCATGAACCCCTTTATCTAGTAAAATGCGTATTGCTTTGGCAATTTTTTTTGCTTCTTCGCTCTCGTCATGGGAAGTGAGTGTTACAACATCATTTCCTCCTGTCTTCGTAGCGATGAGCGTTTTGCCAAGTCTTGAACGGTTATGTTCTATGAGGGCATTGGCTACGGTCAAAATTGGTTGTGTAGAGCGGTAATTGTATTCGAGTTTTATGACAGTGGCATCGGTAAAGTCTTGGTCAAATTCTAAGATATTGCGAACATGCGCACCACGCCAGCCATAGATACTTTGATCATCATCGCCGACAACACAAAGATTATTGTGTGACGTACAGAGTTTTTGTAATAATCGTAACTGCAATTCATTGGTGTCTTGATACTCATCAATCATGATATAGCGGTATTTTTGACTGGTTTGAATACAGAGCTCAGGATTCTCATCTAACAGTTTATAAGTAAGACATAGGAGATCATCGAAGTCGACAAGGTTGTTTTTAAGCAAATAAACTTCATATTCTTCATAAATTTTTGCAATATTCTTATAGTTCGTCAGCTCTGCTTGTGAATAGGCCTCTTGCGGATCGATCATGGAATTTTTGTAGCGGGAAATCTCACTGGCGATGAGTGCCGTTGGAAGTTCAGCATTTATTTTTTTGAGGATCTTTTTTTTATCATCGGTATCAATAACGACAAAACTGTTGCTTCTCCCCAGTAAATGAATGTGAAATTTTAAAAATAAAAGTCCAAATTTATGAAAGGTACACAGTAGAGGTGGAAAAGAGTTTTGGGTAATGAGACCCATTGCCCGTTCGCGCATCTCTTTAGCCGCTTTATTGGTAAAAGTAAGCGTCAATGTTTGGCTAGCAGGAATACCAATGATATCGAGTAAATAGGCTAATCGTGAGGTAATAGTTTTAGTTTTACCACTTCCTGCACCTGCAAGAATCAGAAGTGGGCCCTCTATTTGTTCAACGGCTTGACGCTGGGCATCGTTGAGACTATCGAAAATTTTATCCATAATAATAGTGCGCCTTAATGCATGAATTATTTTATTATATCCCAATCTTTCACAAAGCTATTTAAAAGTGTCATTCTCTTGTAATCAACATAATAATGGGTTATAATACGTTTATATACTTTACTTATAGGAATCATTATGTTAAAAGATTTTGCGAAACTACTGACTTTTTTGACGGTTATCAAAGAAAAAAGTTTTTCAAAAGCCTCAGCGAAGTTGGGGATTTCACAGCCTGCCGTAACACAGCAGATTAAATTTCTCGAGGAATATCTTGATACGCGCATTGTTGAGCGTAAGAAAAACGGGATTAAGTTAACCAAAGAGGGCGAAGATCTGTATCGAATTGCAGTCAAATTGGAAAAAGCAATTCTTGCCAGTGAAAAAGATCTTCTTAAAATAATCAATAAAGAGTTTACGTTTGTTGTGGGTGCTTCGTACGCAATCGGAAATTATGTTCTCCCTAAGTATCTTGCGCAGTTAAAAGATAAAATTAATAATGAAGTACACGTTCGTGTAGCCCTCTCAGAAGAAATTATTGACCAACTAATAGATAAAAAAATTGACATTGCCTTGATCGAGTCACCGGTATTTAAAGATGGTATTATTTACAGAGAGTGGGAAGAAGATGAATTGGTTATTTTCTCTAATCAACCGATCCCAAAACAACTTCGCAAAGAAGATTTGTATAAATTTGACTGGATTTGTCGTGATGAAGCTTCTCATACGCGTAAACTCACTTCAGAAGTCTTTGAAGAGATTGGGGTAGAGTGCTCAAGCTTTAGTGTTATCGGTGTGGTTGCCAGTACGACAACCATTAAAGAGACCATTATGCATTCACCTAAAAATGCAGAACGCCCTGTTGTATCGGTTATTTCTCAACATGTTATCAGTGAAGAAGTTGAAGAGGGGCGTCTTTTCGAAGGGCGTATTAAAAACTATAAAATCAAGCGTAAATTTTACATCGCTTACAGCAAAGAGCGTAAGCATGATGCCTTTATTGACAATGTAGTTACCTTCTTGCATGGGCTTAAGCTTTAAGCTGCCCCTTATTTTTTTGAGGGCTCTTTGACAAATTTCTGATTTTCAGGGTTGGAAAGAAAAGAGCTCATTGAGTTTTTAACCCCTTCATCTTTTTCGATATTGACACTTATAGACTGTTCTCGAGGCAGTGCGAGATTCACAAATGCAGGAGTGTCATCAATAATAATCTGGACAATGCTCAGCAGTGGAACGCTGACCATACTTCCAATATTCTCTTGACCAAATCCTGCTTCAAAATAAAGCATGTTGTTTTCAAGCCGTGCACTTTCAAATGTGTATCCTGCTAAAAAGAAAAGGGTCATAGCCCGAAATTCACTACTAATATCGGCAGGTAGTAGTGGATCAAAGGTTAAATGTTCTATTTTGCATAAAATGCCAAAATTTTGGTCACTTTCAAATAGATGGATTAGGATTTCGCGAACATGCGTTTCCATGAGCCGGGCAAATGAAGGATTTTTAATAATATCGAAGAGCATTCTTATCGGCCTCTTTTGTATTTTAAGTAATTATACCATTTTCGATCTCCACAAATCCCACCATTGCATTCATTATGGCAATCTTCTGTGCTTTAGGTATATCATTGGGGGTTAAAACAGCAGGTAAGAGAAAGCCTTCATCGAGAAGTCGTTCTCGTGTCGTACCGCGTAAAAGAGGTTGTTGCGGAGTTAACCATTGCCCCTCAATGAACAGCGCTATGTTAGCGATGGTAGTATCTCTTAAAATCCCCTCTTTTACAATGAGCACATCAGCACATGCTTCTCTACGCGCAAACAAGCTATTGAATTGATCGCGATTGGTATATTTGAGGGGGTAATGAACCGTATCATCAAATACCAAACGCAGTGAAGCCATTGGTCGAGGAGTATAGGGATGAAATTCGATGCGGTAATCGGTAGCATCGTAGAGGAATCGGCACCGATAAAGCCCATTGGATGGCGGGACGATAAGCTTCTCTAAATCAAAGTGTGTTTTAGAACCAAGGCATTGCAAAGAACTTGTAAGGCGCATTTGATGATAGGACAAATGTGCGATAACTCCATCCTCACAGCGGATGGTTTCGAAAAGAAGATTAGGCTTCAAACAACGCGGTACTCAAATAGCGTTCCGCCGTATCGCATAAAATAGTCACAATGGTCTTACCCTGATTTTCAGGACGCTTGGCTACTTGCATGGCTGCATAGACATTCGCACCAGCTGAAATTCCTACCAAGATTCCCTCTGTTTTAGCAAGTTCTTTAGCCGTTGCGATGGCATCTTCATTACTAACGGCGATAATTTCATGGTACAAAGAGACATTGAGTACATCGGGAATGAATCCGGCTCCAATTCCTTGAATTTTGTGAGGGCCGGCTTTTCCTCCTGAAAGGACAGCAGAGTCTTTTGGTTCAACGGCGATGATTTTGACATTAGGAATAGCTGCTTTTAAAACTTCACCCGTTCCCGTGATGGTACCGCCTGTCCCTACAGCGGCGACAAAAATATCAACATTTCCATCGGTATCGCGTAATATTTCCGGTGCTGTGGTTTCTCGGTGAATTTGCGGATTTGCGGGATTGGAAAATTGTTGGAGAACGATGGCATTTGGTGTCGTGGCTACAAGATTATTCGCTTCATCAATAGCCCCTTTCATCCCTTGCGCAGCAGGGGTTAATACGAGGCTTGCACCCAAAGCTTGCAAAAGATTACGTCGCTCAATACTCATCGATTCCGGCATAGTGAGGGTGAGTTTTAGACCAAGTGCAGCGCAAATAGAAGCGAGAGCAATCCCCGTATTTCCGCTAGTAGGTTCAATAATCAAGGTGTCAGGGTTGATTTTACCCTCCGCCATGGCAGACTTTATCATACTAATTCCTATACGGTCTTTTACGGAACTTGTAGGATTCATGAACTCACATTTACCCAGTATAGTGGCACCACACTCGGAGGATTGTGCGTTAAGTCGGACAAGCGGAGTGTTGCCGATAAGCTCAGTAATGTTAGCAGCGATTTTCATAATGAAATCCATTTTTAGCATATTATAGTGTTAATTTTAAAAAATCCAAAGAAATACGAGCGTCTTATTCAAGTATAAGGACTAATTCGTTTTAAATGTTAAGTCGGTATAATCTCGCAATAAAATTCTATAATTTAGAGGTACCTGATGGAATGCAAAAAGATTAATAAAGTTTTAATTGCAAACCGCGGTGAGATTGCATTGCGTATTATTCGAGCGTGTAAAGAGCTTGAGATTAAAAGTGTTGTGGTTTTTTCAGAAGCAGACGTTAATGGCGTATGGGTGCGTAAAGCGGATGAATGTTATCCGATTATGGGTGATCCGATTGCTGCTTATTTGGATTATGAACGTATTATTTCGTTAGCAAAAAAAGCGGATTGTGATGCTATTCATCCAGGATATGGCTTCCTCTCTGAGAGTGCAGAATTTGCACAAGCATGTGCGGATAACGGTATTATTTTTATCGGTCCAAAACCTGAGCATATTGCTTTGTTTGGCGATAAGATGGCATCAAAAGTAGCGATGCGTGAAGTCGGTGTTCCGATGCTTCCGGGTACGGATGAGCCGATCGACAATATGGATGAAGCAGAGAAAATTGCAAGCGATATCGGTTTTCCGATTATTATTAAAGCGGCATTTGGCGGAGGCGGACGCGGTATGCGTATCGTTGAAAAAGCATCTGATTTCAAAGAAATGTATGAATCAGCCACCAATGAATCAATCCGTTTCTTTGGTCGCGGTGAAATGTTTATTGAAAAATATCTTAGAAATCCTCGTCACATCGAGATTCAAATTGTTGCGGATAAATACGGTAATATCGTACACTTAGGCGACCGTGACTGTTCTATCCAGCGTCGTCATCAAAAAGTGATCGAGATTGCTCCATCACCGTTGCTTAATCCTGATACACGTCGTGAGCTTTACCGCGTTTCAAAAAAAGCGATGTACCGTCTTGGTTACGAGAGCGTTGGTACGATCGAGTATCTAGTCGACCAAGACGATAATTTTTACTTCATCGAGATGAATACCCGTGTTCAAGTTGAGCATCCGGTAACAGAGCTTATTTCAGGTATCGATTTGATTCAGCGTATGATACAAATTGCCGAGGGTGATAAGCTCAAATACATGCAAGAAGAGATTCACCTTCGCGGATACGCGATTGAGTTTCGTATCAATGCGGAAAATCCGAAATTGGGCTTTGTCCCATCACCGGGTCTTATTACTCGTTATCTTGCGCCGGGTGGTCCTGGTGTGCGTATGGACAGTATGGCCTATACGAACTACCTTATTCCATCGAACTATGACTCTATGATCGGAAAATTGATCGTATCGGCTCAAACATGGGAAGATTGTGTTCGTAAAGCAAAACGTGCATTGGATGAGTTTATCATCGAAGGTGTTCCGACAAATATCGCATTACACCGTCAGATTGTTCGTGATCAAGATTTCATTGATGGTAAGCTTGATACGGGTTATCTTGATGGAAAACTGCAAACTTTTAATCTTGATGCGATTCACAACATGGACGATGAAGAAGAAAAAATGAAGCACATTGAACAAGTGATTGCAGCGATCAATGCAAAGAATTTAACGGTTCGCCACTAAGTTTATCTGTTTGCCCGGTTCATGGGCAAATATTTTTCTCTCCTAATCTCTAATAAATAACTCCGCTTCCTCCACTATTAGCAGCATGAAATACCATTGTACCATTTTTACGAGCATAAAAGCGTATCAGAAGATTTTGGAGGGTTGGTTCAATGGAGGGTTTAAACCACCCATTGTTACTGATAGCAATCATATACTTTGCATCAGGGGTATAGAGCTCTTCTCGTGTTGCCTCATAGCAAATTGCATTACGAAATTTAACCCCTTTGATGATAAAATCGGTCGGTTTATCGGCAGTCACGAAATCAGCTCCTCCTGCGAATATATGATGGTTAACCCACTCTCGTAAAAAAGAGGGAAGCGGTATATACTCTCCAAAGGGAACCAAAATCGTTTTTTTGGCCACGCTGATTGTACCATGCTCAAAAAGGTAGGAAACATTGTAATGCAGGGCATTTTCCTCGTGCAATGTACCTGTTAGGATAGCAATCGATTGAGAGCGCTTCTGCAGCTGTGCTTCAAGCAAGGGGTAATGGTTCATATAGAGGACAAATGCGGATTCTGGAAGTACGACGAGATCATACCCTTGAGCGATAGCTAGATCTATCTGGTGAAGGTTGTCATTGACAATATTGCCCATCATAGATTCTTGCCATTTGAGATCTTGAGAGATATTGGTAGAGACTAATTTTATGCGCAATGGCGGCTGTACGGGCGGCGTATAGGATGGCGGAACGGCTATAAAGAGGGCAAATAGAGGGATGCTTTTTCGATATTGTATAAAATAAGAAGTCGAAGCAAGTGAAAGCAAGACAAGTGCAAATTGCCATTTTTCAAAGCCGATGTAGCTCTCAACAAAAACCAGTTCAGGCTGCATCCAGTTAAAGTCCATCGGCCACACATACGTAAGTCCAAAAAGAAGCAGTGCCCGCAACCATGGGTTTGAAGTTAGTCCCAATGAACCGTAGTAGAGGCCATAAACGATTCCAAATCCTAGTGCCACCAACATTTTGGCCCAGCCCAGCCCATAATACTGAAAACTGTAGCCTATCCAATAACACCACAGCAAGCCTATCCAAAAACCGGCAATCGGCAATGTACGTTTAGGTGCATGTAAAAGCCCATAAAGCGCAGCTAGCGCTGTGAAGGTATTAAGCATTTTAGAAGTCAGATGAAAATATTCCCAATAGATAAAAGCACTGAAGCCAATGGCTATAAGCAGGGGAAGGGTGAGAAGTTCGAAAGTCATTTTTGATTGTAGTTTCATGGTGAAATTATACCGATGTTAATCTATTCTGAGTATAATGCAGTCATATTTTGTTCAAGGATTTCTATGGAATTTGTCTCCCAATTGCTCCCGTTTGCATTTTTAATTGCAATCATGTATTTTGTCATTATTCGTCCACAACAACAGCAGGCTAAAAAGCATGCAGAGATGCTTTCTGCATTGGTTAAAGGTGATAAGGTTGTTACCACTGGTGGTTTGATTGTAGAAATCAAAAAAGTAGAAGAAAATTTCTTCGCAGTTAAATTTAATAATGATGTCGAAGGGCGTTTGGTAAAAGACGCTGTGGCAAGAAAGTACGAGGATGAAGCTTAATTACCGCGTAGTATTACTGATTTTTGCCACAATTTTTGGATTGGTTTTTTCGCTTCCCTCTTTGACACAAAGTCAAAGTGGTGCGAAAGTTACTTTGGGACTCGATCTTCAAGGTGGTTTGCACATGCTTTTGGGTGTCAAAACCGAAGAAGCATTAACCTCTCAACTCAAATCGATCGCATCAGGTGTGAAACATTTTACGGAGCATAATGATATTCTTTTGGATGGATTAAGCGCCAGCAACGATGTCGTAACTTTTGAACTACTTGATGAAGATGATGCCGTAGTCATGGACGAGTACTTGAAAAAAGTGGAAGGTACGGTTGTCCATTCTGCCAAAGGACAATACAGTTTGGCGATGACACCTGCCGCCATTGAAAAACTAAAAGTACAGTCGGTGGATCAAGCCATTGAAACGATTCGAAATCGACTTGACCAATTTGGGCTTTCAGAACCAACCGTTGCAAAACAGGGGGTTGATAAAATTCTGGTTGAATTACCAGGGATTAAAACTCCTCAAGAGGAGCAGCGTGCGCGTGAGCTTATTTCTCGCGCTGCAAAGTTGGAGATGATGGCAATCGATGAAGATCGTGCGATGCGTGCCAATGAAATGACAGAAATGGAAGCAGTTGGTTTTGAAGACAAACTTCTTGAAGATGCGCTAGAACCGAAAACAAAGCACCTTGTGCATGAAATTGCTATCCTTGATGGAACAATGCTTACGGATGCCCAAGTGGGTTATGATCAAAATAATCGCCCAGTGATTAATTTCTCACTCAATTCTGAGGGGGCTCAAATATTCGGCGATTTTACCGGTAAAAATGTCGGTAAACGTCTTGCTATCGTATTGGATGGAAAAGTTTATTCTGCTCCGGTAATTAATGAGCGTATTGGCGGTGGTTCGGGCCAGATTAGCGGTAACTATACGACGGAAGAAGCGAATGACCTCTCAATCGCTTTACGCTCAGGGGCATTACTGGCACCGATTTATATGATGGAAAAACGTTCAGTAGGGCCAAGTCTTGGTGCGGACAGTATCAGAGCATCATTATTGGCTCTTATCAGCGGATTCGTATTGGTTATTATATTTATGATGTTTTACTACGGACTAGCGGGCGTTATTGCTAATTTGGCGGTTGTGATCAATCTCTTTATTATTTTGGCCATGATGTCTCTATTGGGGGCAACGCTAACATTGCCCGGAATGGCGGGGATCGTTCTGCATATAGGGCTTGCGGTAGACGCGAATATTATTATCAATGAACGTGTCCGTGAGCAGCTGCGGTTAGGCTCTTCAACTGCCAATGCAATTAAAGAGGGTTACGCTAAAGCGATGCGTGCAATTTTAGACTCGAATGTAACGCAGATTATTGCATGTACCATTTTATACATATATGGAACGGGTGCTGTCAAAGGATTTGCGGTAACACTCAGTATGGGAATTTTGGCATCGATGCTCACGGCAATCGTGGGAACATATGGAATTTATCAACTCTTTATGGATCGAATTGAGAAAAATAAGAACTATGCTTTATGGTTCGGTATGACGAGAAAAGGTAAATAATCATGGAACTGTTTAAAGAAGACAAGATTTATAACTTTCTGGGCAAAGGAAAAATCTTTTTTGTTGCTTCATTCGTTTTGTTTTTCTTGGCCATAGGTTTAATAGCGACGAAAGGGTTTTCATTCGGGATTGATTTCACCGGTGGTACCGTTGTTCAGGTTAAGTATACGGATGTTGCTCCGATTAGTAAAATACGGGAACATTTGGCAAAAAATAAACTTTTTGAGCATTCCAGTGTGACAGAGTTTGGTTCGCCGCAAGAGATTATTATCAAAACAGCGGCTTCAACAGACGGTCTTAGCAAAGATATTGGTGACACTGCCAAGGAAGTACTAAAAGGGACGGGTGATTTTGAAATTCGCCGTGTCGATATGGTAGGACCGAAAGTTGGAGATGAACTTCGGACCAAAGGATTAACCGCCTTTTTGTTAACCTTGATGGCGATTATGGCGATGGTGACGTTTCGGTATGAATGGCGTTTTGCATTGGCTGCTGTTATCGCGATTGTTCATGATATCGTCATTACGTTTGGATTTGTTTCTTATTTTGAGATTGATTTTAACATTGAAAGCGTTGCAGCACTGTTGATGATTTTGGGATATTCGATTCATGATACTATTATTGTTTATGATCGCATACGTGAGCACATTCAGGAGAGTAAAAATACCGATTTTGTAATGATCGTTAATGAAGCGGTTTCTCGTACGCAGTCTCGTACAACACTGACGTCATTGACCGTATTTTTTGTGGTTTTAACACTCTTCATCTTTGGTGGAGACATTATGATAGGCTTTAGCTTCCCTATGCTTATTGGTGTTATTGTAGGTACGTACAGTTCAATTTTTGTTGCAGCACAGCTTGTTGTATGGACAGGATTCAGTGTTGCAGGGTACCGTCAAAATATGGCGGAAAAAGCTAAGAATGCGGCAGAAAGAGAAAAAATGCGTGCTCAATACGAGCAGGGCATTGTTTAATTAGGAGTTTTTTTGAATTACATCCCCAAAGATATTGAAGCCAGATGGCAAAAATTTTGGCTTGAAAACAAAAGTTTTGAGCCAAGTGAAGATTTTACCAAGCCGAAAAAATACATTTTAAGTATGTTTCCTTTCCCAAGTGGGCGATTGCATATGGGGCATGTACGAAATTACACACTCAGTGACACCTTTGCTCGTTATTACCGTCAACAAGGTTTTAATGTACTTCATCCAATCGGTTTTGACAGTTTTGGAATGCCTGCTGAAAATGCGGCGATAAAAAATGGTTCTCATCCAAAAGGGTGGACGTACGATAATATTGATTACATGAAAAAAGAGTTTGCGTCACTGGGCTTTTCATTTTCAAAAGATCGCGAGCTTGCAACCAGCGATGAGCTGTATACGAAGTTTGAGCAGGGCTTTATCATTGATATGTATGAAAAAGGGCTACTTTATCGTAAAAAAGGGATGCTTAACTGGTGCCCGCATGATTTGACGGTACTTGCAAATGAGCAAGTCGTTGATGGCTGCTGCTGGAGATGTGATACGCCGATTGTCAAAAAAGACATGAATCAATATTATTTCAAGATTACCCAATACGGTGATGAATTGTTAGATGATTTGCACAAGCTAGAGGGCGGTTGGCCTAAGCAGGTTTTGACCATGCAAGAAAATTGGATTGGAAAATCCAATGGTTTAGCATTTGATTTGTTTTTTGATGAGGGTAGTAAAGAGAAATTAGGATCGAACTTTGAGAGTTTTGATGTCTTTACAACACGCCCTGACACCATTTACGGTGTTTCGTATACGGCGCTGGCACCTGAACATCCGATTGTGACTTACATGATTGATAATGGGGTACTAAGCTCTGGTGTAATCGCTCAAATCAAAGAGATGAAAACCAGTTCTTCTATTGACCGTCAAAAAGAGAAAAGCGGTGTGGCATTGGGATTAAACGTCCTTCATCCCCTTACGAATGCAAAAATTCCGGTATGGATTGCTAATTTTGTTTTGATGGATTACGGCAGCGGTGCGGTTATGGCTGTTCCTGCCCATGACGATCGAGATTTCGATTTTGCCAAGAAATATGATCTTCCGATTCATGCGGTTATTAAACCTTTAAGCGGTGAGTTGGACTCCAGCAAAGCTTTCACCGAAGTCGGAGTACTTTTTAATTCGGGTCCGTTTGACGGCATCAATTCAAAAGAGGCTCAAAGTAAAGTTATTGACCATTTTGAGAGTGCAAAATTGGGCCAAAAAACGACGAATTACAAACTCAAAGACTGGGGAGTATCGCGTCAACGGTACTGGGGCGCTCCTATCCCTTTTGTACATTGTGATGATTGCGGCTTAGTGATGGAGAAAAAAGAAAATCTCCCTATTGCATTGCCTCATGATGTAGAAATAACAGGAGAGGGTAACCCTCTGGAAAAGCATCCGACATGGAAACATTGCAAATGCCCTCAATGCGGTAAAGATGCGATTCGTGAAACCGATACAATGGATACCTTTGTGGAATCAAGCTGGTACTTTTTACGTTTTTGTGCATCACCTGCGAATTGGGAAAAAGAAGCATTTTCCAGTGAGCAAATCAAGTATTGGATGAGCGTTGACCACTATATTGGTGGTATTGAGCATGCTATCTTGCATCTATTATATGCCCGTTTTTTCACTAAGGTCTTTAGAGATTTAGGATACGTTGAGTTTGATGAACCGTTTGAAAAATTGTTGACGCAAGGGATGGTGCTTAAAGACGGGGCAAAAATGTCTAAATCCAAAGGCAATACTGTAGATCCGGATGCTATTATAGAAAAATACGGGGCGGATACGGCACGACTGTTCATTTTGTTTGCTGCTCCTCCAACGCAAGAGCTGGAATGGAATGATAGTGCGGTTGAAGGTGCCTATCGATTTTTGAAACGTTTTGCGGATCGTAGTCAGTTTGCACAAAAAACGGCAACATTGCCAAAGATTGACCATGCAACGCTTTCTAAAGAGGAAAAAGCCGCTCGTAAAAAAGTGTATGAAGCATTGAATCGCGCGCAAGAAGTTTACAACGAGCGTTACACCTTTAATACCATGATCGCCGGTGTGATGGAAGCTATGAATGCATTGAATGAGCAAAATAATCCGAAGGTTTGGACGGAAGGGTATTGGATTTTGACCTCGATTTTAGAGCCGATCGTCCCTCATGTGTGTTGGGAACTCTCGCATACCCTTTTTGGCGGAAAAAATTTCGGTGTACAAAAGGTATGCGAAGAGGTTTTTGAAGTGGAAGCACTTACGTTTGGGGTATCTGTCAACGGAAAAAATCGCGCTACTATTGAAGTGGGTGTCCAAGAATCCCAAGAGACGATTATTGAGATAGCCAAAGCGTCCGTTGAGAAATGGATAGAGGGGAAAGAGATTGTTAAGGCAATCGTCATTCCCGGTAAATTGGTCAACTTGGTTATTAAAGGATAAATATGCGTATTTTGCTAGGGTGCATTGTGGCGGTTATGATATTCACGGGATGTGGATATGTGAGTGCTGCTCATTATGCACAATCAGTTGTTGGAGAGAGTGTGAGTACGGAAGTACTGATCTCTATGGAAGACCCGCAAAATACAGTCATTATCAAAGACGCTGTAGACACAGCGGTTATTACCAAATTTCGAACGTCACTGACGTCAAAAAATGCCTCACAAACCCATTTGAAAATACAAATTGCATCCGTTGGATTTACACCGTTACGTTATGATACCAATGGGTACGTGACCACATATCGTACAACGGTGAATATGAGCATAGAGCGTAAGAGACTTGAAAAAACCCATAGTTATAGTACCTCAGGCAGGTATGATTTTGACATTGAGCCCAATGCAATTATCTCTGATCAGGCACGTTTTAATGCTATTAGTTTGAGTGCGCAAAAGGCTATTGATGCGTTTATTGCGCAAATTGCGGCAGAAGGTTCGAATCCACCTAAGGAATAAGTTATGACGATTAACCAAATTGTACGTAATACGATAGAGCGTTTAAAGACAGAGGGGAAAGTTTGGACTCCCGATCTGTATGCCGAAGCATTTTGTCTTGAAGCCAAAAAAGCGGGTGTCAAGGTAGAAGATTGTCAGGGCATCGATCGTTATACACCCTTGATGGATAAAAAAACACTGGACGAAGTGAAACAATATCGCGTTAAAACAACCGCTGAACTGGTACGATTCTTAATCTCAAAAATGAGCCGTTTAAATCCGAGTGAAGCATCGCTATTAGTTGAAGTATTAAGTTCATTAAGCAAAGCAATGGCTATGAGTATTGCTACACTTCATAATCCAGATGCCACTGCATTGGCTAAAAAAACAATAGCCCTGATTGAAGCACAAGGGGGAAAAACCCAAATCGACCTTCTGAAGCAGGCATGGGAAAACTTTATTACTGTTTATGATGATACTTTTTTAGAAAAATTATCAGATTATGGGAAAGTGGATTCTTCTAATCTGAAAAAAACCATTGAAAATCTGCGTATTGAAGCCTCTTCAACACAAAACAACGATCTTACCCGAATAGCACAGTTCCTGGTAATGGGACTCTCTCCTTCAATTGCTCCCAAATTGGATGATAAAACAGCGCATTTGACTCAAAAACTCAGAGAAAACCCGAGTTATATCTCCAATGAAGCGTTTGAAAAAGAGATTAGGGCCGCTATTGCCATGCGTATCGCGTTGGATAAGCAAAGTGTTGAAGAGATGGTAAAAGCACTGGATGAGCTTTTGGGGAAACTCTCTGTACAGTTGATTGATCTTATAGAACGCAGTGAAAACTCCACAACGGAAATACGCGATGTGAAACGGGACCTTGAGGCATTGGACTCCGATAAGCCCAAAGATTTTAAAACAGCGCACAAGCGTTTGTATGCCATTGCAACAACGCTGGAAGAAAAAGTAGAAATATTAAGTCATGATTTACGTTCGCATAATGTCAAAGTAAATGAAATGGGTCAAAAAATAGCTACGCTTGAAGCTCAATTGGCAATAGCGACGCAAGCATCGAGAGAAGATTTCTTAACTAAATTGCTCAATAAGCGCGCCCTAGAAGAGGTTATAGAGGTCAAAGAAGCGGAGTATGAACGGTATGGACGTAATTTTTGTGTTGCGATGCTGGATTTAGACTTTTTTAAATCGGTCAACGATACATACGGGCATGAAGCAGGTGATGCCGTTCTCAAAGCATTTGCACAAATTCTTAAAGATGAAGCGCGTATTAACGATACGGTAGGGCGTTTTGGCGGCGAAGAATTTTTAGTGATACTAGGAGATACGGAACTTGAAGGAGCACGAATATTTGCTGAAAAAGTACGTGCCCATGTAGAAGAAGCTCATTTTATGTACCTAGGAGAGCGTATTGCGGTAACGGTCAGTGTTGGTATTGCCCAGCGTAAGGACTATCCATCGTTGGAAACTCTCAAAGTAGGAGCGGATGGACGTCTGTATGATGCCAAGCACAAAGGGCGCAACTGCGTAGAGGCATGATGGATCTCGAATCATTTTTAGCCTCAAAACCACTTTTCTACGATGTCATTGATTATGAAAGATTTCCAAAAGCGTATTTGAGCGTGGCGCCTTTGCTGCATCTTCCCAAAATTATTCATATTGTGGGAACAAACGGAAAAGGGAGTACGGGACGTTTTTTAGCCAC
The DNA here is from genome assembly GCA_030694265.1 of Sulfuricurvum sp. Classification (GTDB taxonomy): domain Bacteria; phylum Campylobacterota; class Campylobacteria; order Campylobacterales; family Sulfurimonadaceae; genus Sulfuricurvum. The sequence continues at coordinate 150,676 of JAUXYP010000006.1, forward strand.
AGCGTTAAGTCGTGCAGGTAAAAAAACGGGGCATTACACTTCTCCGCACATTCTTCATTTTAATGAACGTATCTGGATGGATCGCGAAGATATTGATAATGTGGGGCTAGAAACGGCACATCAAAAGCTTATGGGATTTTTGGACGATCAAACGGCAAAGACTTTGAGTTATTTTGAGTACACAACACTGTTAGCAATGGTGGCTTTTGAAAAGTGTGAGTACGTTGTGTTAGAAGCAGGGCTTGGTGGCGAGTTTGATGCGACGAATGTTTTTGATAAAGTACTCAGTATTTTTACCCCTATTGACTTTGATCACAGTGCTTTTTTAGGCTCATCCATTGAATCGATTGCACGTACAAAATTACGAAGCATGCAAACCAATGCCCTCTTAGGAATTCAAAAACACGACGAGGTAGAAACCATAGCGCACGAGATTGCATTGAGTAAACAGTGCCAATTGTATAAAGTTCAGGAGCTTACGGACACGCTTATCTGCTCTCTTGGATTGCACCTTGCCTTAAAAAATGGACTCAGTGACTATCTACGTGATAATTGTGAACTTGCAATGGTGGCATTTGAACTGTTGGGGTATAAGGCACAAGAAGCATTATTTGATCAGAATGCCCTTTTTGGAAGGCTGAGTAAAATAAGTGAGAATGTGACGCTGGATGTCGGACATAATCCCCTTGCCGCAAGCGCGATTGCGAAAGCGTTTCAAGGAAAAAAAATTACCCTGATTTACAACAGCTATGGGGATAAAGATTACCGTGAGATATTGACTTTATTGGCCCCGATTATTGATACCGTAGCGATTATCGCCGTAGAAGAGGAACGTATAGTCTCTCGCCCTTTGCTGGAATCTGTTTTAGCAGAGATTGGGCTTAAATACGGATCGTTTGAATCTATAGACATGAACAAAGAATATCTCGTATTCGGTTCCTTCAGTGTAGCCGAAGCATTTTTAAAGAGGATAAAGTACCCATAATGTCACAAGCCAGATTTTACGAATATTTAAAAAACAATCCTAAAAATAGATGCGATGTCATCGTCTGCGAGGATGCAAAAGAGGCGGGAGAACTGTCTGATGTTGCAAAATTTTTAAATATAGATACCGTTGTTTTTCCTGATTTTCGTGCGATGTATATGGATGACTTACGCCCGTTTGGGGAAGAGTTGTTTGCGCTCTTTGCGGCACTTCGTTCTTATTATAAAGCTGCTAAAAAGCCGTTGGTGATATCACCGCTGAAAACACTTCTGTATCCCTTGCCTAATGAAACATTATTGCAAAGCATCGAGATCGAGTTTGCCTCTCGTATTGATTTGAGCGCCTTAAAACAGATGTTACTGCATTGGGGATATACCTTTGTGGATATGGTGGAGATGGAGGGTGAAGTCTCGCATCGCGGGGATATCCTTGATATTTATATCCCAGGAGAAGAAAATCCACATCGTATCAGTTTATTTGATGATGAGATAGAAGAAATCAAAGCGTTTGATGTGGAGACACAGCGTACCCTTACAGAGGAACTGGCCTCTATTAGTGTAACCAGTGCTTTTTTCTCTCTGGATGAAGGGCAATTTGAGCGTTTTGAAAAAGAGATTGCAACGTTAGCAAGTGACAGTTTTGTCAAAGACATTGCGTCGTTGGGCTTTTGGGTATTAGGTGATGAAGGGGCTGATTTTACAGAGGGCAAAAAAGTGGTTCGACTTCGTGAGATGAAAAGCCTTTTGGACGAATCGTACGGAATGAATCATCCAGTGTTGCCAAGAGAGCATTTAGAGTGTGCGATTGTCCCAGAAGCCGTCCAGTATTCTCCATTGATTGCTCCAAGTCTGGAAACGCTGCGCAGTGTCCATAAAAAGAAAAAGTTTACAATCATTGCAGCCAATGAGATGCAGCTTAAAGCAGCGGGAATTTTTGACCTCACGGGGCTGGAGGTTAAAACCGCAGGGATTGTCCTAAATCTTATTGGTCCTGATGAGGTGGTCATCTCTCTTAATAAGCATGAGAAAAAGCGTCGTCGCCGTAAGACATCAATTTTGCTTGATGATCTCAAAGTGGGGGATTATGTTGTCCACGAAGAATACGGTGTAGGGATATTTGAGGGGATTGAACAAGCGGAGATATTAGGTGCGATCAAAGATTTCGTAGTCCTAAAATACATGGGAGATGACAAGCTTCTCCTCCCCGTTGAGAACCTCGATGCGATTGACCGCTACATTGCCTCAGGATCACTGCCTGTTTTAGATCGTTTGGGGAAAGGAAGCTTTGGTAAACTCAAAGAGAGTGTCCGTATGCGACTCTTTGAAATTGCATCCGAGATCGTTGGAATTGCGGCTAGCCGAGCATTGATTAAAGCTTCTGTGATGGAAGTTGATTCTGTAGAACTGCGCCGTTTTCAAAACGCGGCAGGATTTGAGTATACCCCTGATCAAGCAAGTGCGATTGCCTCAATTGTAAGTGATCTGAGTTCAGGGCACATCATGGATCGTCTCCTCAGTGGTGATGTCGGATTTGGAAAAACTGAAGTGGCAATGAATGCCATTTTTACGGCCGCACGTGGAGGCTATCAGACCTTGCTTGTTGTACCTACGACATTGTTAAGTTCACAACACTTCACCTCACTTAAAACTAGATTGGGCGCATTTGGTTTACGGGTAGCTAAGCTAGACCGCTTTGTGAGTGCCAAAGAGAAAACGGCAACTCTCAAAGCGCTTTCCTTAGGGGAAATCGATTGTGTTGTCGGCACACATGCCTTGTTTAATGTCAGCTGTGCGAAGCTGGGATTGGTCATCATTGATGAAGAACACAAATTCGGAGTCAAACAAAAAGAGAAACTAAAATCTCTCTATGACAATGTCCATCTTCTCTCCATGAGTGCGACACCGATTCCTCGCAGTCTCAATCAAGCGCTAAGCTCGATTAAAACGATGTCAGAGTTACTAACTCCTCCTAGCGAGCGGCTTGGGGTTCGGACCTTTGTTAAAAACTACGATGAGAAGTTGATCAAAGAGGTAATTTTACGTGAATTACGTCGTGGTGGTCAGCTCTTTTACGTGCATAACTCGATCGATTCGATGGTGATTAAATCGGGAGAGCTCAAAGCTATTCTTCCGAATCTACGTATATTGATCCTTCACTCTCAGATCGGTGCAGCTCAAACCGAAGAAGAACTCAAAAAATTCGAAGACCGTGAATACGATGTTTTACTGGCAACCTCGATCATCGAATCAGGGATTCACATGCCTACGGTCAATACCATGATTATCGATGGTGCGGACCGATTTGGTATGGCAGATTTACACCAGCTTAGAGGGCGTGTGGGACGTGGACACATCGAGGGGTATGCGTACTTTATTGTTAATGATAAAGACAACCTCACAGAAGAAGCAAAAAAGCGTCTTGTGGCGCTCGAGTCCAACTCATTTTTGGGAAGCGGATCGATGCTGGCGCATCACGATCTCGAAATTCGCGGTGGTGGAAATCTTGTAGGAGATGCGCAAAGCGGGCACATTAAAAATATTGGGTATGCCCTGTATCTGCGAATGTTGGAAGATGCGATTAAAATTCTTACCAATCAAACGACTACTGTACGTGCAAAGGTAGATATAAAACTTACCGTCAGCGCCTTTATCAGTGATGAGGTAGTGAGAGAAGATCGGTTACGTCTGGAAATCTATCGACGGCTTAGCCATTGCGAGGAACCAACAGAGATTTATGAGATTGAAGAAGAGGTGGGAGACCGTTTTGGTAAACTGGACAATCCGACCAAACAGTTTTTTGAAATTATGGTTATTAAGCTCTTGAGTATCGAGAAAAAGATTAAAATGGTGGGCAACTACAATCAAAATATTACGATTGAATACCTCAATGGTTCCAAAGAGACGTTGCAAAGTAAAAGCAAAGATGATGATGATTTGATCGCAACCGTGCTGCATTATTTGCGTACGGCCAAGCCGAAGGTGCTGTAATGAGTTTTTGTTCCTACTATGATACGAATGTGTGCCATTCGTGTTCGATGATTGATCTGTTTTATGCAGAGCAGTTAACTGAAAAGAGCGCACATTTGCATAAGGTACTGGAAGCTTTTAGCGTACAGGAGTGGTTAAAACCAACTTCTAGTCAGCTCAAAGGGTTCCGTAATAAAGCCAAAATGGTAGCCAGCAACGGCGAAGAGGGAATAGTCCTCGGGCTTTCCGATGAAGTGAGTCTGATCAGTTGTCCTTTGTACGATGTAAGCATGCAAACAGTGCTGGAACACACGCAAAATTGGCTAAGAGGATTGGGGATCAAAGCCTATGATGTCAAAAAGAAAAAAGGGGAGCTAAAGTACGTATTGTTAACGCGCAGTTCGTATAACGGCACGATGATGTTGCGTTTTGTTTTACGTTCACATGGGGTTATTTCTAGATTACAGAATAATAGGGAGGCACTCATGGCATTGGCTCCCGATATTCACGTCATTACCGTAAACATTCAGCCCGTTCATATGGCAATACTGGAGGGAGAAGAAGAAATTTTTCTCACCGAGAAAACGCGTCTGGAAGAACAGCTCAATGATATTCCTCTTTTTATTCGACCGAAAAGTTTTTTTCAGACCAACCCAGAGGTAGCAGCCAAGCTCTATAAGACTGTGGCAAAGTGGATAGATGATCTTGAACCCAAAACGGTTATTGACCTTTTCTGCGGTGTTGGCGGATTTGCACTGCATGTGGCCTCCAATGAACGAAGTGTTATCGGAGTCGAGATAGAGAGTGAAGCGATTGAATGTGCCAAAGATTCAGCCCAGCTTCTAGGCATTGATACCCTTACCTTCAAAGCCCTTGATGCGGTAAGTTTTAGTACGGAGACATCAAATGCTCCCGATATTGTGATCGTTAACCCTCCCCGAAGAGGTTTGGGTCAAGAGTTGTGTAAATGGCTAGAGAGAGTCTCACCTAATGATATTATGTACTCGAGCTGCAATGCTGTGAGTCTTGCCAAAGATTTGGAGTGGTTGAAATCGTACGAATGTGTAAAAGTGCAGTTGTTTGATATGTTTCCACATACCGAACATTATGAGACATTGGTACATTTAAAAAAGAAGTAAATAGTTTTATTTACGAAGATGCATATTTTTTTGTAAAATAATATTGTCAAATTTATGTGATTTTGATAAGTGTTTTTTGACTTTACTTGTTGGTTTATAGGTTGAAAAATTGGTTATATCTGTGAAGTTCGCTTTTAGACCTACCGTTATATTGTAGCTATCCTGCGCAATATTTTTAGTATATTCTGTTGACAAGTAGTTGAAATCTATTGAATACCCATTACATATCTTATTTTGATTCATGCGATAAGAATAACCTACTTTAATCGCATCATTAAGATAATAGTTGATGCTACTTTCATAGTTTTCCTCTTTTGCGGTAAGAGTATTGTAAATCTGACTGCTGTTTAGATGGGTGTCAATGGTCCCTATCGGTGTTTCGAAACGTTTCCCTATCTGACTATAAGTGTCTTTTGTTATTTGACTGCTTGCTTTATTATCTTCTAAAATTTGATATCCATTTAGTCTGCTAATATTTTCTCCAAGTTCTACATAGAGGTCATTATAGAGCATATAACCAACAGCAACGGCACTGGAATATTGGTTGAAATTATTACTGATGGAATCATTTTCAGGTAAATTTTCATTAATGTAATTGGCACCGATATTTATGTAGGTAGACGTTCGGAAAGGATTGTATGTTACAACAGCACCCGTTTTAAATGCAGTGCCAGATCCTTCAACTTTAACTTTTAGATTTTGAGTATTATAAAAAAGACCGACACCGTTCGTTGTATTTCTGTCTTCGCTCTTTACCCCATAAATTGACATTTGTTTAGTACGCATTAATAGATTTATATCAGCTAAGCTAGAAGCACAAAGAGGTACTACTGAAAAAATAAAGGTTATTATTTTAATGGATAGCCTCATTAGGATTGTTATATGCCTTTTATTGTGTTTGTGTCTATGAAATGGGGGTCACTCCGAAGCGCTTACATTGATTTATGAAATGTGATCATCCATGCTGATAATATGACCTTGGTCATCAAAATAAACTGTAACCAATTGACTATTAGAACACTGTTGCAGCTGAGTATTGTCGATGTTAAAATAATTAGCATAATCATTAGAAGTATAGAGTAAATGTTCACTAGGAGCTTGATGCCGATTGAGCCTTGAGAGGATAAATAGTACTATGGGCGTGCCAACAAGCATATATAGGGCATGTTCAAAAGTTACGCTGTGAATTTCACCAAAAATCCAATCCGACAGTTCATCAGCAGGTGCATTTAGCGTAATGATTCTATAAAATATGTGAAAGACTGGCTTCCAAAGATAGATAAACCCCAACCATAGGAGCACGGTCGCTATATCCCAAATGATTCTTTTGGCTCTAGGCAGCTCACGTCGTTTATTAATTATTAACGTTTCCATGTCGTTACACCTTCTTTTTCAATTGTTGATGTGCGCCTCGGTCTGGGCTTACCCATCTCGCTCGACCTTTTTTAGCCAATAAAACTTTGGGAAAAGCTGTTACCGCTGTAAACAAATTTAGTAGCCAATAGACAAAGGGATACCAAATCATCCAAAAGTAGTTTTTACCTAATCCTTGGTCATAATGACCATCCAACCATTTACTAACCGCAAACTGTATCAAACATGCACCGATTAAAATGACACTGGTTTCATCCGGTAAAATAGGTGAATGTGAGGGCATTACATAGGACATCGGCATAAATAGACTAAGAAACCAAACCGTAAATACAATCACCATACTGTAGGCCCAAATCGTACTTAGCATCAGCTCAACCATGAGCCCCCATAGGTGGGTTTGCGTAGGGTGAAATAAAACTTTGAAATTTTTAAACATGACTTGAACGCCGCCCATAGCCCAACGCAAACGTTGTTTCCATAACCCTGACAATGTCTCCGGCATCAAAATCCATACCAATGATCGAGGTTCAAAACGTACATCCCAGCCGTTACTTTGTAATTTCCATGAAATGTCAATATCTTCGGTCAGAGCATCCGGATTCCAATAACCCACCTCGTGAACAGCTGCTTTTCTAAAACCTGTTATCACTCCAGAGACGGTAAATATTCGTCCAAAACTGCGTTGTGCACGTTTAATCATACCAACGATAGAAGAAAACTCGCCAACTTGAATTTTGCCCAATAAAGTTGTGCGATTACGTATTCTTGGGTTGCCGGTTACAGCAGCAACTTCTGGATAGCGGATGAAATGTTTCACCATCCAATAGACACAGTTTTTATCAATCAAGGCATCCCCATCAATACAGATCAAGTACTCATGTTTTGCCAACAATGCACCTGCCTGTAACCCTAACGCTTTTCCCTGATTTTTGGCCAAATTGACCACTTTTAATTTTGGATTGTCTTTTGCTAAATTTACTAATATTTCTAAAGTATCGTCTTTACTCCCATCATTGATGGCGATGACTTCAAACTCGGGGTAGTCCACATTGAGTGCATAGGAAATGGTTTCGATAGCATTTTGCCCTTCGTTATAGCACGGAATTAATATGCTGACTGGTGGCCATTTTTCATTGGGCCTAAGCGGTGGAATTGTGTATTTAGCGTAGGGGCGTTCATTTTTATAATAAAAAAAGATGGCTCCTACTATCCATAAACTTGACATGAATAAGGGATAGTAAAAGATAAAACCCAGTAGTGTATGCCAGACTAAGTGCAAAAATATAACGAAAGTCATCAAAAACCCTTTTTATTCATTAATACGATAGGTATGCATTCGTAATGATTTTTGTGAAAAATCTTCTTTGATTGCATCGGCATTAGGATTATTTTTATAGACATTATCAGGATAATACGCGATGTGATGAACACCCATGCCGTATAGATATTTGATGGTGTTGCTTAGTTCTTCAGATGAGATAGGCTCACTGTCTTTTCTCCAATTGACTGTTTGCAGCTCCATCACGGTACGTTCCAGCCCACACTGCTCCTGCTTCACATTATGAACGATTTGCTTGTAAAACTGCTTGTGATCATCGGCTTGTTCCATATACGGCATTGCCATGATTGCAGTGTAGTCATAATTTTTTATCGACTCGTGAAGACTTTGTGCATACCATTCCTGGGCATCCTTGTTTAATGCGACTTGTGCATAGAGATTACGTGCTGTTTTTAGTCCCGGCTGTTCATTTCTTACTATTTGAGCTAGCTGCATGGCGAAATCATCCAAATAGTGTATTTTGAGTTCAGTCCACTGGTGGAATTGCTTTTTATCGGCTCTTATTTTAGTGACACTTTGAGGCAATCCCCATTTTTTATACTGTTTATGTGCCGATTCACTGTCATCTTCAAAATCAGATAAAGTGACATCGTCATGGAACAATATTCCGTCAATGTAGGCTGATTTTGCTAAATCTTCGTAAATTTCTTTAATGACTTTTTGCGCTTTTGGAGAAAATGGGGAAAGTCTAGGATAGCCCATATTCAGATGTGTCGGATCTACTTGCAATGTTACGACCATGTCATTGACAGCCGGATTATTTTGCGGTAATTGCCACGCTATCATCGGCATCCACGCATAAATGCGCTTGACTTGTGTCCGGGTTGCAATCTGCCAGGCCACACGATTAAATAAATTGGCACGCACCGGTATATTTCGATTTGGAAAATAAACATAATCCGCAGCACCATTGGCGTCAGGGTCAGCGAAAGCTTGCAAATAAATGGTGTTGACGCTTAGTGCTTTAATACGATCGAGTAACGCACCCAAGTTTTTTTCCTGCTGAATTGGATCCGCATCATAGATATAATCTAAATCGATATGTGCCGCTTTTGTCGTACGTGCGTCATCCGTAAAATTGGCATTTCGTACCCACATATTGAGTTTTAAATCCGGAATGGTCATTTTGTGCTCAACCAATATACGGCGTAATCCCCACAAAGGGGTAATGGCGGTATTACTGCCATCATCCAACGTCAGTCCGATTGGCATTCCCAATTTTTCAGCAATTTTACGTACCTCTATGTTGTAATGCCCATACGGCCAGACGATAACACGAGGTTTTTGCCCGGTATAGTGCTTTAAAAAAGTGTTATTTTCTAATAAGTCATCGTGCACACGTTTCTCATAGCTTTTTTCATCTTCATAGGTATTCTTGTCGCTCAACCACTGCCGGGTTCTTACTGCTGGTTCCAGATTGCCTTGAGGATTACCCGCTATGCCTTTGTGTAAAGAGTGGGTATGGCTGGCAATTTCTACTAGGCCACTGCTGACCATCTCTTTGATCTCTTTTTGACTTAAAAACTTGTTACGGGCAATGATATGTCCACTAAAATCTACTTTCTCTTTGGACTGCAACCAACTTCCTACCAATGCAATAACGACAGGAATATTATATTTTTTGATAATTGGATAGGCATGAACGTAAACGGATTGGTAACCATCATCAAACGTCATCAAAACGGCTTTGTTTGGCAAAGGTTTTTTTTCTTTGCGATACTTTAGAATATCATCGACACTAATAAAGTGATAACCGTTTTCTATAAACCAATGTACTTGCTGATCAAAGTTTGAAGGAGTTACCGCATAGGTTGAATCAAGCGTTTCGCTTTTATCAGAGATTTCATGATAGCTTAGTATTGTAAACTCGTTTGGATTTTGATCTCGACTGCACACGCTGGGAAGGTCATTTGCCATAAGATAACTACCTGCAACACTTAGTAGCGCCATAATCAATTTTAGTATTTTAGACCGGCCTTTCGCCGTTATGGATATAATCATAATCAGAGTACTCTCTTTAAATTTTAATAGGACACTATACATTTATCTAATTATACTAGGAAAGAGTGAAGTTACTGTGAGTTTTTATCCCATTTGATAGTAAAAGTTGTTCCCTGCAATATCGTTGAGTCAACGCTTATGTGAAAGTTATATTCATTACATATCATCTGGATAATATTGAGACCGATTCCAAAGCCGCCGTTAGCGTCATCAAAGCGGGTATAGCGGTTGAAAATTTGATCGATTTTAGCACTTTCTATCCCAATTCCTGTATCCCGGACGCTGAGAAAAGATTCGTTCAGCGTTATATAGATATCTCCCGATGGTTTATTGTATTTGACGGCATTTGAGAGTAAATTATCAATGATGCGTATCATTTTTTCACGATCGATTAGCAGATTGATTTGGTGGAAATCCGTATGTATAGAAATTTTTTTGGCATCTGCAATAGGGTGAAAATATTCGATGCGTTCTTCAATTAAAGGCTGAAGTTCAAGGATGGAATTGTTATTTTTACTGTGTTCATACATGATTAAAAATGCAAGATCATTGTAGAGATTTGAAATGGTTCTAGATGCGACATCAATCCGGTTGATATGTTTATATTGGCTGGCATCTAACGTTTTCTTATCCAATTGCTCAATGCTCATCGTTATAATAGAGAGCGGAGTATTCAGTTCATGCGTAGTATCACGGATAAATTGATCCAGTTTTGAAATGGCATCACGAAGCGGATGTAAAAAAAGTTTTGAGAGCGCATAAATGACAGCGGATAAAAAGAGAATTGAAAAGATCAAGAAAATATAAATGCTTTCTCGTGTTTGTTTCAGTTGAGGATCAGTACTATTTGTCCGTATGACAATATAGTGAATGTCTTTCAGATGTGCCAATTCAATCATGTCGATGTAATAATAGTGATTTTGATATTCAAAAAAACCTTTCTGAAACGGAAATTTTAGGTGAGGTTTGGAAGAGTATAGGATGTCTTTATTGTGGGTTAACAATATGATATCAAAACGGGGATCACGGCTTAGATGTTGATGCGCCTCTGTTAAATTTTTGGCATTAGTAATGTGTTCTTTTTGCGCACTTATATAGTAAATCATCGCGTCGTGCCGCATCTCTATGAGTACTTTTTTTTGGTAGATGTAGTACATGGCTGAAATAATTATGAGAAATACAGTATTTAGAACAACAAAAAGGAATACGAACCGCAGCAGAGCCTTTCGTTCAGGACTGCGCAATTTGGTATCCTTGACCTCGAATATTTTGTATGGTCTCTTTGCCCAAATATTTTCGTAAATTTTTAATGTGGGTGCGAAGATTTTCTTCAGTCGGCTCTTCTTCAAAATCCCAGGCAGATTCAATGAGTGTTTGAGTACTTACGAGCTCATGGGGATATGAAAGAAGTATTTTAAGAATTTTTGCTTCTTTTCGAGGAAGAACAATTTTTTTTCCACTGCTATTAAGTCGTCCTAATTTTGGATCGAAGGATATATTTTCGGTAACATGGATAGGTATGTCAGGTTTAATCAGAGCAGAACGTTTGATCAACGCCTTAATGCGCAATTCAAGCTCTTTGAGTTCAAATGGCTTTTTAAGGTAGTCATCACACCCTGCATCATAAGCGCTAGAGAGATCGTCAATTCCGTTGAGAGAAGTGATAAAAATAGCAGGAGACTCTTTGTGATTTTTTCTAAGTTCACGTAAAACATCGAAGCCATTGCAAAAGGGAACTTTAACATCGAGTAAAAAAAGATCAAATGATCTTTCATAGCCTAAATCCATAGCTTTTTCACCATCATAAGCACATACCACTTCATAGCCATGCTCGGTTAGAAATTCTTCTATGATCGTGGAAAGGGTAAAATCATCTTCCAGTAGCAAGATGCGAAGAGGTGAAGCGGATGTTGGTTTTGGCATGATAAATATCACTTATGAATTTTATTTTGAATTATAAATCATTTAAGCTAATGTGCATCATCTTTTGTGGGTGAAAGTTTTTTGGTAATCTCATGATAGGTGAGATAAAGTCGAACATCAAACTCTAGCTGATGATAATCGGATTCGATATAGGTGCAGAGGGAGTAAAACGCTTTATTGTGCTCTTTTTCTTTGAGGTGTGCGAGCTCGTGAACCACAATCATCCGTAAAAAGGGTTCGGGTACTTTTTTGAACAGATGAGAGATACGGATCTCATTTTTGGCTTTGAGTTTCCCTCCTTGGACACGTGAGACAAAGGTATGGGTCCCCAGTGCGGAGTGAAGATCACGGATTTTTGTATCATAATGGACTTTGGTGATAGGTGGAGAGTGGCGAAAATGGCTGTTTTTGAGCTCTATCACGTAATCGTAGAGACTTTTATCGGTGGTATAGGTGTGGTTGTCAGGATATTTTTTTTCCAGATGACTTCCCAGTTTTCCACTGTGGATGAGTTCTTGTACTTGCGTTTTTATGGTCTCGTTGTATCCGTTAATGTACTTTAGCATGGGGAATTATACAAAAGCTTTGTTTCGGTACACTTTCAGAATTATTAATAGATAAGGCGCAGTAGTGAAAATAGCATTTATAGGCGATATCGTAGGCCGTCCGGGTCGTAGTATGATCAAAGAAAATTTGAGAAAATTACGAAAAAGTGAGGGGATTGATTTTGTTATCGCGAACTATGAAAATGCATCACACGGCTTTGGCATGACACTCAAAAATGCGAAAGAGCTTTTTGAGTCAGGGATAGACGTTATGACCGGCGGCAATCATACGTGGGATAAAAAAGAGATCATCCCTTTGTTAGAGACATTACCTCTTCTACGTCCTCATAATTATCCGTTGGGTGTTCCTGGAACGGGGTGTAAGGTATTCGAAGTAGCAGGAGAAAAGCTCGCCGTTTTGAATATCATGGGGCATTACGGTATGCCTTATGTGGACAATGCCTTTCGATGTGCACGGGATACAGTGTCTGAACTTGCAGAGCAGGGGATTAAATCCATTTTTATTGATTTGCATGCAGAGGCCTCCAGTGAAAAAAGAGCAATGATGATGTTATTACAGGGACAGGTAAGTGGTATCATGGGTACCCATACTCATGTAGGAACCGATGATTTACAGATATCTAAAGGGACGGCATATCTCACCGATATCGGTCTTAGCGGTTGTCGTGACAATGTGATAGGCATGGATCAAAAAGTACCGATTGAGCGATTTTTGACAGGTGTTGCGGGGAGATTTGAAGTCCCAGAAAAATGCAAACGCATTTTGCAGGTGGCTGTTATGACGCTGGATGGCGGCAAATGTGTTGAAGCCAAAAAGTTTAAAATTTTTGATGATGGCAGAACGATTATAACTGACGCATGGATGGAAGAGTGACCGAACTCTCTGATTCATGGGAGTTGTATACGGCCCTTGAACGCTTAGACCTGCTACAAAACTCACAGCCCCTTTGGTGGCCTCAGCACGGAACATTTGAGGTGGTGGTCGGTGCAATCCTCACTCAAAATACCCAATGGACCAGAGTTACTGTCTCGCTTGAAAATCTTGCGCAAGCCGGAGTCCTGACGCTAGAGGCACTTTCACTCATTGATCCCGAAATCCTGATGGAACTGATCCGTCCAAGCGGACTTATCAATGCAAAATCCAAAAACATCATACTCCTATGCCAAGCAATACTTGACAAATTTGGCTCATTTGAAACGTTTACCCATGAGGTGAGCAGGGAATGGCTATTACGTCAAAAAGGGATCGGCCCAGAGACTGCTGATTCGATCCTCTGTTATGCGTGTGAGCGTTCAGTGATGGTAGTGGACAGCTACACCGCACGGTTGCTTCGTGCATTCGGGTATGAGTTTGAGAGCTACAGCGATTTACAGGAGTGGTGCGAACGCGGTGTTAGGGAGCATTGTGATGAATCAACGCTTCAGCGTACTTTTGCCCATTTTCACGGAATGATTGTGGAGTATGTTAAACACAATACTAACGGTAAAAGCGTTATAATTTCACCATTATTTCAAGGAGCTTAAATGCGTTATTTTATTTTTTCGGTATTAGCAGTTGCATTGTTTAGTGGATGTACAACAAAAGAGTTCAGTCAGGGTGTGGATGATGGTATCGGTGATGTTAAGCGCGTCATTCGCGGGAATAATAACTAATTCTTTTATACTGCGGTGTTTGTGCTATAATTTTTTAATTATGAATAAAAGAGGAGGGTATGTATGAGCGAAAATGATATAGCGCAAATTGGCGAGACAATTATTCGTATTGCACAACCTCAAAAACTTCTTTTATTCGGTAGCGGTGCAAGCAGAACAATGAACAGTGAGAGTGATTTGGACTTTTTAGTTGTGACGGATCATTTTGATGATGAAGATGTAAAAGTACGACGTGAACTCTACCGTCAAAATGTTCGTGTCCCTTTGGATATTATCTATGTAACTTCCTCCGCATTATCCGATAAGCTCAAAACCAATGATCCCGCTTTTAATGAGTTATATTATAACGCCAAGGTGATATATGGGTAATACGTCAGCGGCAAAAGAGTGGTTATCCTGCGCATTCAAAGATCTAGAAGAAGCCGAGCTTTTAGATAAGAATGATTTTTATACCGATAAGATAGGCTTTTCGTTACAGCAGGCATGTGAAAAATGTCTTAAAGCGGTTTTGGCATACAACAATCAGAAAATTACGAAAGTGCATGATTTGGTTGAGTTATTGGCGCAAGCTGATACGGTTTTGAATTTTGATGCGTATGTGGAAACAATGACGAAGTTAAATGGATTTTACATTGCATCACGTTATCCGATGCCGATTATTTATTCTCCCACAAAAGAACAAACCAAAGTTTATATTGTAAGAACACAAGAGCTTTATGAGACGATTAAGTCTTTTTGCTCTTAGAAATCTTTTTTAAAAAACTTCTTTGACTCGACCCACTTCACCGCTCATTAATCGAACTTTGATCCCGTAGGGATGATTGGCGGAGTTGGTGAGGATATCTCGTACGATCCCCTCGGTGAGAGCACCTGAGCGTTGATCTTCTTTGAGCACGATGGTTACGCGCTTTCCTGATTGGATATTTTTACGTTCTTTGCCGTCCAAAATAGATTCCTTAGTCTCTAAGATTGAGCCATGATGGTGGATTGTCAAAACACAATGCGCTGGAGTTCCAGTCATTTTTTTCACCGTGACGAGCATGTAGCTTTCCGTCGATGTAAATGTATTGCAGTCCGGTAACCGTACTGGTGAGTTTCTTGCCTGCTGCAAGCGCTTCTAAGACAGCTTCTCTACTTTCCATACATTATCCTTTAAAATGGCTCTTTAAAACACCCTTTGGTGCCTTAATAGAACAACTTGCTGCCTGAGGGTTTAGGGGTAAAAATATTCGGTGGAAATTATGTGATTGGTGACTTGAGTATAAAGTGAGAGGAAGGGCAGATAAATCTGCCCAAGGTAAACTTAGAGAACTGTTACGTTTTCTGCTTGTGGACCTTTATCGCCTTGGCCAACAGTATAAGATACTTTTTGACCCTCTTCTAGAGAAACACGACCATAACCAGTGTGGTTAATTTGACGGAAATGTACGAACAAATCTTTGTCTCCGTTGTCTTGTTGGATAAATCCAAAACCTTTTTCACTGTTGAACCATTTAACTGTTCCGTTTACTGTAGCTGCCATGTGGTAACCCTTTTGTTGTTAATACACCCTGTTGCCAAGATGGTCGAAAATATAATAATGGAGTGTTCTTGAGGGTGATTACACTGTTAACACATGGTCTTCAATAATAACTTACCTAAAGATGAAACTCTAAATCATCTTTCTATGACTTAATTATAGCTGAAAAATATTAAAAGTGCAAGGAACAGTTTGGTATTTAGCCCTTGGTTGGTTAGAATCTGAGAAAAATTAGGTGAATACTATGAATAATGTATCTAAAGAAGAATCAATCAAGGGTGCTTTCATGGGTGCAATCGTTGCAGATGCCCTGTGTTTGGGGAGTCATTATGAATACGATGCCCAAAAAATTCATAAGGCCTATGGGAATAAACCGATTGAAAAATTTATGTCACCGGGTGAAATGATGGGGGGACAAACTCATGGGATCGGATGGGGCGAGAGAAACTATCATCCCGGCAAAAAAGCAGGGGGCACCACGGACTACGGCGATTACAATATCGTTGTATTGGAACACTTGGCGGCTATTGCCAATCCTTCAAGAGCGTTTAGCGTTGCGGCGATGATTCCTCATTGGATGAACCGTTTGGAAAACGGCTGGGGTTCATGGATCTGTACGATGACCAAAGAGACGTATTCGCAAGTAAAAAATGGATTTCCGATTGAACAATTGGGTGGTATTTCAAACGCAATGGCGATTCGCCACGTCGCTGCACATGGCTACTATGAAACCGAAGAGGAGCTAGTAGATGTTGCGCGCAAAACGATGTTTACGCATAAGAACAGCGAAGCGCTGGGTGGTGGGGAATTTTTTGCCCGTGTGACCCATCGTGTGATAAATGGCGCGACACCTCAAGACGCGATAGAATCTGTTGCCGTACTAATGGGCGGATTTTTTGAAACGAAAGTAGCTCAGGCTATTGCAAAATACAAAGAGGCAACCAACCCTGATGCACCGCTGTCTCGTGAGCCTTTTGCGGATGATTTGGCTCTGACTTCCATGGCAAGGCTGTGGGATATCGGCCGATCCGAACCCATAAAAGTCGGCAAAGCAAGCCCGACAGAGGGGACTCTTCCGGGGGCTGTCTATTTTATTTTAAAATATGCCGATCAGGAAGATGGATTGAAAAAATCGATTGCGGCCAATGCCATGGTAGGTGGAGATAATGCATCACGCGGTATCGCCATAGGAATGGTTTTGGGAGCGTATCAAGGGGTCAATGCCATTCCAAAAGAGTGGCAGGTAACATTGGATCAATGGGATTATTGTGATAACCTTCTTAATCAATTACCGCTTCTGAAAAAAGAACAAAGGGATACTGTGAATACTAAAGAAACAAACATATATGAAACCGATGAGCTTGTAGGGCAATACTGCGATTTTCAATACGGAGATGAATATTTCGGTGTGGCTAATTTTGCTAAAGCGTGTGCGCAAAAAGCGATTGATTATAGTAAAGCAATTCCTCGTACGAAAGCACTTGATTTGGGATGTGCAACGGGATACGCGTCGTTTGAGCTGGCAAAAACATTTGAGTATGTAGACGGTATCGATTATTCACAGGCCTTTGTGAATGTAGGGCAGCAGTTACAAAAATCGGGACGTATCAGCTACACGCAAAACGGAGAGGGTGAGATCAAGAACCGTAAGGAAGTTGTCATTGATGATTTCGGATTTGGGGAAGTGAGCCATAAAGTCCACTTTTCACAAGGAGATGCGTGTGCGCTAGAGCCTGAATTTACAGGGTACGATTTGATTATGGCGACCAATCTTATTGACCGATTGTATCAGCCGCATCTGTTTTTGAAAAGTATCCATGAACGTCTTAATAAAAATGGAATTTTAGTACTGACATCTCCGTATACATGGAAAGAAGAATACACGGCAAAAGAATTTTGGGTAGGCGGCTATGCGGATGAAAACGGCCAAGAGATTACGACACTCAATGCGCTAATGGATATGCTGGGAGAGCATTTTGAACTCGTTGCGACAGAAGACGTCCCTTTTGTCATTCGTGAAACACCGCGTAAATTTCAATACACGATTTCCCAAATGTCAGTTTGGAAAAAGAAATAAAGATTGCACTAAACCTTTGACTGCACCGTGATTTTGGTTGCTTCAAAGAGTTCTGCCGCTTTGGCAATCATCGGTTCATTTAGAACATCGGAACCGTCAAACTCTTTGACGCTGGTCTCATCGCATTGGCTCACACAGCTTCCGACACTGATTTCAGACTCTTCAATCATGGATGCGGACTCAAAGAGAGGCTCGTTAGTGACCTCTTCAGGTTCGATGGCTTCT
This sequence comes from Sulfuricurvum sp., assembly GCA_030694265.1. Classification (GTDB taxonomy): domain Bacteria; phylum Campylobacterota; class Campylobacteria; order Campylobacterales; family Sulfurimonadaceae; genus Sulfuricurvum. The sequence continues at coordinate 168,443 of JAUXYP010000006.1, forward strand.
TTACTGCAGGCTTGCGATTTTATTACGGTGTCAATGCCGTATATCTCACGAACAAATTGACGAATAATACCAAAGCTATTTTTGAGCAGTTCTTTATCATCGCCTGACGCACAGCTTTCCCATGTAAGGGCATTGTCTTCATACGAGAGGAAGGAAACGTTACGCTCAAAGCATGCACCCAATGTAATACTGCGATCACGAATTTTGTCACAAAGAAGTTCGAAGGGAGATTTGACAGGGGTGTCAGGTACAACGTGGATACTTGGCTTATGGGCTGTTGGTGCATTATGCGCAACGGGGATATCGTGCATCGGTGTACGGGATTCGAGTGATTCGATCATCTCATCAATCTCTTTGATCTTTAAGGCTTCGATCATTTTAAAGAGGATGAGACTGACGACAAAACCGCCATCTGCATTGATCGCAAAGAGGGTTTTCGCATCGCTAAGGATTCTAAAAAAGCGTTCGATAATCAGGGGATTAAATCGATGGTTTCCCTCATAGAGTTTCTCTTTGAGATAGGCGATCAGTTCATCGACGACCATCTCCGCTTCATAGGCTTCGAGCTCTTTGAGCTTTTGGATCAGGGCAGGGCGATCTTTGGCAAAAATGGCTTCAAAAAGGGTGTCGATGTAGGAAGGATCTAACAGCCCCAGCATGTCAGCGACGGTTTTGACGTCTACAAACCCTTTGGAATAAATAATGGCTTGATCAAGCAAAGTGAGGGTATCACGTAAACTTCCAGAGCCACTGCGTGCCAAGATATCAAGTGCTTCATTCTCAAATTCAATATTTTCCAAATGGAGAATATGTGAGAGGTGATGGACAATATTGGGATGACTTATCCGTTTGAAGCGAAAGTGTTGTGTACGGCTCAAAATGGTGGCAGGCAGTTTGAGGGGATCGGTCGTTGCAAGGATAAATTTGACATACTCAGGCGGTTCTTCGAGCGTTTTGAGCAGGGCGTTATGCGCTTCTTTGGTGAGCATATGGACTTCATCGATAATGAAGATTTTGTATTTTCCGCTGGCAGGGCGATATTTGGTGTGTTCGATCAAATCACGAATGTCATCAATCTTTCGGCTTGATGCGGCATCCATCTCGATAATATCGATGTGACGCCCCTCATTGGCCATTATACAATGAGAACACACGTCACAAGGGGCTGAGGTAGGGCCATCATCACACATCAGTGATTTGGCTAAAATCCGTGCTGTGGAGGTCTTTCCCGAACCGCGCAATCCTGAGAAGAGGTACGCATGGGACAAACGTTTGGTGTCAAGTGCCAGAGAAAGGGTTTGGGAAATACTCTCTTGACCGATCAGTTCTTCAAAACGTCTTGGACGGTATTTGAGTGCTAAGACTTCAGATTTTTGACTCATATATTTTCTCCTAGCCATTCTCGGGCTGTTTTACGCAAGCCCTCCGGGTTTTCGGAAGCGAAAAATTTAAGCTGTGTATGCTCAAAACGTTGGGTGAAATCGTAGTGCTTTTCGAGATATTCGACAATTGCTTCACCGGAGTGGATAAGGGTGCTTTTTCCCTTAAAATAATGATTAATGGCATCCGATACGAGGGGAAAATGGGTGCATCCCAGGATAATCGCATCGGGGGCTTTGGTAAGGTGGCCAAAATAGTGGTGCAGTGTACTTTGCAATATCTCTCCCTCATACAAGCCTTCCTCAACAATGGGTACGAGTAATGTGGTGGCAATGGCACTTAGATTATGGTAGCCAAGCTCTCGAAGCCCTTTTTGATAGGCTTGGGATTTTACGGTTGCTTTGGTCCCAAGGATTAAAATATCAGCATTGATATTGGGAATTGCATTTTTGAGGGCTAGAACACCGGGATCAACCACACCGATGACATCGCATTGGCTATGTAAACGCATTTCATTGAGTGCATAGGCACTGACAGTATTACACGCCGTAATCAACAGATCAATTTCGAAGTTTTTAAAAAATTCGAGGGCTTCGAGAGAATAGCGGATAATGGTGTTTTGGTCTTTGACCCCATAGGGGACACGAGCGGTATCACCAAAATAGATGATCTCTTCGAAAAGCTTGTGCTCAAGCAACGATTTAACGACGCTTAAGCCTCCAACGCCACTGTCAAAGACTCCAACACGCATTTTATTTGGTCGACTCGTTCATGCTGTCAAGAAACTCAGCGTTGCTCTTGCTCTTGTTCATAGTACTGTAAAGGAAGCGCAGTGCCTCTACTTCATCTTCTTGTTTGTGCAGCATTGAACGTAAAATAAAGACTTTTTGTAAAACGTCAGCACCCAAAAGAAGCTCTTCTTTTCGGGTTCCTGATTTGAGAATATCGATAGCAGGATAGATACGACGCTCAGAGATTTTGCGGCTGAGAACGACTTCGGAGTTACCGGTACCTTTGAACTCTTCAAAAATAACTTCGTCCATTTTACTGCCGGTCTCAACCAATGCCGTAGCAATGATCGTCAAACTTCCCCCATTTTCGATGTTACGCGCGGCACCGAAGAAGCGTTTTGGTTTGTGCAAAGCATTTGCGTCAACCCCTCCTGAGAGGACTTTTCCGCTTGATGGAGTGACGGTATTGTACGCACGTGCTAAACGGGTGATAGAGTCAAGCAAGATAACAACGTCTTTGCCAAGCTCTACACGACGCTTTGCCCGCTCGATTACCATCTCGGCGACTTTTACGTGGTTTTTCGCAGGTTCGTCAAATGTCGAACTGTATACTTCACCCTTAACTGAACGCTCCATATCGGTAACTTCTTCAGGACGTTCATCCACGAGCAAGACCATGAGCTCGATTTCAGGATGATTGTTGGTAATCCCGTGAGCGATCTCTTTCATAAGTTCTGTTTTACCTGAACGAGGAGGTGCGACGATCAGACCGCGCTGCCCTTTTCCGATTGGAGAGAACAGGTCCATCATACGTCCCGTAAGTTTGGTCGGTTGGTACTCGAGTTTGATTTGCTCTAATGCATAAAGAGGGGTAAGATTTTCAAAAAGAGGACGTTTTTTAGACTCTTCAGGTGGAAGGTAGTTGATTGCTTCTACTTTAAGAAGAGCATAATAGCGTTCTTGATCTTTGGGTGCACGTACTTGTCCGGTAACGATGTCTCCGTTACGAAGAGCAAAACGGCGGATTTGCGTGCTGGAAACATACGCATCGTGCATTGAATCACTAAAGCCCTGGTCAATAGCACGTAAAAAGCCGTATCCGTCCTGCATAATCTCCAAAATACCCGTAAAGAGGATAAATCCACCTTGCTGTACCTGTGTTTTAAGGATTTCGAAGATCAAGTCCTGGCGTTTAAGCTCATTGGGATCTTCGACACTCAATGTGCTTGCAATGGCAAGCAACTCTTCGAGCGACTTCGTTCGAAGTGCTTCAATGGTGAATCCATCTACAGGTGTATGGGTACGATTTTTGGAGTTATTTCGAGGAGTAGGGGTTTTTACGTTTTCGCTCATTATGAAGGAAGCCTTAGTGTGTATGTAGATTTTTGGTGTGAGATATGCAGTTGCAAAATAGTAATGTTATGTATGCTGACATTATAACAATCCATCATAGGCTTGTCAAGCGATATATTTTCTAGGCTTTAAGGATCGTATTAGCAATAAAATATAATAATATTTACTTATTATTCATTACAAATTAAAGGTTCGTCAATGTCTTGGTTGTATCAGTTTTCTATTAAAACGATTCAAAAAATGGTAGCAGGTGTTATAGCGCTTGTATTATTAGTCAATATCATTGTGAGCTATCAGTCGGTAGAAAAAGTTCAAGACATGCTGGCAGTTCAGGGAAAAGAGACAATTCCTCAAGCGATGAATTACTTGACACTTCGTATGGATGTTTTGCAAATTCAGCAGTGGTTGACGGATATTTCCGCTACACGTGGTGAAAAAGGTTATGACGATGGGTTTAAAGAAGCAGAATCGTATTATAAAGAAGCAGATTTACTGATCACAAAAATGCTCAAAGCACATACAAATGATGCAGATAAGATTTCCGAACTTAAACAGTTTAAAATCGATTTGGATGACTATTATGCGATTAGTAAAAGAATGGCAAATGCTTATATTGCAGGTGGAGCGTCTGCTGGAAATCCATGGATGGGGCAAGTCGATCCGTATGCCGAAAAACTTTCTACTCGTTTAACAACATGGTCAAATGAGCATGTTAAAGAGGTCGGAGATAGTTCGGCTAAGATTACTGCACTTTCTCAATCGGTCAAGTTTTCAAATCTTATTTTGTCGATTTTGATACTCATGGTAGTTGCAGTTGGTTTCTGGGTTATATCCCTCATATTAGATGGTGTTCATTATCTAAGTAAAGAGATTCAATATTTAGCAGATTTGGATTTAAGCAAACCTCTTGCAGCCCAAGGAAAAAATGAAATAGCTCTAATAGCTGATCAATTAGAGGCAGTACGAATGCATTTAAATGGCTTTATCGAGCAAGCGAAGATAACGTCAACCGAAAATGCGGCGGTTGCACATGAACTTTCAGTTACATCTGAGCATGTTAAAAACTCGGTGAATGAATCTGCGAGTGTTGTAAATGGGGTTGCTAGCAAGGTTAGTACAATAACAGACGAAATCTCGAGTATTATAGTTCAGGCACAACGTAACAAAGAAGAAATTAAAGATGCCGGCGAGGCATTGCTACAAACGACTAAGAAAATCACTGAGATGACCGAGCAGGTTCAAAACAGTGCCCGGCTTGAAAATGAGATGGCGCGACGTATTGAACAAATCAGCACTGACACTAAGCAAGTTAAGGAAGTTTTGGGGATTATTTCTGATATTGCCGATCAGACGAATCTTTTGGCGTTGAACGCTGCGATCGAGGCGGCTCGTGCGGGTGAGCATGGACGTGGTTTCGCAGTTGTTGCGGATGAGGTGCGTAAGCTTGCAGAACGAACACAAAAAAGTCTTGTTGATATCCAATCTACTATTAATGTCATTGTTCAAGCAATCATAGAAGCGAGTGAAGAGATGAATCGTAACTCAAATAATATGCATTCATTGGGGACAATATCCAATGAAGCAGAAGAAGAGATTGTAAAAGTTGCTACAACGATGTCTAAGGCTATGAAAACAACCGATGAAACTTTGAACGTATTTGAACACACAGCGAACATGGTGAGAGCTATTTCTGAAGAGGTACAAGCCATTAATGATTTCGGCGCTTCAAATGCGCATAGTGTGGATGAGATTACCAGTGCAGCAGGTCATGTGATGGTTATGACTGAAAAGCTCAATCTTCAGTTGGCCCAGTTTAAAGTATAAATTTATTCTTGAGTAGTTCAGGGTGCTTAAATCTAAATAATGTGAAAATCGCAGACTATTTGAGTTAGGAGATACATATGGCAATACACAAAAAATTAGAAACTATTGAAGCAATCAAACAAAAAGCAGGGAAAGGGGTGAGTATGCAGATGCTTCTTTCTCTCGCAGAAGCTCCCAACTTTGCAATGCGCTGTTTTACGATCGATGCCGGCGGATTTATGCCGCATCATACTAATACAGTGGAACATGAACAGTATGTTTTGTCGGGGCGTGCGATGGTGAAGAGTGGAGAAACGACTTTTGAAGCAAGTGCTGGAGATATTTTATTTATTCCGGCGGGCGAAGCACACAGTTATGAAACGGTAGGCGATGAAGCATACGTTTTCTTATGCCTGATCCCTAAAGGGGAAGATTGTATTGAAATGGTGGGGTGTTAAAAAAGCTTTAGATTGAGTTTGAGGGCGATCATACTGCCCTGTGAGATTAAATCAAGTGTGAAATAGTCGTGTCGATAGTAGAGCATCGGCATTACTGCAAAGCCGGAATTGTCCTTTCCTTCTGTACATTCTACAGATACTTGAAATCCTTCAAAACAGTATCCTTTTTGGTATCCTACAACTCCGTATATTCCAAAAGGTCCATAAAGATCATAGCGATACCCTATTGCTCCAATGTTGGTTTCTTTGTCTCGTGAATTAATCATGTGGAAATACGCCAATGTATAGTGTTGATCCAGGACAAGCTCTGCCCCATAAGCTTTATGATTTTCGTTAAATGGTTCATCACCATTGGAGCTAAAATGATGGGAAACTATCCCTACTGTTATATAGCCGTCAATTTCAGCTGCATCGGTGATACATACCAAGAAAAGCATAAGCAAAATACATTTCATAGAACTAAAACTCTCCGCTTTCATAAAGCCATTTCCCATTGACTTTTAAAAAACGGCTTTTTTCTTTGAAAGTTTGGTGGTTCAAAAGCGCTTCAAACGTGACATAGGCGAGATTCTCGCCATCGATAAATTCCATAATTTTTAATCCAGAAAAAGCAGTGTTTTGGATGAAAGCATCGATGCTTGATTTCCATACACGGGTATCATCGGTAAAATCGGGATTTTCACTATGAGTGGTACGCATGATGTAGTCCGACAGCCCAAGAGCATAAGCACAATAGCGTGAACGCATCAGTTTGAGGGCATTGGAGGGAAGAATGCCTTTATGATACGGCTGACAACATTTTTTGTATTTTTCACCGCTGTGACAGGCGCACAAAGAGTTTTGGGATATTTTCATAAGAACATTGTACAAAATGCCATCTTTTTTACCTCTTAGGGTGGATTGGTTATAATCGTCTCCATGATATATGAATTAACAACACTTATAGGCATCGTTGCCGCTGGAACACTGGGATGGCTTTGGAATCAATCGCGTCAGGAATTTGCATTACTGCAATCCAAAGCGTTACAAATTCAAGAATTGTTAACTCAAGAACATGCTTTACGTATAGAAAATGATGCAAAACTTGAGATCAAACGCAATGAATGCAATGCATTGGAACGTGATTACGCGGTGTTGCATACGCGTCATGAAGAGTCTGCCAGAGGGTTTGAGGAAAAAATAAGACTTTTGGATGAAGCCAAAATACAGATGAAAGCGCAGTTTGAGCATCTGGCAACACAAATCTTTGAACAAAAAGCCAAAACATTTGACGAAGCGCATACCAAAGGGCTGGATCTGTTGCTTAAACCGTTTCGAGAACAGATCACCAATTTTTCAAAACAAAGCGAAGAGCGATTTTTACATGATGCTAAAGAGCGCCAGAGTATCAAAGATGAGATTATCCGTCTCAAATCTCTCAATGAGCGTCTCAGCGAAGATGCGATCAATCTCACCAATGCTCTGAAGGGGGAGAATAAAACCCAAGGAAACTGGGGTGAGATCGTTTTGGAGCGCATTCTCGAAGAGTCCGGATTGCGAGAGGGGCATGAGTACGATATCCAAAGTACGTTAGAGGGTGAAGAGGGTAAGAAATATCGACCTGACGTTATTGTCCATTTACCTCAGAACAAAGATATTATCATCGACTCAAAAGTTTCTTTGGTCGCGTACGAGGCATTTGTACGTGCGACCGATGATGAATCTCGTGCGCATGCGCTTAAACAGCATTTGGTTTCCATACACGGACACATCAAAGGGTTGAGTCAAAAGCGGTATGAACAGCTCAGCGGCGTTAAAACGCTCGATTTTGTATTGCTTTTTATGCCCATAGAGGGGGCCTTTTTGCTGGCGTTGGAGCAGGATAATACCTTTTTCAAAACAGCGTATGAACAAAATATTGTGGTAGTTTCCCCCTCTACGCTTCTGGTAACGCTTCGTACCATAGAACATATCTGGAGAAGTGAATATCAAGAGCGCAATGCCAAAGAGATCGCAGCATCCGCCGAAGCGCTGTATGAAAAACTGGTGGCGTTTGTAGAGGATATGGAGAAAATTGGAGATTCGATCGCTCGAACGCAAAAAAGTTATGAGGGAGCGATGAACAAGCTCTCTACGGGAAAAGGGAATTTGATTCGACGAGCAGAGTCAATGCGTAAATTGGGATTAAAACCTAAAAAAGCGCTTCCAGAATCGTTAATCGATACGGTTACGGATGAGGAATTTTTACTTTCGAATTGAGCAATGCACCGATGAAGATCATAAGGGCCAATACACCGATCCATGTGATCCATGGAGCGCTTAAATAAGTCAGCCATAAAAATATTGCCCCTAGCGGTGTCGGCACTCCGGTGAAATATTTGGTGACTTCTCCTGCGTTTGCGTCAATGTTAAACTGGATGAGTCGTCGAAGACCGCTGATAACATAATAAATAGAACCAACGGCTACAGCTACTAAGGACACCCCTTCTAAGGTCGAATAAATGGCTTGAAAAATCAAAAATGTCGGTACCAGCACAAACGAGAGAAAATCGGCAAAAGAGTCGAGTTGTACGCCAAATTCATTGGATAATTTGTATTTACGGGCTATTTTACCATCAAAGATGTCAAACGCTCCCCCTATCCATGCGAGAACAATAGCAGGAATAAATTCATTTTGTGTGATAAAATAAGTAGCAAGTAAACCGCAGGTGATGTTCACCATTGTAAAAAGATTTGCAAGATTAAAATGGCTGGTGGATTTCCATAAAAAGTTCATGATCGTTCTTCCTTAATTGTGAATGTTATGCGCAATTATAACGAAGTCAATGGCGGATTTATCCAAGGTAAATGATAAATGTTATCAAAAACTTAAGAATGGGCTAAGTTGATAATTGATATCATTTCCAAATCATACATCAGGGACAAAGCAATGTATCCAAAAAGTAAAATTATTGTTATGACATTAGCTGCGAGTACACAATTTGGACTTTTTGCTGCTGTTATACCGGAAGATAAGGGAACCGTGAGCGGACTGATCCGTTTAGGTTATGTAGATCAGGATAATGTAGCAAGTACAGATACCTATGCGACCGCTCTTGGCGGTATTTTAAAATACGAAACACCAGTATGGAATGATTTGAAGCTTGGCATTGCAGGATATGCATCCCAAAAACTTCATTTTGCGACCGGCTCATGGGATGAGGGGAAAACAAATTCTGATTTTTTCGATGCAGATGGAAAATCTTTTGCGTATCTAGGGGAAGCATATGTGGACTACACTGCAAATGATCTTAATATTCGCATCGGTCGTCAACTTATAGATACGCCATTTGTTAATACGGATGAAATACGAATGCTTCCGAATACGTTTGAAGCAGCAATGGCAACGTATGGCGGAATTGAAAAAACAACGGTTACGGCAGGATTTATTAAACGATGGGCTGGTTATGATTCTCCAAGAGGGCATAATGACAGTATCAATGAGTTCAAAAAATTCGGTGAAACACATGAGAGCACAGGGACTTATCTACTAGGCATTACTAATGAAAGGATAAGTGATTTGCTACTGCAAGGGTGGTTTTATTCGATTGATGAAGTGACGGATATTGCCTATGCCGATGCAACGTATAAAATTCTTTACAGTGATATAAGATCTTTGAAATTCTCTGCTCAGGCAGCCCATTTCGCGGAAGATAGAGATACTACAGATACGATGACGGGTATTAATGGGAACGTAATTGGATTGGCGGCAAACTATGAGTGGGGAATGGTAACTTTAGGGGCAGCTTACAATGAAGCCTTCAATAAAGACGGTAAATTTATTGGGCTTGGTTTAGGCGGTGGTCCCTACTATACGTCGATGGAAGAATGGACGATTGACGGAATGGAAGATGCCAGAGCCTACCGTGGAAGTATCATTGTGAATTTATCAGATGCAGGAATACGTGGATGGGCCCTATGCTCTGCATATGGAGCATTTAAAAGTGTTGCAGCGGATCAAAAAATAGATGAGTGGGATATCGTTGCCACTTATGCGTATGGTGATGCACTAAGCACGGATATTAGTTATGCAAAGATTGATGATAAACATGACAATGCAGATGGCAGTAATGGTGATGCCGGTTACGATCGATTCTTGGTACGTTTAAGTTATCGCTTCTAAAGGAATAAAATGAGTGAAAATTCCACAATGACTCTGCTAAGCGCATGCACCAAAGGTGGAATGGCGACGGTGGTTAAAATACATGCGAGCGGTGCATTAAAACAGAGGCTTATCTCGTTTGGGATTATGCGGGGATCAGAGATTATGATGCTTGAATGCTCGCCTGCCAAAAGTACGTTTGAGATAAAAGTAGGAAATGTCAGTTTAGCGCTGAGAAAAGAAGAAGCACAACTCATAGAGGTTAATAATGTCCGATAAAAAAATCACTGTTGCTCTCGTTGGACAGCCCAATGTAGGTAAAAGTATGCTGATCAATTCGATCAGCAATGCCAGATTGCAAGTGGGAAATTTCACAGGCGTAACGGTTGAAAAAAGCGAAGTACTGTTTGAATACGATGAATATTCATTTAGAATCATTGATCTTCCCGGAACCTATGCCTTTACGGATTATTCGATTGAAGAACGTGTGACACACGACTTTTTGTGCAATGAGTCGTATGATTTGATTATCAACGTCCTTGATTCAACCAATATGGAGAAAAATCTTCAACTCAGCGCTGAACTCATGGCAATGAGTAAAAAAATTGTGATTGCATTAAATATGAGTGATGAGGCGGATAAAGAAGGTATTGAGATTAACTCTGAGTATCTTTCACAGCTTTTAGGGGTGTCGTGTGTCCGTGTTTCTGCGGTTGCGAAAACGGGGCTGGATGATCTTATGCAAGCAGTTATTGAGGTTTATAATAATCCGATTCAAGAAGCAAAACTCATTTTCAGCGCAGCGGTTGAAGAAGAAATTGCTCTTATTTCTGAGTATCTTAACCGCCGTCATTTTAAAGCCGCTATATCCAATCGTAATATTGCAATCAACTTACTGATGAAAGAAAAAAAGACCTATCGTACCCTGCACGATAATCCGCTTTGGACAGAACTTCAGCCTATTTTGATCGAAGCAGATCATCATGTTGAATTGCATCATGACAGCGATGACATAAAAGAGATATTTGCTGAAGAATATCTCGCCTTTAACAGGGGTGTTATAGCTGAAGCGGTTAAGACAAAGCCAAAGAGTACGCAACTCAAAACAACGACGGAAAAAATCGACAGAGTGTTGATTCATCCCGTTTTTGGCATACCTATTTTCTTGTTCTTTATGTGGGGACTCTTTCAACTTACATTTGAATTGGGGTCAATTCCCATGGATTGGATTGACGGATTTTTTGGCTGGCTTGGAGAGACGGTTGGGGCTACTATCGGTAATGATGAAATACGCTCGCTAATCGTTGACGGGATTATTTCGGGGGTGGGTGCCGTTATCTTGTTTGTTCCCAATATCATGATCTTATTTATCGGTATTGCACTCTTGGAATCGACGGGCTATATGTCGCGCGTTGCTTTTTTACTCGATGGTTTTTTTCATAAATTCGGTCTTCACGGCCAATCATTTATCCCGTTAGTGAGCGGATTTGGGTGTTCGATTCCAGCTTATATGTCGGCACGTATTTTAAAAAATGACCGAGATCGTTTGTTGACACTGTTTGTCATTGGATTTATGAGCTGCGGAGCCAGACTGCCGGTATATGTCCTCTTTACGGGAGCATTTTTTGGTCCTGAAATGGCGGGTAACGTATTGTTTGGCATCTATATTTTAGGTGCGATGATTGGTCTAGTTGCGGCAAAACTGCTCAAAATGACAGCCTTCAAGGGTGCTGATGAACCGTTTGTCATGGAGATGCCAAAATACCGTCTGCCATCACTAAAACTCGTTTGGCATACGGTGCAAACCAAAACTAAAATGTATTTGAAAAAGGCAGGGACGTTTATCGCTGCGGCATCCATGCTGGTGTGGTTCTTGAGTAGCTATCCCAAAAATCATGAACTGAATGCTGTCTATGAACAAAAAATAGAAATGGCAAGCAGTGAAGAGGCCAAGAAGGTATTTGTAAATGCTCTTGCTGAAGAACAGCTCTCTCAAAGTTTTTTGGGACAAATAGGGCATACGATAGAACCTATTTTTAGGCCATTGGGATTTGATTGGAAAATGGCAGTGGCTCTTCAAACAGGATTGGCGGCGAAAGAGGTGGTTGTATCAACGATCGGTGTTTTATATTCATTGGGTTCAGATGCGACAGAGCAAAGCAATTCTCTTGTAACGGCTATTCATGAGCATATACCGTTTCCTTCCGCAGTAGCGTTTATCGTCGTTATTATGACCTACTTGCCATGTTTAGCAGCATCGGTTGTCTTCACACGTGAAGCGGGTGGGATTAAGTATTTTTTCTACTTGTTTGCATTTACTACAATAGTAGCGTATTCGCTCGCATTTGTGGCTTATCATATCGCAAAGGCGATTGGTTAGTCCATTGTTAATCATCCCTTGGTTACAATAGTGGCATGAATACATTATTGATGATTGAAGATGATCTTGAGCTTGCCGAGATATTGAGTGAATTTTTAGAGCAATGCGGGTTTAAAGTGACCGTAGAAGATGATCCTTTTAAAGCGTTAAGTATCCTGAAATTGGAGAAATTTGACGCCGTAATTTTAGATTTAACCTTGCCTGGAATGGATGGATTGGAAGTGTGCAAAGCAATTCGTGAGCGCCAAAATATCCCTATTATTATTTCATCAGCCAGATCCGATGTTTCGGATAAAATAAACGCGCTCGAACTGGGAGCGGATGATTATCTTCCAAAACCGTATGATCCAAGAGAATTAGAAGCGCGCCTTCATTCAGTACTACGCCGTTACGATGCAATAGTTGCCTTGGCCGCAGAGTCTCAAAGCGATTTCAAGCTCAACGAATCCGCTATGCAAATTAGCTACAAAAGCCGACCATTGGATTTGACCAATGCGGAGTACGGTATTTTAGGGTACATGATCAAAAAGCAGGGTATGGTCGTTTCACGAGAAGATTTGATTCACAATGTGAGTGCAATCAATGAGGACTCATCGAATAAAAGTATTGATGTGATGATGGGGCGTATCCGCAATAAAATCGGAGACAAAGGTCTCATCGAATCGATCCGTGGTATCGGATATAAGTTGCTGAAATAAATGCTAAAACGTAATGGCGTCTTTTTCACCGTATTGTTTGCGCTTAGCGTGTCCATTACGAGTGTCAGCTATACATTTTACCAGCTTTATCAAACGAATCGGACCAATCATAATGATAATATGTTCGGTAAATATGCACTGATTTCCCAAATTTACCACACTTTTTTACTTAGACAAATCTCTTTTCCTATTTTTGAAACCAATTTAGCGATGTATGATTTGTATGCGATTGAACATGAAGCCCAATATCGTGAGATTACTGAAAATGCAGTATTGCTTAAACAAAATGGGGTCTCTGCAATCGAAATACGCCGCGATATTTCTCCAAAAACTCCATATCAAAATCTGATTGTTAATCATATTCATGCCAGTATGTTGGAATATAAGGGAAAAATTTACTTTTGGATTCAGTCAGCTAATTATCCCGTGTTGTTGCAGGACCGTAGTAGTAAACCATATTACCCTTCTAATCTATTGTACTCATATGTTACGATTGTAACGATATTGTTTTTCTCGTTTGGGTTGATTATTCACCGTCTTTCACCACTGCGACGCTTACGTCGGCAGATTGCCTCGTTTGGTGAGGGAAATATGGGGGTGAGTTTTCACATAAGTGGAGAGGATGAAATAGCGCTTGTTGCCCGTGAGCTTGAAACTACCCAAAACAAAATTCGTGCACTTATAGACTCACGAACCCTCTTTTTACGCAACATTATGCATGAACTCAAAACTCCCATTGCTAAAGGACGCATTGTCACCACTATGGTTACTGATCTTAAGCAGCAAACACGTTTTCAAAGTATTTTTGAGCGACTAGAGGGATTGATTACTGAGTTTGCACTTATTGAAGAGGTGAGCTCAGGATCGCAATCATTAGAGAAAAAATCAGAATTTCGTTTGGTAGATTTGATCGATGAAGCGGTTGATATGGCGATGATAGATTCAGAATCGATTGAGCGGGACATTGAGGGTTCGGTGATGATTGAGGCAAATTTCAGACTCTTTGCCACTGCGATTAAAAACATGATTGACAATGCTATCAAATACTCACCGACCCATTCCATGGCTATACGTATGGAAGAAGATATCATAGTGTTCTCTAACTATGGCAATGCCCTTACAAAACCATTGTCGTATTACGTAGAACCGTTTACGAAAGATCACCCGACCAAAGACAGTTTTGGGTTGGGTTTGTACATTGTTAATGCGATACTGATCGAACATGGGTATTGTTTGGCATACGAGCGCAGAGGGGATGAAAACTGTTTTTTATTTATCCCGAATAAACGAATAAATTTACGAGGAAGAGTACAGCATAAATGAAAAAAATATTAATAACCAATGACGATGGATACGAATCTGAGGGGCTTCTTGCGCTGATAGATGCCCTCAAAGATTTGGCACACATCACCGTAGTTGCCCCATCAACCGAAAAATCAGCGTGCGGTCACTCGTTGACATTAACACGTCCTTTGAGTTTTGTGAGTGTTGGAGATGATTTTTTCAAATTGGATGATGGAACGCCCAGTGATTGTATATATCTAGCACTTCATTCGATGTTTGAGGATGATAAGCCGGATTTGGTGATTAGCGGTATTAACAAGGGTTCAAATATGGGAGAAGATATCACTTACTCAGGCACCGCGGCAGGGGCAATGGAAGGTGTGCTGCAAGGGATCCCTTCGATTGCGATTTCTCAAGTAATGGACTTCTCTGAACCTATGGGCGATTTCGAATTGGCTAAAAAAGCAATTCGTGCTATTGTGGAAAAAATATTTGCAGGAAACTTTCCCTTAAGAGAACGGGAATTTATCAATATTAACGTTCCCTATGATGCACCCGAACTAAAATTTGCTGTTACGTATGCAGGCTATCGCCATTATGGAAATGATGCACATTTACACCGGAATCCAAGAGGGATGGAATACTATTGGCTTGGTTTGCACCCACTCGATTTTAAACCGCGTGATGGCAGAGCCGGTCTATGTGATTTTGAAGCGATAGTTGAGGGGATGGTCTCCTTAACGCCAATTAAACTCGATATGAGTGCCTACAAGTCAATCAATCAACTCCAAGAATGGCTATGAGACACGCGCGTACTAAACTTGTTTTTGGAGAAGAAGCACATGAGAAACTGCAAAATGCCAAAATTCTTTTACTGGGCGTTGGGGGAGTAGGGAGTTTTTGTCTGGACTGTCTCTATCGTTCAGGAGTACGAGACATTACGATTATTGATTTTGACCGCTACGATGTGACCAACCAGAACCGCCAGATGCACTCCGAGTCTCACGAGGGAGAGCTCAAAGTCGAAGCACTCAAACAGCATTATCCCGAAGTGATTGCTATTGCCCAAAAAATTACCCCCGAATGGGTTGAATCATTTGATTTTGAATCGTACGATCTGATCCTCGATGCGATCGATGACATGTGGGCAAAAATCGCGCTTATTCAAAAATGCTATCCAAAACTGATTTGTTCCGTAGGCTCGGC
Organism: Sulfuricurvum sp.; assembly: GCA_030694265.1. Lineage (GTDB taxonomy): Bacteria > Campylobacterota > Campylobacteria > Campylobacterales > Sulfurimonadaceae > Sulfuricurvum. The sequence goes on from JAUXYP010000006.1 coordinate 183,856, forward strand.
AAAACGTCTTGATCCAACGAAAATCGAAGTGCGTTCGATTTGGAAAACCGAAGGGGATCCCTTTGCCTCAAAACTGCGCAACGAATTGCGCAAACGTAAGTTTAAAGCGAAATTTGATTGTATCTGCAGTACCGAACTTCCCCGTGTCAAGGAAAAAGGAAGCTTTGTCGCTGTAACAGGAGCGTTTGGTCTTGCAATGTGTTCACTGGCTCTTCGTAAGCTGATTTAAGAGTAAAAAACTTATTCTTTGGTTACACTACTTGCAACATACAAATCCTAAAAAAAACAGGAATAATGAAATGAAGATCAAGTATACGATACGTCAGCAGGTTTTGGCAATTATAGCAATCTTTGTGGTTTCATTGATCGCTGTGTCGGTGAGTGGAACAGCAGCTCTTGGACAGTTGGATGAATCGTCACAAATGCAAGCACAGCGATACGAGCAAATCGGAATTATTAAAGATTTTCGTCAGTTGGAAACCGAAACCGTTTTAACCGCGATGGACATGATTATTGATGTAAAAGAGGGTGTCTCGCCGCAGCGAAAAGAGTTTTTGGACAAAAGCTTTGGTGAGATGAAAAAACTGGAAAAGAAACTCATCGCTCTCGCGGATACGGATGAAGAAAAATTAGAAGCGAAAAAGCTAGGAGTCATTGTTGAATCCCTGCAAAAATCCATTGGGATTGAATTGGTAGATGCGATTGGAAATCATGCTCCTGCTAGTGTTTTTGATGATTTAGATAATCGTATTGATGGTGCGGAAGATGATTTGGCAGGAGTATTGGGCAAAATCGCAGCATCGGTTACCAAAGAAGTAGCGCAAGCATCCGAGGATGCGCATGAAACGGCACAAAGTAGCAAACTTTCTATTTTAGTAGCGGGAATAATCATTTCCGGGATAGGTATTTTTCTAGGACTGTTGTTGGTCAATGGCATCAACAGTGTTTTATCCCATTTACGTACAGTAGCGGAAGATTTGGCAAGCGGTGATGGGGATTTAACGAAACGCATCGGGATTTATGGAGCTGGAGAAATAGCGGCGGTTTCAGCGGCGGTTGACCGTTTTATTATCCAAGTTCAAGAACTTGTTTCCAAAGGCAAAGAGTCAAGTCATGAAAATGCGGCCGTTGCAGAAGAGCTGAATCGGACGTTTGCAATCATTGCCAATGAATCGCGAAGAGAAGCCGAATTAGTTGGCAGCACGGCTGAAAGTTCTCAAGATATTCGTGCAGCTATTCACAGCTCATTGACTCAGTTAGCGCAGAGCAAACAAGAAATTTTAACGGCGAATGGGTTACTCCATGAAGTAAAATCCAATGTAGTTGATTTAGCACAAACGATTCAAGAGAGCAGCGAGCGTGAACATGAGCTCGCGGGTAAACTTAATCATCTCAGCGGTAATGCTGATCAGGTTAAAGAGATTTTGACCGTTATCAGTGATATCGCCGATCAAACCAATCTGCTTGCGCTCAATGCTGCTATTGAAGCGGCACGTGCAGGGGAACACGGACGCGGATTTGCCGTCGTTGCAGATGAGGTTAGGAAACTTGCCGAACGTACCCAAAAAAGCTTGTCAGAGATACACGCAACGATCAATGTTCTGATTCAAGCAATCAATGACAGTGCCCAAGAAATGAACGATAATTCAAAACACGTTCATGCTCTTACGCAAACCGCTGATGAAGTAGAAAATAAAATCGTGCAAGTTTCTGCCGTAATGGAATCCATGGTAGCAACAACCGAAAGTTCGTATGACGTATCCACGCAAATTGATAAGCGTATCAACAGCATTGCCAACAGCATTGGAGAAATCAAAGAGATCACTAGTAAAAATGCGAACAGTATGGACGAAACACTTCACGCCTTTGAGCGTGTCAATCGTGTAACCGCAGATCTTAACCGTGGGTTGGATCAATTTCGAACGTAACTAAAAAAAAGGGTTACTTTTTTTGTAACCCTTATGTTATCTATAAGTTCTATACTCTCGGACATGGAACCGCTGCACTCAATCTATCACTATTACCTTGATGTATTAGACATCGCTTTTCAACCCATTGTTGATATTCATTCCGGAGAACTTTTCGGGGTAGAAGCTCTTTTAAGAGGGACGGATACCCTTGGCTTTGAGTCGATTGAATCCTTTTTTGATCGCTTGTATGAAGAGAATACCCTCTACACTTTTGATCTTGCTCTTCGTGAAAAAGTGATCAAGAAATTTTGTACGATTGCCTCTTACCAAGGGATCAAGCTTTTTTATAATCTTGACAATCGTCTTTTTGGAATGGGGGATTTCTCCAAGGGTAATACCTCGAGGATATTGAAACGTTATGGTTTGGATCATAACAGCATCGTATTTGAACTCTCAGAACACCATGAAATTGGAAATATTGATAATTTCGTGAGTCTTATGAGCCACTACCGACATGAAGGCTATTGTGTTGCTATTGATGATTTTGGAATTGGTCAGTCGGGATTCAAAATGCTTTATCATGCTACCCCCAATATTATTAAAATCGATCGATTCTTTTTAAGTAATATCGACAGTGACCCCAAAAAAAAGCTGTTGGCCCGTAATATGGTTCAGTTATCAACATTGATGGGATGTCGTGTAATTGCTGAGGGGGTAGAAACTCAATCCGAGTTGTTGGTATGCAAAGAAATAGGGTGTCATCTGGTACAAGGCTATTTTATACAAAAACCAACATGTGAATGTTCACAATTACGTTTGCAGTACGCTGATATTAGTGGGCTTACGTTGCTGGAGAAGCGAATATCCGGTGATCAAAATATTATACGCAAACGATTGGAAATACTGGAAACCGTATACATAAGTGACCCAATGGATATGGTTGTTGAGAAGTTCAAAGTGGATCAAGAACTCTCTTTGATCCCTGTACTTGATAAGCAAGGCTCTCCTGTAGGAATAGTGCATGAACATCGTTTAAAAGCAATTATTTATTCACAATTTGGAAGATCGCTGATTCAGAATAACTCTTCAAACTTCTCCGTACTGGAAACCTATGTGGAGCGTATACCGGTTGTGGACGTTACCATGTCACTTGAAACGATTGTGGAGCTCTATTCACAATCAGACAGTGCCCCGGGAGTCTTGGTGATTGAATCTTCCAAATACATTGGTTATTTGAGTGCACGTGTCATGATTGAAGCAGTCCATGAACGTAATTTGATACGAGCCCGTGATCAAAATCCACTCAGCCGGCTTCCGGGAAACTTTATGATCAATGAACACATTGCACACTCTTTTGACTCAGAAGAGAAAAGTGTATTTTGTTATTTTGATTTTGACCATTTTAAACCTTTCAATGATCACTATGGATTTCGTAATGGAGATAGGGTTATTGTTTTATTTGCTGAACTGATGCACAAAATTTTCTTGAATCAGTCTTTTATTGGCCATATCGGGGGAGATGACTTTTTTGCCGGTACATCGATTAAAGATGAAGGTATGTTGGATGAGTTTTGTGCGTCTGTACGAAAACTGATTCACCAATTTAGTGAGGATGTCCGTGAATTTTACAGTCAAGAAGACCGTGAACGAGGATGTATTTTAGCCGAAGATCGTGAAGGTGCTGTAAGACAGTTTGATCTGCTAAGTGTCAGTGCAGTCATTGTCTATAAAGGCATTAATTCATCAATACAGTCACCCGAACAACTTCAAAAAATATTTGCCATAGAAAAGAAAAATGCCAAACGCTCTCCCGAACATCTCTGTTTGATTATTGATTAAAAGAGAAAGTTAAAACACTCTTATATTGTTTCGATTTTGTAATAATATGTATATATACTTCTTATAGAATTAACAAAAGGATAAGCAAGTGGGATTAATGACAAAATTCGAGCCTGAAGTACTTGAAAATACGAGAGTAGAAGATAAAGTCAACTATTTGGTTAAGTTGACGCAAATACTTGCAATCAGTGCCATTATCGCTGGTATCATTGGAATGTTGATATCGAATTTTTCCATTCGTTCACTCAATGGAAATGCGCTTGAGCCGCTAGGGCACTTACGGTTAATAAAAGAATCTTACGAACAAAAAGTACTTGTCTTGGCACAAGATATTGCTCATGGAAGCGTAACAGACTATTCAAAAGTATCGAATGATTTAATGCTTGAAAAAGAAAAAATTGTTAGTGAATGGGATGCTTATAGTCACGGAAATATGACTAAAGAAGAAAATGAGTTATTGCCCGATGCTCAAAAGTATATGCAACTCTCAATTAAGAGTCTGGACACTCTTATCCAATTAACAAAAGAAAAAAAGTTGATGGATGTCTTATCATGGACAACGGATGATGCGCAGTATACGATTATAGAATTAACGCCAATTTTAAATAAGTTGATGCAAGTGCAAATCATCAATGCGCAAAATATTTATGCGACAACACAAATCCAATTTTTTGCCATTTTAGCTCTTATTATCATCATCAGTATTGCAGGTTCAATGTACGTAGCAAAAATGGTAAAAAGGGTTGTTTATGATTTAACAAAACCTTTTGGTGAACTGTTATCACAATCCAGAGCATTGGCAAATCAAAAATTTGATGAACCCTTTGTCTGGAAACGTTCGGATGAAATTGGACAAGTCGGTAAAAGCTTTGAATTATCACGTCAAGCACTTCATGATTCGTTTCAACTCATTCATGCTAATAACAAAGAATTAGAGCAAATTAATACATTGGTTCGAAGCAGTATCAATTACGCCAGCCGTATACAACGCTCCTTTTTGCCAGAAGAAAATATACTGAATAAATTTTCAAAGGATTCATTCGTTATCTGGAAACCAAAAGATGTCATTGGAGGAGATTGTTATTGGGTTGACAAAACAGAGCACGGATTTTTCGTTGCCATCATTGACTGTACTGGGCATGGGGTACCAGGCGCATTAATGACCTTTGTTGTTATTTCGATTCTTGACCGTTTATTGTCGCAACAAAGATACCTTGATGATCCTGCACAGCTTTTGAGTCAAATGAACCGCCTTGTAAAAGAAACATTGGGACAATACGATGAGTCTAGTGAATCTAATGACGGTATGGACGGAGCATTTTGTTATGTTGATCTCAAAAATAAACGTTTAACATTTGCAGGAGCGAATACCCCTCTTTTATTTGTCGAAGATGGACACCTTCATCATATTAAACCCGATAAACACAGTATCGGCTATGTACACAGTGATAACGATTTGACGTTTACAAATCAAACTTTAGAACTCAAAGAAGGGATGCGTTTTTATCTGACTACTGATGGAATCATTGACCAAATTGGCGGTACCAAAAGAATAGCATATGGTAAAAAACGGCTTATGGAAGTCATTAATGATAATTATATGAAGCCAATGCACGAGCAGCAAGCAATTATTTTGGAACAATATTACAACTACAAGGGAGATGAATCACAACGCGATGATAATACAATGATTGCATTTCAAATTTAAATTAAAAAAAGGAAAAATTTATGACATTAAGTGACTTTCGCTCATTGAAAGATATGATTGAATCTAAAAATGTTATCTTTTGCTACAACGGGTACTTGTCGCAAGAGATCATTGTTGCTGTAAGTTCAATGATCAAAGGTAAATTGAGTGCCGATGAAACAAAAATGGGAATAAGCCAAAAAGTTTTATACATGTTTGTGGAACAAGCACAAAATATTACCCGCTATTCACCCGATCAAATACAAAATCCGGAACAAGCCAGTATGAGTTACGGATCGGTTGCTATCGGAACTGAAGATGATAAATTTTACATCATGTGTTCAAACCGAATCGAAAAAACAAAAGTCTCAGCGCTCAAAGAAAAGCTTGAAGCCATTTCGGCCATGAATCCAGAAGAGCTTAAAGCACTTTATAAAGAAAAAATGCGCTCAGATCCTGATGAAGGAAGTAAAGGTGCCAGTCTAGGTTTTATCGAGATGGCACGAAAATCCAGCGAACCTATCGAATTTGATTTTATTGAGAATGATGAGACATTTGATTGTTTCACCCTCAAAGTCGTTATTTAACATAATAAAAAAGGAAAACCAATGACAACCATTCAATCAACCGTAACAACTCCAAAAATTGTTTTGGATACTCAAAACAATGTGTACAGTTTCGAGGGAGAATCGTATCCGGAAGATGTTAACGCATTTTTTGATCCGATTATGAATCCTCTGAAAGCTCATCTGAAAAGTCAACAAGACAGTAATATACAATTTGATTTCTTTTTGACCTATTTTAACAGTGCGAGTACCAAGGTTTTTTTCAACCTTTTTTCTACTCTTGATGAAATCTCTGAATTTAACAATGTTATAGTAAACTGGAAACATCATGAAGAAGACGATACGGCAGAAGAATTTGGTCAAGATTTCAAAGAGGAAATTGATAACGTCCAGTTTAACTTTGTCACAATCTAATATTGTTGCAGAATATCCACCTAAAATAATCTAATGGATGGCCAGTTTGGTATAATACCCCATTATTACTTCGCGCGGAGAGAACAGTGGAACAAAAAGAGCCTATGACAAAATTCGGATTTCAACGTTTAAGCGATGAGCTTAATAAGCTTAAAAACATCGATTTACCTGCTGTCAATGTAGAAATTGACCGTGCAAAAGAGAACGGAGATTTAAAAGAAAATTCTGAATATCATGCGGCTAGAGAGCAACAAGCGTTTATCGGTACGCGTATCGCAGAGCTTGGCAGCGTAATTTCTCGTGCTCAGATTGTGGACCCAAGCGAGTTAGAACACGCTCGCGTAAGTTTTGGTTCGACTGTCGTATTGTGCGATGTAACAACGGATGAAGAGTTGACATATACTATTGTAGGAGGGATTGAGAGTAATCCTGATCGTGGGTTGATCTCATTTAACTCCCCTTTGGCCAAACAGCTCTTAGGAAGAGAAGAGGGCGATGAGGTGAATGCCAAATTGCCTAGCGGTGCAAAAACATTCGAAATCCTTGAGGTTAAATATCAGGAGATTGTTTTTGAAACCCATTAATGTTGGAATCATCGGAGTCAGCGGCTATACGGGGTTAGAACTGTTGAAAATGTTGTTGTTACACCCGATTTTCCAGCTTACGTATTGTGCAAATACAGAGGGTGCCGCGAGCGTATCGGAGATTCATCCTTCCTTGATGGGTGTTTGCAATATGGCTGTTGAAAAAGTAGATTTGGACATAGCTGCCCGCTCGTGTGAATTGATTTTTTTAGCACTTCCTCACAAAACGGCGATGAACACAGCCAAGGGATTACTGGAACGGGGTATCAAAGTCATAGACCTTTCTGCAGATTACCGCCTCTCTCAAGAAAATTACGAAGCATTTTACTGTGAGCACGAAGATTTAGACAACCTCGCGCGTGCGGTTTACTCAATTCCGGAACTCCATGGTAACACGGCTGCGGGCGCACAATTAGTTGCAAATCCTGGTTGCCATGTGACAGCAACATTGTTGGCTATTGCTCCCTTTTTGGATTATATTGATCATACGGCTCCAATTTTCGTGGATTCCAAAACAGGCGTCTCCGGTGCTGGCAAGTCACCAACTTCGGGTGTTCATTACGTGAGCGTGAATGATAATATCAACTGTTACAACATTATAAAACACCGACATGCGACGGAGATTCAACAGCATGCGAGTTCCTTATGCGGTGCGGATGTTCGTGTTACTTTTGTTCCCTCGCTCGTTCCAATGACGCGCGGTATGTTGGCATGCGTTTATGCAACCCTCAAAGAAGATTGTGATCCTCTAGCTCTGATGCAAAATTTTTATGCCAATAAACCTTTTATCCGCGTTCGCAACGAGCCTCCACATACCAAAATGACATCAGGTACAAATTTTGCAGATATGTTTGCACAGCGTCATGGCAATGCATTGGTCGCGATGTGCGGCATTGATAATCTAATGCGCGGAGCAAGTTCTCAAGCGGTAGTGAACGCCAACATCATGATGGGATTGGATGAAACTCTTGGAATTCCAAAAATAGCCTATGTTCCCTAAGTTGCTGCACGAGGGGGCAATCTTGCTTGCTGACTCACACGCTGCTTCATGGCGGACTCCTTTTGTCGATTTTTTAGCGGCGCTTGAGCGTGATGAGATTCATACGACGCAATTGATATTGATGGGGGATAATTTTGATCTTCTTTTTGGTCCAGTAGCGCAAACACTACGGGACAATCACGCCTCTATTGAACTTTTAAACCGCCTTTCACAGAAAATTGAAATTATTTATCTTGAGGGGAATCATGATTTTCGTCTTGCCTCTCTATTTCCTGCTATCTATGTGGTCGATCGTTCGCATCAGCCATTAATTCTTTCATTCAAAGAGGAACGTATTGCCTTATTGCATGGGGATATGAAAGTACCGTTTGGATACGCACTCTATACAAATTTGATCCGTAATCGGCCGATACTTTTTTGCTTGAATGTAATTAATGAGGTATTTAACGGGATTATTATTAACACCCTCTCTAAACAGATGCAGCGTAAAAATCATTGTAAAAAGATTGAGAATTTTGAAGCGATTGCCAAGCGCCATCTAGGAACATCATGGGCACATAAATGTGACGTCATTATCGAGGGACATTACCATCAAAACTGTACTTTTGAATTGGATGGAATGAAATACTACAATTTAGGGGCTTTTGCTTGCAATGAAAGATATTATGTTGTAAAATCTTCACAAGATCGAACTATTATTTTAGATGAGGCCATTTTTCACAAGGAGCCCCGATGAAGGGACATACAGATATCTTAAAAGTCGGTAGCAATGAGATGGAATTGGTTGATTTCCGTATCTTTAAGCGCGAAGACGGTGAGATATACGAAGGTATTTATGGTATCAATGTCGCAAAAGTACGCGAAATTATCCGGTTACCCATGCTTACTGAGTTACCGGGGACGCCCAATTTTATAGAAGGAATCTTTGATCTGCGCGGTGTTGTTATCCCGATCATTAATCTAGCAAAATGGATGGGGATTGATGCACCCGAAGAGATGACACAAAATGCACGGGTTATTATTACCGAATTTAACAATATGTTGATCGGATTTGTAGTCCATGAAGCAAAGAGGATTCGCCGTATCAACTGGAAAGACATTGAACCTGCATCCTTTGTTGACGGAGGATTGGATGGCTCAAAAATTACGGGTATGACACGCATTGAAGATGACAACGTATTATTAATTTTGGATTTGGAAAGCGTGGTTCAAGAGCTAGGGCTTTATCAGCCATCCAATACACGACTTATTGAAGATAAAAAGCAGTTTACCGGATTGGTACTTTTACTCGATGACAGTTCAACGGCACGACGGATTATTAAAGAAGCACTTATGCAAATGGGCTTCACCGTTATGGAAGCAAGCGACGGGGAAAAAGGATTTGAGATTCTTGAAGAGCTGTATGAAGCACATGGTGCTGATTTATCCTCGAAATTACGTCTTATCGCATCCGATATTGAAATGCCTCGAATGGATGGATTCCATTTTGCTGCAAAAGTAAAAGAGGACCCTCGATTTAAGATGATTCCGATTGTATTCAATTCTTCGATCAGTGATCATTTCAGTGATGTTCGTGGAAAAGAGGCTGGGGCAGAAGCGTATTTGGTCAAGTTTGATGGAAATATATTTTTCGATGAAATTGCACGTGTTGTGCAAGCTCATATGTTATAGGGGTAGAAAATGGATGAATTTGAAGAAATATTACAAGATTTTTTAGTTGAATCGTTTGAGTTAATCGAACAGCTTGACCAAGATTTAGTAGAGTTGGAAACGCGTCCGGATGATCTGGATTTACTTAACCGAATTTTCCGTGTTGCCCATACAATTAAAGGTGCCAGTTCATTTTTAAATTTTGATACGCTGACACATCTTACACACCACATGGAGAATATTCTTAATTTAGCGCGTCATGGGGATATTATCATTGATGCCGGAGTTATGGATGTTATTTTAGAGTCCATTGATTTAATGAAAGCATTATTGGTACGCATACGCGATACCCGTTCAGACAACGGATTAGATGTGAGTGCGTGTGTTGTCCGTTTGGATGCGGCTGTCAATGGTGACGCACCTGTTGTGGCAGCAGCCCCAGAGCCTGTTGCAGCTACTGCGGCTCTTGCAGATGAAGAAGAAGCTGATTATTCGGGGATGAGTGATGCTGAAGTTGAAGCAGAGATTGAGCGGTTATTGGCTCAAAAAAATGCAGAAGCCATTGCAAAACGTGCTGGAAGTGCTCCTGTTGTTGAAAAAAATGAAGAAGAAGCTGATTATTCGGGGATGAGCGATGCTGAAGTCGAAGCAGAGATTGAGCGGTTATTGGCTGAAAAAAATGCGGAAGCCATTGCAAAACGTGCCAATAAACAAAGTGAAGATACGGTTGCTGAGATACCAGCGGCAGCACCTGCTGCTGTGGTAGTTCCGACGCCTGAACCAACAACACAAGTAGCGCCGGTGGCGAAACCTGCAGCAGCGCCTGCTGCACCACGACGTGCTGAACCAAAAGAGGATGCTGATGCAAAGGGCGCAACCGTTGAGCAAACCATTCGTGTTGATGTCAAACGCCTTGACCATTTGATGAATTTGATCGGTGAGCTGGTGCTTGGTAAAAATCGTCTAATCAAAATTAACGATGATGTAGAAGAAAGGTATGAAGGAGAAGCCTTCCTCGAAGAACTCAATCAAGTCGTTTCGATTGTTTCATTGGTAACTACTGATTTGCAGATTGCCGTTATGAAAACGCGTATGTTGCCAATTGGGAAAGTGTTCAATAAATTCCCACGGATGATTCGAGATTTATCTAGAGAATTAAACAAAAAAATCGAGCTTGACATTGCAGGTGAAGATACGGAATTGGATAAATCGATTGTTGAAGAGATTGGCGATCCATTGGTTCACATCATCCGAAATTCTTGTGACCACGGTATTGAAACGGGTGATGTACGTTTAGCAGCTGGAAAAGAAGAAGGCGGTACCATTCAACTTAAAGCGTATCATGAAGGGAACCATATCGTTATTCAAATTATCGATGATGGTAAAGGTCTTGATACAGACATGCTTAAATCAAAAGCAATAGAAAAAGGTCTTATAACTGAAAAAGAAGCGGATGGAATGACTGATAAAGAGGCTTATGGTCTTATCTTCCGTCCAGGTTTTTCAACAGCGGCACAAGTAACGAGCGTATCGGGACGTGGAGTGGGAATGGATGTTGTTAAAACCAATATCGAAAAACTCAATGGTATGATTGACATTGACTCCGAATTGGGTCGTGGTACGTCTATGAAGCTCAAGATCCCGTTAACGCTTGCCATTATTCAAGCATTACTGGTTGGTGTACAAGAAGAATATTATGCTATTCCTCTCGCATCCGTTTTGGAAACGGTTCGTATCAGCAAAGACGAGATTTATACGGTTGAGAATCGCTCTGTTATGCGTCTTCGTGATGAAGTCCTCTCATTGGTACATATTGGTGATATTTTCGAAGTTGAGCGCGTTTTTGATAACAGTGAGCATGCTTATGTTGTTGTTCTGGGGCTCGCCGAGAGTAAAATCGGACTTATCGTTGATACATTGATTGGACAAGAAGAGATTGTTATCAAATCCTTGGGTGAATATCTAAAAGGGATTGAAGGGATCGCTGGGGCTACTATCCGAGGTGATGGTGGAGTAACTCTGATTGTGGATGTTGCAGCGCTTATGCAAATGGCAAAGTCGGTCAAATCAACAGTAGGCGATGAAAATAGCAGCGGTAAAAAATTGGGTGTTAAAAACAATGCAAGCGACTATTGTGTTATGATTGTTGATGATTCTAAAACGGATCGTACGATCATGAGAAAATCACTGGAACCTATGGGAATTACCCTTGTCGAAGCCGTCGATGGAATAGAAGCGATGAATATTCTGAAACAAGGCGATCATTTCTTTGATGCAATGTTGATAGACATCGAAATGCCGCGTATGGATGGATATACACTGGCTGGAGAGATTAAGAAATATAATAAATATAAGAATCTTCCTCTGATCGCCGTCACATCACGTGCCGGTAAAGCAGATCGTATGCGTGGGGTAGAATCAGGAATGGTAGAGTACATCACCAAGCCGTATTCCTTTGATTATCTGATGAATGTTGTCAAACGTAATATTAAATTTAATGAGGGGCTGTAACTATGAGTAATCAATTGCAACAAGTTATTAATAAGCAAAACAATGCGCTCATAGGTGATGAGAGTAAGATTGATGATGTTGTTCAGCTGGTTGGCTTCATTGTTGGTGAAGAAGAGTTTGCGATACCAATTTTGAGCATACAAGAGATTATTAAACCGATTAGCTGTACGAGAGTGCCGCAAACGCCAACGTATATTTTGGGTGTCTTCAATCTACGTGGCTCTGTTATTCCATTGATCGATTTACGGGCTCGTTTTGGATTAACGCCACAAAAACATACAGATGAAACTCGATTCATTGTTATGAAAAGCGGCGACGATGTGGCAGGGTTTGTGATAGATCGTCTAACAGAAGCCATTCGAATGCCTAAAAAAGATATTGGTCCTGCCCCTGAGACGGTTTCAGAAGCGGAGACCATGATTGATGGGGTTGGTAAGCAATCTGATCGTATCGTAACTATTTTAAAAGTACACAAACTATTAGAACGTAATTTTTAATATACCCTTGATTCATTTGTGGCACAATGTCACTTATGAATGAAATACATTATGAATCAAGACGCCAAAAACTGCTAAGTTCTGTCGAAGAAGGGGTGATTATTCTCACTTCGGCATCCCCGCAAACTCGCTCGAATGACACCGAATATCCCTACCGACAAAACAGTAACTTTTATTATATGTGCGGTTTTAAAGAGGACAATGCACTGCTAGTATTAGTTAAAAGTAAAGAATTTTCAAAAAGTATTCTATTTGTAGAACCCTACAATGAAGAGCATGCTCTTTGGAACGGCTCACGATTGGGAGTTGAAAAGGCATTAGCGTCTTATAATGTAGATGAAGTATACGATATTCATACGTATTCGCTATTAATCAAAGAAATTTTACGTGATCATATCGCTTTGTATATTGACTTATTTGATGACTCTTTATGGATTTTACAGGCCAAAAAATGTGCCAAAGAACTGCATGAAACCCGTGGAGTGAAGCGTCATATTAGAACTATATATGATGTAACGCATTTGATTCGTACTCTTAGATTGATTAAAAGCCACGAAGAAATTTTAGAAATAAAAAAAGCAATTGAGTTGACCGCAAAAGCACATCATAAAGCGATGCAAATATCAAAAGCAGGGATGCATGAATATGAGCTTCAAGCGCATATGAGTTATGTATTTCAATCAAATGGTGCGCAAGCTGAATCCTATGAAGCGATTGTAGCAGGGGGTAACAATGCCAATACCCTTCATTACATTAACAATCGTGATGTACTGAGAGATGGGGATTTAGTATTGATTGATGCGGCATGCGAGTGGGAATTGTATGCCAGTGATATTACGAGAACCTTCCCAGTCAATGGAAAGTTTAGCGAGGCACAGCGAGAAGTATATGAAAAAGTTTTGGATGTACAATTACGTGTGATTGAAGCCATGAAACCAGGGGTAAAGCGTGATTGGTTGCAGCACTATAGTGAAGAGCTATTATGTCAGGTTTTGATCGATTTAGGCATTTTAAGTGGTGATTGTAAAATACTTATGGAATCCAAAGCGCATAAAAAATATGCTCCACACGGAATAGGGCACTGGATGGGGTTGGATGTACACGATCCGTGTCCTTATGTAGACGATGAGGGTGAAAGCCTTTCTTTTGTTTCAGGGATGGTGATGACGATTGAACCGGGTATTTATATACGAGCCGATGATGAAACAGTAGACGAAAAGTACCGAGGGATCGGTATTCGTATCGAGGATGATATTTTGATTACCGAAATGGGATACGAGAACCTTTCGACTGCAATCGTTAAAAGCGTAGCAGAGATAGAGGCTATGTGTAGGAGTTACGTGTTATAGCTATAGCTCCAACCGCTGAGGCCGTCTTTGGCTTCTTGAAAATCTTCTGATTCCCCTAAAAAATCAATAATGTGTAAGAGTGTCCAAGGAATGGTATTGGCCTCTGCATCGTCAATCAAGTGGCGAGGCATAGGTGTATCTTGAGATGTCATGGCGAAGGCTATTCGTTCGCGGTTGTTGAGTACATGTTTCATATCCGTAATATTGTAATCGAAACAGAATTTTTCAAGTAATTGCTCTTTGATGGCATCGGGGATAAGTTCGGCAGTATTCAAGATGATCGTAAAATGCAGCGAGGGATCACGTTCGCTTTGCAACGAAGGAGCTGCCATCATGATGAAATCGACTTTCTCCAATAAGGTTTGGATCTCATTATGCGAGAGATAGGTATTAATTTTAAGGGGTTTGATTTCAGTCATTATTGATTCCCGTTGAAGATGTTGGTGATCAATGTAGTCATCCCTATATGGAGATTATAATTGCTAATCGGAAAGTCAATCGATTCGTCGCTCAAGTTAACCGTGTAGGTACTCAAATAAGTTCCCAATATTTCTAAGTCAATAGGCAAATAGGCAGCGGCACGTTCAGGAGCATATCTAGTACGCATCAGTTTTTCGGCAGTATTACTCTTTGCCAGTGTAAAAGCAAGGGTTTTAACGCTCATCAAGTCACACCATCGCAAAAAGAGTTCCATAGTTAATGCGTCCACCGGATTTCCCTCTGGAGTAAAAAGAAGGTTTTGTTCTCGCAATGGGATCAAGACGCTCAAAATAGCTTCGCAGTAAGGAAGTGTCTTTTGTTGCCAAAACGGGGCTTCGTCACTACGTTCAATGGCCGCTTTGATAGCGCCCAAAATTGCGGGGGCCTCACCTGATTGGAGAAGTGTAGACATAGAGTGTAATTTCATAAGGGATCTTTTTTACAGAACAATAACCTTTTTTGTATAATACAAGCATTAATAGAAGGAGTTGCCAAAATGGATAAAGGATGGAGTACAAACATCATTGCACTTGGATGTGTAGGCGGATCGTATTTACTAGAAGGACAGCTTGCCGGTGCAGTCCGAAATGCCGGATTATTTGCCCTTTCCGGTGCGATCACAAATCAATTAGCCATACATATGCTCTTTGAAAAAGTTCCTTTTTTGTACGGTTCAGGAATTATATTGGATCAATTTGAATCGATACGAGAAGCACTGAAGACATTGATAATGGAACAGTTCTTCAGTCCTGAGAAGATTGAAGCGTTTGTTCAGTCTCAAGAGCGTTCGATAGACTTAACTCCCATTATTCAACAGACTGATTTTACCCCTGCCTATGACGCTTTAGTATTAAGTGTTATGGAGTCGCCTATGGGAGGAATGTTGGGAATGTTTGGTGGAGAGACATTGATTGCAAAGCTCAAAGACCCGTTTATAGAGAAGATTAAACTTTCAACCATACAAATAGCACAAAGCGACTCTTTTATGAATGCATTAAATACTCACATGCATCAAGGAAGTTCCACGTTAACACAGACGATTGGTGAGATTGTCGAATCACGTCTTGCTGAGCTTACTCCGCTGATGGTTAAAGAGATGCTGTACTCTCTTATGAGAGAGCATTTAGGATGGCTTGTTGTATGGGGCGGAGTGTTTGGTGGTGCGATAGGGATAGTGTCAGCGTTCTTAGTATAAGTAAATTTATTTAAAAGACTTGACAATAAGTGACTCAAAGTATTATAATTCTCTCAACTCAATTAGAAGGAAACTATTATGCAAAATATTTTTGAAAAACTAACCCATCAAATGACAGAGATGATCGAGTCATCGATCTCTTTGGCGCTGCACACTAAAAACAGCGAGGTAGAACCTATCCATTTTTTGTGGGCATTATTGGCGAACAGTAACTCACCGCTTAATCAGATGCTTACGAAAATGAGTATCGATAAGACGGCTATTGAATTGGATGTTAAAAGTGCTGCATCAAAACTACCTACCTCTTCAAATGTGACTAAAGAGAGCATTCGTCTGTCTCGAAATTTTACGCATTCACTTGAAGTGAGTTCTGGAGAGATGGCTAAAAACGGTGACACCTTTTTGGCGGTTGATACCTATATTGTTGCCAATTTAAACAATGATCCTTTTAAATCGATAGTCGGAAAATATGTTGATTTAAGGGAACTTGCAAAAACATTTGAGGCATCACGCGCAGGTCAAAAAATAGAGTCCCAAACTGCGGATGAAAATCTCGAGGCATTGTCGAAATACGGTATTGATTTAACTCGTGAGGCCGTTGAAGGCAAACTTTCACCGGTTATCGGACGGGATGAAGAGATCAGCCGCATGATGCAGATTTTAATACGCAAGACAAAAAATAATCCAATCCTTTTGGGTGAACCTGGGGTCGGTAAAACGGCATTGGTAGAGGGACTCGCACAGCGTATTATTAATAAAGAGGTTCCTTTAAGCCTGCAGAATAAGAAAGTGATTGCGTTAGATATGAGTGCCCTTATCGCAGGTGCGAAATATCGCGGAGAGTTTGAAGATCGTCTTAAGGCCGTTATTGATGAAGTCAAGAGAAGTGCCAATATCATTCTCTTTATTGATGAAATTCATACTATCGTTGGTGCGGGAGCGTCAGAGGGGTCTATGGATGCGGCTAATATCCTAAAGCCGGCACTCGCACGTGGTGAGTTGCATACTATCGGTGCGACAACGCTCAAAGAGTATCGTAAATACTTTGAAAAAGATACCGCATTACAGCGCCGTTTTCAACCAGTACACGTTGAAGAACCAAGTGTTAATCAAACATTACAGATTTTACGTGGGCTTAAAGAGCGTCTTGAAGCACACCATAGTATAAGCATCGCTGATTCAGCATTGGTTGCGGCAGCAAAACTCTCCGATCGTTATATCAGTGATCGATTTTTACCGGATAAAGCGATTGATTTGATTGATGAAGCGGCTGCAGAATTGCGTATGCAAATCGAGTCTGAGCCTAACGCTCTTGCCAGCGTAAAACGTCGTATGACACAGCTTCAAGTCGAAAAAGAAGCATTAAAGATGGAAGAGAGCGTTGCAAACACCAAACGTCTCGAAGAAATCGTCAAAGAACTCGCGGATGTGAGTGAAGAGCGCCGAAATCTTGAAACGCAGTTTGAACATGAAAAAGCGGAATTCGATCGCGTTTCAAAAATCAAACGTGAGATCGAATCCAAACGACGTGAAGCCGAAAATGCGCAACAGCAAGGTGATTTTGCGAAAGTAGCCGAAATTACTCATGGCCAAATCCCAAAACTCGAAGAGGAAGAAGATCAGCTCAAAGAGAAATGGAAGATCATGCAGTCTCAGGGGACGTTGCTCAAAAACAGCGTTGATGAAGCATCCATTGCAGGGGTTGTAAGTCGTTGGACGAAAATTCCTGTTAATAAAATGCTTCAGGGGGAAAAAGAAAAAATCTTGCACATCGAGGAAGAACTGAACCGTGATGTTGTAGGGCAAGAAAAAGCAACTCATGCAGTAGCGCGTGCGATCAAACGTAACAAAGCCGGCCTATCAGATAAAAGCCGTCCAATAGGTTCGTTTTTGTTTCTCGGACCAACCGGTGTTGGAAAGACTCAGACAGCGAAAACATTGGCAAAATTTTTGTTTGACAGCAGTGAGTCGATGATCCGTATTGATATGTCCGAATACATGGAAAAACATGCGGTATCACGACTCGTCGGGGCTCCTCCTGGATACGTAGGATTTGATGAGGGCGGACAGCTCACCGAAGCAGTACGTCGCAAGCCTTACAGTGTTATTTTATTTGATGAGGTCGAAAAAGCGCATCCCGATGTTTTCAATGTGTTGCTTCAAGTGCTTGATGATGGACGCTTAACGGACAACAAGGGTGTAGTAGTAGATTTTACCAATACTATCATTATCTTGACCTCTAACATCGCCAGCGATAAGATTATGGCACATCATGGAGAGAGTGGTTTGGAAGAGATGGTATTGGGTGAATTACGACAGCACTTTAAACCGGAATTTTTGAATCGTTTAGATGATGTGGTCGTCTTTAATCCACTGGGAGAGAGTCAAATTCTCAGTATTGTTGATTTGTTCTTTGCTGACATTATGGCGAAAGTAGAAGAACGCAATATTACACTGTCTCTGACGGATGCTGCAAAACGTCACATTGCTGAAGCTGGATTTGACCCTGTCTATGGTGCGCGTCCATTGAAGCGTGCATTGTACGAGATTGTTGAAGATCGTTTGGCAGATTTGATACTTGGAGGTGAAGTAATTGAGGGTTCATCTGTGGCTTTTGACACGATAGGTGATGAGATTAGTGTTACTGTGTCATAATCGCTTTATGAAAAAACTAACGATTCTTTGTTTTATGCTGTTTTTACCTCTATTTGGATGTACAGGGGATTGCATGACGTGCCATCCAGCATTGCTTAAAAATATCGATTTTGACAAACGTCACAAGCCAATGACGACGTGTATTAAATGTCACTCTGCTAACCCTGCAAAAATGGCGGATTGCGGGAGTGATTGTTTTGCTTGTCACCCTGTAGCAAAAATCGAAGGGGTGCATGTAAAAGAACACGCTGTTATTCGTGAATGTCGTGACTGTCATATGAAGATGAAAACAACGCTTGGATTGGACACGATGCCGCAAGGGCAATCTTCTGCGCCTACGCTTCGAGATTTTTTGAAGCATTAGGTGTATAAAACTTCAAGCTTGTATGAAACTTAATGGCACTTTAAGTAAGATTTGACTACCATTGCGGCTAAAATATAACAAGGGGAATGGTAATGAAAAGAACATACCAACCACATAATACACCACGTAAGCGTACACATGGTTTCCGTTTACGTATGTCTACAAAGAATGGTCGCCGAGTTATCAATGCTCGTCGTGCTAAAGGCAGAAGCAGATTGGCTGTATAAACGGCTTTTCTATGCTGAAACTCAATTCAGAGTTTCAGCGAGTTTATAAACGCGGGAAGAGTGCTCACAGTACTTCTGTCGCGTTGTTTTATCTCCCAGTAATGGGAGAGAAAACAGTTGGATATACCGCTAGTAAAAAAGTAGGAAACGCCGTCGTTCGCAATCATTGCAAAAGACGTTTACGTGCCCTTTTTTCCGAACTGTCTGGTCAGCTTTCAGATGGATGGTATGTATTGGTCGCCAAAGAGCCGTTGCATAGCAATGACTTTGAAAGTGTGCGACGAGACTGTAAATATGTTTTAAAACGGACAGGTGCTTTGATAATGAGTAGCGAGGGACAATGATAAGAAAATTCTTTCTTAGCCTCCTATGGTTTTATCGGCATTCCTTCTCTTTGGTGACACGCGGATCGTGTCGTCACTATCCTTCGTGTTCTGAATATGCTCTTTGGCAATTTGAATCTAACTCTCTTCCCTACGCTTTTTTCACAACATTTTTACGTATTTGTCGATGTAATCAACTTTTTCGAGGTGGAATCGATTACCCAATGATTACCAAACCAACGGGTAAAACAGCTAAACTTTCGATAATTACGATAAAATATTGGTTCGTTCCTCATCAGCAGAAATATTTTCTGATTAAAAATTTTAGGTATAAAGGATAACAGTGTTAGAAAAATTTACTCCAAACCAGCGTTTGTTGTTAGCCGTTGCGCTTTCATTTGCTTTTTTTATCGGCTATACAACTCTCTTTCCTCCAAAAGCACCCAATGGAAGTGATGTTAATAAGTCAGCTGAGATTACTGTCAAGCAAACACCTGCAGCAGTACCACAGCCATCTGGACCATTATTAGCTACAATCGGTGATGTAAAAACGGTTAAAACGGATACATTAGCAACCATTAATTCAACAGAATTTACCCTTAAAATTGATACATTAGGTCGTATTTCATCGATTGTGTTAAAAAATGCAAAACATGATAATAAAGAAGGAAAATTAGCAGAACTGATCTCTCCAACGGGCCCAAAACCGTTGCAGGTTCGTTTTGCTGATGAAGCGTTGGAAGCTATTGCACAAAAAACACCGTATGCGAGTAATGTTGATGACATCGTATTGGGTGAAAATGGAAAAGCAGAAATTCTTTTAACACAATCTTTGAACGGATTGAGTGTTACTAAAAAAGTCACTTTCTATGCAGACGGCCATTATGATGTTGCGATGAATCTTTCAGAAGAGAAGCGTTATTTTGTTTATCTTGGTCAGCATCCTCAGATTAATGACAAGATGATGACGGTAACGGGTGGCATGGTCTATGCCGGTGACAACAAGACAACGATTTATGAAGATGGTGACGTAGAGGGTAGAGAAGGTTTCAGCAATGTTCATCTGCTTTCTGCCTTTGATCAGTATTACGCAACGATTTTCTATGATTTTGATGCAACAACTCCTGTGTATGTTGAACGTGATATTAATGATAATCCAGTCAGTTATTTGGAAGGAACTAAATCGTTTGCTTTCAAAGGGTATATTGGACCAAAAGAGTATAAAACTCTCGAAACTATTAATCCGGTATTAACACATGCAATCGAGTTTGGAATGTTTACGTTCATTGCGGCACCTATTTTTAAAGTATTGATGTGGTTGCACGGAATATTTGGAAACTGGGGATGGTCAATCATTGCTTTGACGGCGCTTATCCGCATGATGCTTTATCCTTTGACGCAAAAGGGTATGGTCTCTATGCAAAAGATCAAAGAGATCGCTCCTAAGATCAAAGAGGTTCAGGCAAAATACAAAGGTGATCCTCAGCGTATGAATGCTGCTGTTATGGAAATGTACAAAAAACACGGTGCTAATCCACTCGGAGGATGTCTTCCATTGGTATTGCAAATCCCTGTATTCTTTGCCATTTACCGTGTTTTACTTAATGCAGTAGAGCTTCAGGGAGCGCCTTGGCTTCTTTGGGTTACTGACTTGTCACGCATGGATCCGTATTATATATTACCGATTCTCATGGGTGCCACGATGTATTATCAGCAGAAGATTACACCAAGCAATTTCACAGATCCATTGCAAGAAAAAATCTTTAAATTTTTACCGATTATATTTACGTTCTTTTTCTTCACATTCCCTGCAGGGCTCGTGTTGTACTGGTTCATCAATAATATTTTTTCAATTGCGCAACAGTATCTTGTAAATAGACAGTTTGCAGCGGCACGCATCATTCGACATGAGGCGCATCTCGCGGAGAAGCACCATGAAAAAGATTGAAGCACCTTCTCTTGAACTAGCTTATGCCAAAGCAGCGGCTGAGTTTGGATGTTCAGTTACTATGCTGCAAGTAGAGATCGTACAGTTTCCTTCAAAGGGGATATTGGGTCTCTTTAAAAAATCAGCCATCATTGTGGCAAATTTACCGGTGGTCTCTACTCCTATCGTTGAGAAAAAGGCTTCTGTGCCAGTGATGAGCGAAGAAGTTCATGAAGAGGAAGTTGAGCATCGCGGTTCTATGCACAATGATGTGCTTTTATCAGAATCGTTTGCAACGGAACAAGAAGATGAACTGGATGAGGATGACGAAGATATCTATGGTGATTATGATGACCAGGATGATTATGAAGAACTTTCGGTAGAAGAATGCGCACTCGAAGTAAAAGAAAAAATCAATGAGCTTTTTAAATCCATTTGTTTTGATCTTCATGAGATTGAAGTTTCTGCGTATGATGAAAATACCTTACTTGTGGAGATCACAGGAATTGATTCAGCGCTCATGATCGGAAAAGAAGGGTACCGCTATAAAGCTCTTTCATACATGTTGTTTAATTGGATTAATGCGGCATACGGATTACAGCTACGTCTTGAGATTGCAGAATTTTTGAAAAATCAAGAAGAGTCGATTGCCCGTTATTTGGTCGGTGTTTGCGAGAGCATCGAGCGTGATGGCCGAGGTCAGACGAAAACACTCGATGGTGTCTTGGTTCAAATTGCCCTAAAGCAGCTTCGTGACCGTTATCCGGATCGTTATGTGGCGATACGTTCCACGCGTGATGGCGGTAAATTTATCGTCATCAACAGCTATCACGAGTATTAATTTTTTATGCATCACACCATAGCCGCCATTGCTACGGCACATGGCGTGGGTTCCATTGCTATTGTTCGCCTTAGCGGTCATCAATCCCTCTCTATTGCCTTAAAGCTTTCTCAAAAACACACGCTTGAACCTCGATATGCAACCTTAACCTCTTTATATCATGACAACGGCACATTGATTGACGAGGCCATAGTGATTTATTTTCAAGGGCCTAAAAGCTTTACAGGGGAGGATGTCGTTGAGTTTCAATGCCATGGTGGTATGATTGTTGCGGAATCGGTTTTGAGAGCTTGTGTAGCTCAGGGAGCACACTTGGCGCAGCCGGGTGAATTTAGCAAGAGGGCATTTTTGAATGGACGCCTCGATTTGACCCAAGCAGAAGCGATAGCATCCTTAATTGAGGCAAAGAGTGATGATGCTGCACGGGTTTTGGCACGCCAGATGAAAGGTGAATTACGGGAGTATGTAGAAAGTATTCGTGATTCACTGCTTGAAATTTTGGCCTATTCTGAGGTGGTGATTGATTACGCCGAAGAGGACTTACCCGCTGATGTCGTGGATCAAATAGCCCATAAGTTAGACAAAATAAAAACTGAACTTTCCAAAACACTGGAGTCAAGTCGTAGACGTAGCGGTTTGATGCAAGGGTATCGTGTAGCCATTATCGGAAAACCAAATGTAGGAAAAAGTTCACTGCTTAATGCTCTGTTAGATTATGAGCGGGCAATTGTGAGTGAAATCGCGGGAACAACACGCGATACGATTGAAGAGCAAGTGCGTTTGGGTACCCATTTGATTCGTCTTGTTGATACGGCAGGGATACGAAACGCGCATGATGAGATTGAAAAAATCGGGATTGAACGTTCCATTGCCGCGATTGAGAATGCGGATTTGGTGATTGCATTATTTGATAACAGTCGCGAATGCGATGAAGAAGACAATGCCATTATGAGCCTTATGGAACAGTTTTCACTAACAAAGCCCTTTATCTGTATTCTTAATAAAGTTGATTTACCTCAAAAATTTCAAACAGCACTTCTTCAGCAATATGTGCCAATCGAATTGAGTTGTAAAACAGATACCCAAGCCCTAGTAGAGGCATTAACACACCTGATGGACTATGACAATGACTCCGAAGCGATGATGCTTATCTCTGAGCGCCAGATCAATGCTACTGCGTCAGCTGTAAACGCCATAGACGATGCATATGAACCGTTGCGTAGCGGTGAATTGGAGTTTTTCTCTTTTCATATTAATCAAGCTATCCGTTCTATCGCTTCATTAACACGCCCCTATGAACTGGATGAAATGTTTGACAAAATGTTCGGCCAATTTTGTTTGGGAAAATGATGGGCTCTATTATTGCAATTGATTTGGGACTCAAACGGATCGGGCTTGCTCTGAGTTCAGGGGTAGGGATAGTAACCCCTCTTCCAGCGGTAGAGCGGAAAAATCGCAACCAAGCGGCAAACGATGTCAAAAAAGTACTCAATGAGTATGAAGCAATCAAAGTAGTTGTTGGTATTCCAATGGGAAGTACTACAGAAGCTGAGATGCGCCGGCGCGTAGAGCACTTTATGAATCTTGTCGATTTTAAAGGGGAAATCGCCTATCAAGACGAATCCCACAGCTCCCAAGAAGCCGAAGCACTCATGAAGGGTGAAATCCGCTACAAACGTGACGGGCGGATCGACTCCCTCTCGGCGAAGATTATTTTAGAGCGGTACCTCAAATTATAGTTACATACGCCATGTGTTTGCGGCAATATATGGATATTATTTATTTTGGAAGATTATTGGATATAAATTCCCAATTTAAAAGTTTCCACCAATTTTCCAAATAATCTGCGCGTCCATTACGATAATCTATATAGTAAGCGTGTTCCCAAACATCACAGGTAAGCAGTGGAATAACATCGTGACGGACTGGAGTATCAGCATTAGAGGTTTGGTCAATTGCGAGTTTCCCATCTTTGGTAAGGACTAACCAGATCCATCCAGAACCGAAAAATCCAGTTGCGACTGTTAATATTTTTTCTTTAAATACTTCCATAGATCCAAAATCACGTTGAATTAGACTGGAAAGTTTCGTTGAGGGATTATTAGGAACAGGAGTAAGGCAATTCCAGTAGAAATCATGATTATAGACTTGAGCCGCATTATTGAAAATAGGACCATCAGCATGTTTTACTGTATACTCTAGCGCTTTATCCGCATACTCTGTTCCGACAATAAGTCCATTGAGTTTATTGACATATCCTGAATGGTGCTTACCATAGTGATAGGAAACGGTTTCGGCAGAAATATAGGGTTCCAGTGCTGTCTGTGCATAAGGCAGCTGCATCAATGTATGTTGCATTGTAAACTCCTTGAGAATTTTATTTATTCTACAAGGGTATGTATAAAATTTACCAAAATATAATTAATTATATTAATTTGAAATATTCTGCAGCTTCCTCTTCATCACCACTAAGCGTTGCAAAATCAGGATCATGCGCCATTTTATCTTTGATAACAGTGACACAATAGTCAAACGCCAGTTTTTGCGCAGCTTCTATATCAAATATGAATCCTAAGCCGCTAAACTGATACGGCTCGTCCTGCTCTATACAGATAAGAATTCCATCGATTTTTTCTTCAAATTGATCGACTATATCGCGATATTGGATGTTGAATTCTGTCGCGTGCCATCCGATAGTTTCGAGTGTTTTATCAGCAAACTCTGCAATACCATCCCCTGTAGTATCGTCATATAATGATCGGTTACGATTAAATCCGATAATGGATTGCCATGCTGGCGTTGCTTTGATAAGGATACGATCATCATCCTCAACAATACGGTAATTGTCACCTAGCATGTTTGCAATTGGACGTGCCAAATTAGTACTAAGAGGGGAAATAGGAGGAATTGAACCCTCATAGATTGAAATGAGATTTGGTTCAAAAGGTTCATAGGCAATTTGTCCATCATAGGCAATTGCAAAATGTTTTGATGAATTGATGGCGTGCATAAAGTCGGAACGTTTAACGACAATGATCTCTTTAAATAGGTTGAATTTTTTCATGTGATAACCTCTTAATAGTTTTGTGAATTTTACCATGGTTAAATTGCCTTGAAGCACTGTGTGAGAATTTAGCCTTTCATTATAAGGGGGTGCTAATATTAATTTTTGGAAAGCTGGGATATAATTCGCGAAATTTTGCGCTTTTATGGCACATACTGAAGGATACTCGATGGGATTGAACGTTTACTACGATAAAGATTGTAATATTGATCTAATTAAAAACAAAATTGTTGCTATGATCGGTTTTGGATCACAAGGGCACGCACACGCAGAAAATCTTCGCGATAGCGGCGTGGAAGTAGTTGTTGGATTACGTAAAAACGGTAGTTCATGGGCAAAGGCAGAAGCAAAAGGGTTCAAAGTTATGACTGTTGCTGAAGCATCTGCATACGCTGATTTTGTTATGATCCTCCTTCCAGATGAAAATCAAGCGGAAATCTATGCAAACGAGATTGCTCCAAACCTTAAATCAGGTGCTACAATCGCATTTGGACATGGTTTTAGTATCCATTACGGACGTGTTAAGCCTGCTGCAGACATCAACGTAACGATGATTGCTCCAAAAGCTCCAGGTCACACTGTACGTTCTGAGTTCGTTCGTGGCGGCGGGATCCCTGATCTTATCGCTGTTGGACAAAATCCAAGTGGTACTACTAAAGAATTAGCGCTTTCATACGCATCAGCTATTGGTGGCGGACGTACGGCTATCATCGAAACAACGTTTAAAGATGAAACAGAAACAGACCTATTCGGAGAGCAAGCAGTTCTTTGTGGTGGTGCGGTTTCTCTTGTACAAGCAGGATTTGAAACATTGACAGAAGCGGGTTACGCTCCTGAATTGGCGTACTTTGAGTGTCTTCATGAGCTTAAATTGATCGTTGACTTGATGTTTGAGGGCGGAATTGCAGATATGCGTTATTCTATCTCTAACACAGCAGAATATGGTGACTACGTCAGTGGTAAACGTGTTATCAATGCTGAGTCAAAAGCGGCAATGAAAGAGATACTAAAAGAGATCCAAGACGGTCGTTTTGCAAAAGACTTCATCCTTGAAGGTCAAGCTGGGTACCCACGTATGAATGCAGAGCGTACAAACGCACGTGCTTCATTGATCGAGCGTACAGGCGTAAGTTTACGTGCAATGATGCCGTGGATTTCTAAAAACAAAATCGTTAACCAAAGCACTAACTAAAATTCTTCATTGAGAGCCTTTTATGGCTTTCACCCCATTCTAATACAAGTGCATCCTAATGGACAAACCTCCTTTTTCTTTTCGAATTTTTTTAACGCTTAAAAATCTTATTTTTATTTTATCGGTTTTAATTGCGGTACTACTTGCGGTATTAATAGGTTATTTTATTGGCTTTAATCAAGTTCAGGAAAAATTGGATCAAGAGCGAGAAGAAACTCAGCGTCTAATGGCACAGATAGAAAAAATTAGTAAGGTGGACTCGAATGTATCCGAAAGAGTAACAAGGTCTCAATTACATGATGCGCAAGCTGAAAAGTTAAAAAAAGAGCTCAAAGAATTGTTAGCGCATGAGGCTGTTAGCGCACGACATGAATATGCGTCCAAAGATAAAGATGCGCTTCCTCCTCCTGCTGAACCAAGAACAGAGCCTCCAGCAAAGGTATGTGGAGGGAAATTGGTGATCATCATGGATGATGTCTCTTACGCCCATGATGTGGCTGCAATACGTTCTACGGGTTTACCTCTGGTCATGTCTTTTTTACCACCTAGCCCACGTCATCCGGAGTCGGCTGAATTGGCGGCTTCCGTTTCAGGGTATATGGTTCATCTACCGATGGAAGCGGTTGCGTATAATCAAGAAGAGCCTGTTACTCTTCGCATTACAGATTCTATTGAAATGATAACCAAACAAATCACTTTGATTAAGCGTTTGTATCCTAATGTCAAATATATCAATAATCATACCGGATCTAAGTTTACTTCGGATGAAGGTGCTATGGATAGGTTTATCGGTGTTATGAAAGAAAACGGACTTATCTTTGTTGACAGTAGAACAATTGCGGCAAGCAAGGGTAAGATCATTGATGCAAAGTATGGTTTACGTTATTTGGGTCGTGATGTCTTTTTAGATCATAAAGACGGTGTTGCCAATGTTAAAAAACAAATCCGTGAAGCTATAGCGATTGCAAAACGTCATGGAAGTGCCATTGCCATTGGCCATCCACGCCCTGATACTATTCAAGCTCTGAAAGAATCTAAAGACATTTTGAATCAAGTTCAGATTGTAAGGATTGACCAAATTTGACATCTTGTCATATTTTAAAATTCAATTTACCTATTAGGATATCATTTAGATAATATTTTATAAGTGAGCCTGAAATGTTCAATACAGTGCCATATCTTATTTCTGAGCTGGAATCGATGCAGCAATACCCAAAAAATCTTTATTATAAAGGCTCTCTGGAATTACTCTCTCGACCTAAAATTTCCATCGTCGGAACTCGCCGTCCAAATCCCTATACGCGTAGTATGACTAACGAATTAGCCAAAAAACTTTCATATGCAGGGGTTGTGATTGTGAGTGGTGCTGCTGCCGGTGTCGATACCCTGGCGCACCAAGGGGCTGGGATGGATAATACCATCGCGGTGCTTCCCAACGGTATTGATATTAGGTATCCTAAAGCCAATACTGAACTTATTACTTCGATTGAAGCAAATGGATTAACGCTCTCTCAATTTGAACCCACATTTGAAGCAAGAACATGGAGCTTTGTAGTGCGTAATGAAATTGTTGTTGCATTAGGTGAGTGTTTGATTGTTACGGAAGCCGATATCGGAAGCGGGAGCATGCGCAGTGTTGAATATGCATTAGAGATGGGTAAACAAATTTATGTGTTGCCGCATCGCATACGGGAGAGTGAGGGAACACATAAATTATTGGCGCAGAAAAAGGCAATAGGGATTGAAAATATAGATGATTTTGTGGCATATATTTCGAAAAAAACACTAAATACTATCGTAGATACGCCATTTATAGCATTTTGTAGAACGTTCCCTAGCTATGAAGAAGTGATGACAAAATATCCAAAAGAGATCTTCGAAGCGGAGTTAAGCGGTATTGTGGATGTACGAAATGGAAGAGTTGTCGTAGTGTAAAAGAACAGAGCATTAATGCCCTGTATTTGATTCGTATCCATAGTGTTTGACGAAATAATTGATAATGATTTGCTGATCTTCTTTTGGAATAGGGGCTTTAAACTCATTAACCATTTTGGCAACAGTACCTGTCCAGTAGGGACGACTTTTTTTACCCTGATTTAGCATATATCCAAATGAGTGACAGGTAAGGCAGTATTGTTGTACTACTTCGTCATGGTCCCCTGCTTCTATAGGATATTCCACATAAGGTAATTCTATTGGCTTAGTCACTTGTGAAAAAAGAGCGGTAGCACTTAATAATATTCCGGCAATAAGTATATTTATTTTCATCTATGGGTCCTTATACTATTTTTACGTTAACGACATCAACGGCATTGTATTGATATCCACCGGCATTCCATCCGATGTCGCCTGGCAGAGGCTGAATATTACCGATACGATTGATTGCACGTACCATAATGGAATATTCACCTTTGATTTTCGGTTCCCACGAGAAACTCCATTGACGATACGCGTATTTGCCATAATCCTTTTGAAGATTAGTGGAACTCCAACTTTTCCCTCCATCAAGAGAGATCATCACTTCTTTGATCCCTTTCCCCTGGTCAAAAGCGACACCCGTAACATTGATACGAGAGCCTTTTTTTATCACGCTGTTTGGTGCAGGATAACCGATGACAGACTTTACTTTCATTTGAGCGATAGGTTTGCGTTTATACTCAAAGTCACCTCCAGAGATGACACATTCACAGTCATTATCAGGAACAGTGTAGGCTACATCCATGAAAAATGTCTTACGGTATTCATCCATTACGGTGATCTCTGAGAGCATTTTTACCCAGCTGTCTGAAAAGTGACCTGGGATGATCAGCTTGAGTGGGAAACCATTGAGATACGGGATATCTTGCCCATTCATCTCATACGCAACAATTAATTCATCTGTAAGAGCTTCATCGATTCCCATCTCTCTAAAAAAGTGAGGAGTTTCATCAATGGCAGGCTTTTCCAATCCATTGACACCGACATATTTAGCCGTTGCATTGACTCCTGCCATATTGAGGATGTCTTTAAGCCGAGCCCCTTTCCATACAGCACACCCCATGGCCCCATGGCCCCATTGTACGCCGTGAGTCGCTTGACCTGTTTTTTCTGAAAAGAATTTTCGACTATTACCTCCACATTGAAGAACGGAAGTGATTTCTACTGGTTCAAATTTTGATTTAAGATCATCGATACTCAAAGATAAAGCATTTGCGACACTTCCCTTGACTTCGAGTCGAAAGGTGTTCAAGTCAATGTAAGTTGGAATATCAGGCATATGCCAACGAACAAAGAATTGATCATTGGGGGTAATGGCTTGTGTGAAAATATCACGTGATGATTCAAGAAGAGGAGGACGATCGGAAATCGTTTTCATCGGTTTTTTTTCTGGAAATGCGATCATAGGAGGGACGAAAGCTTTCGTTTCTGTTGCGACAGTTTTGGCGGCTTCTTTAGCAAAAAGAGTTGACGCACCAAAAATAAGGCCGGCACCTAAAAAATTTCTTCGTGAAAATTTGTCCATGGGAAATCCCTATTAAATAATATTGCCTGATTTTAGCATATTTAGCTGAAAATTATAGGATTAACATAGCATCACCATAGGAAAAAAAGCGATATTGTTTATCAATCGCCTCCTGATACAGTCGATGGGTCTCTTCAAGTCCCACAAAAGAAGCCACGAGCATTAAAAGGGTTGATTGGGGAAGATGAAAATTCGTCAGCAGATGGTTGACCCGTTTTGGGGGATTATGCGGATGTAAAAAGAGGTTGGCTTGTCCCTGTGATTCACCCGTTCGGATGTGATATTCGACGGTTCGTGTTGACGTTGTTCCTACGCACAATAGGGGAGCTGGACCTTGTATAAGATCCAAAGATTTTTTACTTATTTCAAAATATTCCGAGTGCATCGGATGATCGGTAATCGTAGTGCATTCTACGGGTTTGAATGTCCCTGAACCTACATGCAGTGTTACAAATGCGTGTGGATGCTGCTCACATAGCTGATTGAAAAGCTCATCTGTAAAATGCAGTGATGCTGTAGGAGCAGCCACGGCGCCCTCGTGTGCAGCAAAAACGCTTTGGTATTCACACTCATCTTCACTATTGTCTTCACGCCCCAGATAAGGAGGAAGAGGGATGTGCCCAATTTTGTCTAAAAGAGGTAAAAGCTCCTCAAATCGTAAGAGTACATCGTTAAGAAAAAAATTTACTTCACGTGATCCATCCTCGTTGAGAGCAGTAACAGCAGCTTTAAGATTTTGATCAAAATAAAGGAGGGTGCCGATTTTTACCCGTCCTTTAATGTATACATTGATGGTATGGGCATTGAGCGGGCGATTAATGAGAAGCTCTACAGCACCACCACTTTCTTTTTTCCCATAAAGTCTGGCTTTTATAACTTTGGTATCATTGAAAATGATAGCACACTCTTTGGGTAAAAAATCATTTAACTGATCAAAGCGCGTATGGGTGATTGAGCGATCACTTCGATTGTAAACAAGGAGTCTTGCATGGTCTCTGGGATGGACGGGGTGGGTGGCTATGAGCCCATCAGGGAGATGGTATTCATAACTTGACGTAAGCAGAGGATCTTTATTAGTCAATCGTCTCTTCTTCGTCTTCTAGCGCTGCTAAGTCTTCTTTGGGTGCCGGATTAACCGCGCCAACAATAAGGATGGAAATACCGTAAAGAATGATAAGGGGAACGGCCATCATGGTTTGGCTAAGAACATCCGGTGGGGTTAACAAAGCGGCTATAATGAAGATAAGGACAATAGCATAGCGAAAGAAACTCTTCATCATGCGATCATCAATGAGTCCCATCAGGGCTAAGAAATAACAAAAAACGGGAAGTTCAAAGGCAAGTCCAAAACCAAACAATATTTTGGTGAAAAACTCTACGTATTCTGAAATATTATACATCGGAACGAAGGTAGCACTTCCAAATTCAATAAAAAAAGCAAATCCCATAGGGGTGACAAAATAGTAGGCAAAAGAGGCACCAATTAGGAACATAGCTGTTCCCCCGACAACGATGGGGATCATCATTTTTTTCTCATTGGCATAAAGGCCAGGAGCAATAAAAAGCCATATTTGAGACAGTATGATCGGCAGTGCCGCAAGAAGTCCTGCAAAAAACGATACTTTCATCGCAACGAAAAATGCCTCGGATAATTCTCGTGTAACGATCATTCCCTGTGCAGCTTTACGGGAAATTTTAGCGGTAGCAGTCAGTGCATCGATAAGCGGTTGAGTAATCCATGCAAGGATGGCATCATGGAAGCTCCACATTACAATCGACATAATTATAATTGCAGCAACACTGATACCAAGGCGCTTGCGCAGTTCTACTAAGTGAGGACGTAAATCATCAAACATTAAGCTTCCTCTTTATTTTTTGGAGCGAAGGTAATTGGCTCTGGGGCTTTGGGTGCAGCAGGTGCAGAGGCAGGCATTTCCAATGTTAAATCATTCCCCATAGCAGTGAGATCTGCCCCAATTTCTGTCAAGTCCGTCATACGTGTTAACTCTGAACTCGCATTGGTGAGTTCAGCTTTATAATCCATCACGCTCTCTTTGATTCCAGAGAGTCTGATTTCATCCTCAATCGTAGCTTTTGCCGAATTAACGGTTCCTTTGACGCTGCGGAAGAATTTGGCGATCTCTATCATCGTAGAGGGAAGTTTATCGGGTCCCAAAAAGAGAACAGCGACGATAGCGATAAGAAGAATTTCTGTAATGCCCATTCCAAACATGTTATTTGCCTGCTTATTGTTTGATTTTTATAAAGAATTGAAGCGATTTTATCAAAAGTTAGTTTAAAGGGTACCTCTAATAGCCTTCAATTCTTAGAGTGATTTCATCTGCAAGGAGAAAATTAGGATTATAATAGTGCCCATCACGATATTCCAATAATCCACCCTCATGCAGCATTTGTGCTTGAGCCTGTTGTGCTTTAGACAGAAGCGTTTTGTTTACACCGACGCAGCTGCGAAATCCTAAGAAAAATTTTTCATTTAAGAGTTCTGACTCATTAAGAATTTCTTCTTTAATAGTTGTTGGTGCGTCAATGTATGTTTCTATATCGGTCGTGGGATAAAAGCGAGTTGAACCTAAAAATCCAACCGCTCCTGCACCTAATCCGATGTAGGGTTTATGCTCCCAATACCCTAGATTATGACGTGAACGATATTTGCCAAAATTGGATATTTCATACTGATCAAATCCTTTGACGGAAATTTCATCAAACAGCCATTGGGTGAGATCGAGTTGTTCGCTCGCCATTTCGGGTAATTTTTCGAATGCGGTCTCTTCTTCAATTGTGAGGGAATAAAGGCTGATATGGTCTATTGGGAGTTCAAACGCCTGATCAATATCACTGCGTAACAAATCTTTTGTATCCCCTTGCACACCGTAAATGAGATCGAGAGAAAGGTGCTCATAGCCTAGTAGTGCCGCATTTCGGATAGCTTCAAGAGCATGTTGCGTATTGTGTGCACGTCCGAGTGTTTTGAGTTTCTGATCGTCAAAACTTTGTACTCCAAAACTGATACGGTTGACACCCAATGCCTTCATACCCTCAAGCCACTCTTTGGTGGCACTGTTAGGATTGGCTTCGGATGTGATTTCGGCACCTTCTTGTAAAAAAGGACGAATACATTCGAATATCGGTCTATAAAGCTCTGGGTCAACGGTTGATGGGGTGCCACCGCCGATAAAAACAGTTTCTATAAGATTTTCAGGACTGACGTTAAAACGTTTTAATTCAAATTCAAGTTGAATACCGAGGGCATTCATATAGCGTTCACGTTGTGAAAACTTATCAACATAAGAATTAAAGGCACAATAAGAGCATTTGCTATCGCAAAAAGGGATATGAATGTATAAAAGCATGGCGAATTATACTTTTTTTAATGGTGAATACCCTACAATTATAGGAAAAAAGATAGTGAATGACTCAAAAGAAGTTTTATCGCCCGAATGTCGCAGCTATTATTGTTTCCAGTGCGTACCCTGATGAGAAGCAAATTTTTATTGCTGAGCGAAGTGATTTGGCAGGAGTATGGCAATTTCCGCAAGGGGGAATAGATGAGGGAGAAAGCCCAGAAGAAGCCCTTTTTCGAGAACTCAAAGAAGAAATAGGGACCAATAAGGTGGAAGTCATCGCTGAGTATCCCGAATGGATATCGTATGATTTTCCTCCACATGTTGCGGCAAAAATGGCACCTTTTGCAGGACAAAAACAGCGCTATTATTTGGTCCGACTCAAGAAAAATGCTAAAATTAATTTGGATACCAAGCATCCGGAATTTAAGAAATATGAATTTGTGGCTCTTCAAGAGCTCAATGGAAAAATCGCCCATTTTAAAAAACCGATTTATGAAGAGGTTATTTCACATTTTAGAGCCAAGGGGTATCTGTAATGCTTATTGTACAAAAGTTTGGTGGAACCAGTGTCGGAGATTTAGAGCGGATTCAAAATGTTGCCAATCGTGTCTCCCAAACTCTTAAAGAAGGGCACCAAGTTGTCGTCGTCGTTTCCGCTATGAGCGGTGAAACCAATAAATTGATTGCTTATGCGGAACATTATACTGCCTCTCCAGAGCGCAGTGAAGTGGATATGTTGTTAAGTTCAGGAGAACGTGTAACTGCGGCGTTACTCTCGATTGCGCTAAATGCTATGGGGCACAAAGCGGCTTCCATGAGCGGTAGACGAGCGGGCATAGTGACAGACAATGTTCATACTAAAGCCCGTATCGAGAGCATTGATCCTTCTCTTATGCACGCCGAATTGGCACAGGGTAAAGTGATCGTTGTTGCAGGGTTCCAAGGGGTAAGTGAACTGGGCCAAGTTACGACCCTCGGTCGTGGTGGATCAGACCTTTCTGCCGTCGCTCTCGCTGGAGCATTAAAAGCTGATTTATGTGAAATTTATACGGATGTTGACGGTATTTATACGACCGATCCTCGGATTGAACCAAAAGCGCGTAAAATGGATCGTATCAGCTACGATGAGATGTTGGAGCTAGCTTCGTTGGGGGCAAAAGTTCTCCAAAACCGTTCAGTAGAATTGGCCAAAAAATTGAATGTTAATCTTGTAACCCGGTCTAGTTTCACAATGGCAGAAGGAACACTTATAACAAAGGAAGAGAATATTATGGAAAAACCACTCGTTAGCGGCATTGCACTGGATAAGAATCAAGCACGTGTTTCTTTGCTCGAAGTTATTGATCGTCCGGGAATTGCGTCTGATATATTTACCCGTTTGGCAGACAACAGTGTAAATATTGATATGATTATCCAAACGCAGGGTCATGATGGCAAAACCCACTTGGACTTTACGGTTCCAAAGACAGAATTGTTGGACGCTAAAAAAGTGGTTGAAACCTTTATCGCTGAAGGCGAAATTGGCCGTGCCAGTTATGACGAGTGTATTTGTAAAGTTTCCATTGTCGGTGTCGGTATGAAATCGCATACGGGTGTTGCGGCAAAAGCATTTCAAACGATGGCGCGTGAAAATATCAACATTATGATGATTTCGACATCAGAAATCAAAGTGTCGATGGTCATTGATGAGAAGTATGCCGAATTGGCAGTGCGTTCACTTCACAGCGCGTATTCGTTGGATCAATAATGCATCAATTTGATCGATGGACCCTCGATACTATTAGAGCTGAGGGTGCATCGATGAGCTGGTTTGAAGAGCAGCGTTTTGAGTGGATTCCTCAAATAGCCAGTGCTATGGATCAAATCATGCAAGGGCGTACCATCGTCCTCGTTACTGATCCACAACGTCGCTGGTTTTCCCACTATATTACTGAAACTATCAATAAAAAACTCAAAGAACGTCCGATGATTCCTATCGTCTATTTGGATGGTTTGTATCCTCATATCGATCAATTGGTGGATGCAGAGGCGATGGAAACGCTTAGCGATATGCTTGACCTCTCATACAAAGGTGAATATTTCTTTTGGTACATCGGAAAGGGTGGTGATGAACGCCGTGCGGATATCGTTAAGCGGACGGATAATGCCCTGATGTGGATTATGGATGAAAATTATCCAAATGCCTTAAGCATGCGATCCTATGATCCTTTGATCGATATCAAATTGTTACAGCTCTATCGTTTATTTGATAAAACGCTTTCTGCTGTCTTGTTTGGGGAGATTGATGTTCACGCCTAGTGGTGGCTCTATCTTAATCACGGAGCATTTCGAAGAGAAATCATTGGAAATTGAACAGGAACTTTTACCTTTGCGTTGTGTTCGTTTTATACGTGAAGACTTTAAAATAGAAGATGCCAAAGAAGTTATTAGCGAAGCGTACAAGAGTGAATCTCAAATGAAAACACTGATTTTAGGTGCCAAAAGTTTCACAATACCTGCACAGAACGCTTTACTTAAAATTCTAGAAGAACCTCCGCCTAATATTGTTTTTCTACTGCTTGCCCCCAATAAAAGTACTTTTTTACCTACGGTTCGTTCACGTTTATCATTGAGTCAAGAGCACAGTGAAAAACACCATGAACCAATCTCACTAACTCTTCGTACATTGGATCTTTCAGGTATGTTTTCGTGGATAAAAGAACATGAAAAATTCAAGAAACATGAAGCCAAGGAACTGATTGAACACCTCTTTTATCATGCAGTTCATGTTGAGGGATTATCGCTGACAACTGTTCAAATAGAAGGATTTGATAAAGCTTTTAGGCTCATTGAACTTAACGCACGCGTCCAAAATGTTTTAGTGATGATCTTGATGAATTTTCTTAAAGAGGTAAAGCGTGTACGTTGAGCATCTTTCTTCTAGCGTAAATCTTAAAACACTTCTTCAAGAGTTAAAAGTGGATGCAGGCGGAGTATCAATTTTACAGGACAAGGGTAAAATACACCTTATCAGAATCGTAGACTTACACGTGGGTGCAGCAAATATTCTTAAACAAGATGCGCTCAGTATTGGGGCTGATCTCGCCGTTCCAAGAGGAACAGTGACGGCACTTGAGCCCAGAGTCAATGCAATTTTGATTGCAAATGAAAGACAGCTTCAGCTCCTAGTAAAAAAAGAAAAAGCACAACCTTTTGGGCTCAAGGCATTGGCGCATGAGTTGGAACGTCATTGTCATCAGAAAAGTACCTTAGACATTGAAATTATGGGTATTATCAATGCCAATGATGACAGTTTTTATGCTCAAAGCCGATTTAAAGAGGCGCAAGCGATTGAAAAAATTGAAATGATGATACTTGAGGGAGCCCACATTATCGACATAGGAGGAGTTTCAAGCCGTCCTAACAGTCAAAGTGTGAGTTCCAAAGAAGAACTTTTACGGGTGCGCCCGATTATTGACACATTGTATGCACAGCGTATGCATGAAAAAGTTCGGTTAAGTTTGGACAGTTATGAGCCATCTGTAATTGCGTATGCTCTTGAAAAAGGATTTAGTATTGTCAATGATATTACGGGTCTGGCGAATGATGAGGTGGCCCAATTGTGTGCATCATATGATGCGACGGCAGTGATCATGCATATGAGGGGAAATCCCCAAACAATGCAGGTAAATCCTCATTATGATTCTGTCCTTCATGAGGTGGAACAGTTTTTTGAAGAACGGCTTGAAAAAGCGGAAAGATTTAGGATTAAAAATACTATTCTCGATTGCGGAATCGGTTTTGGAAAACGTTTAGAAGATAATAGGGCACTCATCGCGCATCAAAAACATTTTTTACATTTTGGAAAACCACTCCTTGTAGGAGCGAGCCGTAAATCCATGATCGATCAAATTGTTCATTCCCAATGTGATGAGCGTCTTAGTGGAACGTTGGCTATTCATCTCAAAGCGATTGAAGAAGGCGCTACGATTGTCAGAGTCCACGATGTTAAAGAACACACACAGGCAATTACAGTATGGAAAGCATTAAGGGGATGGTAATGAGTAATAGTGTTGTTATTGTAACTTTGTCGCTTTTAATTATGTTTTCTCCTTTTTTATCAAGGGTGACTAAAATTCCCGTGGTAGTTGTGGAAATTTTATTGGGCAGTATCGCGGCGTATTTTGGCTTATTGGTTGAAAATGAACTTTTTAAAATTATTGCCAAAGTTGGATTTTTATATCTGATGTTTTTGGCAGGTATGGAAGTGAATCTCAAAGAGTTTGGGTTCGCGAAATCTTCTTTATTACGCCGTACCATCGTCTATTTCGCTATGTTGTACGGGTGTTCTTTTGGTCTCTATGTGTATTTTGATCTAAGTGCTGTTTATTTGGTCGCTTTCCCGATTTTTTCGTTGGGTATGTTGATGGCATTGGTCAAAGAGTACGGAAAGCATCAGCCATGGCTTGCGTTGGCACTCAATATTGGTATCATCGGCGAACTGGTGAGTATCATGGCACTGACGGTACTTAGTGGTGGACTCGAATACGGTTATAACCGAGAATTCGCGATTACGTTGGGCGGGTTATTCGCATTTTTAGTAGGATTCGTTCTCTTTTTTCGTGGAATTCGCATTTTGTTTTGGTGGTATCCTGGGTTGAAAACTCTTATTATGCCTCATGAGGATGGGAAAGATCAGGATATTCGTTTCTCGATGTCATTGATGTTTATCTTGGTTGCAGGGATGTTGTATCTCAAAATAGATGTTGTTTTGGGGGCATTTTTAGCAGGGACATTTATTGCCACCTATTTTAAACACAAAACAGAGTTGCCTGAAAAATTATCCTCTTTTGGATTTGGATTTTTGGTTCCGATTTTTTTTATACACGTTGGATCAACAGTTGCATTGGAAGCATTTACAGATAGTAATATATTACAAATGGCCTTTTTTATAGCAAGTGCAATTATTGGGATTCGACTAGTAAGTTCATTAGTGGCGTATGTAGGATATTTGGGATTGAAAAATACCATTCTTTTCTCTTTGAGTGATTCTATGCCGTTGACGTTCACGGTTGCGATTGCAACCTTGGGGTATCAAGCGGATGCGATTAGTCATGATGAATACTATGCATTTATTGTGGCGAGCATGGGCAGTGGTATTTTTCTCATGATTCTGATCAAAATACTGCATAGCTATTTTTATCCTAAAGAATCAAAAGAATAATGCTTTTCAGTGAAAAAAAGGTACAATCGAGCAATTAATGGGTAAATACAATTGCAAAGATTGCACTAAGATAAAAGAAAAGGAGTTCTTGTGGACTTAACAACGATTTTAGGGATATTAGGGGCGATGGCTTCTATTTCTATCGGAGACTTGATGGAGGGCGGAAACCCTGTCCATGTTGTCCACATTACATCACTTATTATTATTATTCCTACAACTCTTTTGGCGTCGATGGTAAGTACAGATGCAGAATACATCAAAGGTGCATGGAAAAATTTAGGAATGAATTTTAAAAAGTCACCGGTTAATTTGGAAGAGCGTATCAAAGAACTCGTAGAATTAGCATTAATGGCTCGACGTGACGGGTTGCTTTCACTTGAAAAGAGAGTGTCTGAACTGGATAATGAGTTTTTAAAACAAGGTCTTAGTATGGCTGTTGATGGCAATGAAATTGACACAATTGCAGAAACTTTAGAAGCTGTTATTGAAGAGACTGAACATTATTGGCACGGATGTGCCCATTATTGGATTCTAGCTGGGGAGACATCTCCGGTTATGGGTCTTGTTGGAGCGGTTTTGGGTCTGATTTTGGCACTTCAAAAACTGGATAATCCAAAAGAAATGGCGGAGGGTATTGCAGGTGCATTTACCGCGACTGTCACCGGGATTTTCGGGGCATACGTCTTGATCGGGCCGATGGGAAATAAAATGAAGGCAAAAGCACATCATATTGTTAAAGAACAAAAGGTGATGTTAGAAGGGATAATAGGTATCGTTCATGGTGATAATCCGCGCACACTTGAAGCAAAATTATTAAATTTCCTTTCACCTGCTGAAGAGAAACACAGCCAATTTTCGTGATGAGTAACTAGATGGCAAAGAAAAAATGTAAAAAATGTCCGGAATGTCCTGCGGGGGAAAAATGGGCAGTTCCTACGGCTGACTTTTTCAGTCTTTTATTGGCATTATTTATTGCGCTGTATGCCCTTGCATCCGTAAATAAAGAAAAAGTGCGCGCACTAAAAGAAGAGTTTGTCAAAATTTATGATTATGCGCCTGCACCTGAGGAGATAAGCCCGGTATTACCTATGAATCCAGAGTCTACGGATAAATCTGAGAAATCCAGTGCTGGGAAAATGCCGGTTTCCAGTGGAGGGGCATTACTGGATACTACATCTACTTTGGGTGAGGGAACAACGGTAGCAAGCAGTAATGAAAGCCAAGATGAAGAGGCGCAGAATGTTTCTGTAGGAGAAGGTGCTTTGGATCAAACAATGGATGGGGTGTTATTTAAACTTCCGGCAACGATCCCTTTCAGAGGGTCGAATGCCAGTATTGATGATCAAGAGATGCACCTTTTTATTAAAAGGGTTGCAGATATTATAAAGACACTTCCCCCTACGGTGGATATATCGGTGCGCGGTTACACGGACAATCTAGTGCTTCCAAAAGGTACACAATACCGTGATAATCTTGATTTATCAAGTGCAAGAGCGGCAACAGTAGTGCGTGAACTTATTAAAAACGGTGTTTCAGCTGATCGTCTTTCAAGCGCAGGATTTGGATCTGGCAAACCGTTGGCAACTAACTCAAATGAGACGAATCGTGCTAAAAACAGACGAGTTGAATTTTATATGTTTGTTTCAAATGATAAAAAGTTGGATCAAGAAAAACAAAAAAGTGTGTTAGATTCATTGGCGAAACTTCCTCAAAAATGAGGAAGAGCCTTTATGGAAGAATGGTAGCTTTGAGAATTTTTTGAGTTTGGATCGGTTTGTCATTACTGGTTTGAACGTTATTTAGCTTTCCAATTACATCCATTCCCCCCACTACTTTTCCAAATATAGTATGATAGCCATTGAGCCATGGAGTTGGTGCTGTAGTAATAAAGAACTGACTTCCATTGGTTCGTGGACCGGCATTTGCCATAGCAAGAATACCGGCTTTGTCAAATACTACTCCTGATTTAAACTCATCTTTAAACGGTTTTTTCCACATTGATTCACCGCCGGCACCTGTACCCGTAGGGTCACCACCTTGAATCATGAAATTTTTGATGATACGGTGAAAGGTCAGGCCATTGTAATAGCCATTTTTTGCCAAGGTTGTAAAATTTTCAACAGCAAGCGGTGCAACATCTTCATACAGCTCAAGAATAACTTCTCCCTGAGTTGTTTGTAATGAAACTCTGGGATGGGCGGCTAGGGCAAGGCCTGAAGCGAGCAGTAAAGAAACTAATATACGCATTATGTAACTCCTAAGTTCGTGGTTTGAAGTCTAAGCAGACTGAATTGATACAGTAGCGAAGACCGGTTGTTTTTGGCCCATCGGAAAACACATGCCCTAGATGGGCGTCACACGCAGCACACAGGACTTCAACACGAATCATGCCATGAGCCATGTCTTGCTTCTCTATGATGGTCTCAGGGCTAAGGGGGCTATCGTAGCTAGGCCAGCCAGTTCCTGAATCAAATTTAGCAGTTGAGTCAAACAATGGGGTACCGCAACAGATGCATGTATAAACGCCATCGGCTTTGTAATTGGCATATTCACCGCTGAATGCAGGTTCTGTTCCATGTTGACGTGCAACGTAATATGCTTCCGGTGACAATTGCTCTTGCCATTGGCTATCAGACTTGATAATTTTTGTCATTTCATCCCTCCAAATTAGATTCGGAGATTATAGTGACCGTATCTGATGCACGGCTTAACGCTAGAGGATAATAGAGTAGATCGTGATGGTTTAGATTGATAAGATAGCTGTGAGGTACATTGAGGCCGCTGATATATTCAGGAGTTGAAAGTGTGATTTCCTCTAAATTATCGTATTGTAAACTAAAAGTATCGTTTAAAATCCTGCAGTTGACTTTTAAATGATCTTCAATGGCTTTTTTATACTCAAGGAATATCTCGTGGTTAGGTAATATGATCATGATAAGGTTACTGTTTATAGTCTCCAAGTGGGTTTTTAAACCAGTGAGCAAAGTGAAAAGCGCTCCTTTGGTATGCGTAAAGTGAACGGTATGGACAGTGGGTTGTCGATAGATTGTGGTTAGGGTATTGGCATGTATATCTATGGGATTAGTAACACCACA
Source organism: Sulfuricurvum sp. (assembly GCA_030694265.1). GTDB lineage: Bacteria > Campylobacterota > Campylobacteria > Campylobacterales > Sulfurimonadaceae > Sulfuricurvum. The sequence continues at coordinate 225,296 of JAUXYP010000006.1, forward strand.
TAAGAGAAGTGCTCGTGAACCCTTATGCTCTATAACCCGCTCCAGCGTTTCAGGGGAGAGCAAATGAACATCGTCACAAACAATGAGGCTGCTTTCTAGGAATATACGCGTTGTTTCAATAGATTCATTCTCCGGTGAAGGTGTGTAAAAGTGGAGGTGGGATAAATTGCATTTGACAGCTGCAAACTCCATTAGGGAAATAAACTCATTACGCAGTAATTCGCCGCTTAATCGTGTCGGTGTCATAACAAGAACAGATTGCTCAGGATGAGTAAGCAAATAATCCATTACTTTTCGAATTAATACCGTACTTTTTCCACTGCTGTGCGGGGCACTTAGGACGAGTGTTGAACGATTTTTGATGGGAGTATCCAAAAACAGCAGTTGTTCTGGTGAGAGGAAGGAGCCAAAAGTTTCAGTGGCTGTTGGTAGTACAAGAGTATGTGCTCTAAGTGATCCGATAACTTTTAGTTTGGAGAATGCGTACGTTTGATACTCACGTAATGCATGAAGTTTATTTTGAATATCAAGAGCAGTATCATCTTTAAAAATCAATCGTCCTCTTGGTAACAGTTCATGGAAGGATGGGCTAAGAGTTTCAAATTCGGCATAGGTGAGATTTTTCATCCAAAAAATTCGCTCTATCGGCGTGGCATCAAAAGAGAGTACGTCCTGAAGCTTTTGATAAATTATTTTTTCGGTGGATTCAAGTTGAGTATGAGAGGCAGCATGACTCTGGCGCGTTAAACGTTTGACACTCGCCCCCTTGAGTTCTTGTAAATTCCATAGAATCTTTTCTCCCAAGTAAAGGCCATAATGGGGAAGAAAAAGCAAAAGGTCGATATTAAAATGGTTTTCATGGTGAAATAAGACGAAATCGGTTAAATAAACTGAATCTTCAGGAAGTGTTAAATCGTCAAAAATAGTAGCGATATTATCGAGTGAAGGAATGTCTTCTAAGAGTATTTTTGACGATTTAAAACGGGAAAAAAAGGAAAATAGCAAAAAAACCCCTAAATTCAGATAATGAGTAATTATAACCTATTTGAAAAAAAAAGAGAGAAATGAAGTTAAGTGTTCCTGAAGAAGATCCTCAGGAAGATGGGAAACAAATTACTTTGCTGCAGCAACGCTGTCTTTAAGACTTTTGCCTGGCTTGAATTTAGGAACCATTTTGTCAGAAGTTGTATAAGTTTTAGTAGTACCAGGTACTGTACCGCTTTTACCTTTTTGTAATGATGCTGCAAAACTTCCAAAACCTACCAAAGAAACTTCTTCTTTAGAAACAAGCGCTTCAGTTACTGCTTCTGTGAAAGCTTTGATAGCTGTTTCAGCTTCAATTTTAGTTTTGTAACCACCATTTTTTTGTACCAACTCTACGAATTGTGCTTTGTTCATTTATTACCCTTAAGATTAGATAGATGACATTCACTTCAACCCCCTGCTTCTATGGGAAATAGAGAGGGAAGTGATTCAAACGCGAATACTTTAATATCTCTTAGCTTAAATTTATCTGTGTTTTTCTATTTTTTTGTAATTTGTTGGCAAAATTGACCATTTTAGAGCACTTTTTGTCTTTTTAATGGATGAGCAGTCATTTAAAAAGTATTTCATTGACTCTTTAATGTGCAGTATCCAATAGCAATGGTATTGAGACAAAGACCATTTTAGGGGTGAAAATCGTGTTGAGGAGATGGATAAAAAAACATCTTCTAAGCCATCGCGTTCTTGCTCACTTAAAATGCTCATGTTAGTTTTCCTAATTTATTAATTTTTCGTATCACTCTGATGATTTCATCGTCATCGAGCATGGCGAGCATTTCAAGAACAGCTTTAGCCGCTTGCGGTTTTGCATTTCCTAATCTCCAATCTTGATAGGTTCGCATAGAAATATCCAACTTTTCAGACATCGTTTTTTGGGAAATCTTTTTGCCATTGTTTTGTGCCTCAACGGCATTATGTAGAAGATTAAAAATATCATTGATTTCCATTACCCCATTCTAATCTTCATTTCTTAAAATAAACATTAAAGTGTGTGTTTTGGTCTTTATAAATTATATAAATGGAATAAATATGTAGTTAATGCACAGAATAACGTATAATATTGGATAGATTATAATAGAATTAATGGTGAGTGAAAAAAAAGGTGGGGATGTAGAAGCCTTGTTAAAGGCTAAAGAAGATCAGTATAGTCGTATTTTGACAAATCGACGTAAAATATTCCCTCTCGTTGGATAATACGGACATCACTGCCAAAACGCTCTGTAAAACGGTGACGTACCAGTTTGCGTTCTTCACTTCCTATGCCTATGAATTTTAAATAGCGTTTCAATTCAATAATCCCTTTTGGTTCAATAGAGATAGTACTGGATTGTGCTACATCGACGTCATGTACCGTATTGGTATTGTTAGAGAGCATTAATTTACTACTGAGCACTTCTAAAATATTTTTGAGCTGCTCATCTTTGGCCATGTATATTTCTTCAATTCGTACACGCTCGGCTATCAACATCTCCTCTTTGTCGTTTGTCAATTGGTCTATTTTTGCTTCAAGTTCTTTGATCTTGAGTTTGAGATGGTGATTTTCTTTTTGATAAAGGGAAATGACCATCCCAACGCTTGTTTTAGGAGATGCAGTTACTGGGACAGTTGCAGTTACTGTTTGTTTCGAGGAATCGTGTATTTCTCGTTGCTTTTCTTCATCAAGTGAACTGCGGGGAACTATGATATAGGTTACCCCCGATTCAATAATATAATTGAGTCGTTTGGTCCGAATCTTATTTTGTATCATTTCTTTAGACATTTTAAATGTTTTTGCGTATTCATCAATACTAAATCGCACGAATTCTCCTTTTTGGGGTTAACCAGTCTTGTTTTGGAGGAGGGATTATTCCTCCTTGACGCATCCATATTAAATAACCGTTGCGTTTAATTTCATGTTTATCATGAAAGGTGTGCAGTGCGCTGTATCGAAATTCACATTTTTTTAAAAGAGCTGAAAAGTCGTCATGTTCATCCAAAAAGGTTTGCAATGAGTCGAAGGCTGAGGCCGAAATAAAAACGGTATCAGCTACTAAGTTTTTGATTTCGATATAGCGTGCACACTCATTTAAACCATCACCTACAAAGTTATTATGTCCCAAAATATCTTCAAATCGGTGTACCTTTCCGGTATGAACGGCTACTCTTATACCCTGAAAATAGGGGTACTCTTTCGAAATAAAATCAGAAAAATGGATAAAAGAGAGACCAAGGATCGCTCCGAATCCTTTAAGATTTGGATGTAAGATACAATAAAAACCATCACCTGTAGGGATAATACCTTGTAGCATTTTTTCCAAAGGTATGCCTGAATTTTCCAACATTTTTCGAATCATTTTTTTGTAACTTTGAGAAAGAAACGTAATGAGTTCAAGCTGTTTGGACATTTCAAGGCGAGAAAAGTCGATGATATCAATCAAAACGATATCAGTCTCAATAGCTTGTTTATGCATAATTTGGATAGTTTCCAGTTACTGAAATAGGTCATTCATTGTAGTCAAATTCACCTCTATAATCACTGAGATGGCGTGTTTAATATCGGCAAAAATAACAAAGTTGTAATCTAAATATGTTATTATGGACAAAAGTAAACATTATTAAATATAGGAAAAAAGTATGCAAAAGCGAACAAAAATTTTGGCAACGGTTGGGCCAGCGTCGGAGAGTGTAAAAACATTATCAGGAATGATTCGAGCCGGTGTCAATGTCTTTCGTCTTAATTTTTCACACGGAACACATGAATATCATTTGGGAGTACTGAATAATATCCGTCAAGCAATGCGCGAAACGGGGCTTATTGTAGGAATTTTACAAGACATAAGTGGTCCAAAAATTCGTATTGGTATTTTAAAAGAGGAGTTTCATTTACATCCTAAAGACATCATTGATGTGTACTATGAAGAGATTGAGGGGGAGCAAGTAGGAGAACATCATTTTCAAACGTGTCTAAATCAAGGCGAGATATTAAAAATGCTCAATGTGGGAGATGCTATTTACTTATATGATGGCAATATTCGTGCTAAAGTTATTGAATGTGAAGAGAAATATGTGCGCATTAGTATCGAAAATCAGGGGAAGCTTGGGTCTAAAAAAGGGGTTAACTTTCCTAATACACGATTAGGTATTGATGTATTAACGCCTAAAGACCGTATTGATATGGCATGGGGTGTTGCTAATGGCGTTGATTTTATGGCGATCTCTTTTGTTCAAAATGCTGCGGATATGATTGAAGCTCGAAATATTATCCGTTCACTTAACGGAGAGGTCCAATTGTTCGCTAAAATTGAGAAATTTGATGCGGTTGAAAATATTGATGAAATTTTAGAGTATTCAGATGGAGTGATGGTGGCGCGAGGTGACTTGGGAATTGAAGTTCCTTATCATCGTGTTCCCACTATTCAAAAAATGTTGATTCGAAAAGCAAATGAATCTTCAAAACCTGTAATTACTGCGACACAAATGCTGTTGTCTATGACTGAAAAAGAGACGGCTACGCGTGCTGAGATAAGCGATGTAGCTAATGCCGTATTGGATGGAACGGATGCTGTGATGCTATCTGAAGAATCGGCTGTTGGACATAATCCTATTTTAGTAGTTGAGACAATGGTCAACACCATACAATCGATTGAAGAGATTTATCCATTTGATAAATTTCTAGAGTTTAAGCATCATGATCCGATGGATACGGTTAATGAATCGGCTGTACGCCTTGGAGATGCATTGCATGCTGCTGGGATTATAGCGATGACTACATCGGGACAGTCTGCTATAAAACTCGCACGATATCGTCCCCAGATGACTATTTATGCGGCTACACACGATGAGAGAGTGGCGCGTTTATTAACCATTGCATGGGGGGTAGTACCGGCATATTTGATTAAAAAAGGGAAGCTTGAAGATATGCTAGGTGAGATTATTACGCGTGGGCTTGCGCGTAAAATAATAGATAAAACACAAACGTATATTTTTACCGCAGGAGATCCTGTGGGAGTGAAGGGAACAACCAATACCATTCGTATTTTGAGAGAGCATGAAATTACATTTTTTGAAGAGAGCAAAAATGTAACAGGGAAAACTAAAAAAGCGATAGAAATAGCACCTACGCTTTTTTAAATGTGGACCATGTTTTGCTAGTAATTTAACGTTTTAGAAAAGGTGCATTATGGTGTTTCGTCGCGCCGCCTTTTCTTAAAACAACTCTTTTCGCTACAATGCTGCTTATGAACACTGATACTTTATTTACGAAACCTATTTCTAAACAGTTTGAATTTGATGCTGATGTGGCAGCTGTATTTGACGATATGCTAAGCCGTTCAGTCCCTTTTTACAAAGAATCTTTACAGCTGACTCGGCAATTTTCAATTAACGCATTACGTGAGGGCGGAAGAGTAATTGATCTTGGATGCTCCACGGCTTCCTTACTCTTAGAGATTGAGCGTTCTCTACAATCAATGGATGGAATTGAGTTAATCGGTATTGACAATTCAACTGCCATGATAGAACATGCCCATAAAAAAATAGAAGCGTATGGATCAAAAATTTCGTTGGTTGAGGGGGATATTTTAGAATATCCTTTTGGCAGTACCAAGGTTATTGTTTGTAACTACACATTGCAATTCATACGTCCCATGGTGAGAGAAACGCTTTTGCGTAAAATATACGATTCTCTGGAAGAGGGTGGTGTATTTATTTTTAGCGAAAAAGTACTGAGTGAAAATGCAACACTTAATAAACAGCTCATTGATTGTTATTATAACTTCAAAAAAGAGCAGGGGTACAGTGAATACGAGATCGTTCAAAAGCGCGAGGCCCTCGAGAATGTGCTGATACCTTATACGATGATAGAAAATATTGAAATGGCAAAAAAAAGCGGTTTTTCAAGCTGTGATGTTCTATTCAGATGGGCCAATTTTGCAACGTTTATCGCGTGCAAATAATGACTAGATAAAACTCACCATACTTTCGGATCTGCAGCTTTGGCAGGTGATGTTAATGCTTTTTTGACATCACTGTAGTCAACGATATTCTCATCGCATTTCTTTTGATAATACCCTTGTGCATCGTAATATTCTTCGCAGTCATTATAGTAGCGTAAGCTAACGCCTCGTTCATTCACACAGCCAGTAAATAGTAGCATCGCTATAAAAAATAATAATCTTTTAATCATGGCCGATTTTACCTTATCTCGGTTTAAAACTTTCCTTGGTTTTGCAGTAGGCATTTAAAAAGCATCCGTCATCACATTTTGGATTTCGTGCGGTACATATATAACGCCCGAAGAGGACCATCCCCTGATGAAGTTGATGAAGATTTGTTTTAAACTTTTTTACCAGGGTTGCTTCAGTTGTCGCAGGTGTGAGATCATCACTGAGTCCCAGACGATGACTAACTCTAAAAACATGGGTATCGACTGCCATTAAATTGGCTCCTGTATACTCTATCAAGACGACATGTGCAGTCTTTTGCCCTACCCCTGCAAGGGTAATGAGTTCTTTTTCATCCAGAGGGACTTCCCCATTATAGACATTTACAATCCGTTTGGCCATCTCAATGAGATTGATTGCTTTGTTATTGAAAAAAGAGCAGGTTTGAAGTAGATTTTTAACGTCTTTCAAATCCGCCTTGGCTAAATCATAGGCAGTTGGGTACGCGTTAAACAGGGCAGGAGTTATCAGATTTACCCGCTTATCGGTACATTGAGCAGAAAGAGCCACGGCAATGACCAGTTCATAAACATTACGATAGGTGAGCTCAGTGACAGCATCATCGTAACGCGCCACCAGCTCAGATTTTATAGCTTCAATTTCTTTTCTCGTTGCTTTCTTCATTCGGATAAACTCATTTTTTCAAATTATAGCATTATGCTTCAAACACCCACATGGAATTTTTGTGTTACAATATACTACTTATGTTAATGAGTGTGATCTTAAGCGTGGGAGTATGGTTTGGAGTTCAAGAAATGGATTATGAAGTTCATAGGTGGAAAGTCCGCCGGTACGATGGAAGCCGCAAACTATAATATAGATAAAGAGCTTTTTTATAAAATCTTGGACACGGATCCGTGCGCCATTTTATTTTTTACTAAAGATAATGGATGGATCGGAGCAAATAAGGCTTTTTTTGCATTAGTACAAGTAAAAACAATCGAAGAATTGCGCACAAAATATGAGAGTATCCGTGAATTGTTTAATGATGAAGATGAAGAAGTGTTTACGGAATACGATAAGAGCTGGTTGGATTACATCCGTACGCATTGTTCTAATGGATATGGATTGGGAATTGTGGATGCAAAAGGAAACCGCCATTCTATGACGGCAACGTCGACGTTGTTAAATCAAGGTTCAAGTGAACTTTATTTACTTCGACTGGAAGATCGTAGTAACGTCGTAGCATTGCAGGATGAAGTAGTGCAGGTCGAAAACATGAAAACAAAGTTTTTGGCCAATATTGGGCATGAATTTCGTACACCAATGAATGGGATATTGGGTTTTGTTGACCTTCTTACTAAAACGACTCCGACCGAAACACAGCTTGAGTACATACATTCGGTACAGGGCTCTGCTCGTAACTTAATGTCCAATATTGAAAATTTACTCGATCTGGCGCAAATGCAAACAGGGCGACTTACCATTAGCAAATCAGATTTTAATATTATTACAGAAATGGAAGAACTGGCACGAGGGTTTGTCTCTTTAGGAGATGAAAAAGGGGTAGCTGTTCACTTTTTTATTGATCCTAAACTTCCAACACATTTAATTGGGGACATTCGCAAAATTAAACAAGTTTTGAACAATTTATATAACAATGCATTGAAATTCACTGCACCGCAAGGACGTATAACGATAGAGGTTAAACTCCTAAAACGCAATACGTCAGGAACGTGTAATATCGGATTTGGTGTCAAAGATACAGGAAAAGGAATTAGTAAAAGTGAGCTTAGCTATATCACTAGACCTTTTGTATCAGGCGATCATGCCGACAATCGATTGGGTGTAGGTTTGAGTTTATCACACGGATTGATTAATTTGATGGGCGGAGAGCTAAAAATCACGAGCGAAGAGGGAAAAGGTTCTTCTTTCAGTTTTGCCTTTACGCTGGATGGTTCATCCGACCAAGCAATGCGAATGATAAATGCCCATACAGCGAAAGTTGTCTTACTTGATGATAAACGGTTGGATGATGCGAATCATCTTACGAATTATCTTCGAAGTTTTGGAGTGAGTGTAACAAAAACACATCTCATCGACGATAGTATTTTTGATGCGACTGATATAGTCTATTTTATCGCATCACAGCAGAAAAGTGATTGGATCTTAAAACTTTCAATGCTGAAACGTACGTGTAAAACCATTTTATTATTGGATCAAAATGAACAGCTTCTCGCACGTACAATGCACGTTATTGATGCAGGTCTTTCTAAACCAATTTTACCTACAACCTTGCTGACTCATTTAATTGATGTCCTAAATTTGGAAAAACAAGCTGAGGTCATAGTAGCACATTTACAACGTGGCATTAATGCGCTTGTGGTTGAAGACAATTTGATTAATCAGCGGTTGATTAAGCTTCTGCTCAAGGAATATGGACTCAATGTAGTAACCGCATCGGACGGTGAAGAAGGTGTGGAAGCATGCCGCAATCAAAAATTTGACATTGTCTTTATGGATATTGATATGCCGGTAAAAGATGGTATTTTGGCGACACAAGAAATTAAAGCCCAAGAAGGGATGAGTCGTGTCGGGAAAATGCCAATTATTGCCTTAACCGCATTGGCTATGGAAGGTGATCGGGAATACATTCTGGCCAAAGGGCTTGATGATTATATCTCTAAGCCGTTGACGAGAGAAAAACTCGAGTATATTTTGCATAAATATTTACAAGTTACAGCATAGGATAGATACCAATGGACTACACGGATTTATTTAAAGAAAAATTTCTTTCGTCGGTAGGAATGTTAACCTCATGTGCAAACTTGCACAGTGATCCTTTTTTGTATACGTATCTTTCAGGTGAAATTCTCGGCGCTAACAAACCTTTATTGTCACTTTTTGGAGAAGATCACGTTGTCGGAATTTCCGCAATAGAAGAATGGCTAAAACCACAGGGAGTAGAACTTTCTTTTCTTTTGTCACAATCGGGTGAATATCGTGGAAAAGTAACTGCACAAGGAAAAGAATACGATATAGCGATACGTTCGGAAGTAATTCTTTTAGGAGATGAACCAATTATCGCGATTGTTTTGCGGGACACTTCTGTTATTGAACGCGCACGTGCGGCTGAACGCTATTTTGACCAGTTTAAAAAGAAATTTTTGACGAATATGTCACATGAATTTAGAACGCCGATGAATGCCATTATCGGATTTACGGATTTACTCAAGGGGACTCCTCTGAGCTCATGGCAGCAAGAATATGTCGATATGGTTAGTAAAAGTGCCTCTTCGATGATGCGTAATATCGAAAATCTTTTGGAACTCATGCAAGTAGAAAGCGGAAGTATTCACGCAACGCTTCAAGTTTTTGCTCCGATAGAAACGTTTGAAACTTTTTCGGTACAGTTTAAAGAACTGGCAGAGACTAAAGAGATTCAGCTTATGTTTTTAATTGATCCAAGATTGCCAAAAACAATGACGGGCGATCAGGATAAAATTTTGACAATTTTACGAAATTTGATTCAAAATGCAATTAAATTTACAAATGAGAATGGCCAAGTCCTTGTTGAAATCATCATTGTTAAAATGGAAAATCGCAGTATTGAAGTTGAATATGCCGTTAGCGACACAGGTATAGGCATTGATGCAGAGCATATTAAAACGCTGTTACGTCCTTTTGCCTCTGCATGGGAAAATCAGCGGCGTGGAAAAGATGGATTGGGTATTGGTCTAAGTCTAAGTCATAAATACGTGGATATGATGAATTCTCATTTGATGTTAGCCTCTCAAGAAGGTATTGGATCACGATTTTCATTTCGAATCACCCATAAAATTAGTGAAGTGGGAAGTTTCGAATTTATTGAGGGAACACAAGCCGCTCTTTATTCGCACGACCTTGCATCAGCTCAGAGTGCATTGTTGCATAAATATTTGGATCTTTTTAATATTAAGACTACGACAATCACCACATTGGTTAATCGAATTCTTTTTGACTCAAATATTCTTTTTATGGACACTCCTCATATCTCTAGCTCACAAATCGAATCCCTTAAAATGACGTATCCTGAATTGGAAATAGTTCCTATCGTAGAACTGGAATACAGTGGAAAGGCAGATCTTTTATTGGAAGTTGTAAAATCGGTTGTGACTCTTCCGTTACTACCAAGTTCATTGCATAAAACACTCTCCGTTGTATGGAATACTATGCCAAAAGAGTACATTGATACGAATGTACCGTTTATTTCCAGAAAAAAAGAAATTAAGATTTTGGTTGCTGAAGACAACTTAATCAACCTTCGACTATTGGAAACTATTTTAGTACAGCAAAACTTCAAAGTTACAGCAGTCGATAATGGGCAAAAAGCAGTTGATGCGTATTTAAAAGAGCCGTTTGATTTGGTGCTTATGGATATTGATATGCCGGTCATGGACGGTTTGACGGCTAATCGTCTTATTAAAGAGATAGACAAGCGCGATGACCGAGGAGCTACTCCTGTTATTGCCTTGACGGCACATGCCCTTATTGGGGACAGGGAGAGAATTATTGGTGCTGGATTGGATGCACACCTTGCTAAGCCTATTGATAAAAACTTCTTGTTACAAACGATTGAACGCTATTTGAAGATAGCCCAAGATGGTAAACATACAAAAAGTGTTTAATGTTGATTAATTTGTATGTGATATTCTTTTATTTGTATTATAATTCAGTTATTGAAAAATCTTGAGTCAAAGATAAAATAAGGACAACGATGAAACGACAGTTTTCTATTTGGGTATTAGGCGTGTTATTGAGCGGTTCAGTTGCAAGTGCAGCAGTTCTCGCAACAGTTAATGGTGATGCGATTACTTCGGATGAAGTGAATAAAGTATTGATGGAAGGGACTCAAGGACGATTTGATTCACTGCCTGCAGATAAGCAAAATGAATTACGTCAACGTATCATTGAGGGGATGGTCGCTCAGCAGCTTGTCTTTGAAGATGCAAAGAAAAGCGGTATCTTGGAATCTAAAGAGTATAAACAAGAATTCCAGCTCTTAATGGAACGCATGAAAATGCAGCTTGCAGCAAAGGTTTGGGAACAAAAGCAATTTGAGTCAATCAATGTAGATGCAAAAGAAGTCAAGTCGTATTATGATGCAAATTCTGATGAGTTTGTCGATAAAGAAAAAGTACGTGCACGTCATATCTTGATGAAAACAAAAGAGGATGCTGAGGCAGTTATTCAAAGTATGAAAGGTCTTAGTGGTGAAAAACTAAGAACTGAATTTACAGGGCAAGCTAAATCAAAATCAACGGGACCGAGTGCTGCTAAAGGGGGCGATTTGGGTTACTTTCCACGCGGACAGATGGTACCGTCATTTAATGATGCTGTGTTTTCTATGAGAGAAGGGACGATTTCAACTGAGCCTGTTCAAAGTCAATTCGGATATCATGTTATCTATCTCGAAGATAAGAAGCCGGCACAGAAAATGAGTTTTGATGAAGTTAAAAATTTCATTGAGCAGCGTTTGAAAATGGATAAATTTAAAGCCTCTATGGAGAAGAAAATGAATTCTCTAAAAGCAAAAGCAAAAATTACCTACGCTAAATAAATCATCTTCTATCTCGTTTCCCGCATTTGCGGGAATTTTCTTCCTATTTTTTCTTAGTTACGATCGATTGCATTGAGGTCGTTAAACGCTACTTTTACACGTTCAACTAATGTTTTTTGCCCATCACGTAACCATTTTCTTGGGTCATAATATTTTTTATTCGGTTTTTCTTCCCCCTCAGGGTTTCCGATTTGCCCTTGTAGGTAATCTTTGTATTTTTCATAATAGTCTTTAACCCCTTCCCATGTCGCCCACTGGGTATCGGTATCAATATTCATTTTGATAACGCCATAACTGATGGCTTCCCGTATTTCTTCAAGACTTGAACCTGAACCGCCATGAAATACAAAGTTCACAGGCTTAGGCGCAGTATGAAACTTTTCTTGGATATAGCGTTGAGAATTGTCGAGGATAGAAGGTGTCAGGACAACATTACCTGGCTTATAAACACCATGCACATTACCAAAAGAGGCTGCAATAGTAAAGTTTTCACTCACTTTCATAAGTTGTTCATACGCATACGCCACATCTTCAGGCTGTGTATAGAGAAGAGAATTGTCAATGTTAGTATTATCAACGCCATCTTCTTCACCACCCGTAACACCCAGTTCGATTTCCAATGTCATACCAATTTTAGACATACGTTTTAGATATTCAACACAGGTTGCCACATTTTCTTCGAGACTTTCTTCGGAAAGGTCAAGCATATGAGAGCTAAATAATGGTTTGCCATGTTCCTTGAAATGCTTTTCTCCCGCATCGAGCAGGGCATCAATCCATGGTAAAAAGTTACGCGCTGCGTGATCAGTGTGAAGTACTACAGGGATCCCATACGCTTCTGCCATCATGTGAACATGGATTGCGCCGCTGATAGCACCGACTATTGCCGCTTTTTCATTCTCATTGCTGAGTCCTTTACCGGCATAGTAGCTCGCACCACCATTTGAGAACTGAATAACAACAGGAGAATTAACCAGTTTTGCGGCTTCGAGTACGGCATTTATAGAGTCGGTTCCGACGACATTTACTGCTGGAAGGGCATACCCTTCTTCTTTTGCAATGGCGAATAAGGTATTGAGATCTTTCCCGAATACAACACCTGGTTTAATTACTTCTAATATACGTTTGGACATGAACTACCCCAAAAAAAAATATGGGGCATTATAGCATTCACCCCCAAATTTCCATATTAGCTATAATATGAAAGAGAATAAATGAGAAGGGGAAGTGCATTGGTAAAAAGCATACTGATCATCATATCAGCTATTTTGTTACTACAGGGACAAGATGGGTTACCTTATTGCACCTTGGCACAGCCTCTTGAACAGAATGCACGAAAAATGCGTCAGCTGGATGTGGAAGCACTAAATACTTCTGAAAAAAAGATTATTGAACGTTTTTGCAGCGGAGTGAAGGAAACTTTGTCTATGGGAGAAGCGTTGTCAAAATTTCCCAAACCACAGCCAGAGCTTTTAACAACCTATCTCAAAGAGTTAAGAGAGTTGACTTCCCAGGAAGAGGTGATTTATCAATTGTATCGTGCCTCTCTAAGTGATGCGATACAGACAGAAGACAACAAGAGATTTGAGCATTTAACTTCTATTGGATTAGAACCTTTACATCAACCTCGTATCCGAGCTGATGCCATTGCGTATTATCAAAAGAATTTTCCGACGCATTCAATCAAAAGTCTTGATTTATTGTGTAATGAGCAGGTATTAGAGAAAAAAAGCATTCAATTCGTCCTTGAACAAGAACAGGCTTATGAAGAACATTTACGTATTTTAAAGCGTTCTGAAGCACAGCAAATACGAAAAACAGCGAAAATGGGTTCACGTAATAGCGTAATGATCACAGCAGAAACAACTTCAAGTGGTGCAATAGATTTTGAGGCAGAAAATTTGAATCCATACCGAGTGACATTGACACTTGATTTTGAAAGTATTTTGAATCTGAAGACATCAATTCATCTTCCATTGAGTATTGAATTGAGAGGATACAGTAAGAAGAAGATTTTAGCGCTCGATCGCATTGACAGTACTAAGAGTGTAAATTATAAGTCATCGTATGGATGGGTACGTGGATCACCGTTTGTTAAACATGACGATGCATATGTTTACGGACTTCCTTTCGCTAAAGGTTCAACCGTTCGTGTCTCCCAGGGGTATAATGGGGATACCTCCCATAAAGGGCTCTCTGCCTATGCCATTGATTTTCCATTACCGATGGGAACTTCTATCTATGCGGCACGTGACGGAATTATTGTGGGGGTTGAAGTATCGAATACTTTTGGTGGTCCCAGCCCGGAATATCGTCCATATGCTAACTATGTAGTTATTGAACATGATGATGGAACGATGGGAAATTATTACCACTTAAAACAGGGTGGAACGGCTGTAAAGATCGGAGATAAAGTTACCAAAGGTCAGTTAATTGCATATTCTGGCAATACTGGCTATACGACGGCTCCGCACCTTCACTTTAGTGTTAGCAAAGTGGATCCTGTTTCGATGCGTCGCCCGATGAATCTTCCTGTTAAAATGCAAACAATGATGGGAATTGTCACGTGTCCTAGATGCGGAGATTATTATACGGTACAATGAGGGTTGAAAGTAAGGGAGTGTTTTACATGTTTGATACGGTTAAATCTAAAATTATTTTTTCAACATTAGTATTTGGTGTTTTAGGACTTTGGGCTGTTTACGGCTACTTAAATATGACATTTCACAACTTTTCTAATGAGACATCAAAGCGTTCTTTGACGATGTTAAGTCAGTCCATTTTTCAAACTTTGTCCCAAAGTATGCTTGCAGGCGATCCAAAAATTGTTGCGGAAACGATCGAAAAAGCAAAAGAAATTGACGGTATCATGGATGTTCAAGTTCAACGCTCAATAGCAGTCAATGAATTATTTGGCAGTCAAACACAAATGAGCGATGATCTTATGATCAAAAAGATTTTTGAGACTAAACAACCTGCAGTTATGGAGAACAGTGAAAGAGGGCACACAATACGTTTATTACAACCTTTAGTCGCTGAGGAGAAATGTTTGGCCTGTCATACTAATGTTAAGACAGGCGATGTTTTGGGGATCATGGATTTAGTTGTATCGATGGAACAAAATGATCAAGCTATTGATAAAACACAAAATGTATTGTTGATTGCTCTTGGAATTATTGTTATTGTATTTGTAATCATATTAAATCTTTTCTTCGGTAAAGAAGTTCTGGTTCCATTGAATGAATTACGCAATCGTATATCAGCACTGGTCAGTGGAGATAAAGATTTAACAAAACGGCTTGAAGTACTTAAAAAAGATGAATTTTCTCAAGCAGCAACCGCGGTGAATAATTTTGTAGAAATGATTCAAGAGACGGTTAATGAAGTCAAATCTCTGGGCCAGCAAAATAATGCGATAGCCACTACCATCACCCAAGAAACCCAAAATATTTCGCAAGGGGTCGAGCAAGAGCGATTGATCGTTCAGGCAACCACGGAAAAAAGTCATTCAATAAAAGCTACCCTTTCTACTGCAATTACAATATCAGAACAAACTCAAAGCAATATCACCAATGCAAATGCCGAACTGATAACGGCAAAAGATGCACTGGAGCGTTTGGTTAATGAAGTAGAAGGATACATTGAGGCCGAACATGAAATGTCGTCGCAATTGGTAGGACTACGTAACGATGCGGAACAGGTCAAAAATGTATTAGGGGTTATTAAAGATATCGCGGATCAAACAAATCTTTTGGCACTTAATGCAGCTATTGAAGCAGCACGGGCAGGAGAACATGGACGCGGATTTGCGGTGGTTGCAGATGAAGTACGTAAACTCGCTGAACGAACACAAAAAAGTTTAACGGAAATTGAGATTAGTGTAGGGACAATTGTCCAGTCGATCAATGACGTTAGCGATAAAATAGGACAAAATGCAATCAGCATGAATGGGCTAACGGATATTTCAAGAGAAGTAGAAGAAAAAATTTCAATGACCTCCGTAGAGATGGAAAATTCAGTTATTGTGGCAAAACGTTCTCATGGGGATTCGGTTGATATGGTAAGTCATGTAGAATGGATTATTGATAAAATATCGCAAATCAATGATGTTTCCGGATCAAATCAAAAAAGTGTAGAAAAAATTGAAGAGGATTCAGGGCAGTTGTTGCGTGTTGCACAACTGCTTCAAGACCATATTAACGAATTCAAGAGTTAAACACTCCCAACCAAAGCGCATCATCCGATGTCGATAAAACTTGGTGGACCGTATGTCTCGGGAGAAAAACAGAGTCTCCTTCGCTAAGCTGCATAACCTTTTCATCCACTTTCAATTGTGCATTTCCGCGAATTAAGACAACCCATTCATCTTGCTCTTGATTGTAAACTTTTCCTGGTTGTAATAGATGTGACCGTATGGCCTCAATTTTAATATTTTTATTTTCATAAAGCGTTGCAAAGCTCTCAAAATCAGGCTTAGGGTTTTCTAGGGTATAAATATTCACGAGTCACTCCTAAGTTTATGCGTGTTATGATTGCACCATTATAATTTAAAGTGTCCTAAATCATGAAAAATATTGTATTAATCGGTTTTATGGGAGTAGGCAAGGGTTCTGTAGCCCGTGCAATGGTTCAACAAACGGCTATGATGGCGTTGGATACCGATGATGTTATTGAGAGTATGGAAAACCGTTCGGTGAAAGAAATCTTTGCCAAAGAAGGTGAAGAATACTTTCGCAACTTGGAGCGTAAAACAGCACGATGGCTTAAGAAAAAAGTAGAGGGGACCATCATCTCTACGGGTGGCGGATTTTTTAAAGTTCCTGCCATTAAAAAAGTGGGAACAATTGTTTTACTTAATGCCCCATTTGAAACTATTTATGAGCGTATTTTAGCCCATCCGGATGCGGATAAAAAACTCAAAAAACGTCCTTTATTTCAAGATATTGATAAAGCGCGTGCTTTGTATGAAGAGAGACTTTCCCAGTATTTGAAAGTGGCTGATATTATCATAGATGTAAGTGATAAAGATGTGAATACCATTGCAAAAGAAATCTTAAAAAAGGTAAAAAAATGATCAAAATGATATTTCTACTCTTAGTAACACTCTCCGCAGCATTTGCAGGTGGTATAAAATGGGAAAAAGATTATGCGACTGCGTTGAAGCAATCTAAGGCACTGAACAAGCCGATGATGTTTATCATTTCTAATCATAATTGTCACTTTTGTGTTCAATTTGAATCCACAGCCCTTAGCAATCCAAAAGTAATTCAAAAACTAAATACGCAATACGTAGCAGCAATTGCGTATGTGGATGAAAATCCTATTTTTCCGAATGATCTTTATGTCGGAGGAACACCTGCCACATGGTTTTTGAAAAGCGATGGTGAACCTTTGTTTGAGCCTTTGATGGGTGCCGTTGATACAACAGGATTTATAAAAGCACTTGATATTGTAAGTGATGAATACAAAAAAAAGTCAACGAAAAAATAAGAAAGGGAGTATATGACTATTATCCAAAGCAGTGATGCCAATTTTCAAACGGTTTTCAGTGATTTATTGAATCGTGGAAAAATGGACATGGAACACGTATCCGTTGTTGTTAAAAGTCTTATTGATGACATTCGTGAAAGTCAGGACGACGCACTTATAGCGCATATTGAAAAATTCGATCGCTGGTCACCTAAAAACGGGGCTGATCTTCGTATTCATACCGCCGATATGAAAGCTGCGTATGAGGCACTCGAACCCAATCTAAAATCAGCATTGCATCTTGCCTATGATCGTATTCGTGCTTATCATGAGAAACAGCTTCCACGTAGTTGGTTTGATACGGAAGCCAATGGGACGATTCTAGGACAAAAAGTGACAGCAGTTGACCGTGCAGGACTTTATATTCCTGGAGGAAAAGCAGCGTATCCCAGTTCATTGCTAATGAATGTTATTCCAGCGCAAGTAGCAGGAGTAGAACAGATTATCGTATGTACACCAACCCCTGATAATGAACCGAATGCATTATTATTAGCAGCGTGCCATTTATGCGGAGTCAGCGAGGTGTTCAAAGTAGGCGGAGCAAGCGCGATTGCAGCAATGGCCTATGGAACACAAACGATTCCAAAAGTAGACGTTATTACAGGTCCGGGGAATATTTTTGTGGCAACGGCTAAAAAAATGGTATTTGGCGAAGTGAACATTGACATGATTGCAGGTCCCAGTGAAATAGGTATTCTCGCAGATGAAACAGCCAATGCGCGTCATATTGCGATTGATCTTTTGTCTCAGGCGGAACACGATGAGATGGCAAGCTCGATTCTCATAACAACGTCGCAAGAAATTGCGGATCAAACAGCTATCGAGATCGAAATATGGTTGGAGCAATTGCCAAGAGAAGTGATTGCCCGCAAATCGATTGAAGAGAGAGCGGCAATCATTATCACTAAAACGATGGAAGAAGCAGTCAGCTTAATGAACCAAATTGCTCCTGAACATCTTGAGGTGGTTACGGTAAATCCTTTTGAATTACTTGCATCGATCAAACATGCCGGAGCGATCTTTTTAGGTCCCAATACTCCTGAAGCCATCGGTGATTATGTGGCAGGTCCAAACCATACATTACCAACAGGGGGAACGGCACGATTTTACTCACCACTTGGTGTTGAAAATTTCATGAAAAAATCCTCTATTATTGCGTTTTCACGTCAAGCGATTAATGAAATTGGTGAAGCATGTGCCCTGATTGCTAACACCGAAGGATTGGGAGCCCACGAAGCGTCCGTTCGCTGCCGTTTAGAGTCATAGATCCCTAAAAGGTTTATGACGATTAAACTATCATTTTTCTAGTATTTGTTTCCTTCTTAGGCATACCTGTCTTATTATCAAAAAATAATCAATAAATTAACTATTATTTAGATTGCATTAAAGCTATTTTGGCTACTATCCAACCAGCAATAATGCCGTTATAAGCATATTATGATGGCTAATTATTATTATTGTGTTGCACAATAGGAATTGAAGGAGTATATATGCAGTTAGGTTTCTTGGTAGACCTTCGCCTTTGTATGGGTTGTAAGGGCTGTGAGATCGCATGTAAAGTGGAAAATGAAGTTCCACTCAGTACATGGCGTCTTCGTGTAAAATATGTGGATGTGGGGAGTTTTCCGGAAACAAAACGAACATTTACTCCACTTCGTTGTAATCACTGTGCTAATGCACCGTGTGAACGTATTTGTCCGGTTAGTGCATTGCACTATATCGAAAACGGCATTGTTAACATTGATAAAGATCGTTGTATCGGTTGTGCGGGCTGTATTATGGCATGTCCATACGGAGCGATTTACATCGATCCACTCACTCAAACTGCTGACAAATGTACCTATTGTGCACACCGTGTAGCGAGTGCCATGATGCCATCATGTGTTGTTGCATGTCCGGTAGAAGCAAACATATTTGGAGACTTGGACGATCCGATGTCAAATATTAGTAAATACATTCAAGAGAATCAAGGCAATGTCCAAGTGCGTAAGCCAGAAAAAGGGACGGATCCTCACCACTTCTATGTTGGCGGTGGCAATGTTACCTTGAATCCATTGGCATCATTCAGAGCTGAAGGACATTCATTGTTTAATAATCTTACACATCTTCCAGTAGGAGGGCACCACTAATGGCACATGAAATTATCGCAGCAACCAATGCTGTTGTTACTCTTGACGTAGCATTGCCGGGTATCGTATGGGGTTGGATTATTACCATGAATATGTGGGCAAAAAGTATCGGTACCGGTATTATTTTTATTGCCTTTTATTTATTGAAAAAATATCCGCTTGAAACAGGATTTATCCGTTTGCCTTCAGTAGTGATATCAATCGTATTTATTCACCTATTCTTATTTTTCACGGTGATTGACTTGCACCAGATGTTCAGATTCTGGCATATCTTTTTCCATCCTCATATGACGTCTATGATTACGATAGGTGCATGGTTGGCAACAGGATTTGTCGGTATCATCTTGGGTATGGCGTATTTCCTTTATATGAAAAAAGATGTAGCGATGTATGACAAATTGCTAGGATACGGTGTTGTCTTAGCCGTCCCTGTTACGTTGTATACGGCGGGATTAATGGCTCAATCGACTGCACGTGAATTGTGGCAAATGCCTACAGAGTCGATTCAGATGATGTTAGCCGCTTTCTTGGCGGGATCAGCAACGATGCTTTTACTCGGCGGAAACAAATTTTCCGATACGATTAAAAAAGATTTAGCACTGATTTTGGGCTTTAGTGCTCTTACTGCATTTATCATGTACATGTTAGAGTTGGTTTTTGGACCGATGAAGGCAGAAGAAGTTGTTGCAACATTAGAGTTCGTAAAAGGTGGAGAATATACATTTATGTTCTGGCTTGGTCAAATCGTTGCCTTCTTGATTCCTATGGCATTGGTATGCAAAAGTATTAAAGATAAATCGTATTATTTGTTGAAAATCGCTGCAGTGTCAGCGTTGGTCGGATTGTGGATTACCAAGCACGTATGGTTAGTTATCCCACAATTGTTAAACATGAGCTAAAGAGGTAGATGATGTATTTAGAAAGTAGAAGAACATTTTTAAAAGGTGCCGCATTTACAGTTGCAGGCGCTGCGATTGCAAAGGGCGTATTTACAACGGATGCTGCTGCTGAATCTGTAGAGAACAGCAAGTTTACCAATACACCTGACAGCCTTTCATTTTATCCGCCATTGGATCAGTGGGAAGGTTTCCAAGAGCTTGACGGTACAGACTGGAAGCGTGGTGGTATTAACCGTCATGGTGTGCAAAGCGAAGAGAATCCTGACGGTATTTTAGTACATGATTATATGATCGTTCCAACAGCATGTTCAAACTGTGAAGCATCATGTGGTTTGACGGCGTGGATTGATAAAAAAACGATGACTATCAAAAAGTATATGGGTAATCCATTACACCCGGGCTCACGCGGACGTAACTGTGCCAAAGGGTATGCCGTTCAATCACAAATGTACGATCCTGATCGTATCCCGTTCCCACTTAAGCGTGCACCTGGTTCTAAGCGTGGAGAGGGTAAATGGATTCGTACAACATGGGACGAAGCGATGACGACCATCGGTAAAAAGATGGGGGACACGATTCGTAAAGGGGATGAACTTTCTCGTAAATCCGTTATGTTCCATATAGGACGACCAAATGAGAACGGATTCGTTCCCCAAGTATGGGAAACATTGGGGCTTGATGCGTATAACTCTCATACCAACATCTGTTCGTCAAACGGCCGTACACCGACGATTTGGACAGCAAACGATGACCGTACCAGTCCTGACTGGGCAAATGCGAAATTGATTTTCTTGAATTCTTCTCACGCAGCAGATGCAGGACACTATTTCCAACAATCAGCAGGTTTCATTGCAGATGCTCGTAAGAAGGGCGCGAAGATGGTCGTTATGGACCCTCGTATGTCTAACTCTGCGGGTATGTCCGATCTATGGATTGCTGCATGGCCTGGGACGGAAGCGGCTATTTATCTTTACCTTGCTAACCGTATTTTGAACGAAAATATGACAGACAAAAAGTTTGTTAAAAAATGGTTCAACTGGGAAACATTGATGAACGATCAAGTGCATCTTGATTTTATGCTTGAAAAAGGTCAAATTACCAAAGCGCCGACAGGTAACGGGTTTGATGACTATATGGATCTTTTAAAAGACATGTATGCGCCTTATACCTTAGAGTATGCGGTTAAAGAAACACATGTTCCTGCGTATAAACTTGAAAAATTGTACGAGATGTTTATCTGGGCTGGTGATGCAATTTCTACGTATATCTGGCGTGCAGCAGCTGCGGGTAACCGCGGTGCATGGATGGGCGGACGTGCAGCGTATTTCTGTATCGGTCTACGCGGTGCTATCGGTACTGAGGGTGGTACATTCTTCCACCACTGGCACGTTATTTCTGTCTCTGGTAAGGGTGGAAGTTCTACTGTTGGTCAGGGTGCAGGCGGAGCAGATGTTCCGAAAGTAAAAGTTTGGAATGAGTTAACATGGCCTCCTGAATGGCCTTTGTCAACGTATGAAATGTCGTATTTGTTACCGCATCTTCTTACCGATACGGCATGGCAAAAAAAATGGAATGATCGTGGTCTGAAAGTTCCAAGTAAACTAGCAGTGTACATTCCTCGTATGTATAACCCAGTCTGGATTAATCCTGATGGTTTCCGTTGGATTGAAGTGCTTAAAGACGAAACGAAGATGGAACTTACTATGAATCTCTCTCCGGTATGGTCAGAGACAAACTGGTACATGGACTATGTTTTACCAGTTGGACTAGCAGGTGAGCGTCATGATCAGCACTCAGAAGCAACATTTCCGGCACGATGGACCTCTTTCCGTCAGCCGGTATTGCGCGTAGCATTAGAAAAATCAGGCTGGAAAGCTAAAAACCCTAACCGTGCGACTCTCGAAGCACACGTTAAAGCGGGTCTTGGCGAAGTATGGGAAGACAATGAATTCTGGTTTGAGATGTGTGTTAACTATATCGATCCAGACGGTAGCCTCGGTATCAAGAAGATGTGGGAGTCCAAACGTCATCCAGGAAAACCGGTTACGATAGCTGAGTGGTATGATGCTGCGTTTGGTGACAACTTACCAAAACTTAAAGAAACGGCAACAAGCGACGAGCGTTACAGCAAGGAAGAATTTCCGGTTTATGCTTATTTACGTGACCATGGCGCGTGGATGGAAGAAGATAAGATCTATAATGCGATGGAACGCGAGCTTAAATTTGAAGACGGTGAAGTTGTCTCTCATGGGCATAAATTTGATGCTGGTTCTATGAGTGTCGGGACTGCGGGTGTAATTTCTGCAAAAGACCATACGGGTAAAGAGAAAAAAATCGGTATTGAAATCGATGGTAAAAAGATGGAAGGATTTGAAACCCTTACGCGTAAGTTGGAATTCTTTACACAATGGGCTACGGATTGGAAATGGAGAGAGTACGCAATGCCGTTCTATCCACGTAATGACAAAGAAAAGACAGAAATGGTGCATCTTGTATCCCAAGTTAACCACATGTATATGAAAGAGGAAAATTCATTCGCTCTTAATACCGTATTCCGTTTGCCGTATAACATTCATACCCGTTCTGCGAACTCCAAGCACTTGATGGAGATTTCACAGAATCATGACCCAATTTGGATTTATACTAAAGATGCGCAGCGTCTTGGATTCAAACGCGGCGATGCTATGCGTGTTAAAATTGTGGATACGGTTTCCGGTTTAGAGAGCGGTTACTTTGTCGCTATGGCAGTTCCTACAGAGGGTGTTATGCCAGGTACATTGGCGTGTTCACACCATGGTGGACGTTGGAAATTGACCAATCATGTCACTATTCCTAATGGTGTCACTGATGGTAAAGTAGCTCCTTCTACGGCGCCACGTGATCTATCAAATAAAGAGTACATTAAAGAATCACCGGTAAATATCGGTAAAGAGGGTGCACAAATCAAGATTGAGGATTACAGCGGTACCGCTGGTATTAACAGTTTTGGTGTTCCGGTTGCAGAAGTGCAAATGGATGGAAAAGTTGGTAAACTCAAGTACGTTGAGGGTATCAAAGGGTTTAAAGCAGAGCGTTTTGCTGAGTACAACCGCGACTCTGAAAATGTTTGGTGGGATGGATTAACAGGTTCATGGCAAAATGCTGTAGCTGCTCCACATCCAGATCCTGTATCGGGTATGCACTGTTGGCACCATAAGGTTATGTTAGAGCCTGCTCAACCGGGTGATAAAATTGGTGATATTTTTGTAAATTATGACAATAATCTTAAAGTATATCAAGCATGGAGAGATAAACTTTCGAGAGGTTTGGATGAAAATTCAACCATACGTCGTCCTCGCCATATCAAGCGTCCATGGGTCACTCTTGAACCTACAGCATACGATGTCAATTTCAAGTCTTAGGACTTGAACCCTTTTCCTAACCTTCTTCTCTCATGTACTTTTCAGTCGAAGTAGCTACAATCCCATCACTATTTAAAGGTCTGATTAATGGATGAAATTATCGCACGTAGTAATATCTACGCTCTTCTTTCTCGTATAATGCTCCAAGAGCTTGACGTTGAAATGTTGAATACACTAATGAATGACGAAACGGTTTTAGAATTCTTGCCTCACTGGAATGAGTGGGAATTGCGCGATACTATGCCTAACCAAAAGCTTTTAGAGGAATATTTAAATCCTGATTTCACGAATCTGTCACTTTTGCATTTAGTTCCTTATGAGACTTTTTACACACGTGCGGATCAAATGATTGAAACTGGCGGAGCCAACCCTGTTACGGACATGTACAGTGCCTATGATTTTATCGTGGATTATGCTGTTGCACGTGTTGTGTCATCGGATCATATTGGTGTAGAACTTGAATTCATGCATCACTTGTGTCAGGCACAAATAAAAGCGATAGAAGAGGGTGACACTGATTCTGCCACTGAACTGCAGGCAGTTCAACATCGTTTTTTGAATACCCATTTGCTCCAATGGGCGCCTATGTATCTTATTAATATGAAGTATGAATCACGTACTCCATTGTACTATGATGCGGCCGAAATGGCATTAGAATTTATTCTCTCTGACAATGAAATTTTAAGCGCGGTTGTAGCTAAAGCTTCATGAGTCTTTTAATCCTCTCTCCAAGTTCATGTGTCAGAGCACTGAGTGTAAATTCGATTTGTACCCATTGCAGTGATGTCTGTCCGACAGGGGCTATTAGTATCACTGGGCGTCTTCCTTCTATTAATCAAGCCCAATGTGTTGGATGTGCGGGATGTGTTTCAGTATGTCCTACGGAAGCGTTGAACCTTGATGATTTTAGCCCTACCGATTTTTTCTTCTCGTTTGCAGCAGATAAAGAAAATCTTCTTTCTTGCCAAAAGAATGTACCGTGTATAGCTGCCTTAAGCTCTGAACAATTAATCTCCTTTGCTCAAATGAAGCAAGGAGTTGTTTTGGATACGGGTCACTGCGGCCAATGCGATATTGGAGAACGTATTTTGACAGTCATGGCAACAACGATTGATAATTCTAATTATCTTCTTGAAGCAATAGAGTCACCATACAGAGTGAAGTGTGAAAATATAGCGTTTACAGATACGATTGAATCTGAAGATAAAGTGGATCGAAGAGATTTTTTCAAGAACTTTCACTTACGTGGGATAGGCAAAGCGCGCAGTGATTTTGAAAAAGAGATACAGCGTACGACAGATGAATTTGTAGAATATACGACTGACAGTTCTGATACTAAAGCGCTACGGACGAAGAAGATAACGGATCGCCGTAAGCTTTTTTTTACCGCATTAAAGCGTTTTGAAGTTCCGTCTGAATTTCATGTGGTACAAAGCGAAAGAATCGTCTTTACCTCGCAAAAACTTTTGGATGAAGAGTTGTGTACTGCTTGTGAAATGTGTCACCGTGTGTGTCCTACGGGCGCATTGACTTCGGACATGCGTAACTCTAAAATTGATTTTGACCCTTTTTTATGTGTGAAATGTCATTTGTGTCATGATGTATGTGAACCTAACGCTATTACGCTCTCAACGTCGTATAACCTAAAAGAGTGGTATGTGCCCAGCGTTCAAAATTTGGCGACGTTTGCAGTACGTCGATGTAATGAGTGTGATGGCTTATTCAGTTCAGTCGCAGGAGAAAAAATTTGCCGCCGCTGCCGCCTTGAAGAGGAAGAAGCGCGCGAACTATGGGGGTTATAAATGATGAACAATGATAATTCCATAACAGTGGAAACAGCACTCTATGGGTATATTGCCGAGGAGGCGCACAGTAGCCGCTTTTGTGCTATCGTTAATAAGTTATTCAAAGGAAATAACGTTAATGCAATGGCGATTCCGATGAACATACGTCCCGATGATGTTACCTTTACAATTTCACAAATGCGCAGTTCAAAATTAAGCGGTGCTGTGATTTCGATGGAGTATCAAGAAGAAGCTTTTGGGCTGTTGGATAATGCCTCTGAAGCGTCCAAAACAGCTGGATACAGTGATTTTATCCGTATTGTAGATGGAAAACTTTTCGGTGAGCTTATTATGCCATCAGCACTGGAAAAATTTGCGCAAAGCGATGAGTTTCAAGACGACATAGCTCTCAATTCGATGACACGTTATTTTTACGAATCAACAACAGGAGAATACAATGAATAAAGCAGATTTAAGTGATTTAAAAGCAGAATTTGACAAATTTGTCCGGGATAAATGCGATACCGGAGATTGCGATACAAGCGGTGATAAGAACCCTGATGACGAGCCGGTACCTGGTTTCGTAGATGAGTTAACGGATAAACTGCTCTCACCGTTTCATAGCGGTGTTTATTTGTCACGTTTGGACATTAAACGTGTTGCTGAGGCAATAGATGAATCGATTCCGATCAAAGAGCGCAAAAGAATGCTACAAGCTTTGTTCAGACATACGACACGCAAAGTATACTTGCGAGGAGCATTTGATGAATTTAACCGTCACTTTGGCGGACGTATTTTGATTTATACGGAACTTGCTGAGGCATTTCCGGCATCAAAAGCAATATTTGAAGATAATATTGCTAAAATAAAAAAGACTCAGAAAATTTTAGATCAGATTGTCGAGGATTATGAAGAGATTGAACCGACGGATGAACCGATGATGGTTTGAAGTAATCATCAAAAAATTGATTATAATAAAGGTTATCCTAAAAAGCGATAGCCTATCCCCGATTCGGTGTTGATCCATTTAGGTCGGGCAGGATCGGTTTCAATCTTTTGGCGTAATTGGTTGATAAAGACCCTCAGATAATGAGTTTCATGTTGATATCCGACGCCCCAAACTGCTTTAAGCAGCCACGAATGAGTCAGTGCTTTTCCCTGATTTTCCATAAAAACACGGAGAAGTTTGAACTCTTTAGGTGTTAATTTAATCAATTCATCCTCTATACTCACAATTCTATTGGGAACATCCATACGCATTGTTCCGACTACTAAAAGAGTTAATACCTCCTGCGCTGGAGGGACACGTCTAAGATTGGCTTTGATGCGGGCAATCAGTTCATCTGCATTAAATGGTTTGGTGACATAATCATCCGCCCCGGCATTAAGGGCGGCTATCTTATCCGACTCATCATGGATTGCAGAGACGACAATAATGGGAGTCTGCTCATCTTGGCGATAGCGCTCCAAAAACTGTACTCCACTCATATCGGGTAATCCTAAATCGAGTAAAATCAAATCAAAATGATCATATGCTCCTTTTTTTAACCCCTCTTTTGCCGTTGATGCCATCTCCGTTATAAATCCGGCAAAGGCGAGTGTCATTGCTAGTAATCGACGTATGGAGGGGTCGTCATCAACGATTAAAATTTTGGAAGTCATGACTCACTCCGAAGACTCACTCGAACACAAAAATGGTCATTTTCTATATCTATTGTTAATTTTCCACCATGAACTTCAATGATGTTTTGCGAAAGACGCAAGCCAATTCCTGAACCCGGTTTGCCCATCGCATTATCGAGCCTGCCAGGGGTATTTCCAAGGTTTACTATCGTATCAGCTGTGGGGAGATCTCCGTTATTGCAAATAACCAAGTTGATGTCATTAAATGTTGTACTCATTTCAACGCTCACCTCATCCCCGTATTTAAATGCGTTATCCAGAAGATTACCGATCGCTAACTGAAGCAAGGCAATATCCGCTGAGAGGGGTGGAATATCAGATGAAAAGGAGAGTTTAGCTTGTCGATGCCAGTCATTTTCAGCTATTGCCAATGCCGATGAGACCACCTCTTCCAATCGTACCATTGTCCGGTTTAAAGGCGTTTTTCCCTCACGAAACCGTGCATTTATCAGTAGGTTGTCGATCACTTTTTCCATGCGGCGTGATCCCTCAACGATGGTTTGAACCATCTCTTCTTTATCCTTCTCTTTAAGTACAAATTTAGGATTTGATAAATTGCTGGCCGCTCCACGAATCAGTGTCAAAGGGGTTCGCAGTTCGTGAGAGAGGAGATCGATTAAACTTTTTTGCATCGTTTCGACGATTTTATTCTCTTTGAACCCTTTGGTTATCAGGTTAAGGATCGGTCCAGTCATAACCGTGGTTACGAGCGCCATCACGACAAACATCGTGAAAAGCTCCGTGGAGAGTATCCCCATCTCATATCCGATATTGAGAACGACCAATTCCATCAGTCCTCGCGTATTCATCAAGATACCCAGCGCAAAAGAGTCGCGCCAACTAAATCCCATGTATTTTGAGGCGAGTGCGCTTCCGATTAGTTTACCGAACACGGCGATAACGATAATCCCGCCGCATATTATCCACGCATCAGTGCTATTAAGCAAACCGATTTCACTGCGTAATCCTGTGAGCGCAAAAAACAGTGGTAACAGTACCAAAAGACTGACATATTCCAATCGCGGCGCGATAAGTTCTTTGAGTCTTGATGTTGCCGACGAGGGCATCATCGCTCCCGCCATAAAAGCGCCGAAAAGAGCGTGAACCCCTATCGCTTCGGTTGCAAGAGATGAGAGAAGAAGAAGGACAATGATAAGTGACATGACATTCATACTGAGCTGTTCATTCTGAGAATGCCCGATTTTCATCAAGATTGGCCGTATAACGTAAAACATGACAACCACGTAGAGTGCAATCAAGAGTAATAAAAAAAACGAGGAACTAAGTGATCCTGAAACGGAAAAAGCAATGATGAGGGCTAAAATATACCATGCCGTAATGTCATCGGCGGCGGCGCAGGTAATCGCCATAGATCCATAAGTAGTATCACTGAGATTCTTTTCTTTGATGATCCGAGCCAGTACGGGGAATGCGGTGATACTCATCGCGATACCGATAAAAAGAGCGAAAGGAATAAAGGTGATGTTCTTAGGGGCGAAGATCGGATAGAGCCAATAGGCTAATGCCACTCCCAAGAAAAAGGGAAAGATGATGCTAACATGACTGATAAACA
This sequence comes from Sulfuricurvum sp., assembly GCA_030694265.1. GTDB lineage: Bacteria > Campylobacterota > Campylobacteria > Campylobacterales > Sulfurimonadaceae > Sulfuricurvum. The sequence goes on from JAUXYP010000006.1 coordinate 254,078, forward strand.
CCGAAGCGCTCGATTGTTTTTTGATTTTATCGAAATCCAGCTCCATCCCCACGACAAACATAAAAAAGATCAAACCGAGTTGGCTGATGAGATGGAGATTCCCTAACGACTCTTTGGGAAAGAGGGTGATAAACATATCAGGAAACAAAGCCCCAAATAACGAAGGTCCGAGGATAATTCCCGCAATAATCTCACCCACGACCGTCGGTTGAGCGACAAATGAGACCAGATAGCCAAACAGCCGTGTGACGATCATGATAACGATAAACTGGATCAGTAACAAGGGAAGCGGATGGTGCAGTTGTTTGATAAGTGTATCACCAAATGTGGTCGGTATCGTTGTGGCAGGGATAATCACCTCAGACAACAAAGAGGTCTCTAACATACTACCGTAATGGAGAATTCTAGCAATGGCGATTCCGAAAAAAAGGATTAACGCCATATAGATTAAAAGTGTCTTTTTCATACGCAAAGTGTAGCGCAGATCATGTCAGGAAAATATCAAGATGTCAAAAAAGAGAAGGATTTGGTATTGCATAAATTTTGTATACTATGTGGCATGATGAAAATTTGCTTGAGCCCTTTTTCGTTATACAACGCGTAAAGAATACTTGGATGGTGCTTTTGATGAATTTAACCGTCACTTTGGCGGACGTATTTTGATTTATACGGAACTTGCTGAGGCATTTCCGGCATCAAAAGCAATATTTGAAGATAATATTGCTAAAATAAAAAAGGCTCAGAAAATTTTAGATCAGATTGTTGAGGATTATGAAGAGATTGAACCGACGGATGAACCGATGATGGTTTGATCCGTATTAGTCTCATAAAGGGATATAGTGAATTTTAAGCGAAAAGTACAAATTTTTATTTCCCTTTTTGTTGTGCTATTATCAATAATTTTTACAGGCTTTTATATTCATCATGAAAATCAGCGTTCAGATGAACATAAACAAGCCGTAGCTAAAGACGTTAAAGATACATACGATCTTATCACAGAGGATATTGAATATTTCTATACGTATAGGGCTTATTCGAATCTTCGTTCTGAAGACGTAGAAGAAGCAATGCTCAATAGAGATAGAGAGAAGCTTTACAATCTGACTCTCCCACGCTATAAAACCCTTCGTGAAGAAAATCCTTATCTTATGCTTATGCAGTTTCATGCCCCAGATGGAAAATCTATCTTACGAATGCACCGTAAAGAGGTTTTTGGTGATGATATCGCATCACGTCGTCCAATGCTGCAAAAAGTACATAAGTCACATGAAATACAGAGAGGATTCGAGGGAGGAATCGAAGGGATTGCTTATCGTATAGTAGTTCCTTTTATTGAAAACAGTAAGTATATTGGGGCTCTTGAATTTGGAGTTGATCCTGATTATATAATGAGCAAGCTTTATAAGTCAAATAAAATAGACACCCTTTTTATGCTTCATGAGACGCATATGGCAGCAGCAGATGTCTTAAAATACCCGGTTTCATACAATGGATATCGCTTTAGTCATTTAGGCCCGAATCACGTTCCATTGGTTGAAGCTTTTGTGAAAGACAATCCTGATTTTACTGGGCGTCTTATAACGGTAGGAAATAAAGAGTATGATGTTTTTCAAATATATGTGCAAAATAATGATCATAATCCTGCTGGCATGTTGCTATGTTTTCACGATGTAAGCAGTGTATATAAAGAAGAGATGCAAGTCATAGTAGGGAGCATATTCCTGACCTTTTTAATTATAGCAGTATTAGTAGCAACATTAGAAGTTGTTTTTGATCGTATTATGAAAAAAATGAATTTTCAAGAGGAATACGTTGCTACAATTTTGAATTCTCAAAAAAATATCATTGTTGTAACAAATGGAAAGAATATTATTTATGTCAATAATGCTTTTTATGATTTTCTGCAATATAAAAATTTGGATGATTTCCGTAAAGACCATGAATGTATTTGTTATCTATTTGAAACTACAGAGACTGAAAACTATTTACAGCCGGAAATGGATGGGATGTTATGGACTGAGTATCTCTTAGCTCATAAAGAGATGGAGCATAAAGCCAGAATAACAGTGAATGGGAAAACATCGATATTTACTGTTGACGCTCAAATGATGAAATATGATAGGCAGCTTCGTTATGTTGTTGTGTTTAGTGATATTACTCAACTTAATGAGTTGGCGACATTGGACAGATTGACGCAGGTAGCGAATCGTTTTGAATTTGACAAGATATTGGAATATTCCCTTTCCGTATCGCGTCGGTATAAAAGACCGCTCTCCATTCTACTGCTGGACATTGACCATTTTAAACACATCAATGACAGGTTTGGGCATTTGGTAGGAGATGAAGTTCTAAAAGCGCTGAGTACATTACTGCGTATGCAAATTCGTAAAAGCGATGTAGTCGCGAGATGGGGAGGGGAGGAGTTTATGATTCTCCTCCCGGATACGCCATTGCCATCAGCCATCAAGATGGCAGAAGCGTTGCGTCAGAGAATAGAAGTGAATTCCTTCGCAACCGTTAAGTATTTAACCTGTTCTATCGGTGTGGCTGAGTTTAATCCTGTTGAAGAAGCGGACGATTTATTTCATCGGGCCGATGAGAAACTTTACGCTGCTAAAAATGCAGGAAGAAATCGGATTATGGCTTAAAAAGCTGATAGTTTGAGAAAAGCCTGCCATATCAGTGCTGATGATAGACCTGCGGCAAAACCAGCAATAATATCATCTCCCATAACACCCCATCCCCCTTTTGCTTCACGATCGATACGTCCGATAATAGACGGTTTTTTGATGTCATAAATACGGAAAAAGATAAAGCTGAGTGCAATTTGTACAGCAATTCCATTGCCAAGTACAGACAAATCGCCCAAAGTAAACATGATCCCCGGGGCAATAGAGAGGGCGAACCACATTCCCACCAGTTCATCGATGACAATTTTTTGATTGTCATGAATACCGCTTTTCGCTTCGTAGCGGTCAATGCTTTTGATGGCAACAAGGGTGATAAGCAATGTGAGTAAAAACAGGGTCTGTGGCCCTAATAAAATTAAAACCGCAATCCCTATTGGAAGAGAAACAAGCGTACCTACTGTTCCGGGGGCTTTTGGTGAATGGCCGCTATAGAAGAGAGTGAGAAAAAACCAATTTAGTTTCACAGGTGTGCCTTAGTTGAGAGAGGTGGTTTGATAGAGATTCATGAGTTCCACATAAAAATCTTTTTCGCTGTGCTCTTCGAGCAGTCCATTGACAGGCATAATATCGTAATAGAGTTTCGCCAAGTTTTTAAATCTATTCGGATATAAAGAGGAAACAATAAGGGATGATATTTCCTTCCGTACAAGTACGGCAGGCGGTAAAAGGCCTTGTTTCATTAATTCAAGTATTGATTCGGAGTGGTAGGAGATGTGGTGGTGGTGTCCGTGAGGGCAGGTTTGAATACTGACAAGTGTTTTGCACAGATTACAGTAAACGTATTCACTGGACATTGAGACTTCAATGTCAATGCCTTTCATCCGATCAATGACTGATTTGTTGGCATTTCGATCATAATACATTCCAATTCCAGCATGATTTTGTCCGATCATAAGGCGATCACATCCATAATTTTTTGCCACAATGGCATCTAAAATGACTTCATTGCTTCCGGCAAAAATATAACTGTTTTCCAAAGGGACTACGATTACACGGCTGTAAGGGAGATAGTTTTTAATAAAGAACTGAAGAACTTCATGCCGTAATTCATAGCTCAAATCCGTGCTGTTATAGGGTTTTAATAAGAAAATTACAATGAGATCGGTACGCTCTAAACTTTGTCGAATAAGACGCTCATGGGCACGGTGTAAAGGATTTGCTGCCATGAAAATAGCAGTTGTATGCTTAGCTGCTATTTGATCCTGGGCATTCTTGATAGTTTGGCGTATAGAAGTTATAGACGTTATATCAATAGTGTAATCGCCGCATATAGCGTATCTACCAAGTCGTTTATAGGTGGCATTTACACCTGGATGAGAGAGGTCTTCAGTTCCATATATTTGACGCAAACGCTCAGAAGGATCAATAGCAAAAACTTCGTCTACAGAAATTTGACCTACAACTTCTCGATCGCATACAAGATTGAGAACTTCCCCCTTTTGTGTGCTTAAGAGAACAGTTTCATTGGTTTTACCGCTGGGGGAAAGAATGAGAGGAAATGGAAATGTACTTCCATCAAACATACCGTTTTGAAGTACGTAAGTACATTGCGCTTCGTTCATGAGCTCTTTTACGGGAGAAAGGATACCCGATTTGAGTAATGCGAGAGCAGAAAGGGCCTCTTTATCAATATGTAGGGCTCTATTTTTTCTTGACGATGCCATATTTTTTTCTTTTCTCCCATAAGCTTTTTCGTGAAATACCTAGTTTTTTTGACAGTTCCGTATCTGGAAAACGGTTTTGAAAATTAAGCATAATGTATTTAACGTATTCTTCAATCGGCAAAATCTCACCTTGATCAAATAAATGATTTTCACTCTTTACTTCAATCATACGAAAGGGAGCATGATCAATGTAGTCGGTGCTGGAAATGATACATTGGCGTTTTTCCAACACTTCAAATAACGTTTTATGGTCACTCTTTTTGAAATTTTGAAAATCAGTAAGATAGAGAATGCTGTGTATTGGCAATGCAATGATGTCTTGTAATGCCTTGCTTGATCCCAATGAAATAAATTGAAGAGTTTTATTTTTGTGCTGAGCATAACGAAAGGCAAAAGCATCGGCATATTTTTGGTATCCGCTGCAAATCATCACGGGAAGCTCTGTTTTATCGAAATCTTCCTCGATTTTGATGCCGTTGAACATGTGGGCTAAATAGCGTTCGTGTGTCTGATTTTGGCGGCGTAGTCGTTCGTGGTTCTGAAAATGTTGAATTTTACGGATAAGTTCTTCGATCATAAAGGGTTTGAGAATGTAATCTTTAGCACCTGCGGCTAGCGGTTTGGAAACGGTATCATTGCTGACATACGACACCATTAAGATTACAACAGCGTCTTTGTATGCTTCGATGACGGGATAAATATCATGTCCGCTGATATTGGTTGAGAGAAGAACGACATCGTAAGGAACCCCCTTTAGTGCTTCTTTGGTTGAACTGCTAATATCACAGTTATGGCTTAAGTCACTGAGTTTGGAAGCAATACTCTGTGCGAGATAAATCTCATTTTCAACAATTAATACATTCATCCGTTTATCCAATCAAAATAGTGTAACGAAGCGGTAGCTATTACCCCCACTCCTTCTTCACGTCCAATGAACCCTAAGTGCTCTGTTGTGGTCGCTTTAATATTTAACCGTGATGGGCTAAGATCCATCAGTGGTGCCAGTGTCTTGCGCATTTGTTCTTTATACGGGCTTATTTTTGGCACTTGGGCGATGATGGTGATATCTGCATGCGCAATCACAAATCCAAAATGATGAATTTTTTCAACACACCGCTTTAATAGCAATTTGGAGTCGATATTTTTATAGTTGTTATCGGTGTCAGGAAAAAGCATTCCAATATCACCCATACACGCAGCGCCCAAAAGGGCATCGATGAGGGCATGAATGACAACATCACCATCACTGTGCGCTTTGAACCCATAAGGAGACTCAATGTCAATGCCTCCTAAAACCATCTGTTTCCCCTCTTCAAAAGGGTGCACGTCAAATCCATTACCGGTAAAGCTCATGAGCGATGGAGCACCTAAACACTCAAGTGCTGCAAGATCATCGATTCGAGTGATTTTATCGGCACGAATGTCACCTTCTACATAATAACGCGTTCCCCCGTATGCCACAATGGCACTGCTCTCATCCGTATAATCATAGGGTGTATCGAGAGCCGTACGTAACATCTCAGTACGGGAGAGTTGAGGTGTTTGAACCCGTTTGACGGACTCACGGGCAATGGTTTCATCGCCATACACAATGGTATCATTGATACTTAGTGTCGGTACGATACAGTCGGCGCACTCTTTAGCGTTGATCAGACGCGTTAAAAGATCAGGATCAATACAGGCTCTTGCAATATCATTGACAAGTACATAAGGAGTATTCACGTGTGCCAATGCATTACGTAAAGAGTGTTGGCGGGTTTCTCCTCCAGCGACAATGGTAACATCACACAGTTGCTGCATAAAGGGGACTTCATCAGGATGAGCAACGACAATAACGTTAGCAAATGGGAACATCTTTATGATACGATTAGTAACAAATAACCAAAGTGGATCGTGACCGATTCGAAGCCATTGTTTTTTAACAGGGATCTTGAAACGACTAGAATTACCTGCTGCGAGAAGAATAAGTGTCAAATCAGACAAAATATATCCTATTTTTTTACATACTGTTACGAAATTATACACTTGAAAAGCTTTTTTTTATCTTGTTTATGTTAAATTCTAAAGATAGCAAGAACGTTATGCAAGGCAAAAAAGTTTTCCTAAAAATTCTTGAATTTTTTAATATACATTGAAACCGATAAGACCCTTTTAGGGGGTATTATTTATAAGTCCACTACAGCTTTATGCAAGACCAAGGAGAGAACATGAGAACCGAATGGGTCGCTAAACGACAAAACGACGCTTCTCCCACTCAAATGTATTATGCCAAACAAGGCATTATCACAGAAGAGATGGAGTACATAGCAAAGATAGAAGATCTGGATCCTGAACTAATCCGCAGTGAAATAGCCCGTGGTAGACTGATTATCCCGGCTAACGTCAAGCATGCGAACCTTGAGCCAATGGCCATTGGAATTGCGGTTCGTTGTAAAATTAATGCAAATATTGGTTCATCGGCAATCGCATCTGATGTGCAGGGTGAAATTGAGAAAATTCAAGTTTCTCAACATTATAAAGCCGATACGGCAATGGATCTCTCAACAGGTGGAGATTTGGATGAGATTCGCCGTGCGGTAATTGGTAACTCAAAAATTCCTATCGGTACAGTGCCGATTTATCAGATTTTGCACGATGTAGGTAATAAAATCGAAGATATGAGTATCGAAAAAATGCTCGAAGTTTTAGAGCGTCAGGCACAGCAGGGTGTGAGTTATTTCACAATTCATGCTGGATTCTTACTCTCTACAATGCCAAAAGTAGCAAAGCGTAAAATGGGAATCGTCAGTCGTGGCGGGTCCCTCATGGCAGCATGGATGATGCATTACCATCGTGAAAATCCATTCTTTACAGCGTTTGATGATATCTTGGACATTTGTGCACGCTATGATGTTTCTTTGTCTCTTGGAGACTCACTTCGCCCAGGTTGTTTGGCGGATGCATCAGACGATGCGCAGCTCAGCGAGCTTAAAGTGTTGGGAGAATTGACGCTACGTGCATGGGAAAAAAATGTACAGGTTATGATCGAGGGTCCGGGACACGTTCCACTCAATCAAATCGAACGTAATATGAAAATTCAGCGTGAATATTGTCATGAAGCACCGTTTTATATTCTAGGACCACTTGTAACGGATATTGCAGCGGGATATGATCATATCAGTTCTGCTATCGGTGCGGCTGTGGGTGGATGGCATGGAGCTTCTATGCTGTGTTATGTTACGCCAAAAGAGCACTTAGGGTTGCCGAATGCAGAAGATGTTCGTAATGGGATTATTGCGTATAAGATCGCGGCTCATGCTGCGGATATTGCACGTGGACGTAAAGGTGCACGTGATATTGATGATGAGATGAGTGATGCCCGTTATGCCTTTGATTGGAATAAGCAGTTTGAACTTTCACTGGATTCAGAGCGTGCTCGCGAGTACCATGATGAAACATTGCCACAGGATGTTTTTAAAGATGCGGAGTTTTGTTCCATGTGCGGACCGAAGTTTTGCAGTTACAAAATTACACAACAGATTATGGATAATCCAGAGTCTATGGCTTGGATAGCAGCTGAAGAGCAGAATGCTGCGTTAGTCCACTAAGTAAATGAGCTTACCGCTGAGGTAAACATAGCGTTAGCGTAGTCAACGGGGCTTTGCTCCTTTGGTGTAATAAATAAAAGGAAATAAAAATGACAGAAGAAATTGTAAAATCAGCATTATCAAAAGTAACCTATCCTGGATTTACGAAGGATATTGTTGCATTTGGATTTGTAAAAGAGATCAAGATTGAGGGTAAAAACGTCAATATTACCATTGATATTACCTCAAGCGCACCGGAAGTAGCGCATCAGATTACAACAGAGGCTACTGATGAGCTTAAGCTTGCAGGAGCATCGGATGTTATTATCAATGTTCAAGCACCAAAAATGCCAAGAGAAAGCTCTTCAAAAGGCAAAAATCTCGCACCACAAGTAAAAAATTTCATTATGGTCAGTTCAGGTAAGGGCGGCGTTGGAAAATCAACAACCTCTGTTAACTTGGCTATCGCACTTGCTATGCAAGGGAAAAAAGTAGGTCTTTTGGATGCAGATATCTATGGGCCTAATATCCCAAGAATGTTAGGTGTTGAAGGGATGAAGCCAGAAGTGGTTGGGAATAAAGTCCTTCCAATTAAAGCCTACGGTGTTGAAATGATGTCTATGGGTTCACTGATGGAAGAGGGACAATCTCTCATCTGGCGTGGAGCGATGATCATGAAAGCCATTGAACAGTTCTTGCGCGATATTATGTGGTCTGATTTGGATTGTTTGGTTATCGATATGCCTCCGGGCACGGGTGATGCACAGTTGACATTGGCTCAAGGTGTGCCAGTTACTGTGGGTGTTACTGTAACAACGCCACAAAAAGTTGCATTGGATGATTCACGTCGTAGTTTGGATATGTTTAAGAAATTACACATTCCGATTGCGGGTGTTGTTGAGAATATGTCTGGATTTATCGCTCCGGATACCGGTGTTGAGTATGATATCTTCGGTAAAGGGACATCGGAAGCGATGGCAAAAGAGTTTGATACGACTATTTTGGCACAAATTCCTATTGAACCGTCTATTCGTACGGGTGGGGATGAAGGTAAGCCAGTTACCTATTGTGCACCAACTTCTGAGACTGCAAAACGCTATATGAAAGCGGCAGAAGATATCTGGGCCGCGATTGAAAAAATCAATGCAGAGGGCGGAGTTGATAATCAGGCAATTCAGCCAAATACACCTCCGGGGGTATCTGCATGTTCTACTGCGGCGGCTCCAAAGCAAGAAGCTCCAGCTTCAAGCGGCGGAAGTTGTGGTACTGGATGTGGGTGTCACTAAGGTTTTACCCAAAATTTATTTTAAAACGTTTATAATCTACCCTTCTTTATGAAGGGTAATTATTTATGAAATTAAAAACTAAAATTTCTCTCCTCTTGTTCTCTTCCTTATTACTTTTATTTGTTGCAATTTTTTACAATAGCATTGTTGATTTACGTCATGCATCGGCAAAAAGTGCTGAATCACAGGCGTTAGCAACTGCTAAGGTTATCGAAGCAGGACTTACAGCGCATATGGTTTCTGGAACAATGGATCAGCGTGATGCTTTTATTCATCAAGTTACTTCTTTAGAAAATATGAAACAGCTGTGGTTAGTACGTTCTTCAAAAGTATCCCATCAGTATGGAAAAGGTCCATTTGCAGAAGATGCTCGTGATGGAATTGACAAATCAGTTCTTGAGAGTGGTGAAACGGTTATAGAAAGTACCGGAGGGATATTTGAAGATGCCACTGTACGTTTATCAATGCCGTATAAAGCAACTATCAATGGAAAACTTGATTGTCTGAGCTGTCATGATGTTAAAGCAGGTGATACCCTTGGGGTGATTTCTATTGAAATGAAGACGAATGATTTAAAGGCTTTGAGTTATCGAAATATAATTATCGGCTCTTTGCTATTGGTGGTCCTTTTTGGTGGAATGGTCTTTTTTCTGTACAAAAAAGTCCTTATCTATTTTGATCGCTTTGAGGCAATGGGTAGATGTGCACGATTGGCACAGCATGGAGATTTAAGCGCTCGTGTTCCGGAGGAATTGAGTGATGATCATGATGCTAGAGCATTAAATACATTGATAGAAAAATTTCAAACATCGTTAGAAACCATACAAGAAAATTTATCAGGAATCGTTCATATGGATAGTGTGGATGACCCTCTTGAAGCTTTAAGTGATGGAAGCGCACGTTTGAGTGATATCGCTGGTTTTACACATACACTTCATCGTGATGCTAATGCTAATGAAGCATATGTTCATATTGCACACCATTTTTCAGATAAATTTAAAATAGATGATGTTAATTTGATTACCTATAATCCTCTTTCCCAAGAAACCAAAATAGTATATGAAAAGAAAGCAATTTTATGCGATGCGCAAAGCGGATGCCGAGCAGCGCGAACAGGTGAAACAGTTGATTCATCTATGCCAGATGGCATCTGTCCTAAAATGATCACTCCGAATGAACATTATGTATGTGTTCCTTATACGATTAACAGTGCATCTACATTTGTTGTATCCATGGTAAGTGATAAAAAGAATATGCTGAATGGTATTCGTGCAGGTACTCATATGGTGGATGAAACGCTTCATGCCATTCGAGGAGAAATTGCGCATCATCAAATGCGTGAGGATATAGAAAAATTACAGCGTATTGATCCTCTTAGTGGCTTGTACACTAAGAACTTTTTGTTAGAACGTATGTTTATGATCGTAAAAGAATCCAAGCGCACGGCAATCCCGTACGGTGTTATGATTTTAAATGTGGATGATTTTACAACGATTAATGACGTATACGGGGAAAAAGTGGGAGATGAAACAATTCGTATTATTGGACGAACACTTTTGGATTCATTGCGTGAAAGTGATGTTATCGCACGTCTCTCAGGGGATGAGTTTGCAGTTTTACTGTATGACTGTGATCCGCTACATGTCAATAATGTTGGGGAAAAAATACGGGCACTTTTTGCCAATAAAAAATTGAAGGCACATGCAAGCGGTTTTATCAAGACGATGAGAATTGGTACAGCTGTATTTCCTCAGCAGCACAAGGATATTGCACAGTGTCTAGCGTATGCACGTTTGGCTATGAATGAAGCAAAACGCGAGGGTGGAAATTTAAGTGTTAAATTTCATACAAGACTGCTAGAATCTAATTAATATATAGACGCTAAGGAGCTAGTTTCCTTAGTGGTACACTTGCTTTTTCCTCTGTACTCTTATCTTATATGCATCTTCACATTGTTCTGCGTTAATGCAATATTACTTGTATACATAGAAGTATCATGAATGTAGTAAAGAAGTGAGTGTGAGTTAAGGAGAATAAGGAGATTGATTCCACACTCCATAGAGCGTGGAATGGTGCTTTTAAGAGCTAGAAAGCATCTCCGCCGGAGAAGAGTCTTGGTTCGAATTCGATGACACGATTACGTCCTGTGTGCTTCGCCTCATAAAGAGCAAGGTCAGCGAATTTGATAACTTTCCAGATTGAATCAGCATCGCTAGGAAAATGAGAAATTCCGATACTCAAAGTTTTTTCAATGGTGTCACTGCCAAACTGATATTTTTTAGTAGCAAAATTAGTACGAATTTTTTGGGCAACCTGGAGTGCACCCTCTGGCGTTGTATTGTGTAATAAGACCAGAAATTCTTCACCGCCATAACGGATCGGGAGATCCGCTTTTCTGACAGTTTGTTGTAAAATTTCGGCCAATGATTTTATGACGATATCACCTGAATCATGTCCATACGTATCATTCACCATTTTGAAATAGTCAATATCAATCATAAGAATTGAGTAAGAAAGGTGAGAACGTAATGCCTGTTCAGCAGTTTTATCAATAAATTCTTCCAAGAATCGGCGATTGTAGAGATGTGTCGCTCCATCCCGTAGTGAAGAATCACGAAGTTTATCCATGAGGGTTCTACTCTCAATAACAGCTTTTGCCGCTTCAAAATAATTTTTGATACTAGGTAAGACGAGATTGAGTGCTTCTATCGTTGCCGTTTCTTTTGCGGAGTATGAGAGGATTAGAGCCAAGTCATCATTAACATTGAAAGGAATACACGTATATTCTTTGTGGTCAACAGAACAATTTTGGCATACATTTGGAAAATCGGTTGAATAAATATCGCTATTAGTACGATAGGCACGGCACTCTACAGCATCTTGATCGACAATTGGAAGGCAGAAGCTTTTGTGATCCGTAATGTAGATGAGCTTACGCTCTTTACTCTTCTTTTCTACTTCATACAGTGCAAAATGGCTGAACTTAAATCGTTCTTTGAGCACGTAGATAAATCGATCATAAATAGCTTCTTTACTGCTGTCAAGTTCAATGGTTTTTTTGAATTTATAGACATCAGAGAGCTCTTTGATAATGGCTCCAGTGGAATTAAGAGGATCAGTGCAGGAAATATTTGAACGAGACATAAAAGTACTAAGATTGTCTCTAATTCCTGCAAAGGTCTCTTCCATTTTTTCAAAGAGGGTATTCATTTGTTCGGCTACTTCACTTCCGGCATCTTTAAGCGTTGTTTGAAAACGATAGGAAAAATCTCCGGTACGTGCGCGTTTTATTCCTTGCTGTAGATTTTCGAGTAAATGGATATAAGGTTTAAAGTAATGGTTAGTAACCCACAGTGCAACAATCAAAAAGAGAAGATTAATACCGAAAATTTTAGCAATGGTCATGGCACCTGTTTGACGAACATCATTGATATTGAATTCCATACTTATGGCACCTAATACATCTCCTTCTTGTGCGTTGTGACAGCTTAGACAATTTGGATTGTCATTGGCAGACGCGATATAAGGAATAGTGACCCGTAAAACTGCATTTTTGGAATCTTCGGTTATTTGTTGGGCAGACAATCCATCTTTGAGGACTTTTCTATCAATAGCATCTCTGGGATGTTCATTTGGTATTCCCATACCATGTTGGGCGATCACATTGTCTGATCTAACAATCCATAGTGATTGTACGTTCTTGAGATTTGAAATCTTGGATAGGAAAAATTGACGTTTATCCATCACTCCATTCACCATGTGGGCAGTTAATCCATCTCGAACGATCTCGGCGGTCATTTGTGATTTTTCAATGGCATTACTATAGCCGTATTCACGAAAGTTAAGGGCAACGTTTGTGATGGTAGCAATGGCAAGCCCGATAAGCATAAGGGCAACAATAAAAAGAATTTTGTGATTGGTTTTCATACGTGATGATTTCCTTATGGTAATTCGTATTAATTATATTAAACTAAAAAATAAGGTTATCTAAATAGAGGTTAAATTTGTTTAAAAAAAGTAACTTTTTTGTAAAAATGCTACTCTACAGTAACACTTTTAGCAAGATTTCGTGGCATATCAACATCATTACCCAACCGGATTGCAATCTCCATTGAAAGAAGTTGTAAAACAACCATCATTTCAAAAAATTCTAACATATAATCTTCCGTTGCTTTGGTACGGATATGATCATCAGCTTTATCAAAGTCCAATGGGCTGATAGAACAGATCGTAGAGTCGCGTGCACTGAGCTCTTCTATATTACTTTTAGTCTTTTCATAGAGTTTATGTTGTGGAAGCAGTGCAATGGTAAAGAGCTCAGGATCGGCTAGAGCTATAGGACCGTGCTTCATCTCTCCGCTTGGATATCCTTCGGCATGAAGATAACTGATCTCTTTGAGTTTGAGTGCTCCCTCAAGAGCAAGGGGGAAGAAAACATCACGTCCAATAAAGAAGAATCCATGCCCGTGTAAATAGCGTTTACTAAGACGGCGTAATTGCTCATGTAATTCTGGATCAACAGCTACCGTCGATGGAAGCAAGCGTAAAAGATGAATTTGGCGTTTGATCTCTACAGTTTCCAGTGTTTTACGTTCAGTGGCTAAAAATAAGCTCAGCATCCATAATACACATACTTGGGTTGCGAAGGCTTTGGTAGATGCTACCCCTTTTTCAATACCGGCACGAGTGAGGATACTGGCATCTGCTAGACGAACCATGGATGAGTTGTCTACGTTACAAATAACCATTGTTTTCAGGCCAAACTTTTTAGCCATCTTGAGACTTTCCAAGGTATCGGCTGTCTCTCCGCTTTGACTGATGACAACGAACAGTGTATCGGGAGTTAAAAATGGCTCTCGATATCGAAACTCACTGGCAATTTCAACGGAAGTACGGATTTTGGCATGACGTTCTAGTAGATAGCTGGCACTTAGTGCTGCATGGTAGCTTGTTCCGCATGCGCAGAGTTTGATTTCATTAATCCCGTCAAAGAGTTTGGGGTCTAACTCTTCGAAATTAATACTTTCATCTCTCAATCGCCCAAGTAACGTATCGGATAGAACAGTGCTTTGTTCATAAATTTCTTTTTCCATGAAAAAGCGATACCCTTCTTTTTGAGCAGAAAGCTTGTTTTCACTTAATGGGGTAAACTGAAGGTTGACCGGAAGGTTTTTATCATCAAAAAGAGAGATGCCATCACTTGAAGCATAGCCATAGTGCCCATCTTCGAGGTAGATGACTTCGTGGCATTTTCCAATCATAGCAGCATCAGAGGAACCAAAAAGAGTTTCTCCCTCAGCGTTACGTCCGATAATCATTGGTGAACCGTGTTTGGCAAAATAGATAGTGTCATTAACAGAAGCATTAACCAATAATATAGCGTAAGCGCCGGAGAGTTCATGGAGTGTTTGGGTAAATGCTTCAAAAGGTGTTGCAGCAGTTTTAAGATTAAATTCGAAAAGATGGACAATGACTTCGGTATCGGTTTGACTCAAGAATTGAACCCCATGACTTGAGAGCATAGTCTTGAGTTCTTGGTAGTTTTCGATAATACCGTTATGAACAACATAAGAGTTTTTACCAAGATGAGGATGGGCATTGAGTTCTGTTGGCTTGCCATGGGTGGCCCAGCGTGTATGCCCGATACCCACTGAAAACCCTTGCGTTTCAAAGCCTTGCGCTTTTTCTTCGAGATTGATTAGTTTTCCGACGGCTTTAAAAAGAGAAAATTGATGGTTTTGCAATACGGCAATACCTGCAGAATCGTAGCCGCGATATTCTAACTCGCGAAGCCCATCAATCAAAATTTGTTTAACGGGCTTTTTTCCAACATATCCAACGATTCCGCACATATTTATTCTCCTACCAATTTGGCAATTATTTGGCGTGCATTATCGCACATCCTGTTTTGTTTTTCTATTAAGAAGTGGTCCCGTGCCATGTTTTTATTCGTATGAATCTTGGCAGTGGCGATATTAATGTTGGCTTCGTCAAATAATTGGACAAAATAGGCTAATAATCCGCGCTGATTGGTAGTATTAAGATTAAGTTGTGCGTAATTGATGGAGTGATCGCAATCGAGTGTAATCTCTTTGGGTTTTATGATGGGTTTTGGAAGGTCTAATTTTTTGGACATATCGAATGCATCTTCGATAACAATTTTGATATCATCTAGGTTCTCTTCACTGGGGTGTTGTAAAAATTCTATTTTAAAATATTTGATTCCGTCAAAGAGGGTAAAGATATCCATAGATGCCACATCGAGATAACTAAGTTTTCCTAAGAGATACCCCAAGTTGAGAGGAATTTTGCGAAAAATATGAATAACAAGACCTCTGTCAATATTAAGTGTATAGGTGAACGTTTGGCATCCAAACGCTTCTTTGGAAATATTGATGATTTGACTGGTGGTGTGCTTGAAAAAGAATAAATTCGATTCTATTGAGAGCACTTTTTTTTGCTCACTACGGTTAAGGAGAGAAAAATCTAGATGAACGGTGAGCTTACGTTCTTTTTGTTGTCGTTTTACAGCATCGGTAAGGCGATCGTTTTGAGAAGAAATTTCGAGGGATGCTTCATACAGTTCATGAAGTAAATTGGCTCCAAAACTGGTATACGTTCCCGGACCTACACCGTTAATATCTGCATAGGTGAGGATGTACAGTAGTTTGAGGTTTTCAGGTGTTTTTATTTTAGCCATGAATTGATAGAGAGTTTTTTCATTGTAGATGTTTTCACGATACGCGACATTACTCATGGTGACATGATGACGTACCAACAATGCAGCACGCTCATATTGAGCCGGCGGTAATTTTAGGCTTTTTAGAAAAGGAATAATGAGTTTTGTGCCTACTTCACTGTGATCTTGTTTACGCCCTTTACCTGTATCATGAAGTAATATGACAGCTTTAAGTAGCATCTTGTCGGAGAGACTTAACGGTTTGTACAGCTTATCAACATAAACATCATTAATAGATTCAAGCGCTTGAATACATTTGATGGAATGAAAATCAACAGGATAATGGTGATAACCGTCAAATTGTGGTAGATGAAGCACTTTTTTGAAAGCACCAATGAGTTGATGTAATATTCCTGCATCATAGAAAAGTTTAAGAACGACATACAGATGATCACGTTCGAACAGTTTCCGTATCAGAGTATGCGTTTTTGGTTTGAGCGGGTGTTTAATAGGTGTATAGGTGAAATGAAACAGCACACTTGAATCAAATTCCCATTCTTGGTCTTCTAAATTGATTAAAATATCCAATAAGGTATCAATGGGTGGAGTAGGCAAATTGTAGGACGCATACAGGGTGTTATCCATAGCATAAAAGCCTTTGCGTATACGTGAGGTACGGAGCTTGGCTGTCTGCGATGCGTCAATTAAATAAATACGTGCCATTTTTTTGACATAAATTTGGGTGAAATTATTGATACGCCACTGCGCTTCTAGAAGTTTGGTTATTAAACGGCGTTCATCTGTGAATCCAAGCATCCTCGCAATGCGTGGCATGTACTCAAGCACCAGCTGATCTTGTTGTTTTCCTGTGAGAAGATGCAATGCACTGCGAACACGGAAGAGCAGTTCTAGGGCTATACGATATTCTCGGTATTGTTCTTCATCGAAAAGTATGCCGGTCAGTTCTTTGAGAGTACCTACGCCATACACTGTTTTGGCAATCCAATAAAGTAATTGAGAATCACGCAATCCTCCAACACCTTCTTTAATATTGGGCTGCATTGCAAAAGGATATTTTGAGCGGCGGATGTTAGCTTCCTCTATTTTTGCTAAGACGTATGTTCTGGGGTCATCATGACGGATTTGAATCAGGCGATTTTGAACAGCATTCCAGGTGAACGGAGAACCGACAATCAGACGAGATTCCATAAAAGCGGTTTTAATCGTGATGTCTTCACGTGACGCTTTGAGCAAATCATTGCTTTCATGGACACGGTGCCCAAGTTTTAGTCCTGAATCCCATGCGATGTAGAGAAATTTTTCAATGATGGCTGAACTGTTATATCCATCAACATTGTCATACACGATCATCAGATCGATGTCACTGTGAACACATAACTGCTCTCGTCCATAGCTTCCAAGAGCGATAAGAGCAATGGGTATATTACTGCGCATAGGGAGATAATTTCCAAACATTCGACGCAATACGGTTTTGTACATTAAAATTATAATGGTGTCTAAGGTTCGGGTGTGTGTTACTAAAAAGTCTTTGCCTTGATTGCGTTCAAAAACATCGGTAAGAGAATTTTTATAGTCATAAATAAACGTTTTAAACAGCTTTGAAATTTCAAAATCACTGGCATTAGACTCGATGAGGTCTTCAATATCTTCGGCAATACTCATAGCAGCTACTTTTTATTTAATTGTAGCGAAAAATGATTTTTTTGAGGAGAGTTATGAGGATAAAAAATAATCAGGTAATATAATGGTATAACAATGGCTAAATAATAAGGGGACATGTAGGATGAATAACACAACTGTCTATCAAAAAGTTTTTGACATCCATGATCAGGTAATGGGGATGATTCGCTCTATGAAAATCCCTCCGTATCCTGCACACTATAAGAAGTTCTTTGACAAACTGTTTTTGGAAATAGCGGATGCCGAATTACGTAAAGATCAGCAAGATTCAGAACAGAAGGTCGTTAGTAGTTCGAAAGATGATATGACTAAATATCTTGATATTGCAAAGCGTTCGGTAATGTCTTTTACAGAGTCTCATGCCGATATTGCTTCCGTGGCACAAGAGCAGCAAACATACATCGATACTGTTCCCGTAGATACGTTAGAAAATTATAAGATTTTTTCGGAGGGGTTAAGTGCGCTTAACAAAAATTTATCTGAGGAACTTGATAAAGCGCAATCAAAAATCAATGACCTTACCATCGATCTTCAAGAAGCGCTTTCTTCTTTGTCAACGGATCCGCTTACGAAGGTTGGAAACGCAAAAGGATTTATGGATGATATGGAATCCGTAATAGAAGCAGGGCAGAGTAAAAAGCTTTCGATGGTGCTAATCATGATTGATGTGGACAACTTTAAATATATCAATGAAGAACACGGTCATTTGGCGGGGGATAAAATTCTATATTTTTTAGCGCAAACCGTCAAAACAATGATTCGTACCGTCGATAAAATTTATCGTTACGGAGGGGAAGAATTTGCGGTTCTTTTAAGTCGGTGTGATGAGACACAAGCTTTTTCAATAGCCGATAAACTTCGTGCGAAAATCGAGCAAAGTAAGCTGTTGTATTCTGGACAAAGTGTTTATGTGACTATTAGTGTTGGAGTTACGATACACCAGATGGGCGATACGTTTGACACTATCTTGGATCGTGCCGACAAAGCTCTTTTTTGTGCGAAAAAATCCAATAAAAACTGCACCGTTCTCTTGGACTGTTGATCGTTAAACACACAATTTAGCTTAAGGACATCCATATTTCTTTCGCTATAATGCGTCAAAAAATAAGTGATAAAGATTTTACAATGGATATTATTGAGAAAGTAAAACGCAACGAACGTTTGACACAAGAAGAAGCAACAGAGTTGTATGATTTAGATTTATTTACACTTGGAGAGCTTGCAGACGAACGGCGCATGGCATTGCACGGCAAACGAACTTTTTTCAATATTAATCGTCATATTAATCCGACCAATATTTGTAAAGACGTCTGTAAATTTTGTGCTTACAGTGCGAGTCGAAAGAATCCAAAACCGTACACCATGAGCCATGAAGAGATTTTGGCGATTACCGATGATATCGCGGGGCGCGGTATATCGGAAGTGCATATCGTTTCTGCCCATAATCCGGAAACAGGATTGGAATGGTATTTGGAAATTTTTCGAAAAATCAAAGAGCGCCATCCTCAGCTGCACATCAAAGCACTTACAGCTGCTGAGGTTCATTTTCTAGCCGAAGAATATGGCAAGAGCTATGATGAAATTTTAGATTTAATGATTGCCAATGGTGTAGATTCGATGCCCGGTGGCGGCGCGGAAATCTTTGATGAAACGGTACGCGACTACATCTGTAAGGGAAAAGTAAATTCTCAACAATGGTTGGAAATTCATCGTAAGTGGCATGAAAAAGGGATGAAGTCCAATGTGACAATGCTTTTTGGTCACGTTGAAGAGCGTATTCATCGAGTAGACCACATGATGCGTATTCGTGATCTTCAAGATATGACGGGCGGATTTAACTGTTTTATTCCGCTTGTTTATCAAAGTGAGAATAATTTTTTAAATGTTAAAGAATTTATTACCGCACATGAAATTCTTAAAACAATGGCGATCAGCCGAATCGTTTTAGATAACGTCCCTAACTTGAAAGCGTATTGGGTAACGTCTACGGTGAACTTAGCCCTTGTAGCACAAGAATTTGGAGCCAATGATTTAGATGGAACGATTGAGAAAGAATCGATAAATTCAGCCGCAGGTGCCGCAAGTGCTCATGGTATTAATCTTCAAGAGTATGTTTCACTTATAAAGAACAGTGGATTTGCACCCATTGAGCGTGATAGTTTGTATAACGTGATAAAAGCTTGGTAAGAGGAAAAATTCATGATAGTAATGATTGATAATTATGACAGTTTCACCTATAACATTGTTCAGTATTGCCTTGAATTGGGGGCAGATCTTAAAATTATTCGTAATGATGAGATGACAGTTAAGGAAATTGAAGCGCTCAAACCTGAAAAGTTGATTATCTCTCCAGGACCTGCAACACCCGATGATGCAGGAGTGACTCTTGAAGCTATCCGATATTTTTCAGATAAGATCCCTATCCTTGGAATTTGTTTGGGACATCAGAGCATTGCTCAGGTCTTTGGCGGGAAAGTCGTACGTGCGAATAAAATGATGCATGGTAAAACTTCCAAAATGTTACGTCAGGGAAATACGCCTATCTTTAACAAACTGCCGGAGATGTTTACGGCGACACGGTATCATTCCTTGATTGTGAGCCAAGAAAATCTTCCCGAGGCTATTGTGCCCACTGCCTATAGTGAAGACGATCATGAGATCATGGCACTTGAGATCAAAGGAAAACCGATTTATGGGGTTCAGTTTCACCCTGAATCGATTATGAGTGAATTTGGTCATGAGATTCTCAATAATTTTCTAAAGTTATGAGAACGACAGTTCTTCTTTTCCTCCTCATAGCACTGCATACAGCATTGCTCGTTGCTCAAATTGGCGGTCTTTCGATCGGTTATAACGAAGCCGTCATCCTTTATACAGACAGCAATTTTTTACATTATTACATTCAATTTTTTGTCAATAGTTTTCCTTACAGTGATTTAGCCCTTCGTTTGCCTATGATTGCTCTTCACATTATCGCTTTCTTTTTACTATATAACATTAGTCGCTTTTATTTAGTCAAGGAAACGGATCGGCTGTGGTTAATGCTTATCTATGTTCTTTTGCCAGGGATCACCAGCGCTGCACTCGTTGTAGATCCGGCAGGAATCAAAATAGTACTAACCTTTTTATTCGTTTATCTTTTTCTCCGCTTTGGAGCGTATGCATACTTACTACTGCCTTTATATCTATGGGTTGATGCTTCTTTTTTTCCTCTTTTTGTAGCGGTAATGCTGTATGGGCTAATGATTAAAAAATATTCTCTTGCTGTATTTGGTGGAATCTTGAGTTTGATTGCATACACTGAATCGGGACTTAATATCGGCGGGTTTCCTCATGGCCATTTTTTAGATGCATTGGGAATATATGCGGCTATTTTTTCTCCGATCGTTTTTTTGTATCTCTTTTATGTGATGTATCGCCGTTTTATTACGAATGAACGGGATTTATTGTGGTTGATAGGTGCCGTTGCTTTTGGAATTTCAATAATATTATCGTTTCGTCAGAGAGTCGAGATACAATCATTTGCCCCTTTTTTGATGCTTATTCTTCCGTTGGCTGCACAAACTTTTTTTCATACTTACCGCATACGACTGAGGATGTTTCGTAAACGCTATCAGTTCTTATTTTACACAGCACTCGTTATCTTAGTGGTAAATACATTGGCAGTTTTTTTTAATCAGCATTTTTACCGTTTTCTAAAAGATCCCACTCGTCATTTCTCGTATCCAATGCACGTAATCAAGGAATTGTCAGTGCAATTGCATCAGAAAGACATAGAGTGCGTCCATACGGATGATGATAGAGTCCAACTTAGATTACGCTTTTATGGCATTGGAGAATGTCATAGGTTTGTGTTAAGTGAACATCCAAAAAAACAATCTGATAAAGTTACTATTCGTTACAATAAAAGTCCTATCTATGTTATATATGTTACAAAAATACGCAATTAGCTTTCTTCTTGATAGGGAAACTGTTCCTATGAGTAATTCTATAGCTCCTCTTTGATATAATTACCGCCAAAAGATTTTTCGAAGGAGTTGCAATGGCTCAAAGAGCGATTCGTGAATACGACGGTAAAGCAATTTTCTCAAAACATTGGGAAAACTACTTCAGCGGTTTCCGCTACGGTTTCAAATCGGTATTAGTAACAAGTGGTGATGACCTACGTGTAAAAGCACAAGAGCATGGGTTTGAATGGTTGAAGCAAGAAGCATTGGTTGCAAAACCGGACATGCTATTTGGTAAACGTGGAAAAAACGATCTTGTTTTATTCCGAACTGCCAAGCCAGGTGACGTTACGCTTGAAGAAGCTGCTAAATGGATTGATGAAAAAATCGCTCACGAGACCATTCTCCTTACG
Source organism: Sulfuricurvum sp. (assembly GCA_030694265.1). GTDB lineage: Bacteria > Campylobacterota > Campylobacteria > Campylobacterales > Sulfurimonadaceae > Sulfuricurvum. The sequence continues at coordinate 276,024 of JAUXYP010000006.1, forward strand.
GGACAAAAAGGGACATTGACTCATTTTATCGTTGAGCCGTTTACTCCCCACTCTCAAGATCAAGAGTATTACATCTCTGCTACGACCGTTGGTGAAGACGATGTTCTTTATCTATCGGCTGAGGGCGGTATGGAAGTTGAAGAAGGATGGGAAGAAAAGGTTAATGAAGTAACCATCCCAATCACAATGGACGATGCGAACATAGAACACTTGATCCGTTCAAACGTTCCTGCGGGAATTCCTGAAGAAAACAAAGAACGTTTTATCGCATTTGCAGAGCAATTCTATAAATTTTATCGCGATCAAAATTTTGCATACCTAGAGATTAATCCAATCGTTATGGTTGGCAATGATATGCACATCCTTGACCTTGTTGCTCGTCTTGACGATACAGCAGGTTTCATGATGGGTGATGCATGGTGTGGTGCAGAGTTTCCAACAGCATTTGGTATGGAAGATCAATCTCCAGAAGAAAAAGCGATTGCTTTGGCAGACTCTAAATCAGGCGCTTCATTGAAACTTACTATCCTTAACCCTATGGGCCGTATTTGGACGATGGTTGCAGGTGGTGGTGCATCAGTTGTGTATGCTGATACGATTGCTGATTTGTCAGGTAATGTTTCTGATCTTGCTAACTATGGTGAATATTCAGGCGGACCAACTACCGGTGAAACTCAATTCTATGCGGAAACTGTTCTTGATTTGATGACACGTCATAAAGACCCAAAAGGTCGTGATAAAATTCTTATCATTGGTGGTGCCATTGCAAACTTTACGGACGTTGCTAAAACCTTTACCGGTATTATCCAAGCGTTTGAAGTGTATGCAGAGCGCATGAAAGCTCACAATACACGTATCTATGTACGTCGTGGCGGACCAAACTATGAAAAAGGTCTTAAAGATATCAAAGAGGCAGCGGATCGTCTAGGTCTTTATATCGAAGTTTATGGGCCAGAAACGCATGTCACTGACATCGTTCGTATGGCTTTAGAGAAATAAGGAGTAGGTATGAGTGCTTTATTTACCAAAGATACACAAGCGATTTTCTGGAATAACAACGCAAGCGCAATTCAGCGTATGTTGGATTATGACTATGTAATCAACCGTACAAAACCGTCTGTTGCGGCTATCGTAGCACCAACATCAGGTAACAAATTTGAGAAATTTTTCTATGGTCCAGATGAGATCATGGTCCCGGTTTACCGTAACACTGCGGAAGCAGCAGCAGCATTCCCAAATGCAGATGTTCTTTTGAACTTTGCCTCTTTTCGTACAGCATACGATGTTACTATGGAAGCGATCGCTATTAAAGGTCAATTTCGATCAGTAATGGTAACTGCAGAAGGTATCCCAGAGCGTCTTGCACGTAAGATGAACCAAGCAGCTCGTGATGCAGGTGTTATCGTTATCGGACCAGCAACCGTCGGTGGTATCGCTCCAGGTGCATTTAAAATTGCAAACGTTGGTGGAACCATCGAAAACATCATCAACTCTAAACTTCACCGTGCTGGTTCATGTGGTCTTGTAACGCGTTCAGGTGGTTTGTTTAATGAACTTTCAAACATCATTGCTATTAATGCTGATGGTATCGCAGAGGGTGTTGCAATCGGTGGAGACCGTTTTGTAGGTTCTGTATTTATCGATAACCTTCTTCGTATGGAAAGCAACCCAGAAGTTAAATATATGGTATTGCTAGGCGAAGTAGGGGGTACTGAAGAGTACAAAGTAATCGAAGCGGTAAAATCTGGTTTGATCAAAAAACCGATTATCGCATGGTGTATCGGTACAATTGCTAAGCACTTTAGTTCAGGAGTACAATTCGGTCACGCCGGTGCAAGTGCAAATGCAGATGCAGAAACAGCAGCTTATAAAAACACAGCAATGGCAGAAGCCGGTATGTTTGTACCGGCAAGTTTCAATGATCTTCCAAAAACGATTGCAGATGTGTATGCAAAACTCACCAGTGAAGGCATTATCAAAGAAATCGTTGAGCCAGCACTACGTACAGTACCAAAAGTACGTCGTAAAAAAGAGTTCATTTGTACTATTTCTGATGACCGTGGTGATGAAGCAACTTATGCTGGTTACCCAATCAGTTCAGTTGCTACTCCGGAAACAGGTTTTGGAATCGGTGATGTTATCTCATTGCTTTGGTTCAAAAAACGTTATCCAAAATGGGCTACTGATTATCTTGAAACGGTTATCAAAACCGTTGCCGATCACGGTCCTGCCGTTTCTGGTGCACATAATGCAAAAGTAACTGCTCGCGCGGGTAAAGATGTCATTAGTTCACTCGTAACCGGTCTTTTGACGATAGGACCACGTTTCGGTGGAGCGATTGATGACGCAGCTAAATATTTCAAATACGCGAATGACCGTGGTATGAGCCCGGCTGAGTTTATTGATTACATGAAAAAAGAGGGCAAAACTATTTCTGGTATTGGTCACCGTATCAAATCAGTGCGTAACCCTGACCTTCGTGTATCAGGTTTGAAAAAATATGCAGCAGAGCACTTCCCAAGCACTCCTTTGCTTGATTTTGCTCTTGAAGTAGAAAAATTGACAACGTCTAAAAAAGACAACCTTATCTTGAACGTTGATGGTACTATCGGTATCTTGATGGTTGATATGTGGCGCGCTCTTGGTTATTCTGAGACAGATATTGATGGCTTCATCGATGCAGGTGCACTTAATGCATTTTTCGTTGTTGGTCGCTCAATTGGTTTTATCGGACATATTTTGGACGAAAAACGTCTTGGAATGCCTATGTACCGTCATCCAACAGACGATATTCTTTACAACGTCGAATACGCAGACGAAATTTAATTACTTCTCCCGCTTATGCGGGCGAAGAGACCTCCGCTAAAAACTTTTTTCTCTTTTCTTCAATACTTTCGTTATAATCACTGTTACTTAATATTATTATAGGTGATTTTATGAATCGATTTGCTTTTACATTATTAGAACTTGTATTTGTCCTCATTGTTATAGGAATTTTAGCCGTACTGGCTATGCCAAATTTTAGAGGTCATCCTTTACAAGATGCAGCACAACAAGTTGCTAATCATATTCGATACACACAGCATCTCGCGATGGTGGATGATAAATATGATCCTATTGATCCAACATGGTATAAAAAATTTTGGAGAATCCGATTTTATGAATCTGGAACACCTGATACATATTATTACGCGGTATTTAATGATACAGATAAGGAAAATAATATTGATACAACTACTCATACTGAACCTGCAATAGACCCAGTAACTAAAAAGTATTTATATGTTGGTAATTCTCCTGCTGATGTGAGAAATAATGAAAGAATGAATCTAACCGATACTTATGGCATTATAAATGTAATTTCGACTTGTGATGCTGGATGGATTGAATTCTTTTTTGATAATCTAGGGCGTCCTTATGTTAACTCGGTGTCATCTAATCCAACTCCGCCTTATTCAAATTTATTGACATTAGACTGCATAATAACTTTACAGCATCAAACAGATGGGAATGCAAGCATAACTATTTCCAAAGAAACAGGCTATGTTTCGGTTACATACTAAACATATTGCGATTAATTTTCACTTTCTCGTAAATTCCTTCAAATACCTCTTGACAACTAAGGTATATTTCCCTATAATTCTCCTCCACAAACGATGAGACGCCTTGAGTTAAGGCATTGAGTTTGAGTTTGCGATCATTGAAAACTAAGCAGGTTAAACGGTTTGAGACTTTCTCAAATACGTTG